>CAMTWR010000010.1:0-164914 GCA_947085455.1 uncultured Planctomycetota bacterium | reverse complement strand
TGGAAGCGGCAAGAAGGGCGAAGTTGTCGGCAGCACGAACTTGGACTTCCAGGACGACTGCGATAACAGCTGCGACATCACCTGCAACAGCCCGGCTCAGGGTGAAAAAGGCAACGGTGGCGGATACGGTGGCGGATCAGGTGGCAACGGCCCTTACTAAGCCACGGCTGATCGTGTTGAGATCTGCTCGTGCTGAGAGATGTGAAACCTGACCAGTGTCTTTCCAACGAATTTCGCTGGTCGTCATGTCTTTGCAACTGAGTTCGCAATGATGAGTTCGCAATCACGGGGCAACCGCCCTCTGGCGTGCGCCGTGGATTTTTAAGAGGCTTTTCGGAACCCGAGTCAGATCCTGAGTTTTCTCACTCAGCTCTGAATCGAACATCAAGCCGAAAGCAAAATGCCGCCAAATTTATCGCTCGGCCTTTGGCTTTCTGCTTTCAACTTCGACTCCTGTTTCGGGACAAACAGCCCGCATTCCTCGTGAATGCCGGGCTGTTTGTCTTTTGGTAGCAGGATTTTGGGCCTCCACCCAGACGAAAATTCTCAGGAATTGAGGGAGAAAAACTTCGTGAAACCTGCCATCGCCGTGAAGCGACTGTGTATCTAGAATCTCCTGAACCCCTCAATTCAACGGTCGGCCGGAATCACTCACACGCACCGGGCGGTGTCGGCGGATCGATCCTCGGAAATCAACAATGCGCAGCGAATCAGAAGTCCTCTTCGAAGACAACCCGTTCACAATTCCCGTGGCAGACCGAGTCCGTCGCTTGCCGCCGTACCTGTTTGGCACGATCAACAAGCGAAAGTACCAACTTCGAGTCGCCGGAGTGGACGTGATCGACCTCGGCATGGGCAATCCGACCGATCCGCCAGATCCGATGATCGTGACCAAGATCGAAGAAGCACTGGCCGATCCTCGCAACCACCGCTACTCGGTATCAAACGGCATCGGAAATCTTCGTAAGGAAGTCTCCGCCCGCTATCTGAAGCGATACGGCGTTCGGCTGGATCCGAATGATGAAGTTCTCGCCTGCCTTGGCTCCAAGGAAGGCTTCAGCCATATGTGCCTGGCTCTGATGGGGCCCGGCGACACCGCGATTGTTCCAGCACCATCGTTTCCAATTCACGTATACTCCGTGATGCTGGCGTCCGGCAATGTGATCGCCCTCGATGTTCGCGATCCGGAAAAGTTTCTGCGCAACATCGCTTACACCTGCGAGCATCTGGTTCCAAAGCCAAAGGTTGTGGTTGTCAACTTCCCGCACAATCCTTCGTCGACCGTGATTGAGCAGGACTTCTTTGTAGAACTTGTGCGTCTCGCCAAGAAGCACAACTTCCTTGTCATCAGCGACTTTGCATACGCCGACGTTTGTTTCGACGGCTACAAGGCTCCTAGTTTTCTGGCGACTCCCGGCGCGATTGATGTGGGCGTCGAACTAACTTCCATGAGCAAGAGCTACAGCATGGCCGGCTGGCGTATCGGCTTCTGTTGTGGCAATCGCGAAATGGTGCGCGCTCTCGCCACGATCAAAGGCTATTACGACTACGGAATCTTTGCTCCAATTCAGATTGCTGCGATTGTGGCGATGCGACATTGTGATGATGCGATCACTACGATGGCGGCCGAATATCAGCTCCGCCGCGATGCCCTATGCGAAGGTTTGCGGCGCATTGGCTGGAATCCGATTGTTCCCAAAGCCGGTATGTTTGTCTGGTCACCGATGCCGGACGCATGGAAGAGCATGGGGTCCATCGAATTCGCCATGAAGCTGCTGAATGAAGGCGGCGTTGCTGTCAGTCCTGGTCGAGGCTTCGGTCCTGAAGGTGAAGGCTTTCTGCGGCTGGCGATCGTCGAAAACAGTCAGCGACTCCGTCAGGCCGTCCGCCAGATTGATAAATGTCTGGAAGGCAAAGAAGCCGCTTCGGCCTGAGCCCGAGTCACGTCAACTAATGCATCACGGTGATGCCATCAGATGGGCGCCGTGATGTTTCTTCAGTTAATGATCGGCCTGGATCTGGTTCGCAGAGCGGCAACGTGACAACCTGCATGCGTCACGCTGCCGCCACGAACTCTCAAACGGACGATGGGCTGGCGATGTCGCTCCAATTCAGTCCGAATCTCGCGAGATACTTTCGCAGACGGTCGGCATCGTTTGTGGAATTCTTTGAAAGTCGCGACACAGAAAACAGTTGCCGACCGGCGTCTGATATCGACCGGCATTCACGGCAGATTCCGATGACGGCTGCCAGCTGAACCTGATCGAAGACATCCAGTTCGGCAATCCGCTCGGGTGCCATCACCAGTTTGAGATGGTCGCACGACCGGCCTTCCGTGGACGACCAGCTCTCCTTCATTCGTGCGATTTCCGACGTCACGTCGGCTTCGCAGATCCGACCGGCGTTTGCCAGAGTCGCCATTCGAACCACTGCCGCGTTCAGATCGCGAAAGTTGGCTGACCAGCGAGCGTCTGATGATTTCGCCCACTTCAAAAAAAAGGTGCGAGCTTCGCGAGTCATGCTGATGCGGCGTCCGGTAGCATCACAGAGCTGCTGAAGTTCGAAGTCCAGGTTTGGTTCCAGATCTTCGCGCCGCTCGGCCAGTCCCGGAAGACGAAAGGTCCACAGGTTGATCCGTGCTGGCAGGCAGCAACGGTCGGTCGCCATCGAGACCAGCGATCCTTCGCACGTCCGGAATCCAGCTGGCTGCCGAGCAATCCGATGAGATGAACGGGCTTTGTCATCATGGTCTCCTGTTTATCACAGCGCTGGCATTTGGTTCGAGCGTGGCATGGGCCTGCTGAATTCTGACTCAGTCCGAACTCATCTCTGCAAGTGTATCCTAAAACATAAAGCACACTATAAAAAGATCGTGATTACACTGTTCCAAAAAGGATGGCCAGAAGCACGATCTCTCGTAACATGAACGCAATAAGGCACTTAGCAAAACAGGATTGAATATTTTCTGAACCGGCACGCTGACTGCTTTGTCTGTTTCTCCATCAACAACACAACCTGCAAACATTCGTTGCAAAGGAAAAACATCATGGCAAGCAAGTCACTCTTTAAGTCTCTCGTCGGACTGCTGGCTCCAACGGCCGACGTTCAAAATGAAGCTGGTGGAACAGCCTATAGCTTCAGCGACCAGCATAAGCTGGCTCAGTACGCGGCGACTGGCTGTCTGAATCAGACGTTCTATGCGTCGGCCGAAAGAGTCTGGGTACTCTTCCGAAGCGTCTGATTCTGCAGTGGCTGGAGGCTCGCACTGACGAACAGCTCTTCGCTGGGTCGGTCGGAAATGATCCGTCTCTGGCGGATGTGATCAAGATGGTTCATCCAAAGCCGAAGTCGGCTTCGCGAGAAGCTCTGTATGCTTAACTGATCGGACGCGCCTTCAATGAAGAAGCACTGCCTGAGATCGTAAAGCAGTACGAAGCGTTTAAGCAGAACACGAACGCTGGCGAGGTGGCGGCACCGGATGTTCCATTCCAAATGCTGACAACTCTTCCTCTGACGAAGAAGCACTGGCAGCAGATTGCTCGCAACGCATCATGGACGATGACTCGAATGAACCTGAACACGTTTGTGCGTCAGGGTGTGTTCGAGGATCAGGATCTGATCGGAATTGTTGCAAATCGACTGCGGAACGCGAACCTGATTGAGAAGGCGAAGGTCTTCCCATACCAACTGCTGACCGCATGGATGAGCATCTCAGATGATGTTCCTCGGCCAATCCGAGATGCTTTGCAGGATGCGATGGAAATCGCCATCCGCAATGTGCCTCAGATTAACGGGCAGGTGTATGTGTTCCCGGATATTTCCGGGTCAATGCAGTCGCCTGTGACAGGACACCGAGCGGGCTCAACAACGGCTGCGAAATGCATCGACATTGCGGCTCTGGTCGCAGCGGCGGTGATGCGGAACAATCCGCAAACTGTTGTCGTTCCATTCAGTGACAACGTTACACCATGCCAATTGAATCCTCGTGATTCGGTTATGACAAATGCTGAAAAGCTGATGACGTTGCCATCCGGAGGAACCAATTGCAGTGCGCCGCTGGCTCATCTGAATGCGAAGAAGGCAAAGGGTGATCTGATCATTTACGTTTCGGACAACGAATCGTGGATTGATTCGGTTCGCCATGCGGTCTACGCCGGAAAGGCCACGGAAACGATGACGCAGTGGATGGCGTTTAAGCAGCGAAATCCACAGGCGAAGATGATCTGCATCGACATTCAGCCTTATGGGACCACCCAGGGGAAGGAGTCGTCAGACATCATCAACGTCGGAGGCTTCAGTGACCACGTGTTCCAGCTGATTGCAGACGTCGCAGGCGGACGCTTCAGCGAGAATCACTGGGTGAATGAGATCTCTCAGCTGCGAATCTGACGAGTCGCAGGGTTTTCAGTGTTCAGTTTTCAGTGTTCAGAAATCGCAGGTACTAATCTCTGCCGCTACTGAACACTGAAACTGAACACTGTCAACTCTTAAAACAATCCACGAATGCCAGTGGGACTACATTTAACCGTTAGGTCGCGGGTTCAAATCTCGCCGGAGTGCGAAAGCACTTCGTAGCTCAGCCTGGTAGAGCAAACGATGTCTCACGAATCCCTTGTCGTGGCTTGTTCGAATTTGAGATCTCAAATTTGAAATCTCAAATCGAACACGGAAACCACAAAGTTCGAATGCTGTTGTGACTACAATCCAACCTTGACAACGTCACAGCAAACCCTTGTCGAACTTTGTGTTTTTTTCCAGCGAGCATCATTCAGCGAATGCCATCGGGAATACATTGGCACCCAGCGGGTCCGAATCCCGCCCCGCGAAAGCGGAGAACTCTCGATATCTCTCGTCGCCGAATGACATGCTCCCTCATAAGCGAGCGGCTGGGTGTCAGCCCTCCGTGTTATTCAATGACCAGGCACCAATGACCAATGTCGTTGGCATCGCGATTCCCGTCTGTGGTTGATCTGCGTTTACGACTCTCACAAGATAAAAACCACATCGAGGGCTCACGCCCTGCCGCTCGCCTTTTAGAAAGAACAGCATGCCTTACGAACTCATCAGCACCGGCGAAGCGACCGCGATTTTGCCAACTACCGATTCGAACACAAAACCGATCACAGTCATCGGTACCGAAGCCATCCGAAGCACGTTCGACGAAAGCTGCCTGAAGCAGGCCGTGAATTCACGCCTCGCGCCGGGAGTCACCGATCTTGTGCTGAACCCTGACGCTCACTGCGGTTACGGAGCTCCCGTGGGCTGTGTGATGGTTTCTCCAACACACATCTATCCCGGGCCAGTCGGTGTCGACATCAAATGTTCAATGAGCCTTTTGCAGCTCAGCGTACCGGCCGATGAAATCAACGATCGACGCGTACGACGTGCACTGATTCAGGCGATTTGTGAACGAACTCCAACTGGAGCCGGACGAGGCCAGCAGAATGCTCCAAAATCGCGACGAGTCGGTGAATCGCCTGGCCGTCAGATTATGCTCGAAGGCGCATCGGAATCCGTCTGCACGCAGCTCGGAATTCCCCCGGAATGGGCCGAGTGTTGTGAGGACTCGTTTCATATGGGCCATGACGACACTCGTGATGCTCTAGGCGAACGACTGGATCGGCATATGCAGATTGGGATCTTCCGTCACAAATTTCCCGGCAAGATGAAGCAGCTGGGATCGTACGGCGGAGGTAATCACTTCGGTGAATGTGAGGTCGTGCAGGTTGAAGACAACGAGCGAGCTCGCAAGGCGGCTGACGTCTTCGGAATGCAGGACGGCCACGTGGCATTTCTTTCGCATTGTGGTTCGCGAGGCATCGGGCATAACCTGGCCGACGGCCAGTTCAAATCGTTGCAGGCCAAGTTTGCTCGCTGGGACATTCCTCTGCCCGGTAACGATCGAGAACTCGTTTACGCGCCGCTGGGAACTGCCGAAGCCGATGCTTATCTGGACGACATGGCGCTGGGAGCGAACTTCGCCACCGTCAACCATATGCTGATCAATTCACTGGTGCTGGAAGCGTTTCAGGAAATCATTCCCGGAACAACCGGCCACCTGGTGTACTTCATCAGTCACAACATTGCTCGGAAGGAAGTTGTGAACAACAACATCGCGTGGGTCCATCGCAAAGGAGCGACACGCGCGTTTCCGGCCGGGCATCATGCGTTGAAGGGAACTCGGTACGAAAGCACCGGACATCCGATTCTGCTGCCAGGAAATCCTCAGGCCGGATCGAGCGTCATGGTGGCGGACGAAGGCGCATCGATCAGCTGCTACAGTGTAAACCATGGCGCCGGGCGAGCACTCGGTCGCCGTCGCGCCATTCGAGAACTCGATCAGCGTTCGATCGATCAGTCGTTCGACGAGCATGATATTCTGAGCAACTGCCGCCAGTATCCCAAAGATGAAGCTCCCGCCGCGTACAAGGATTTCAACGAAGTCCTGCGGTCAGTAAAGTTGGCCGGGCTCGCAACGGAAGTCGCCAGGCTGAAGGCTCGGTTTGTGATTAAGGACGGGGATCAGGCGGATGATTAAAATTCCCCACCCGACGCCGCAACCGTCCTTCACAATATAGAAGACGCAAAGATCAACACACCTATGACCAACCCACAACTTATCACCATCGACGGCTCTCAAGGCGAAGGCGGCGGGCAGATTCTGCGGTCGGCTGCAGGACTTGCGGTGGTGACGGGCAAGGCGGTCCGGATTGAGCAAATTCGGGCCGGTCGCAGCAAACCGGGGCTGATGCGTCAACATCTGACGGCGATGAAAGCGGCGGCGCAGATTTGCAATGGCGTACTCACCGGAGCTGCACTCGGGTCGACGGAACTGACGTTTGAACCTCAGCAGGTCGTCCCGGGGAAGTATCAATTCAGCATCGGAACGGCTGGAAGTGCGACGCTCGTGCTGCAGACGATTCTGCCTGCGTTGCTGACGGCCAGCGGGCCTTCCGAGATTATTCTTGAAGGCGGAACTCACAACCAGTGGGCTCCGCCGTTGGATTTTCTGCAGCGCGCTTATCTGCCTGTCGTTAATCGCATGGGAGCCCATGTTGAAGCCACTCTGGAACGGCATGGTTTCTTTCCGGCCGGCGGTGGTCGCTTTGTTGTGAAGATCACCCCGGCGAAATCCCTGACGGGTTTCGATCTGCTGGAGCGTGGTGCGACTGTTTCAAAGTCGGCAAAGATTCTGATCAGCAATCTGCCGCTGAACATCGCCGAACGTGAAGCACAGAAGATCGTGCAGAAGCTGTCGTTTCCGCAGCAGGATGTCACCATTGAACCGGTCGAGTCGTCGGGGCCCGGCAACATTGTGATGGCCGAGATTCAGTTTGAAAATGTGACGGAGCTGGCCACCGCATTCGGTCGGGTTGGTGCATCGGCCGAACATGTGGCAGACGAAGCTGTGAAGCAGATTCGCCGCTATCTGACACACTCGGCACCCGTGGGTGAGTACCTTGCCGATCAGATCCTGCTGCCACTCGGCTTGAGCGCGGCGCAACCCGCATCAGCCGGGACTCAGCGAGGCGGCTCATTCCGCACTCTGCCGCTGTCACGACATTCACTGACTCACATCGACATCCTGCAAACGATGCTGCCTGTGAGCATCGTCACACAAGACAACGACGAAGATTGTCTTGTGACCATCAAGCCTCATTGACGAAACGACATCAGCTTCGCCAGTGCTTCGGCGAATTGAGACAACGCTTCTTCCGACGGCAGGTTGATCTTCAGCGACTTCTGGCCTTTGTCGTCTGTTTCCGCAGCCGCCGAGAGTTGATCTCGCAGAGCGGCAACTGTCTCCGTCGCCGGTGCAGAACCAGTATCCGGCAGCATCTGTGACAGGAATCCAAACGCAGCCGTCAACATCTGCCCGCCCGCGTCGGCCATCTTTTCGCGACGTTCGACCAGACGAACGGCTTCAGCTTCTTTATCACGCTTCTGACTTTCGTCCAGATACCCTTCCGGAATCGCGCCGAGCAAAACTTCCAGCCGCGATTTCAGTTCATCCATGCCGCTTTGCAGATTCACCTCGCTGATCTCTGATTCATAGTCCAATGCAGCCATGGCCAGTTCTTTCTTCTGGCCCAGCGTTGTCAAAAACTGCTCTTCCAGCGTCTCCTGAGTCACGAGGATATAGACATTCACCGGCCGCTTCTGGCCCATGCGATGAGCGCGGGCGATGCGTTGTTCGAGCACCGCGGGATTCCACGGCAAGTCGACGTTGATGATCGTATCGGCCGCCTGAAGATTGAGCCCCGTGCTTCCGGCGTTGGTTGATAAAAATACTTTGCACTTCGGATTCGTCTGGAACTCATTCACGATCTGCTGCCGCTTACTCTGCGGAACTTTTCCCTCGAGACGAACGAAGGGAACCTTGCGCTTCTTCAGCAACGGCTCAATGAGATTCAGCATGCCGGTCCATTCGGAAAACAGCACGGCCTTATGGTCGCCATCGACAAAGAGTTGCTCAAACAATTCATCCAGAGTCTGCAACTTCGTGGAGAATCCAGGGCCCTGCTTATCCACCAGCTTTGTGCTGTCGGCCGTCATGCGGCACATCAACAGAGCCTGTCGCAGACGCAGCAGATCCATCTCGCTGATGAACGATTTGCGAGTAATCGACGCCACAATCTGCATGTGAGCCGTGTGCAGTTGCCGCTGCTCATCGGTCGGCGGTCGGCGGAATATGAATGATCTCAGTATTCCGAGGCGGCAGATCCTTCATCACCATATCCCGCGTACGTCGCAGCAGGATCGGCTTGAGCTGCTCGCGAAGCTCATCGAGCTTCTGATAGCCCAGCACGTAGCCCTTTTCGTCGGTGATGCGATACTTGTTGAAGAAACGGAAACCTGGCCCAAGATGTCGACCGTCGACGAACTGTACGACGGAGTACAATTCATCCAGCCGATTTTCCATCGGCGTTCCAGACAAGACGAGTGCAAACCGCGACTTCAGACTCTTGACGATACGAGTCGTCTGTGCTTCCCAGTTCTTGATTCGCTGACCTTCGTCAAGAATGATCAAATCCCATTTGGACGATTCAATCACCATGATGTCGCGAAGGACTTGTTCATAGTTGCAGATCGTGAAAAACGTTGGATTCCGATACTGCTCCGCGCGATCTTCAGCTCGCCCCATCACTAGTTGTTCTTTGCGATCCGAGAACCGATGAATCTCATTCCGCCATTGTGATTTCAACGACGTCGGGCAGATCACGAGCACTCGTTCAATTTGAGCTTCCCGCGCCAGCAACTCAGCAACTCCCACGCCCTGAATTGTTTTGCCGAGCCCCATGTCATCCGCGAGAATTGAACGACCGGCACCCGACGCGAAAGCAATGCCATCCATCTGATATGGCAACAGTTCTGTCTTCAGCAACGTCTTGCGCAGGGGATGTTTCGCGGGATTTTTCGTATCTCATCGACCAGCGATTTGATGCGTTGACGATAAAGCTGATGCTGGATGAATTCTTCGGCATCCGGATAGACGACAACAGATTCTCCCATGCCTTCCAGCTTGTCGATGCGACGGACCAGATCGTTGACGTCAGAGATATCCACGTCTTTGAGCGGGCCGATGACTTTGGCGGTGGAATCGTCGAGCTTGTCCGGCACGCCCAGCCGCAGCGCGAGATCGATACCGTATTTCAGATAGACGCTCGTTTCTTTTTGATTTGAACGGACACGATAGAGCTCCCATGAGATTCCAGCAAATCATCGATTGGCGGAAGTCTACCGGCGTCGCTTTTGCAAGGCGAGTGTTGACCGTAGCTCGATCTGTCTCAGATCGACAAGTGTGCAACCACATCCGCCAAAGCGGTGTAGATCGATAGAGAACCGTTCGCAATGTCGTCGCTTGTGATTGGTGTTCTCTGCATTCATCAACAAAGTGAACCCTTGCGGATCTGAGACAGATCCGCCTACAGTATTCTGCGCCATCGCTCGTGATCCGACCTGTCTGAATCTGCGTTTGCGGCGAGGACAGGCTGTTGTTTTTGTCTTTCCGCTGTTCGGCATGATATTCGTCATCTGCGGGATCGTCTCCAGCATCTCTTCTTACAATAAAGCTGGCGACTATCGACGTGCCCAACAGCGATATCGCCAGCGACGCTAGGAAATTCGATCCCGCGCTCGGTAGCTGCAAATACCACCATTGAGCTGTTGTCCGTCAGGATTGCAGAACGTCCGGTAGTGCGACACTTTCCCAGTGCCTGCGGACCAGTTCGACATGACCGTGGGCGATCATACGACGAGCCTGAGATTGCCTATTCCAGTTCGCCGGTGTTGCGGCATCTTTTTGCCCTCAAATATTTTTGCCGATACCTGCGATTCTCGTGACATGTGGGCAGAAAAATGGCTGGGAAAAAAGTATGCACTCTACGTCGTGAGGCGATCGTGTGAGGCGGTTTAGTTTGATGCCAGGCGTTGCGACTTGTGTGTTTTACCGTGGAGCATTTGGAAAAATCGACCGTTGGTAAGCGGGAAGCCACAAAAGGTATGCGTCTGGCGGAGGTATCAATCGACAATCAGTGCCCGCACCCTGGCAACGGCACAG
Source organism: uncultured Planctomycetota bacterium (assembly GCA_947085455.1). Lineage (GTDB taxonomy): Bacteria > Planctomycetota > Planctomycetia > Planctomycetales > Planctomycetaceae > SXXK01. Next base: position 154,353 of record CAMTWR010000010.1, on the reverse strand, counting down.
TCATTCTGAAATCATACGGCGAGCCGAATGCTCAGGATGCTTCCCACAGCGGATGCGATGTCAACATTTTTGAGGTCTGGACTCCAAAAACTTCCATGTCTGAATCCGTTTATCACCTTCAATTCAAAAAGCTGTCTTCGCTCGGGCAGCGCTGTTTGCAGATCATCGCAATGTGTGAATCGCGGATCAGCATGGCCACGTTGATCGGGTTGTTGAAGAAATGTGAATGGGCAACAGTGAAAAGCAAGAGTGGCGTGGTGACACAGTCGCAGCTCAAAGCAGAACTCAAGGTGCTCTACGATGTTAACATGATCGATCGAGATGGATCGGCGTGCCATACCGTCAGCATCGAACGACCTTGGCAGGATTTTGCTGTCCAGCAAGCGGTTCTAATGGGCGACTTCACACGGATCGCAGAAGCCGTTGAGGCCTCACGCGGAGAAATCCACAGCGCTGCTCCACGCAGTTACGGTTACAATAGTAAGCCCAATACAGGCGTTGCCGACGCTCGTCGCCAGGCACGCATTGCGTTTTATCGAGGCGATGTTGCAGCCTTCAGAACGGCATCGGCATCGCTCGCCAGTGAGAAGCCAGACGAACGCGAACTGCTGTTGCTGAAGCCGTTCAATACAAAGATTTTTGGACAAACGCCGACGGAACTGCAAAGCGGTATTCTGGTGACCGCGATTTCCGAAATCATCCTGACCTCAGCAGGTTCATCGGAGGTGATCGAGGCATTCGACGCGTATGTTGACTGGCACGATGACCTTTCCGGCGACATCGGATTTTGGTGGGTCAATTTACTCGCGGCGTGCGGCGATTTGGAGGCACTTGGGAAACTTGCCGCTGATAGTAACGATTACAGCCCACTGGCATCAGCATTTCTTGCGTTCCTGACGGGACAGCATGACGTGGCTGAAAGTGCGTTTGCCGAACTTGCTGCGGGCCTTCGAAAAGCGACCGGCAAGCGAAACGTCGTGTTGCCGCTGCTGCCCGGGTTGATGCATCTGCTGCTGGTGCTGCGAAAGAACGATGCTTCCTCGCGCGGTGCGCTCAAAGCGATGTGTGCAGCCGCCGCTAAGGACTGGCCCGAATCGATGCACGGCATCCTCGATATCATCATACTTGGAATCGCCTATGGAGATTCCCCGTCTGCAAAAACAAAAGCCTCGCTCATGGCGGGGCTTTCGGTAAACGTTTCCAATGCCAGGCCGCTGGTTAAAGCGATTGCCGCTCATGTGCGACAGTGGTTCCTTCCGGAAGCGATCATCACTCTCGGCAAAGCTCTTCAAGTGGATGCCGTGGCCAACGACGATCTCGGTCTGCAATGGATCGCGGCACTTTGCGAAGACGGAGCGTTATCGTGCTCCATCGCGCAGGAAAACAATGCGCGTTGCGGGTCACGGCATGCTGAACTTGGCACATTCCCAATGCTGACATGGATTCAGCAACAATCTCTTTGGAAGCGAAAACTCGAATCGCTGCGTCAGATCGCGGACGGCAAACCAATCGTGTCAAAATCCGCCGCAGTATCGTCAGACTACGACGAGCGAATGATTTGGGAAGTCGATCCGGGTACCAAGGATTACAGCTATGTTTCCGTGCGTCCGGTGATTCAAAAAATTTCCGGAGGAAGCTGGACCAAGGGTCGCCCCGTCGCGCTGGAACGGCTCTATGCGGGCAATACGAAAACCGGATTCGCCTTCCTCACAGAACAGGACCGCGCGGTCTGTCGAACGATCACGGCGAGCGAAGTCTCAACCGGCTACTACAAGTACACAGAAACCGTCTACAACTTCGACTACGACGCAGCATTGCTTGCATTGGTGGGCCATCCACTAATTTTCACGCCGGACAATCGAACTCATCCAATCGAGATCGCCACCAAACGTCCGCAACTTGTCATTCGCAGACATGACTCCGGGCTGCGTCTGGAACTTGATCCCAGGCCAATCGGCGAAAACGACGTTATCGTCACCAAAGACGGCGCTCATCGACTCGTCCTCGTCACATTCACGAAGGATCAGATGAAACTCGCCAGCGTGCTCGACGGCGCACTGGATGTGCCGAAAAGCGGTGAAGCCGATGTGCTCGCGACGGCGAAATCGCTGTCGGCGCTGTTGGCCGTCCAGTCCGACGTCACGTTGAAGGGCAGCGAAGCGGAGACCAGCGTCAAAACTGTCACCGCCGATACGAAACCGCATCTGCATCTGGTGCCGTTTCATGCGGGTGTGCGAGCCGAATTGTTTGTGCGGCCATTTGGTGACAGCGGGCCATACTTTTCTCCGGGGCAAGGCGGTGAAAACGTCTTCGCCGAAGTTATGGGAGAATCCGTCTCGACGCGTCGCGATCTGAAACGTGAAACAAAGCTCGCCCGCGAGATCATTGCCGCCTGCCCGTCGCTGGCAAACGCATCCGACGGCGCAATCAGAGCGTTCGAATTCTCCTTTGCCGACGAAGCACTCGAAATGCTGCTGCAGATTGAGCCGCTGCACGAGAAAGCAAAGCTCGTGGTGCTTTGGCCTCAGGGACAGTCGCTGAGAGTCGTCAGTGCGGTGAAGGAGCCGCAGTTGCGGGTTCGCATCGAACGCGAAAATGACTGGTTCGCCGCGTCCGGGGAGTTGATCGTCGATGAGTTGATGAAGCTCGACATGCTGAAGCTGATGGATTTCGTCTCCGCCAGTCCGAGCCGATTTGTGCAGCTCAGCGACGGTCGTTTTTTGGCACTCACCGAACAACTGAGAAAACGAGTCGCGGACCTCGCTGCGTTTGGCGAACGAAAAGGCGACTCGCTGCGGATTCCGCAAATCCGCGCGGCGGCTCTCATAGACATTGACGAATGGTGTACGCTGAAAGCCGACAAGCACTGGAAAGCATGCCTCAAACGCATCAGCGCGGCCGGTGACGTCGTCGCGGAGGTGCCGTCAACGCTCAACGCCGAACTGCGAGATTACCAAATCGAAGGCTTTCGATGGCTCAGCCGATTGGCTCACTGGGGCGCCGGTGCGTGCCTTGCGGACGACATGGGTCTGGGAAAAACCTTACAGGCGATCGCGATGCTTTTACGTCGCGGTGCTGACGGTCCGGCAATCGTCATTGCTCCGATGTCAGTGTGTTTCAACTGGGAAGCGGAGCTGCATAAGTTCGCCCCGACGCTGACGCCGCGGATGTTCGGAGCGGGCGACCGTGATGCGTTCTTTGCGGAGCTCGGCCCGCGCGATGTGGTCATCACCAGCTACGGATTGCTGCACACCGAAGCCGAGCGTTTGCAGTCCGTCCATTGGCACACGGCGATTCTGGATGAAGCGCAGGCGATCAAGAACACGACCACGAAACGTTCTCAGGCGGCAATGTCGCTGACGGCAGATTTTCGAATGATCATGACCGGCACGCCCATCGAAAATCATCTCGGCGAACTTTGGAATCTGTTCCAATTCATCAACCCGGGACTGCTGGGCTCCATCGAACAGTATCACCAGCAGTTTGCGTTGCCGATCGAACGTGATCACAACCGCGACGTGCGTCAGCAACTCAAGCGACTGGTGCAGCCGTTTCTGTTGCGTCGCACCAAGACGCAGGTGCTCAGCGAACTGCCGCCGCGCATCGAAGTCACGGTACCGGTCACGTTGCCGGACGAAGAAGCTGTGCTGTATGAGGCCGCTCGCCATCGAGCGGTGAAGGCTCTGTCGGATGCCAAAGCGGCCGACGGAAAGGCACAACATCTCAAGATCCTCGCCGAGATCATGCGGCTGCGGCGAGCGTGTTGTCATCCGAGCCTGCTGCTTCCGGATTGCGGGCTGCCCGGCGCGAAGCTGACGGCGTTTTCAGAAACGATTGATGACCTGCTTGAGAACAAACATAAGGCATTGGTCTTCAGTCAGTTCGTGGATCACCTGGCGATTCTGCGAGCGGAGCTGGATCGCAAAAAGATTGCGTATCAGTATCTGGATGGGTCCACGCCGATGAAGGAACGCAAGCGAAGTGTCGACGCCTTCCAAAACGGCGAGGGCGACGTATTTCTGATCAGCCTGAAAGCGGGTGGCACTGGTTTGAATCTGACGGCTGCCGACTACGTGCTGCACATGGACCCCTGGTGGAATCCGGCCGTGGAAGACCAGGCCGCAGACCGAGCCCATCGTCTCGGTCAGCAACGTCCAGTCACGATCTACCGTTTCATCACACGTGGCACGATCGAAGAAAAAATCCTCGACCTGCACGCGACCAAGCGCGATCTCGCCGACAGCCTGCTGGAAGGCACGGATACGACGGGGCGTCTATCGGCCGAGGAACTGCTGGCGTTGATTCGGTGATTCAGTGATTCGTTACTGAGACCGTGGACGGGCTCGCAGCGCGCTTTCGAAGTAGCGAGTTTCGTCCAAACGGTGAGCCCCGGATCGCAAAATCCAGTTCGCCCGTTCTCATCCGCGCAGTCGGCGATTATGATGCCGCCGGTCTGTTTGTTGCGCGGCTTGTTTGTGACGAGGCCATTGCGATGCCATCCCCATTTCCTGGCATGGACCCATTTCTGGAATCGCAGGAGTGGGAAGATTTTTATACGCGGCTTATGACGGCGTTATCCGATCGTTTGAGTCCCACGATTGAACCAAAATACCTCGTCCGCGTCGAACGTCGCGTCTACCTTGAATCCGTAGGCAGCGAACCGGAAACGATGCGTCGCGCGGATGTTGCGATTGTGACTGTTGATGCTCGGCCCGGTGATGTGGGGCCAGCCGTCGGACTGCTGTCGCCACAAGCAGCCAGCATGACAGCCGAATGCGAACTGCCGATGCCGATCGAACGGCAGGAAACCTATCTGGTCATTCGCGATCGGGAAACCATGTGCGTGATCACTGTGATTGAACTTCTGTCTCCATCAAACAAACGCAGCAAGGGTGATGGACGACATGAATACATGATGAAGCGTCAGGAGATTTTGTCGAGCCCCACGCATCTTGTGGAACTCGATCTGCTGCGAGGCGGCATGCGACTGCCGGTCGTCGGAACGCTACCACCCGGAGATTACTACGCCATCATCAGCCGTGCAAAACGTCGCCCGAAGTGTGAAGTCTATGCCTGGACATTGAACGACAAACTTCCGGTCATCCCCATCCCGCTGCAACTCGGCGACCCCGACGCCACCGTACCGCTTCAGGAAATCTTCGACATCGTCTACCAACGCGCCCGCTACGACCTCTCCGTCAAATACACCGCCCCACTCGACCCATCTTTGAACGCTGAAGAGCTGAAGTGGGTTCAATCGTCATCGGATCGCTCGTAGGCAAGTGTCCGTATCCTCAGATCCTAACTGGCGGAGCGTCATCTTGAACCCATCCAACAGCACAGTTCATCATCGCTCTCCGCCGCAAGCCAAGATTACGTTGTTTCGCTCGCTGTTTCGTGGTCGAGAGGACGTTTATCCCAGACGCTTTGAAAGTCGGACAACCGGGAAGTCCGGTTATTCCCCTGCCTGTGGAAACGAGTGGGTGCGAGGCATTTGTGAAAAGCCTCGAGTGAAGTGCGCGACCTGTCAGCATCGGCAGTTTCTTCCAGTGACAAATGACGTTATTCGCTGGCATCTTTCCGGGCAGGACAGTAATGGCGGTGATTTTACCGCTGGCGTGTATCCGATGCTGCTCGATGAGACCTGTTTCTTTCTGGCGATGGATTTCGACAAGACACACTGGCAGCAGGACACAACTGCCGTGCTGGAAACGTGCCGTCGCCTGAACTTGCCAGCAGCGTTGGAACGATCACGGTCGGGCAATGGCGGACATGTCTGGATCTTCTTCGCTGAAGCGATTCCGGCGACCATCGCACGTCGACTGGGATCGCATATGCTGACGGAAACGATGGAACGCCGGCCGGACATCGGACTGGATTCATATGATCGCTTCTTTCCCAATCAGGATACGCTGCCGCGCGGCGGATTCGGCAATCTGATTGCGTTGCCGCTGCAGAAGCAGCCACGTGCCGAGGGTAACAGCGAATTTCTGGATGAACACGGAACGCCGTATCCGGATCAATGGGAATACCTGTCGTCCATTCGACGCATGTCGCGATCGGCGGTGGAGGACATCGTGCAGGATGCCGGTCGGCGAGGGCGAATTGTCAACGTTCGCATCGCTATGCCGGATGATGGCGAGGAAGAACCGTGGCTGGCTGCTCCTTCGCGAATGCCGCGCGAACCGGCGATCCATGGAACATTGCCGAAACGTGTGACGCTGACTCTGGGCGATCAAATCTACATCGCGAAGTCGTCACTTCCGCCGGAACTGCGGAATCGGTTGGTACGCACGGCGGCATTTCAGAATCCGGAGTTCTATAAGGCTCAGTCGATGCGATTGCCGACATACGACAAGCCTCGGATCATCGCCTGCGCGGAAGATCATTCGCAGCATATCGGTCTGCCACGCGGCTGCTTCGACGATGTTCAGACTCTGCTGAGCGACCTGAAGATCGGGATCGACATTCGGGACGAGCGTGTCACGGGATCACCGCTCAACGTGACATTTCAGGGCGAACTGCGGCCGGGACAGCAAAAGGCCGTCGATGAATTGCTGCAGCACGAGACCGGTGTTCTGTCGGCGACCACGGCCTTCGGCAAGACGGTCGTCGCGGCGTGGCTGATCGCAGCTCGTGGAGTGAATTCTCTTGTGTTGGTCCATCGGCGGCAGTTGCTGGATCAATGGGTCGAACGTCTGTCCACGTTTCTGGACGTAACTGAGAAGGAAATTGGTCGTATTGGTGGAGGACGAAAGAAGTCAACCGGTCGAATCGATGTGGCCATTATTCAGAGTCTCGTGCGGAAGGGTGTCGTTGATGATTGCATCGCGGATTATGGGCACATCATTGTCGATGAATGCCACCATCTGTCGGCTCAGAGCTTCGAGCTGGTAGCCCGCCGGGCGAAGGCCCGATTCGTGACAGGGTTGTCGGCGACTGTGAATCGCAAAGACGGGCACCATCCCATCATTTTTATGCAGTGTGGACCGGTGCGGTATACGGTAGACGCAAAGTCCGAAGCGGTGGCTCGGCCCTTTCGTCACTCCGTATTTGTGCGGCCCACTTCGTTTCGGCCGATCGCGGAAGCAGATCCGGATATGCGGTTGCAGTTTCAGGGTCTGTATCGAGAACTCACCGCAGACAACGACCGAAACCGCATCATCTGTGACGACGTTGTGCAGTGCCTGAAGGAAGGTCGTTCGCCACTTGTTCTGACGGAACGTAAAGAACATCTGATAGCACTCGAAGCCTTGCTGAAGCCACATGTCTCGCACATCGTTGTATTGCATGGAGGAACGAGTGCCAAAGAATCGAGAGAAACCCACGAACACCTCGTGGCGATCCCTAAGTGCGAACCACGCGTGTTGTTGGCAACGGGACGCTACATCGGTGAAGGGTTTGACGATTCGCGGCTGGATACGTTATTTCTGACGCTGCCTGTTTCGTGGCGCGGCACGATTGCCCAGTATGTTGGCCGTCTGCATCGGCTGCACGATGGCAAAACAGAAGTGCGTGTGTACGACTACGCCGACCTGAACGTGCCCATGCTGTCTCGTATGTTTGATCGTCGATGTCAGGGATACGAGGCTGTCGGCTACACCGTGCTTTTGCCCGGAAGTGCGGTCCCCGGCTGGCCGTCGGAAGTTCCTTTGCCCATTGATCCTCAATGGAAGAACGAATTCGCAGCGAGTATTCGGCGACTGGTGCGCGATGGTGTGGATGAACCTCTGGCAAGACTCTTCGTGCATGCAGCGCGCAAAGTGGAGCCGGAAGCCGAAGGTATCCAGCGTGCTCGCAGTGCCAGTGAGGCATTCTTGTTTCGACGACTGGAGACGCTCACTGAAACAACCGGGCGGTTTCGATTGAATGCTGAGCTGCCCATCGCTTTTGATGGCTGGGGAAAGATGGAAGTCGATCTGCTGGACGAAGAAACTCGACTGGTAATCGAACTGGACGGCGGTCAGCACTTCGCCAACGAAGACGCCTACCGCCGCGACCGCCGCAAAGATGCCTTACTGCAGGAACACGGTTACTTCGTCCTGCGGTTCCTGGTTCAGGATATCGGCGTGCGGCTGGATCATGTGCTGGATACGATTTCCCGAGCGATGACGCATCTGAGAGAACGCAGAGGTCGTCATTCGTCATGCTCTTAGATGAGCTTAAAAGTATCCGTTGAGCCTGAGGCGCTAGCCGAATCAACAGCAAGAAATCGGCGATCGCCTCAGGCTCAAGCCGATTGGGTTCGGTAAATTCGTTTCTGCCGCTCGCTCTAAAGTTGTCCTTCTCACTCCCGATCAATCACCCTCAACTTGAACTCATCGCTGTTGCCAACGAGTTCCGGCGAGTACATCCCTTCGATCGTTGCGGGCAGTGCAGACATCTTGCCGGGCGTTTCGGCGCGGAGGCGGTAGCTGATGCTGTGCTGGCCGCGGGCGAGCGATGTCAGGAAGAAGCTGACTCGATCGTCGCGGAGTTCACGATAGGCGGTCAGGCCTTCGAAGATGTAGCCGCTGCGCTGGTCGTCGGGTTCGAAGCCGCTCGGCTTATGGTCCTCAAGCAGCAGGTATTCGTAATCATTTTTGCTGTCGATGATCATTTCCACTTCGATCAAATCGCCACTGGTGACTTCGGTCAGGTCTTCCAGCAGGATGCGTTTGTATTTCGCGACCTGCTGTGACACCACCTGGCCTCGATCACCCTGCACGCTGACCTGCTTGTCGTCACGTTCCAGACGATAGAACTTGCGAGCCACCTTCACTTCGAGTCCCGCGGCGGTGATGTTGTCTTCCTTCGTGAAGTTGGTCAGATACGCACTGAAGTAAACCGGGCCTTTGCCTGTGCGGCGGACTTCGATCTTGTGATTTCCAGTGGTCACGGCATCGCCTTCGATCAGCAGCACGTTGTCGAAGCTGAAGAGGTTATCCCCGTTGATCCTGACGGACTTCTGCACTTCGCCATCGACGAGAATTTCGACCGTCATATCGGGCTGATCTTCGCCGGTCGCTTTGATGTAATCGGCCATGGATTCGACCACCATCGCTGTGTCGCGAGTGCTGTTCCAGTACGTGCCGTGCTTACGATTATTCAACAGGTACTTGACCAACCGTGATGCGATTTCGTCGTTTGGTCGAACGGCGACGAGCAGCTTCAAATAGACGGCCATCGCTTCGTTGTCGCTGCCGTACCAGTACCACCAACTGTTCTCGGGCAGACGCAACCAGGCGGTTTGATTCTCCTCGTCCTGTTCGAGGAATTGTTCGATATTCTTCATCACCATGTCACGACGTTCGATGGCGTTGCGTTGCGGCTCGGCAGGAGCCTCGCCCTCCCGATGCAGCACGAGACCCGTGAGTGACAGGCCGTAAACCGTCAGGTCGCCGCGATCTCTGTACAGATAGTCTGTCATGGCGGGATCGTTGAGGTCGTGTTCTGACAACACCATGGCGACAAAAGCGTCCAGGTTGTCGGCCTGCATTTTGTAATCGACCTTGCCATCGTACTTCGGGTTCTCCCGATGCTTGTCGCCTTCGCGGAGCTTTGTCAGTTCATTCGCCTGGTGACCTTTCAGCCACTCGACGCCGCGCTGCAGCACATCCGGAAGAATGGCCACATCGTTTTGTTGGGCAACCGTCAGGCCGTGAACTACCTGTGCTGTCAGATGAGGCGATGTGTGTTCGCCATAACCGGAGAACCAACCCCAGCCGCCATCGCTGAGTTGCATTTCGGTGAGAGCCTTCACGCCTTCCGCCACGATGCGATTCATTTCGATATCATCGAAGACCGGATTGAAGTCCTTTGATCGGCCTTTCAGAACCTTCATATCCTTGTCGATGTTTTCCTGAATCCATTTGGCGAGCGTGCTGCTACCCTGGCCGAACCCGGCAGGCAATTCACGGATATCGCGAGTCTGCACCTGCGGTTTTTCGCCCCAGTGAGCCGGATACTTGCCGCGATACGTTTGAGCCGCATTGAGGTTCGTTCGCTGCTGCTTCACGTCCGCCAGATTCACTCCCATCTTTTGCAGCGTGCGTTGAGTCAACACGGCTGGAAGAAAACGATTGAGCGTCTGTTCGGTGCAGCCATAAGGATACTGCAGCAGGTAGGGCAGCGAATCCACCATCGCTCCAGCAAGGCTTGGGCTGTAACGAATTTCCAAACGTGACTGAGCCGGAATGCGTTCCTCGGGAACTTTCACTTCGACAATCGCATTCTTGCCATTCGGACGAATCACGCCGGTGAAGCTTTCCGTTTTTAGCATGCCATGTACCTGCACAGGTACCTTTATTTCGACGGCGTCGGATTCTTCGTCCGTCAGTGCCTTCATACGAATCGTGGTCAGGCCTGATGCTACGACATCGACCGTCCAGTTGATGCGAGTTTCGCCGCCAGCCGCGATCGTCACCGTTCGTTCCACTTCATCGAGCAGCTTCAAATGTCCGCCTTCATTCTCGACGACGACTTTGACAGATTTCTCGGAGGCCAGATAATTGTGCACCACAGCAGACAGCACGATCTGATCGCGTTCGGTGAAGAAGCGAGGCGTCTGAGGCCGGATGATCAGGTCCTTGCTGCTGATGATATCTGAAGTGCCCGAGCCGACTCGTGTGCCATCGCCCATGGTCCAGGCTTTGATTTTCCACGTGGTCAGGTTGTCGGGAACCTTAAACTTCACTTCGACGATACCGTTTTCATCGGCGACGCTGGATGCAACCCAGTAGGCCGTGTCGGCAAAGTTGGAACGCAGTGTCGGCGCGACTTCGGCTCCACCACCAGCTGGTGGTGCACCGGGAGCCGCAGCACTCTTGGCCATCATGCCGAGCGCCATCGGTGACGCGGCATCCATCTCCATCGCAGCCGCAGGAGCCATCATCGCCCCTTCGCTCATCATTGTATGGCTTCGAAAGTTCATACCGCCTCGAGCATTGCTCATTCCGCCGCCGCCCATGCGACCCATCATTCCGTAGCCGTATCCTCCACCCATCGACGGATCATTCCCAAACAGCATCTGCATCGTGACTTCATTGTCGCGATACGCAGGTGCGGATATGCGATGCAGCGTCGACAAAATACTGGCATGATGCTGACGACGGACGTTCCAGAAGAAGCTGCGAATCTCCGGGATACTGCTGGCTGCGATGTATTCCAGGCTGGCGTCATACACAGACAGAACGGTGTTGCCAACGAACGGCTTGCCTTCCAGATCGGTCAGCTTCAGCTTCACAGTCGCTTCTTCGCCCGGTCGATACTTCGTCGCTGACGGCAGCACTTCGACGTTGGCAATTCGCTGTTCAGGAGGAACCACGATCTCCCGCATTTCGCTGTGGATCTCACCGTCGGCAATCGTAATCGCTTCAACAAAGATGTTCGGCATGTCGGTGCGTTCGATCGAGATCTCATGCACGGTGCTCTTGCCTTTCATGCGAAGCACGATTGGTTTGGCACACAGCCCATTCATCGGTCGCACAAACAGCAGCACTGTGCTGTCTGGTTTGTTCGTGTTGATCTGCAGACGCACCTTTTCCCCCGGTGCATATTCCTGTTTTTCAGTGATGAGTTCCAGGTCATTGAAGCGATAACCGCCGCCGTTGTCCGCGGGGCCTCGGACGAACAGCACATAGCCGCCTTCCATTTCGTGGCCTTCGCTGTCAGTAATTTTCACGCTGATGCGGAACTGGCCTGCATCGGGAACCGTCATCTTCAGGGTCCCGGAACCGTCGTCTTTTGTCGCGACGTCCCATGACTGCACTTCGTGCTCTACCGGCTTGTCGTTCTCATACTTGACCGAGAACAGCGTCAGCTTGCCGCTGCCTTTGACCGGTTTGTCATCCGGCGTGCGAGCCTGGAAGCCGACGTTAACGGTGTCGCCAGTTTGATAGTGGCCTCGCTCGGTCCACGTGAACACCTTGAACGCATCACGAGCCACCAGCACGGTTCCGTTGCCGATGATCGTGCGGCGAGACTTGTCGACAACTTCGGCCGTGATGTTGTAGTTGTGATCGCTGTCACTGTGTGATGCGAGCGCGGCGGCCGTGTCGATGTCGACCAGGAACGTGCCGTCTTCGCCGATCTGAGCATCTCCTTCAGCCACGACTTCCGGAGGATCAGGGCTCCAGTTCCACCATGGCCGAATCGGGCCGAAGCAGCCCCATCGTGAGAACCCTGGGTACCACTGATAATCGGGCGCAAACCACCAGTAACCCGGTGAATACAACCAGTCCCAGCGAGCGACCGGATACCAGCGGCTATCCTTCTTTGTGCGTTCGACTTTGTAGTGCACCTTCGCTTCTGTGACCGGTGCTCCGAAGTAGTACTTCGCAATAATCTTCGCCTGGATCTTTTCGCCAAGCTTCACCGGTTTGTCGGGAGCTTCGATTTTGACTTCGTATTCCGGCTTGCGGTATTCTTCAACGACAAATGAACCACCGCCGATCAAGTGACGCTGTGCCTGCGTGGAAAGTTTCGGAACGCCGTTCTCTTCCACGGTGATCTGAACCATCTGCTCTTCGGCGATTCCGATCTGGTAGCTTCCCAGAGTCGCATCGGCGGGCAGAGTCCATTCGCCATCAACGCCAGCCCAGCGATCCGTCTTCGCTTCCACTTCGTAGACAATGTCTCCCTTGGGATTGCGGATCTGAACCCAGCAGTTCTTGTCCGCATAACTGTTGTCGTCTGCATCAAAGCGGGGCTTGCGAGTCCACAAGCGAAACTTGACCGCATGGCCCGGTCGGTACACTGGGCGATCAGTAATCGAATAAACCTTGAGCGGGCTGTAGTCCAGCGGCTGCAGTTTTTCGGGATTCCACACACCCATGAAGCCGTCATAGGCCAGTCGACCTTCCTTTGTGCGAGCAATCACGATCCACTGATTCTGAGGAACCAGATCTTTGGGATCAGGCGTACTGAGACCATCCGCATCAGTTCGATCGGCAAAACGGTTGGTGAAGATTTCGTGGTTGTTATTCTGACGATATTCCTGTCGCCATCCGAAGAATTCCAGGTCCGCTCGAGCAATCGGGGCTCCGGTGACGGCGTCGGCTACAAAGTACAGCGTGCCTTCTTCCACTCGTTTGCGGCTGATCGCCGTGTCAGCAACCCACACGACAACGCGGGATTCATTACCGTCGCTCATTTTTGCCGTGACCCAGTAAGCGCCGGCTCGCTGAAGCGGCGTTGTGACCGTCTGCGTTGCGTCGAAATGATTGCCGGGCGGCTTAAGATCCAGTTCCCATGTGGCGACTGGCTGATCGAGATACTTGCCTTCATTGCTGCGAATCAGCGACCAGCCAATGTTGTCGACCTGGAGCATTGCACCGTCGAGCTGCTTTGGTTTGCTTTCGATGTATTTGCGGACATCAGTCAGCAGCTCTTCGATGCGTACGGGTCGAGCTTCAAAGGTGGCGCGTTTGCCGTTTCGATATCGAATTTCAAAAGTCGCACCTTTGCCAGCGGGCTGCACGGCTACGGTTTCAATCTGCAGCCAGTTGTTAATGATCTGATCGATGCGTGCCTGAACATTCTTTTTGTCATCGCCTTCCGCGGCCAGCTTCAGAACTTCGCGAAGCAACTCGGCCGCTTGCGCGTACTGATGGCGATTCATACGTTCGCCGATCAGCGATTCCAGAGCCTGCCTCTTTTCGCTGCCATCCCGTGCAATCACGGCTTTGAAAATCGCGACATGATTGAATTCATCCGGCAACGCAAATCGTTTGACGCCAGTTGTCAGTTTGGCAATCGTTTCAGAATCCGGCAGTTCATGAGCTTTCCATGTCGTGGCGTCCTGCGGCTTTGCTGCGTCCGCATCTTCCTCCTTCGCCGTGATCTGAATCACTGGAGGCCCGCCCACGGCAGAGGCTCCCACGCCAAACTGTGACTGCAGAAAGCCGGCCCAGTCCAGATCGATCTGGCTGCGTCGGTCTTCAAGATGCTTCACGACCTGAGCCATCGCCCATCGCCAGCGTTCGCCGTCAGACTTTGCCGTTTCCCAGGATTCGGGCATGTGCTGGAAGACAGGATTGCCATCTTTATCGACCGGCGCTCCCTTGCTGGTGTTGCCGGGAGGCCAGATACCACGACCCATGCCGCGTCCACCGCGGCCATTGTACGGCATTCCTCCGTCGGAGATTTCAAAATCCGGCAGAGTCGCGAGATCCGTCAGATCCTGAAGCTTCCAGGCTTCACCATGACGCGGACTGCTGATCTGATTAGAAATGGTCTGCCACAGATCGGCTCGTTCAACCGCCGTGGCGTTGTCATCTTTCTCTGCCAGTGCGATGGCCTGCAACACCAGTTGCAACGACCGAACTCGATCCCGTGCCGCCACGCTGGCCCACTGGCCGCCGCCGCGATGTCCACCACGTTCAAACTTGCCAGCGATGACAAAGCCACCCGATTCAATTTCACCCGCATAGGCAGCGGCGGCACGAGCCAGCAGCCGGAAGTCGGTTTTGTGGGCTTCGATGGACACTTCGATCAGTTCATCGGCTTCATGGACGAGCCCCAGATTATTGAGACAGGCAATCGCGAAGCCCAGATCTTCGGGCACAGCTTTGCCGGTGTTCTCCGAGTCCACCGCCAACTCGCGATACAGCTGCAGAGCGTCGTTGAAGTTGTTCTCTTCCAATAGTTTCCTGGCCTGGGCTCTTTTGTCAGCCGGTGGTTGTTGCATCGTTGTTGCCATCAAACCTGCCGAGCTTAAAACCACCACCGACACAAGACACAGAAGCGCGTTGCGCATGACACACACCTTAGCTGAAATGAACAATCCGCGATTGAGATCGCAAACTGAAAAATATCCTATTGGCAACTTACCGGCCAGATGAGTCCCCTGAGCTTATGCAGGGAGACTTCCGGCGACCGTGAAATCCAACATCCAGTAAATCCAACATCCAACTCCAACAGGCGGGGCTCCACGATTTTTTTAAACCCGCGAGCCTCCTGACGCCCCGGATGAGGACACTGTTCCCGCAAATTTCCACGCTGTTTCGCGGCGTGCCTGACAAGTCCGGGTTTCCGACCGTTTTGGCCGCTTTTTCTCAGGAAAAACGAACTTGTCAGAATTGTGTCAGCCAGAATCGCATGCAAGATCAGGTTGCCGATGAACGGCAGTCCGGTGGCGGGTTAAATTGGATCAGGTGTCTAAAATGTGGTCGATGGACGCCGCAGGCCGTTGGTGACTGCGGAAAATGAACGCCAAATTTCTTGCCGGTAGACTTCTGATGAACCTAATTCTCCTCACCTGCGTGTTCTTCACCTTTGCAATGACCGGTCTGATCTGGTTGATTCAGATGGTCAACTATCCTTTGATGTCGCTCGTTCCGCCGGACGACTTTCCCGCGTATGAAGCCAGTCATTGCCGCCGCATCTCGCCCGTCGTTCTGCCACTGATGACAGGCGAACTTGTGACCTCCGGTTGGCTGACCTTTCGCCCGATTGCGACCGTGGAGTCAGAACTGTTGGTCGGCGCAATTCTGACGTTCCTGCTTTGGGCTTCGACGTTCCTGATTCAAGTACCACTGCATCATCAGCTTGAAAAAGCATTCAATCCACAAGCCTGGAAAAGACTGGTGCTGACGAACTGGATTCGCACAACGCTTTGGTCGGTCCGATCAATTTTGATGGGCTGGATCGTATGGCAGGTGACCGTTCGATGAGCTTCACCATCATCATGAGGACTCAAAAGATGGATGCTTGCGGTCTGCATGTTGCAGAAGTAATGATAACTGCTTGTTGGGAACATGCTGAGGTAAAAGGATTTCCACTTGACGCATTCAACGAAGGTTCCTTATAACCCCAAGCAGGTTGTCACAGGTGAGTCCATTCGGCCCCACCGCAACCTGAAGTACTCGCGGTTGTTCGTGCCTGACACCGGCGAACATCCTGCAAATTTTATCGGTGTCACAGAATCCTCACGGAGGAAATTGGTTATGGCCGCAAAGAGCACCCCAGCAAAGACAACTGCAGCAAAGTCAACAAAGGCAAAGACAGCCGCTGCTAAGCCAGCCCCAGCTGCAGCAAAGTCCACCAAAGCAAAGACTGGTGCCGCCAAGCCAGCAACTGCAGCAAAGTCAACAAAGGCAAAGACCGGCGCCGCTAAGGCCACCAAAGCCCCAGTTGCAAAGAAGCCAGCTGCCAAGGCAAAGAAGTAATCTGACTGGTTCTCCAGTCCAGAAAACATGAAAACGGCGGAGCCTCCTTCGGGAAGCTTCAGCCGTTTTTTGCTGCGCCTTGCTGACTGCATTCGCTGAATGCAAGATTGCTCGCAATAGAAATGGGCGATGGAAGGCAATCGGATTCGCTCGTCTAAACTCAGCAACAACACGTCTGATTTGCAGTCCATCAGCATTCTCACCAGAATCGACGCTCCTCCATCCTGCCCCCTGATCCCTGGAACAGAGTTAAGACAATGCCACGACTTTACCCGCTCGCTGTGATCCTGCTCCTTCTGACCGCCGTTCCCAACACCGCCACAGCGGGTGTTGGCGTTGGTGCAAAGCCGATTGAAGGCGCAGAAATGTTGCTGGATGGCTCCCGCGAAATGCTGGATCAGAAATGGAAGTACTGGGAAGGCCCGGGCTTCAAATCTGCGATGCCCATCAAGTGGAAGATCGTGGACGATCCCGTGGATGGAGGCACAGCTGTGATGACCGATGATCCGGCGGCCGCAGGCGGCCGATTCGGAGCGGCCGACATTGTGACGAAGAAAGAATACCGAGACTTTCGACTGCACATCGAACTGCTGATCATGAACCCGGGCGGAAACAGCGGAGTCTATCTGCAGAACCGTCACGAAATTCAGGTGCTGGACGGTGACAACACGCCTCATGGCATGGCGGCCATCATCAACGAAACAGAATCCCCGTACTACGCGTACAATGGTCGAGGCAGCTGGAACTCCTACGATGTTGTCTTTCGCGCGGCCCGTTTCAAAGACGGTCAGCGATCAGAAAAAGCACGCGTGACAATGTATTTGAACGGACAGAAAGTTCACACGAATTTCGATGTCAACCAGGTCTGGGGCGGTCCGAATTCGGGAATCGATGGCGGCAACGACGACGGCAAAGGCATCACCGATACACCGGGCGGCATCAAGCTGCAGTGCGAAGGTCACGACGTCCGCTATCGCAACACGTGGATTAAGGAACTGAACCTTGCGATGCCGGAAACGGATTTCACCGAACCCCTGGCTCTCGAATCACAGATTTCGAAGTCGGAGAAAGTGGAGCATCTGTTTAACGGGAAAGACCTGAGCGGCTGGGCTGGAGACGAATCACGCTGGTCGGTTGTCAACGGCATGATCCGCGGCGCGAACGACGACAAAGTCGAAAGCAGTACGTATCTGTTCACGGCAAATCAGTATCGTAACTTCCGGATGCTGTTCGAAGTGAAGCAGACGATGAGCGACAAGCATTCGACGATGCACTCGGCCGTCGCTGCCCTGGGCGAACAGTTCACCGATGCTGGTGACAACACGTTTGGCTTCAAAGGCCCGCTGCTGATGTTCTGTCACGACTGGGGTATCTGGGACGCGCATCGTCGCAACCGCGTCGTCCCCGGCGGACCAGGGAACGAAGTCGAAAAGAAGGGCGAATGGAATCAGATCGAAATCCTCGTCCTCGGCGATCGCATCCGGTTCGCCGCCAACGGCAAGGAGATCTTCGACTTCACCGACAGACCCGAAATGCTCCAGCCCTGTGCCATCGGTCTGCAACTCCACAGCAACGCCCAGCCGCAGGAGTATCACTTCCGAAGCCTTCTGCTGACAGAAGAACCGGCCGACCAGCTGATCACCGTTCGTCCATAGAGCGGCGCGCTGGAATCTTCGTAGGCCGGAGCAGGCGTTTGGCCGCTCCGGCCTTTTTGTTTGCGCGGCAGAAAAACCGGCATCTCAGCCGGAACGGGGGCGTGTTCTTGGAACACAAAACAGGTTTTAACCGCCTTTTCAGGCCGTTTTGGCAATTTCAAAAAAAGATCGAAACACTGCGATGCGAGTTCAGTGGAACGGGCTCTTCCCCTGCAGTGGCGGTGCGTTGGCTGAGCATCACCGAGACACAAAGCTGGCTTAAGAATTCGGAAGAGCTCTCATGACATCATTACTTGTTGCCGATTCCAAGTATCAATTTATACCACCCCATGAAGGCCGGTTCTGGCCGCGATTGCTGGGCCGGCTGACACCTCGATATTTGAAAAGAAAGCACGGCATCACCCACATTGAAGTGCGCGGCGGGGAGATCGTGAAGGAACTTCAGAAATCCGGACACCGGGTGTTGCTGGCCCCAAACCATTGCCGAATGTCAGACGCGGTCGTCCTTCAAAGTCTTGCCAGCAGCCTTCAGCAGCCTTTCTATGTCATGGCAAGTGCTCACCTGTTTCGGGGCAATCGTTTGCTCGCATGGGTGCTGCGACGTCTCGGAGCATTCAGCGTATACCGGGAAGGGGTTGACCGGGTCGCCATTCAGAAGGGGATCGACATCCTTGTGCAGGGTGATCGTCCGCTGGTGCTGTTTCCCGAGGGCGCGTTAAGCCATGCCAACGATCATCTGAATGTTCTGCAGGAAGGCGTTTCATTTATTGCTCGTTCCGCCGCTGCAAAGCTCGAAAAATCGGCGGATGCCGCCAACCGCCCCGCAGCGGAAAAGGTCTACACAGTGCCTGTGGCCATCCGATACGTCTACACGGGTGATATTGAGGCGACGGCCGGTGCAATGCTGGACAATATTGAGCGACGTCTGTCATGGCAGCCTCAAAAGGGACAATGTCTTGTTCAGCGAATTTACCGGGTTGGCAATGCTCTGCTTTCCCTGAAGGAACAGGAATATCTGGGACAGTCTCAAACCGGCACGCTCGACGAGCGGCTGGATCGACTGATCAACCATATTCTTGTCCCGCTGGAATCAGAATGGTGCGGCGGCCCGAAAGCGGGCACTGCGATTCTGAGAGTCAAAGAAATTCGGCGAGCCATTTTGCCTGCCATGATCGACGGGCAACTGACATCTGACGAGATGGAACGACGCTGGCGGCAACTGACCGCCGCTAGCTTTGCCCAGTCACTCAGCCTTTATCCGTCACGATATGTCATCACACACCCCACAGTCGATCGTATTCTCGAGACCGTCGAACGATTCAATGAGCATCTGAACGGAGATGAGACTCCTCATGGCCCGATGAAGGCCATCATTCAGGTGGGTGATCCCATTGAAGTTTGTCCGAAGCGTGATCGAAGCGCAAAAAGTGATCCTCTGATGGCGGCCATTGAGTGTGCATTGAAGTCGCTGCTGGAAAAAAACCGTAGTGAGTGTGTCATGTACGACATTAAAAAAGCAACTCCCCCAGACAGCTCGTTACCGGTCTGAGATACCGAACGGTGGCGTGAATTCATCTCGGTGTCATCCTCGTCATTCGCTCTGACTCACTTCTCTGGATTCCAGACATGAACAGTTCCGTATCGCAGTATCGACAGCAGCAGACGAAGACCATCGGCACCATGTACATCGGCTACGCGGTCTCCATGGTCCTGCGAATGATTCCCACAGTGGCCGGAACTTCGATCCGCGCCGATGAGTCTCTGGGAATCGACCTGGAGTCGTGGGGAAAAGTGCTGGCGGCCGGGACTTGCGGGGCTCTGCTGGGAAAATTCCTTTGCGGCTGGGCGGCGGATAAGTTTGGCGGCAAACGCACCTTCACGGTCGCGTTGTTTGTGGCATCGTTGTTTGTCTGGCTGTTCTCCTTGTCGTCGACATTGGTAATGTTCCAGGCAACATTCTTTGTGACTCTGATGGCTCAGGCTGCTGGCTGGCCTTCGATGACAAAGATTGTTGTGAACTGGGTTCACCCAAAGCAATACGGGCGAGTCTGGGGCATCCTGTCCACCAGCTCACGCGTGGGGACGTTAACGGCGACCTTTCTTCTGGGAACGCTGCTCACCTGGATTTCATGGCGCGGTATGTTGTGGGCAGCCGCGGCAGCCGGTGTGCTGATTGCGATCTTCTATGCCTTCGCGATGAAGGATCGGCCGTCAGGCACCATTCCGAGTCCCGGACTCGATAACGAAGACCTTGAACAATTCACTGACACCAGACGGGCTCACCCATTTGACGGCATGACACTACTCCAGGCACTCCCTCGATTTTTTTGCAGTCTGCGGTTCTGGCTGATCGCCGGCAGTCTGATGGGACTGACCATTCTCTGGGATTTTCTGCTGGTCGTGCCCATGTATATGCAGGACACACTGGGACTGGATACCGCACAGGCGTCTCGTGCAGCGTCGGCGTTTCCGCTTGGAAGTCTGATTTCCGTTTTGGCAGGCGGCTTTGTGTTCGACCGGCTGGATCGAAAAACGATGGCCTGGGTGATGGCTGCTCTGCTGCTGACGGCCACGTGTTGCCTGTTAACTTTTGCTGCGTTGCCTCAGTGGCAACTGACCGGGTCCACAGCCATGCTGGCCGCTCTGGCACTGCTGTTTTTATTCGGGCTTTGCCTGTCCCCGTGTTATTACATCCCGGCCAGTGTCTTCTCGATCGATTTCGGCGGGCCTCATTCTGGCTTTCTGGTCGCCATTCTGGATGCGATCGGATTTGCCGCAACAGCCGCGTTCTATTACTTCGGGGGAGGAATTGCTCAGCATCAGGGATGGAGCACTTTTCTTTTCGTTCTGGCCTTAATCTGCATCTGGTCGTTGCTGACGACCTTCTTCTTTATGCAGCGGGAGGCACGAAATCTGAAACACCGAACAGCGGCACAGTGAACTGAACCCGGCAGACGTTCCGGTTATGTCAGGATGACTCTCGCAATAAGTTCCGTATTTTGTAGGGTGTGACAAGTGAGCAAATGCGAACGCAGGCACACCATTGGTTTGCCCGCTCGAGCGCTAAACACCACTTTATTTCGGGACTGTTCCTGAAGACAGCCAGTGGACTGGCAGACTCAGAGTTCATCAACATTCCTGAAAACTTTGGTTACGATGGGACGATCCATCCCCATCGCAGCACTCAGGCAGCAACCGTTGAAAATTACCCAGGAACACTTTGAGAAGTATCGAAGGTATCTGCAGTTTCTGGCGCGCACGCAGTTGCCGAATCACCTTCGAAGCAGAATGGATCCCTCGGACATCGTCCAGCAGTCACTGCTTCAGGCTCATGCGGCGGCTGGCGACTTTCGAGGTTCCAGTGATGGCGAGCTGATGGCATGGCTGCGAAGTATTGTTGCTGGCGTCATCTCGCATACCATTCGTGACCAGCATCGCGATCGTCGCGACATCTTTAAAGAACAGGCCATTCAGCAGCGACTTGATCAATCGTCTGTCTTTCTGGCCAATGCATTCATGGCGGCGATTCCGTCTCCCTCGGCAATGATTGAAAAGGAAGAACTCGCCCGCAGCATTGCTGAACTTGTGGAACAGCTCCCGGAAGCGCAGCGAGATGCTGTGATTCTGCACTACTGGCAGGAAATCCCTCTGAAACAACTGGCAGAAATTCTGGACAAGTCGCCTGCCGCAGTCGCCGGTCTGCTTCAGCGAGGTCTGGCCACGCTGCGTGAACAGGCAAGCGGAAAGAAACTGTCATGACAAACGCAACGGGTGATCACGAACAACAGCCTCTACCAGATCTTGAGGACCTTCTTGCCCAGTACCTGGCACTGGCTGAACAGGGAGCCGCTGGTGATGTGGAGTCCCTGATTGCACAGAACCCACTGCTGCGGCAGGAGATTCTGGACTTCGTTATGATGGATCAGCAGTTTCGGAAAAAGTCGACATCGGAGTCTGACTGTTCGGAGGAAACCGTCCTGTCAGATTCCGCCTGCGATGCGAACTTTTTATCGTCTGGTGACATATTGCAGACCGTAGGAGAGTATGAACTTCTGGAGGAGATTGATCGGGGCGGAATGGGCGTTGTTTTCCGGGCCAGACATAAGAGGCTGCGCAGAATCGCCGCTGTCAAGATGTTGCTGGCCGGGTCTCTTGCGAGCGAGGATGCTCAACGACGATTTCGCCGCGAGGCAGATGCAGCCGCGCGGCTGAATCATCCGGGGATCGTACCCGTGTACGATGTCGGTGTGGTGGATCGCCCCGGTGAGCTGACTGGGCGGACCTGGTTCGCAATGGCTCTTGTGGAAGGATCAGATCTTGGACGGCGAATTGAGCAGGATCTTTTCAGCGGAAAAGAGGGAGCTTGTCTGGGAATTCGAATCGCTGAAGCGGTGCACTATGCCCACGAAAAAGGGGTGATCCATCGCGATCTGAAGCCCGCCAATATTCTCATCGACCAGGACGGCTGCCCGCATGTTTCCGACTTTGGACTGTCCCGCTGCCAGGATGACAATGAAACTCGGCTGACAGCCGACGGCCAGATTTTTGGCACTCCTGGCTACATGTCACCCGAACAGGCGGCGGGCCGGAATAATGAAGTCGGCGCGGGAAGCGACGTCTATTCGATTGGAGCTGTGCTTTATTGCATGCTCACGGGAAGGCCACCGTTTCGAGCGAACTCGACAATGGTCACGCTGCAACAGGTCATCCACGACGTCCCGGCACCGCCCCGCCTGCTGAATCCTGCCGTTCACCCGGACCTTGAGAGTATCGTCCTGAAGTGCCTGGAGAAGAATCCGCTGGATCGCTATGCCACGGCATTGCAGCTTCGGGATGATCTGGAACGGTTTTCCAGAGGTGAGTCCGTATCTGCAACCTCGATCAACCTGGTTGGCTATATCGGACGCGTCATTGCCCGATCTCGAAATACTGAGTTTCTGCAGGGCTGGAGCCAGGTTTTGTATCTGATCGGGACACTCGTTCTGGTCGCCCACCTGGTTCTCCAGTTTGGTTCTCTCACGGCCACACAGTCAACTGTCCTCAACGCTGGAAAGTACGGTCTGCTTCTGGCCATCATCTGGCGCGCGAGAGGCGGTATTCTGACCCCAAAGAACCCGGTTGAGCGGACCATCTGGAGCCTCTGGATCGGATACATCCTGACGTATCTCGTCGCAGAGATCATGGTTCGAATTGCGCGCAGTGATCCGACAGATTATCCGCTGACAGTTTATCCCCTGATGAGCCTTGTCAGCAGTGTGATTCTGATGGTGCTGGGCGGCCAGCTGTGGGGTGGCTGCTATGTCCTGAGTGGGCTGTTTCTTCTGGCTGCGATTGTGCTGACTGCCGCGTCGCAGCTGGGTGCCATTGTGTTTGGTGGTCTCTGGGCATCCGTCTATTTTCTGCTCGGCCGCCGCTATCATCTTCAGTCCGAGAAAACCTGACGCTTCGTGTGCGGCCAGGAAGATCGCGGCAGAACGCCAAATCAGGCCAAGTGCGTCGTCAACCTCTAAAGTTGGGGTTGAGCTGTATGTGTACGACGGACTTCCACACGATCGATGTCAGCTTCATTCGACGAACTGGAAGTCCGTCGTACCCCAAACACAAGCGTTGACAAACACTAGCGGTACGATAACGGGACTCAACTTGGTGATGAACTACGCCGCTCGTGGAATTGCCATCGGCCTCGCGGCATTTGGCAGTTCCACCAGGTTGTGAATTGAACCGAGTACCGGCACTGAATGCGGCATCTCAGTGGCAGCCAGCAGCTTCGCTTTAATTGACGATGTCGGGCCGAGCATCGTGGAGATCACATGCCCGTTCACGGTGCTCATTGGCTGAATCTGGAAGTTGAATCGTTTGAGCATAATGGTTAGAGCCGTGCGAATTTCGACCATCGCCAACGGTGCTCCGATACACATGCGCGGGCCCGCTCCGAACGGCAGATAAGCGTAAGCCGACGGTGTAATAGTCGCCCAGCGTTCGGGAATGAACTGGTCCGGATTTTCATACAAATCCGAACGATGGTGTGTGATGTATTGGCTGAAGATGACAGGCGTTCCAGGGTTCACTCGCACGGGCCCGATGGACGTCGGCTCGACCGCAATACGCTGTGAGTAGGACGAAGCCGGCAGCACTCGCATGCTTTCCTTGATCACGCCATCGAGAAACGGCAAACGCTCCAGCTCTTCAAGCGTTGGAATGTCGGCTGCCACGTGGGTCGCCAGTTCTTCCTGAAGCTTCGCCAGCACCTGAGGATGCTGCGACAGTAGAAACAGGGTCCAGCTGAACGTGTGGGCGGTCGTCAGATGTGCGGCGGCAAACAGCAGGGTGGCATGACCGGTCAGCTGATCATCGGTCAGATGCTGTTCGGATTGCTGCGACTGAAACAGCAGGCTCAAAATATTGACCTGCTGATGTTCAGCGCTGCGGTGACGTGAAAACATTTCTCGGACCGTCTGTTCCAGCTCTTCGGCCTGGGACAGCAGGTCATCATAGCCTTCAGCAAACTGAGGAGCGGACACCAGAGCGCCCATGCCGATTTCATGATTGCGATGCGCCCAGCGGTCGATGAGATGCCCGAGCCTCATTGCAAACTCGGCATCGTCCAGACCGAAGAGCAGGGCACTGGTCATGCGCAACATGAACTGAACCATTTCGGCGTTCAGGTCACAGTCATTGCCGGCCTGCCACGAATCCGTCAGTTCACCGGACAGCTTGCAGATGGTCTGGTGATACGCGGGCAGAACTTTTTTCGCGAAGACTTCCTTGAGCATGCGTCGCCCATCGCGATGTTCAGGACCGTTCTGGCTGAGCAGCCCGGCGGTCACGCGTCGCTGGGCAGACTTGCGGTTACCACGAACAGCAAAAAAACGAGACTCAAACGACTGCGTGTCGGACAGCACCAGCCGGTTGTATTCGGGCGAAAACACAAAGGCCAGCCGCTGATCACCATCTGCCAGCACGGCCACGTCGCCATGTTCGCGATGCAGGCGCTTCATGCAGCCGATAGGGTCATCCGAAAACTGAAGCAACGATCCGTGCGTGACAGGCACACTGGATTCATGCATTGATAAGATCGAAGGTTCGGACATCCTTGTCTTCCCTGATTGGATTTCTATCGCGGTCATCCTGACCGGCTATCACGAGATTCTGCGGGAACCCTCGTGGGATGGCACAGGCTGCCTTTGAAAGCGAGGCTGAGTTGTACCATATCGAATCGGCCCTGGCGATCGGAAATCCTGACTGAAGCTGAATTCCGCGGCACAAGGCTCCTGAAATCAGGAAGCTCGGTTCTGCGCGGCGTGCGGGTGTGCTTTTTCGTACGTTTCCCGAAGCCGACGTGTACTGACGTGGGTGTAGATCTGCGTTGTCGTCAGGCTTTTATGGCCCAACAGTTCCTGGACACTGCGGAGGTCGGCACCGCCATCCAGCAGGTGAGTCGCAAAACTGTGACGCAAAGTGTGCGGAGTAGTCTGCTGAGTCAATCCGGCGGTCTGGATATGGGTTTCGAGCATTCGCCCGATGCTGCGAGTCGTCAGGCGACGTCCGAAGCGATTGAGAAATATGGCCGCTCGCTGTTTCTCAGGAGCTTTCGGATCCGGCTCACGCACGGTCATCCAATGATCCAAAGCCTTCGTCGCGTAGCTGCCGACCGGTGCCAAACGTTCTTTGCGGCCCTTGCCCATAACTCGCAGAATACCGGCTGAACGATCCCAGTCCGAAACGCTCAGGCCCACAAGTTCGGACACTCGCAGCCCGGCGGAATACATCGTTTCCAGAATCGCTCGGTCCCGCAGTCCGGCCGGTAAATTGGCCGGGGGAGCGATCAGCAGTGCGCCGACCTGATCGGTTGTCAAAAAATGGGGCAGCTTCCGACCGGCTCGAGGAGTTCGCAGCGGCTTTGCAGGGTTTGTTTCGCAAATGCCCTCGCGATTGCAGTATCGAAAGAAGCTTCTGAGACAGGCAAGGCGACGTGCGACGGTCGTTCTTGCGTAACCACATTCGTGCAGATACGACACATAGGATCGCAGGATAGCCACTTCAATCTGGCGAGGTTCAGGCAGAGATCCTGTCTGTTCCTGAAAGAACTCCGAGATATGTGCCAGATCATCCGCGTAGGATTTGACCGTCAGATCGGACGCGTTGCGTTCGATACGAAGGTAATTCAGAAAAGCCTGAATTGCTGACGGCATGGACATAGAGCAACCTCAAAAGAATGACGGAAAGTCTTCTGTTTGAGCTTCTTCCTCGTCAGCCTGCAATTGCCTTACGCGTTGTGACAACATGGCCGCATCGTACCATGTGAAATCGAGTTCAGGGTCGCTCGCAAATGCAGCGAGACTGGAAAGCACGGTTTCAACGCTGTTATCGTCGTACATGAACACGTATCTTTGGCCGTCACGTACGAGTGCCAGAACATTGACCGCTCTACTCATCAGCTCCGCTCCATCAAAGCCGCCAGGTTCACAGAAGATGAAGGAACACTTGCCATTTCGACAACCGTTCCGGAGCTCCCGAGAAACCGAAGAATGAAAACTGCGTAAGCGGGAGTATCGGACGATGGGACGGTGGGTTTCGAAACAATTGCAGAACGGGTAAAAGTCCGGGCGGAGACAGCGTTCACGCGCGTTACGTCTTCCGCAGTCCGAAATCCTTCAGGCACTTCCTGCTGGTTTTCAACATTTTTGTGCCCACGATTCCAGGGAAACACCGATGAGTTCCGGCAAGGCAGATGGTCCAGGACGACGACTTCCTCCTGACACGCCTTCAGGCATTATGCGCCTGCCAGCAGCGTTTACGGCAGCCGCAGCCGGACGCCTGTTTGACCCCGTGGGTCGCGAATCAGAAGCCGAATCCATCACGGTTCGGATTCGCTGGTTCGGATTGTGTATTGGCTACCTGTATGTCAACCTCGTCCAGCGTTCAGCCGGTAGACCAGAGCTGAATGCGATGCTGACCCTCGGCGCGTTCTATGCGCTGCTGGATACGATCGCAAGCCGTAAGGGCAAGGTGCTTCTGGCCAATTATCGAATTGGCATTTCGCTGATGGAGGCTCTGTTTATTGGGCTCCTGTGTCACTTTGATGCGGGTGTCAGCAGTCCGTTTCGCTTCTATTACTTTCTGTCATTGCTGGTGTGCGCGATCCGTCATTCGCCTTCGCTGACGTTCGCGACATTTGGCCTGCATTCCATCAGTTACATCGTCCTCGGACTGTATGCGGCGCAGAATGCCGGCGATCCCGCCGAACAACAGGCGGCGAATGAGCCTGCAACCGTCAGCGAATTCGTGAAGTCGGGGTACTATGAACTTTCGCCCGACGAATCCAACATCGTAACCGTCATCCTTACGCTCATCTTCCTGGGCTGGGCGGCCTGGGCCATCATTGCACTGACGGGGCTGTTGAAATCGGCCGGTCAGCGACTGGCACTTCTGAATGAACAACTGCAGTCCAATCAACAGCTGCTGGAACGGCGCATCGCCACGCGCACGAAAGAACTGCAGGAATCGCAGGCGATGCTGGTGCAGCAGGAAAAGCAGGCGGCTTTTGGATTGTTGGCGGCCGGGATCGCGCATGAAGTTGGCAATCCTCTGGCGTCGATCAGTTCAATCGTGCAGATGCTGAGCCGCAAGAACTCCGACGACTATGTCAAAGAACGGCTCGACATGGTCGATGGCCAGCTGACACGAATTCAACGCACATTGCGGGAACTCACAAGTTTCAGCCGGCCCACGAATCAGCAGGAGTCCACTGTCGATGTGCATGCGGCAATCAACGACGCATTGAATATCGCGAAGTACTACAAACGCTGGAAAGGAAAGACGGCCACCACCAGGTTCTCGTCCGAAGTGCCACACATCCGTACGATCTACGATCAGCTGGTGCAGGTCATGCTCAATCTGATTCTGAATGCCCTGGATGCCACGAACGAGGGCGCTACGGTGGAAATCAGCACCGAACGAATCGCCGCCTCCCGAGGCCAGCTCGACCGAATTGGAATTCGAGTGCGCGACGAAGGGCATGGTATCAGCGCAGAAGCCCAGCAGCAGATCTTCCAGCCCTATTTCACCACTAAAGACCACGGGACGGGCCTTGGACTTTTCGTGTGCCGCCAGCTGACTCGCCAAACTCTGGGTGGCGAAATTGAACTGGTTCGATCCACGCCACACGGCACGGAATTTCTCGTCACGCTGCCCATGAAGACGGTTTCATAACCGAACTGCACCAGAGATGGATTTACCACAGGCCGTGTCCGCCTGTGGTGAATCATCTGTAGATCATCCGTAGATCAACCATTCTGTCATCACGCGGTCGATATCGACTTCATGATCATTGGTTGTCTGTGAAGCAGTGACACCAACGTTCTCAGCAACATACTCCTGCTCGAAGGACGCTGGGGCAGTGGGTTCCGTCGACGGACTCTGATTGCCTGGTGCATTGAACAGACTGTTGGTCTCCCATGGCAACATGGCAATCAGCAGTTCAGTCGCGGCAGGGCTTAACGGGGATCCCGAGTCCAAATCCGTAACCGTGAAGGTAACAGAAGAACTCCAGGCACTTGCGGTTCCAGTCGTGCTGATTGCTCGGACCCAGACGCGATAACCCTGAGGCAGCAGGTCACTGCTCGGAGTGAAACTATTCGTCGTGATGTTGATGACATTCAACACGACAACGTTGACGTCGGCTTTGGCAATCCAGATCTCGTACCGCGCGGCTCCCTGGACCGCAGTCCATGTGAATGTGGGAGTTCGATCAGCTGTAGTGGCGGGAACGTTCAGAAGCGTGGGTTTACCACCTGTGGTGAAGTCTTGAGAAACGCTCCAGCTGCCCGCGCTTCCTGCGGCCGTGAAACCTCGAACCCACCATCGATAGTCACCATTGGCGAGCGGGCTTTCAGGTGTCCAGGTAGTGCCTGTCAGATCGGAGACCCGAGAGATGTCACTATTCGTCGCTCGATCGCGAAGCACAAGCTCATAACGAACGGCCCCTGGCAGCGGAGACCACGCCAGAATGGGCTGAGCGTTAAACGTCGCTGCGCTGGAGGGAGTGAGCTGCACTGGGGATGCGGACGTGAATCGTCGCGCTGTCGACCACTGTCCGGCAAGTCCGGCAGCGTCAATGCCTCGCACCAGAACCTGGTACGATCCCAGTCCCAGATTGCTGGAGATCTGATACGAATTTGTCGGGATACTGTTTTGAACCAGGACGCCTGTGACACCGGTGGTCAGGTTGTTTAACCTCAGTTCATACTTCACTGCACCCGGCAGCGAATTCCAGCTGATCACCGGTGAACTGGAGGAAACCACGGCAGGCACTGCTTCAATCACCGGTGCCGTAGTGATTCGGAAATCTCGGACCGCCGACCATGCTGAATAGACTCCGTTTGCAGAGCGTGCCCGAACATTGACTCGATAGCGGCCAATTCCCATCGCGTCGGTCGGAGTATACTCGAGTGCAGTCACGGTCTGTCGCAGGACCACATTCAATCCTGTGCTGATGTTCCGTACCATCAGGTCGTATGAAACTGCATTTGAAACGCCCTCCCAGGAAATCAGCGGTTTCATGCTCACCGATGTGGCTGATGGCGCTGTCAATACAGGCAGTGTCGTCACAGGCTGTTCGGTTGTCAGAATCAGTCGATTTCCGGTCCCCGTGCCAATGCTGATTGCACGCAGAGTCGCGAGACCATCAGCGTCGATCGTCGTCGTTCCCGACTGCACGATCGCGCCTGTCGCGTTGTTCACATTTTTCCAGGTGACAGTGGTGCCAATCGCCGGTCTGAACGCCTGAGTTCGCTGAGGAGTCACATCGGCGGTCTGCGCGACTGTGGACGATCGCAGAGAAATCTCGTAGGTCGTCGTGGTGTCCACAATATTTGTGTGAAACTGATTCCACGGCACAGACCATTCAAATGCCATGTTATAGAAGTCGGTGCCTGTGAGACCCGGAACCAGGGGACCCGAACCGGTCGCATTGCTGATCCCGGGGAAACTCACATTGCTCGGATAGGCCCAGGCGCTCAGACCGCCATCGGTCGGACTAAACATGGAGTCCAGCGAGAAATTAAAGCTCATCCAGTTGTGATCCCAGCCATATCTCTGTTCCGCTGTGAATCCGACATTGCTCGCATTCAGAGCTGCGATAAACGGACGTCCCTGAGTCGCCCAGTCAATTACGTCGTCGGCTTTTCCATGACCGACCATCAGAAATGCCATCGGCTCGCCACGACGGTTTACCAGTTGCTCATCGTGATTCATCCAGTTGTAAACGCCCAGACCATCATACTTTTTCAGCGGTGCCGCATGCGCTCCGTTGCTGACGATCGGCAAATTGGAGGTCTGCGGTCCCCACAGGACCGAGAAGTTTTCCTGAAATCCCGGGCTCGTGGCATAGTTTGTCATGGGTTCACTGGCAAAGATCCCGGAAAAAACGTCGGCATAACGCATGCCCAGTGACAAGGATCCGGAAGCTCCCATCGAATGCCCCTGCGAATGAATTCGCAGTTTGTCTACATTGAAGTTGGCAGCGACTTCATCGATCGCTTTCAAAACTCGCTGCTCGGTGAAGTTCTCCACGCGACCCGTGGACGGTATTGCTCCGCCGGTCAGATAATTGTGATCGGCCGCAAATCCATACCACCATGTCTGGTATCGCATTCCCGGGGCGCCGCCGCCGGAATCATCCACGAAAACTTCAATTGATGGCCAGCCGTATTCCGCGGATTGCTCCATTCGAAATCGTTCGCCATAAGCATGCGGCATCAGCTTGATCGGCCATGCAACATTTGGATCATACGCATCCGGCAATGCTACGGAGTAGTTGTAAGCGTAACCCTGAAACGTCGGGTTCCATTTCGCGTAGTCCATGTACTGCGTGTAGATTCGTCCTTTGCCGGACGCATTGGAGACTGTCAGCACCGGACTCGGTGTGGCGACAACTTCTGCAACGGCCGTGCTCAGCGAACTGGATCCGCTGCTGACCGTCAAACTTTCAACACCCGCGGTGACCTGAGTAACAGCGTAGTACCATGCACCCGATTTTCCGGTCGGCGTGGTGTAGACGAACAGACCTTTCTCACCGGACAACGGCGCACCCAGATCCTGTATCACGAAATTGGCCGGTACCCCGCTGCCGGGAGCCACACGCGTATGAACTGACGTATTGTCGTCCAGCGGGCCCCATTTGCTGGTCAGCTTTTCGGCGGTCGACAGATTGGCCGACGTGATTGGAGACGCTGACCGATAGACGTTGTATTTTTCACCGGTCACCTTGCCATCTTCATTCCATGTAATGAATGTCTGGCCCGATCGATGGAAAGCCTGCAGGCCTGAGGCGGCCAGAAGTTGCCGCACTTCAAGAAGTTCGGTCTGGACATTGTGCTGTCCTGCACGCTTGCGTGTGGCGGACGCAGAAGTGGCAAACAGGCGACACAATCGAGCAAGTGTTCGGTGGATCATAGGTCGCGGTCAGTCTTCGAGAGAGTCCCGATGGAAGCAGCGGTGTCCAGAGACATCTGCAACGTGCTTCTCTGATTGTGACACTCACTGCGACAACCGCCGTCAGCCGGACGTCAAGACCCACTGAACCAGACTGGGATTTCCCGAAACATGATCCACCAGGCGGATTAACCCGTCGATCCCCCATGTTGCCGAAAAACAACACCACGGGATAGCCCGTTCAACTGGCAGCGTCTTTGGCCGCGAGTGCTGCGAGTGCAGCTTCTCGAGTCGGATACGGAACCCAGTAAAAATCGGTTTTTGCGTTCTCCAGAATCATCAGTGTCTTCAACATGTCTCTCATGTTGTCGGACAGGTGACACAACACCGCTTCTCCTTTGTTGGCGCGGGCCTTTTTGGCCAGACGAATCAGGATGCCAACAAACGTTGATCCAAAATACTCCAGCAAAGAAAAATCGACCAGCAGATGCTTTGTCTCGGGCTCATTCAGCAGTCGATACGCTTCGTTGTATGCGTTGCGAATGTCATTGTCCCGAAACTCCATGAACGGGCCATGAGCGATCACAACCAGCACGTTCCCGGCCTGCTCAAATTCAAAGACCTGCTTGTCCTGGCTCATCCGCAACTTTCGAATTGGGCAACGTCAAAAAAATCGGCTCGCCAAGAATGCGAAGCCTGTTGAACTGTGAGAACGGAACACTAGCGGTGATCGCACTTCAGAACAAGACTCCAGCATTCCCGAAACGCACAACACCGTGCGTCTGTGTCGCATTCCATGGGTTTTACTGTTCGTCGGTGGGAGGATCCTGATTGCACAGGAAACCAACTGTCCTGAACGTTATACTGTCGGACTGCTTCCTGACGAAATGATTTTGTTCCGTCAAACCGTTTGAATTCTTTGCGGTTCCTTTACTATGACAGCTGCCACACCGTCGACGACTCCTGCTGCGGCTCCAGTGCCCATCGTCAATATTTCGTGCTACAAATTTGTTCCGCTGGACAATCTGGACGAACGGCGGACAACGATTCGACGGCGCGCGGTGGAACTGAATCTGAAGGGAACCGTTCTGCTCAGCCACGAAGGCATCAATCTGTTCGTGGCCGGACCGCCGGACGCCATCCATCAGTTTGTGGACTACCTGCGGTCTGACCCCGCGTTCGCCGATTTGCAGCCCAAGGAAAGTGCGAACGAATATCAGCCGTTTAATCGCATGCTGGTGAAGGTCAAAAAGGAAATCATCGCCTTCGGTATCGAGGGTGTCGTGCCGGCTCAGAAGACGTCGCCCAAACTTCCTGCGCGCGAACTGAAGAAGTGGCTGGACGAAGGTCGAAAAGTTCACCTGCTGGATACTCGCAACGATTACGAATACGACCTCGGCACGTTCGACAATGCCATCAAAATGGGGCTCGATCACTTCCGCGAATTTCCCGATGGAGTCGCTCGCCTGCCCGAGGAACTTAAAGACGAGCCGATCGTGATGTTCTGCACGGGCGGAATCCGTTGTGAGAAAGCCGGGCCGTTCATGGAGATGGCCGGATATCGCAACGTGTATCAGCTGGATGGCGGAATTCTCAAGTACTTCGAAGAAGTCGGTGGCGATCATTACCACGGTGAATGTTTCGTGTTCGATCAGCGAGTCGCCGTGGATCCATCACTTCAGGAAACTCCGACCACGCAGTGCTACATCTGCCAGGCCGTGGTGACGACTGAACAACAGCAGCTTGCTGAATACGTGGCCGGCAAATCGTGTCCGGCCTGTTATCGCGAAGCCGCGCAGACGATGGCCGAATTGATTGAGTCGCGTCATCAGCACATCAAGGCAGTGACAACTCCGTTGCCGGGAAGCCAGCCATGTCTGAATCGTCGGCCATTGAATGTGCCTTTGCGATGCGCTGGGATGACGCTGATTGAATTCCTTACCGATCTGCATCCTCAGATCGAACGCGAAGAGTGGTTGCGGCGCATTGCCGAATCCAACATCGTGCCGACAGCACCTGTGCGTCGTCGACGTCGATCAAAGTGGGTGCCCGAGTCTCTGCCTTTATCCCCTGATCGACCTGTTCGTGAAGGCGAACGGTTTGATCAGTTGGAACCGATGTCCGTTGAACCCGATGTGTCGGCCGATATTCGTGTGCTGCACGAAGATGACGAATTCATCATTCTGGCCAAGCCGGCTCCGCTTCCGGTTCATGCGTCCGGTCGTTTCAATCGCAACACGCTGCGGAACATCCTGAACATCGTCTGGTTTCCCTGCCGCCCGCATGTTGTCCATCGGCTGGATGCGAATACCTCTGGCGTGATGGTGCTGTGCAAACGAAAACGAGTGTCTTCAATCGTTCAGAAGCAGTTCGAAAATCGTCTTGTCGAAAAGACGTATGTCGCGAAAGTTCACGGTCATCCGGCGGAAGAAAAGTTTGCCTGTCACGCGCCGCTCGGGCGTGAAGCCGAGCAGGGTGGAGTTCGTCTGATTGATCCAGACGGCGATGAAGCAAGCACATCATTTGAAGTGCTTCAGCGGCTGGACGACGGCACGTCACTTGTTCGCGCGTTTCCGCTTACTGGCCGGACTAACCAGATTCGAGTTCACTTGTGGCATCTGGGATTTCCGATCGTCGGTGATCCGGCCTATTTGCCCAATCACCAACTCGGCAGCAACCACACGCTGTCACCATCCGAACCACCGATGTGCCTGCACGCCGAATCGATCGGCTTCCGAGCTGCCGACCGGAAGGAACTCCACTTCGAGGCGCCGCTGCCTGATTGGGCCAGATAGGTCCGACAGATCGGCTCGGAAACAATGGATGACACTTGCCCAGCATGTTCGACGGTGCCTGTAACATGCATCGCGTGATTTCTGGTCGCCCATGCATAGATAACGCCCGCCACCGGAAGTGCGGCGGTGGCGGGATGGGCGGATTTCAGACCAGCTGTTCGGCCATTTCGCCGGCGTGATAACTGCTGCGGACGAAGGGGCCGCTGGCGACCATGCCGAAGCCCAGCTTGCGAGCCAGCTCGCCGATCTCGTCGAACTCTTCCGGTGTCACATAGCGTTCCACAGGCAGATGATCGGGAGTCGGCTGCAGATATTGTCCCAGCGTCAGCATGTCACAGTGGACGGCTCGCAGATCGGCAAACACGTCCATTAGTTCGTCACGAGTTTCCCCGAGCCCCAGCATGAGGCCGCTCTTTGTTGGCATGTCGGGAGCTTCGTCCTTGACCTGCTTCAGCAGATCGAGCGTCCGCTGATAGTCGGCGTTACGACGGACTCGATGATACAGTCGAGGCACGGTTTCGGTGTTGTGATTGAACACATCCGGCCGCGCTTCGATGACTCGACTGATCGCCGCCCGATTGCCAAGAAAGTCGGGAACCAGCACTTCCACCTGAGCGCCCGTTTTTTCTCGTACGGCCAGGACGGTGCGGTACCAGTGTTCCGCGCCGCCGTCTTTCAGGTCGTCGCGAGTCACCGAGGTGATGACCACATACTGCAGACCCAGGCGAGCGGCCGCTTCGGCGACTCGTTCAGGTTCATCCAGTTCCAGACGTTCGGTTTTGCCTTTTGGTACCGAACAGAAGCCGCACGGGCGAGTACACACGTTGCCGCCGATCATGAACGTGGCGGTCTTCTGAGACCAACATTCCGTTCGATTGGGGCACTTCGCGCTTTCGCAGACGGTTTCCAGTT
Source organism: uncultured Planctomycetota bacterium (assembly GCA_947085455.1). Lineage (GTDB taxonomy): Bacteria > Planctomycetota > Planctomycetia > Planctomycetales > Planctomycetaceae > SXXK01. The sequence continues at coordinate 119,409 of CAMTWR010000010.1, read as the reverse complement.
TCAGGTCGGAAATCACGTTGTTGGTGTACGCCATCCCGGGCTGTGGAAGCGGGCGCTTCAGCCATCGCGGCAATCGACGCACAGGCCCACCGGCGATGATATTCACCCCGGCCAGAACGTCGTCAGTCGCTGGCGATTCATTCGTCGACTGATTGAGGATTGGCAAACTTGTCATGAATTACGGTCCGTGTTCGTGCTAAAAATGGATGGCCAGTGTGCAGATGATAATCAGGATAGCCCAATTGTTCACAGAGATGCTGAATTAATGCCGCGCGAACCTGAGGCATTTGCGTCGGCCGGACTCGCTCTGCGTTCAGGGAAGAAACTCTCTGCCCAAGCAGGCCGCGGCCGATTTCGCGAGCTTCATCCAGCCGTGAGCTCACATTCAGGAACACTCCAAAGCTGGTGACTTCGTGTTCCACATGAATGCCAATTTCCGCCACCACACCGTGTCGCCCGGAGACTGCGGTGGGATCGTCCGGAGAAAAAGAGGCCACGACCTGAACTTCTTCACAGGTCTGCACGACAGCTCGCTGCAGACAGGCTCGATATTCGCTTTCGTCCATACTGCATTCGGGCAGTGAGACGACAACATACGCGGCCAGTTGTCCGGGCTGATGCAGAATGGCGTGGCCATCGCGACGCAGTTTATGAACGGCAATCAGCTTGGATTCAAGTTCACGAGGCGACGAAGGCAGCTCCAGCAGCGTTGCCCCTTCTCCCACGGTGACCGTGGGCGGATGTTCGCAGATCAGAATGGCGGCGTTCGTTCGACTTTGCTGCCGCACTTCATGCACCATCAGCTTTTGCAGAGCCAGCACCGACGGAACATCCACCATGCCGAGCAGCCGGACTTCGGCCGTTGTCAGCGTGTGATTGGTAAATGCTTCCCAGTCGATCGTCATTATGTAATCGTTTTGGCTCGTGCCCGCGGGTTTGGATTGAATTGAATTGATGTTTAAGTTGCTAAACAAGAAAGCTGAATCCGTGACGAAAACAACACCTTGGAGCGAGTCCTGACAGTGCGGGAGGCTTTGGATCTGTTCCACGGACAGCCGTTCATTGTAGGCATCCCGGACAATTCGCTCCAAGAACGTATCCGGAAATCGCGGAAGTGGGGACTTTTGTCGGGATTGAATCTGCAAGTTTCCGTGGCTCTGGTCTGGATTCTGATGTCATTCCGTGTTAGCAAGAGCATCCCCACGTTCACACGAAGCCGTCTTCAGGCTGTCGCTACCTGCCGTTATTATCTCACCGGAGCATTACCAGATGCTGAAACTCAACGGGCTAAAAGACCGAAGTGGCCGTTTTTGCGATGGTTTTTCACGCAGAAGCCTGTTGAACATCGGCACGCTGGCCGCCATGGGAACCGCCGGCGGATGGACTCTGCCTTCGCTGCTGCGAGCGGAAAGTGCGGCCGGGATTAAGAAGAATCCCAAATCGGTGATCATGATCTATCTGGTCGGCGGTCCTCCGCATCAGGACATGTTCGACCTGAAGCCGGAAGCTCCCAGGGAATTTGCTGGCCCGTGGAGACCGATCGCCACCAATGTCCCGGGAATGGACATCTGTGAAGCGTTTCCAAGACTTGCCACGATGGGCGACAAGCTGACGATCATTCGTTCGCTGGTCGGCAATCAGGCCGATCATGACGCTGTCCAGGTCTTTAATGGCCGTGACCCGAAGAAGCCAAAACCGTCCGGCGGCTGGCCTCAGTTTGGATCGATGGTTTCCAATGTACTGGGCACCGCGACCCCCACTGCCCCGCCGTTCGTCAGCCTTTGTTATCCCTGCACGCACGGACCATACAACGAACCGGGTCCAGGATTCCTCGGCACATCCCACGCGCCGTTTCGTCCGATGGGACCAACCAAAGAGGACATGGTTCTAAATGGTGTATCGCTTGATCGCCTTTCAGATCGCAAATCGCTGCTGCGAAGTGTGGATCAGCTTCGCCGTGACATGGATGCCACCATGACCATGGTCGGCATGGACACATTCACCGAACAGGCGATGGGTCTGCTGACCTCTTCAAAGCTGGCTGAAGCACTCGACCTCTCCAAAGAAGATCCCAAAGTCGTCGAACGCTACGGCACGGGTGATCCAAAGATCTCGATCGATTACAACGGTGCACCGCGAGTTCCTCAGAGTCTGCTGGTGGCTCGCCGGCTGATCGAAGCTGGCGTCCGCGTCGTGACTCTGAACTACAGCAAATGGGACTGGCATGGCGGCAAGAACGCAGAAGGTCGCCCCGACAATTCCATCTTTGTGCGTGAACAGGAAGACTTTCCAGTCTTCGACCAGTGCGTGAGCGCACTTGTGGAAGACCTGCATCAGCGCGGCCTGGCCGATGACTGTGCGGTGATTGTGTGGGGTGAGTTTGGTCGGACACCGAAAATCAGCGACATCGTCGGACGCGATCATTGGCCTCAGGTGAATTGTGCCTTGATGGCCGGTGGCGGAATGCGTCACGGTCAGGTGATCGGTGCCACAGACCGCATCGCCGGTGAAGCGATCGCTCGACCGGTGACGTTCGGGGATGTCTATGCGACTCTGTTCCATCATCTTGGGATCACGACCGATCAGATGACCATCGCCGACAACAACGGCCGCCCGCAGTACCTTGTGGAAGACGGCGGCAAAGTGATGCGCGAACTGGTGTGATGCGGCCAGCCAAACGTGTTTGTCCCGCCCCCGAGCTCAACTCGTGGGTTCATACCGACTTTGCACGACTGTCCTTGCACGACCCTTTCTTTTCGCCAGCGTGATCGCTAAACAACCTGCACTCCATAACCCGTTTTGTTCGTGGAACGAACAACGACTTTGGTCATTTTGGGGGATCACGCGTATGAACATGCTGCGACGGCGATTGATCGGATCGGGGCTTTTTCTGGTCACGGCCCTGCTGCTGACGTCCGGGAATGGTGTCTGCGAGGAACCAGCGGCGGATGGAAAGCTGAACATCATCTGCTTCGGCGCTCATCCGGATGATGCGGAATACAAAAGCGGTGGGACCGCGGCGTTGTGGGCGGCGTCACGATCAGTTGTTTCAGCAGCGGCGTTTGATCGCTATCGGTCGGCAGGCCAGCTGCGATCCAGTTTCGCAGCAGCTGGTATTCGGTTGAGTCTGGTGAAAACCGACGCCCACCTTCATGAGGGACCTGCATTGCCGGTTTTTGGAGCAGCAGGCTGTCATCCGGATTCAGCACATTAGTCCGGCGTCCTGCCAGTTGTCGCGTCAGCGTGACAAAATCCTGCTCGGGATCCTGACCTCGCAATGAAATCTTCAGGCCGCCCTTGCCATTCTGATTCCCATGACAAGTCCCCAGGCTGCATCCCGCCTTCGACAGTACAGCCATCACTTCATTGCGAAAGGAAGGCCCATCAGATTGAACGGACTGGATGTTATCCTCTGCGACGACCAGCGAAGACGTCAGCATCACCAGCAGGAGCAACGCTCTGAAGATCATATGATCAGGTCCGACACGAAAGTCACAGGGGATGAATGTCAGTAACAATGTTCCATTGTCCACGAGGAAACACAAGGGGTCAGGCACTTCAAACTTCAATCGAACAAGGGGCCCAAACACAAAGTATCCAACCAGCCTTCGATTGAAGTTTGAAGTGCCTGACCCCGAGCGGAAGTTCCGTCTCGTCGACGGGCACAGCGACAATGAGGCCAACCCTCCACATTTTGGTGCCTGCGTGCCTTACGCACCCTTGTCTGACTGGAAACAAACTCCGAGCGGTTATCTGCTTTCTTTCAGCGGAATTCCAGGCAATAATGGTCTCCCTGCAGGAATTCGGCGGTGACGAATTCCGACGATTCTTGATTCTTCCAGCGAAACTGCCTCCGCATTTTCGTTGCTTCTTCCCACCTGTTTCATCGCGGAGATGTGCATGACAAGTTCAAACGGTGCCTCACGTCGAGGCTTCATTAAAACTTCTGCGGCTGTGGCAGCTGCTACGGCGACGCTTAGCAAAGCGGCTTCGGCCGGAATGTATACGTCAATGGACGACACGATTCAGATCGCGCTCGTCGGCTGCGGTGGTCGCGGTACTGGTGCGGCCAGCAATGCACTGTCTGTCGATAATGGGCCTCTTAAGATTGTGGCGATGGCCGACGTGTTCGAGAAAAATCTCGAAGCCAGCCATGGCAACCTTGATAAGGAATATGGAGCAAGCGGCAAGCTGGATGTTCCGCCAGAACGTCGCTTCATTGGGTTCGATGGCTACAAGCAGGCCATGGACGTTCTAAAGCCTGGCGATGTTGTGATCCTCACAACTCCACCGGCTTTCCGCTGGGTTCACTATACCTATGCGATTGAAAAAGGCCTGAACGTCTTCATGGAAAAACCAGTGACTGTCGACGGGCCAACCACCCGCCGCATGCTGGCCCTGAATGACAAAGCCATCGAAAAGAATCTGAAAGTGGCTGTCGGCCTGATGTGCCGTCACTGCGAAGCGCGTCGCGAACTGTTCGATCGCGTTCAGAATGGCGAAATCGGTGATGTGACAATGCTGCGTGCGTACCGAATGGCTGGCCCGACAGGGACTGCTGCCACAGGTCCAAAGCCTGAAGGTGCCAGCGAGTTGCTGTATCAGATCAGCCGCTTCCACGCATTTTTGTGGCTCAGCGGTGGTGCGGTGAGTGACTTCCTGATTCACAACATCGACGAATCCTGCTGGATCAAGAATGCATGGCCGGTCAAATGTAAGGCCAACGGCGGACGTCATTACCGTGGAGACAATGTGGACCAGAACTTCGATAATTACTCGATGGAGTACACGTTCGAAGACGGTACCAAGCTGTTCATGAACGGCCGAACAATTCCAGGCTGCCACCAGGAATTCGCAAGCTACGCTCATGGCACCAAGGGCCTGGCGGTAATTTCGTCAGCGTCGCATTGGCCTTCACGTGCGCGCATCTACAAGGGGCACAACGAAGACGACAAGAACCTGGCCTGGGAATTTCCTCAGCCAGAAAAGAACAACCCATACGTCGACGAGTGGAAGCATCTGATTGCTGCCATCCGCAACGACGAAAAGTACAACGAAGTCGAACGTGGCGCTATGGCCAGCCTCGTGACTTCGATGGGTCGCATGGCCGCTCATACCGGTCAGGAAATCACCCTCGAGCAGATGATGAACTGCGAGCATGAATTTGCTCCGGACATCGACAAGCTGACGATGGAATCGGAGTCTCCACTCCAGGCCGACGCGGAAGGCAAATACCCAATCCCGCTGCCAGGTCTCGAGAAGACTCGCGAATACGCATGATATTAACTTGAGTGCACGCCATTAAAGACCTCCGAAGAAATTCTTCGGAGGTCTTTGTGTTTCGTGGCGTCGTTCTGCGTCGTCGTCATGGCTGCGGCGACAGCAGTTAGGTCCGCAGAAACAGTCTACCGTGCTGCAGCGGAAGCCGCGGAGGCTTTCGGCACGCCGATCTATCCATGCAAGTGCCGAAACGCTTCGCGCGTTCCGCTACCGAATGATTGCTACCGGGGCGAGCCCGTCGAACTTTATGTGTCGGTTTCTTTAGCGGTGTTGAGATCCCCTTTGGCACCGCTACACTTTCAGTGGTTCAACTCCCCCCACTTTCGGTCGATCAGTGGCCGTGAACGGTTTTTGCGAGGCACATTCGATGAGAATTCCTGTTCTGACAACCCTGCTGATGGCCGCAGTGGCTGTGAGCAGTCTGCTGACGAGTTCAGTTTCGGCGGACGATACGCTGGTGTTTGAGCCGAAAGCTCACGCCGATGTGGCAAAGCACATTGTGCTGATTTCCGGGGACGAAGAGTACCGTTCGGAAGAAGTCATGCCGATGCTCGGCAAGATTTTGAGCCAGAAATACAACTTCAAGTGCACTGTGATCTTCGCGATGGGGCCGGACGGAGCTGACTATCTTGACTCCAACAACCAGCAGGGCCTGCGAGGACTCGCGGCGCTGGACTCAGCCGATCTGATGATCATTGCCACGCGTTTTCGTCAGCCGTCAGCGGACGAAGCAAAGCATGTCACTGACTTTCTGAATGCAGGCAAGCCGGTCATCGGCCTGCGAACGGCGACTCATGCCTTCAACGGCGGTGAAAAGTTCGGCGACTCAATTTCCTTCGCTGAATGGGGTCTGAAAGTTCTGGGCGAACAATGGGTGTCTCACCACGGAAACCACAAGGTCGAGGGAGCTCGCAGCGTGGTGGAACCTGGAGCAGACAAGAATCCGGTTCTTCAGGGAGTTGGGGAAATCTTTGCTCCGAGCGATGTCTACGGAGTGACTCACCTGACCGATGCGGACACCATCCTGCTGCGTGGTGCGATCACGGAGACTCTCGATCCGGAATCAAAGACGCTGGTCGATGACGCTCGCAACAAGCCGATGCAGGCCCTTGCCTGGCTGCATACGTACAAAGCGCCCAACGGGATCGAAGGCCATTCGTTCTGTACTACAGCCGGAGCTGCCGTGGATTTTGTTGATGAAGATCTGCGACGCCTGGTTGTGAATGCGGCCATTCATCTGACCGGTGGAAAGGTGCCAGAGAAGGCGAACGTGGATTATGTCGATCCGTTTTATCCGACCTTCTACGGCTTCATTAACGACCCGAACTACTATAAGACGCTGAACTGGAAGCCAGCCGATTTCGCACTTGGCAAGGCACCTCATCGCGAAGATCCGGCCGGCAGCCCAAAGTGGCCACACCGCCCGATGCCTGAGAAAAAGTAGAGACTGTCACGAAGGTCGCTGCCATGTCCTTCTCCCCCTCGGGGGAGAAGGTGGCCGTTAGGCCGGATGAGGGGGCTTTTCATTGGGGAAAATGCCGGCGATGTTCGGAATCGCATTCATCACTCAGAGAGTGATGGCTACTTTGGCCGCAACCATCCGTTCAGACTGCCATTCTCAGCCACTGCAGATCCGGCTTTGGGCAATCATCACAGCGTCGGATCCAGAATGACCTTCATCGCCCCCGGTTCGCCGGCGTACAGGCGCGCGAACCAGTCAGGGCCTTGCGCCAATGATGCTTTGGCGGTGATCAGCGGCTCGACGCGAATTGCCTGGCGTTCCAGCAGATCGATACAGGCCGGGTATTCGCCGCTCGACGCACACGTGCCGTAAATCGAAATTTCCCGCGTCACGATGGACTGCAGCGGCATATTCACGTTCGGAGCCAGGTTGCCAACCAGTGTGACGGCCCCGCCCTTCCGAACCGAATCGATGGCGGTCTTGATTGTGGCTGTGGCACCGACAACTTCCAGAGCCACATCAGCGCCTCGACCACCGGTCAGCTTTCGCACTTCGGCGGCGACATCCACTTCATCGCCCTTCAGGCCAACGTCCGCGCCAAGCTGTTTGGCTTTCTCAAGTCGCCCGGCGTCGAGGTCCACGGCGATGACCTGCGAACAGCCGGCCAGGCGAATAGCCTGAATGGCGAGCAGCCCGATCATGCCGCTGCCGACGACCACCGCGGTGTCTCCCAGCGTGACGGGTGTCCGATTGGCGGCATGCACGGCGACGGAGACCGCTTCGATCATGGCTGCATGTTCGAACGGCAGGCTGTCGGAGATACGATAGCTGATGTGCTGTGGGACAGACACATATTCTGCGAAGGCTCCATGTCGACGGTATTCACCGCAGGAGACGCCCAGCACCATGCGATTGTCGCACAGGTTAATGGAGCCGCGACGACAGAAATAGCATTCGCCACAGGAAACGGTTGAGTCGAATGTGACATGATCGCCCGGTTTGAACTGGCGAACATTGGCACCGACTTCCGCGACTACACCGGCCGCTTCATGGCCCATGACGAGCGGCGGAATTCGACGTCCGGTGCTGCCATCATAGCCATGGATATCGCTGCCGCAGATTCCACAGGCACGGACCTGAACCAGCAGATCGTTCGGGCCGATCGTCGGCTTGTCAAAATCCACCACCTGCAGCCGCTTGTACTCAGATAACAACATGGCCTTCAACGTCGGTACTCCTGATAAATGCGTTCTTGTTCGCTTGTTGCGTGTTTTTACGCCGATCTCTGATTGTAAGGTCGACACGGATCAAGGGACAGCGGAAGTTCCGCACGGTTACCGTCGCGAGCAGTCGCGAGCAGTCGCGAGCAGTCGCTAATTTCGTTGGTAGGGAATGGAAGTTTGATTCTCCGGAGGGCGAGGCTCCTGCCGAGCCAATAATATGGGCAAACGAACCGCACGGCAGGAGCCTCGCCTTCCCTTTTTCAAAAACTAAACGGGACTGCACCCTGACCGAAGACACCCGTTTGCTTGGGATTGCATTGTGGGTCCGGTACCATAGAAATCTCACCCGACTGCCCGCTGCCCTTGCGCGGGTGGTAAAACCTGCCTCGAGGAGTTTCTGCGATGCGTTGCGGTCTGTTTGCAGTGCGCCTTTTGATTTTGATCGCAATCATCCAGCCGGCTGCTGCGGATGAAAAGACGACTGTCCCGCCTGATCATCCGGAACGCGCCAAGAAGGGGCTCGCGCTGTTCAAAGCGTCCGTTCGAACCACGCTGACCACACATTGCCTGGACTGTCACGGAGGAAAATCCACGAAAGGCGATTTCGATCTGTCGTCCCGCGAAGCACTGCTCAGCAGCGGCTTTGTCACCGATGCTGCAGACGACAGCCCGCTTGTGGATTTGATTACGCACACGGCCGAGCCGCATATGCCGTTCAAAGCGCCGAAGCTGGCAGACGAAGAGATCGAACAGATTCGCACGTGGATCAATCTGGGCTCGCCCTATGATTCGCCGCTCGTCGAAAAGTCGACGACGCCTGTCCTGGAAATGCAGGTCAAAGACAGCGATCGCAAGTTCTGGTCGTTTCAGCCGCTGCATCCTGTGAGCGAACCAGAGGTTGCCGACACGGCCTGGTCCCGCATGCCAATCGATCGTTTCATTCGAGCGAAGCAGGAAGCGGTCAATCTGAACCCCAATCCCACGGCCGATCGACGAGTCCTGATTCGACGCGCGTACTTCGGACTGCTCGGCCTGCCGCCGACTCCCGAGCAGGTCGACGCCTTCGTCAATGACGCCGATCCGAATGCCTGGTCAAAGCTTATTGATGGGCTGCTGGAGTCGCCGCAGTATGGCGAACGCTGGGCCAGGCACTGGATGGATGTTGCTCGCTTTGCAGAATCGCACGGTTATGAACAGGACTATGATCGACCCAATGCGTACCACTATCGCGACTTCCTGATCCGGGCTCTGAACTCCGATCTTCCCTATGACAAGTTCGTACAGTGGCAACTGGCCGGCGATGAACTGGCCCCCGACAATCCACTGGCGATGATGGCCACCGGGTTTCTGGGAGCCGGTGCTTTTCCGACTCAGTTGACCGAAACCGAATTCGAGTCGGCTCGTTACGACGAACTGGACGACATGGTCATGACCACCGGCGTTTCGTTTCTGGGTCTGTCAATCGGATGTGCACGCTGTCACGATCATAAGTTTGATCCCATCCCGGCGCGGGACTATTATCGGATTGCCGCCACGTTCAGCACGGCGATTCGTGTCGAAACAGACATCAATCTTTCGCCGGAAGAGAACCTGAAACGGCAGGCAGACTTCAATGCCCAGCTGGCCGCAAAGAAGCAGGCGGCGGCTGAGTATGAAAAGGCTCAGCTGGCTGGAACATTTCGTCAATGGCTGACGACTGCGCCAGCTGCCGAGCCACAGGGACCATGGGAGACCGTCCACATTGTGTCGGTGGAATCTTCTGCCGGGACAAAGTTTGAATCGCTGTCCGATTCGTCATTGCTGGCAACTGGGGCAACTCCTGCACAGGATGTTCTGACCATCGTCGCAGAATCGCATCGGCCCGGTATCCGAGCTGTTCGGCTGGAAGCACTGGCTCACGATTCTCTTCCTCAGAAGGGGCCAGGTCGCGCGGGGAACGGCAATTTTGTGTTGAGTCACCTGCAGATTGAAGTCGCTCCGCTTTCGGCCGATCCAAAATCCGGTGATACGCCCTCGCAACCGGTGAAGCTGATCGCTGCCCGAGCGACTCATCAGCAGAATACGGATTCGTTATCCGTGGCCGCATCGATTGATGCTGATCCGGCGACCGGTTGGGCGGTCGATGCAGGAGGGATTGGAAAAGATCAGGCGGCCGTGTTTGATCTGGAAACACCGGTCGAGTTCAAAGAAGGAGCTCGCTGGACAATACGAATCAGCATGAATCATCCGAACCCGAACCACAGTCTGGGACGATTCCGGCTGTCGGTGACGGAGAAAACTCAGTCTGCACCTGAAGTGGGCAGTCAGGGTCCGGATGCCAAGGTGGTGCATGCTCTGGATGTGCTGCGGAAGTCGGTCGAGAGCTCCGCGGTGGATGAATCGTCCGAGGAATGGAAAACCGGACTGGCGTGGTTTGCCAGCAGCGACCCGGAAATGGTGGCTCTGAAGCAGGCGGTGCTGGATCTGGAAAACCGCGGGCCTGGTCTGCAGATGGCCAAAGTCATGATGACGAGCGAAGGTCTGCCGCACATGAGCCATCATGCCGACGATCGCGGGTTTCCGCACTTCTATGCCGAGACTCATTTGCTGAAGCGTGGCGATGTGCATCAGAAGCAGGAAGTTGTGCCGGCCGGATTTCTGCAGGTGCTGGCACCGGCGGGCAAAGTTTTCTCCGACTGGCAGGTGCAGCCACCGGACGGCTGGACGCGTACCAGTTTTCGTCGCGCCACGCTCGCCCACTGGATGACAGATGCAAAAGAAGGCGCGGGTAGCCTGGCCGCGCGTGTCATGGTCAATCGCTTGTGGCAGCATCACTTCGGACGTGGACTGGTCAGTACGCCGAATGATTTTGGTGTGTCGGGCGAACGTCCATCGCATCCAGAGCTGCTCGACTGGCTGGCGTCCGATTTGAGTGAGCACGGCTGGACGTTGAAGCGAATGCACAAGTTGATCATGACCAGTCAGACATACATGCAGTCCGGTGAGTTTGATGAGACACGAGCTCAGATTGATCGTGAGAATCTGCTGCTGTGGCGACGGACGCCGCAGCGTTTGGAGGCCGAGGCCATACGGGATTCCATGCTGGCGGTGTCCGGCAAGCTGGATCTGACGCAGTTCGGGCCGGGCAGTCTGGATCAGAACATGACTCGACGCAGTGTGTACTTCTTCATCAAACGGAGTCAGCTGATTCCGATGATGATGCTGTTTGACTGGCCCGAACATCTGGTCAGCATTGGTCAGCGACCCGTGACGACGATTGCTCCGCAGGCCCTGATGTTCATGAACAGTCCTCAGGGCCGCAATTATGCGACAGCGTTTGCAAAGCGTTTGCCGCAGGATTCTTCCGAGAAAGCGATTCAGAATGCATGGCGGCTGGCGTTTGGTCGAGCGCCGTCAGATGCGGAATTTCAGGCCAGCCTGCAGTTTTTGAAGCGTCAGCAGGAAGTGCATGCATCGGCGGGTGATGCGGATGCACTAAGTCAGGCTTATGTTGACCTTTGTCAGACAATTCTGAGTATGAACGAGTTCGTATACGTGGAGTGAGTTGGGCCAAAGTCGTTGTTCGCTCCGCGAACAAAACGGATGACGGAATCGAGCCCCCTCGGACCACAAAAACGAAAACGAAAATCGCACTGTCAGTTCATGATCAAGAACATGGTGGCTTCACTCGTACAACCCGTTTTGTTTGCAGAGCAAACAACGACAAAGAAAAACGGCTGACGTTTCCTGGGGTCACACAATTTCAGTCAGGCGTTTGACAAGAATGGTGGCATAACTGCCACGCGGCAGATCAAACGACAGCTGCATCTTGTGTCGCTTTGGATGCAGCTCATCATCGGCCGTCATCGCGGTAAGTCGTGCCGGATGAATAGTCGCCTTGCGAACACCTTTGGAGAAAAAGCTGTCGCGGGGATACTTGACGCGAATTTCCCGCAACTCGATTTTTTCTTCCTGTAGAACAGCGTCCAGCAGATCCCCGATCACGCCTTCCGGCCGTTCAATGCGTGCGCTGGGCAAGGGCAGGTCGGTGGATTCCAGCATCGCGCTTTGATCCGCTGTGATATCCATCGGAAACACACATCGACCGCTTAGCAGGTCAAAGGGCCGCAGCGAATCAGCGTCGCAGACAGCATCCTGAAAACGAGTCAGCAGACGATTCCACAAGGCCGACTGAAAAGCCGAAAGGTACAGGCCTCGAAGATCAACGCTGATACGTGCGAGTGCACCGCGAAAATCGGGGTCCTTGCCGACTTTCACGTTATCGGACATGTAGTTCACGATGCTGCGGCGATGCGATCGTTCCAGTTGCTGCTGAAGTTCGGGCCACTGCCCCCAGAGGTCTCGCAGCAGCTGCTTCTGTTTCTTCTCTGACGACGGGTCGTTGACGTGCGGATCCGCCAGAGCCAGCCACAATGCACGTTCCCAGTTGCTAAGACACCACGCTCGCCCGATCCATTCTCCGGAAACGCCGAGCGATCCAAATCGCTGATCGTCGAAGTAGTTCGGCAAGCCAGTTTTCTGTACCTGCGCGGCAGCTGCTTCCGCCTGAGCCACTTCGTCTGTCGTCATGTCACGCAGGATCAGTTCAAAGCGATTGCCCTCGATCTCCGCAGGAGTAAACGGTGCACGAACCTGACCGAGGTATTCCAGTTCCAGGGAGTTCTGTCGCAGTGCTTTGCGAGGACCGTTGTGAATGGTCAGATACTGAATGGTGACCGCATGCCGGTCCTTCAGTCCGCCGTAGCTGATGCGATTTCGCTGAACCTTCCACTTTTCAACGATCGCATTAATGGCCTCGGGCGTTCCCACGGACGTCTTGGTCAGTCGATAAAAGGCAAACGGGCCACTGTCAGGTCTGACGTGAGTCAATTCGTGAACCTGAAAATCTTCAGGCAGCCGTCGCAGTTTCATGTTGTGTGGCTCCTGATCTGTTTCACGAAACAGCCAAATGTGACTGGCTTGATGGCCCGGCCATCTAGCGTTGCCGCTGTCGAATTGGCAAAAGCACGGCCGTCCGTATGCGATATTTGCTGCGCTCAGCTCACGCGGCAGGTTGCGAAATCCATTCGTCTGCGACCTGCTGTTAGCGATTGAGCGGACCGCAGGACTGGATCAGGAACCGGCGACGTCCGTTGCCAAGCTTTTCTTTGGCAGAAAACCAAATCCCAGACAGCCGAGCATCGAGATCCAGAAAATCCAGAATTCCGGTGTCTTGTAGCTGTGGAAGTTGATTGGAATGCCAACCTGAGGCAGGCCCCAATCCACGAGGAGCTTCAATCCAATGACAATCACCAAAAGATAGGCTGAGGTTTCGAAGCGAGGAAATTTTTCGAGAACGCGGATGAACATCGCGGCCGCAACTCGCATCAACGCCAGCCCAAGAAATCCTCCGACAATAACAACCCACAACTTCGGATTGGGAGCGCCTTCCGGATGCCCTTCCGGCGGACTTCCAACAAGTGCAATGGCAGCAAGGATCGAGTCCACAGCAAAGGCCATGTCGGTGAGTTCAATAACGGCAACCGCCGTCCAGAAGCTCTTGCCGGCTCGAATTTCTTCTTCCGGAATCGGCACGGGCACACGTTCCCGAATCTCCATCATTTCCTGTTCAGAGGTCAGCGGAGCGCCTGTTTCGGCGATGCGGAGTTCCAGTTCGCCTTCCTTATCGACACCAATGACTTCTTCGACGGTTTCTTTTGATTCAAAGAAGAGATGTTTCACCGCGATATAAATCAGATATCCGCCGCCGATCAATTTCACGATTTGCCATTTGAGCAGATAGCTGGCCATGGCAATCGCGATCACGCGGAACACAAACGCGCCGACCAGTCCGTAAGTCAGCGCTCGTTTTTGCAGCGGCTTGGGAACTCGCTTCGCCAGCAGTCCAAGGACCAGCGCGTTGTCGATCGAAAGCACGCCTTCAAGCAACACCAGCAGCAGGATTACCACCAGGTCGTGATTGTTATAAGTTTGTCCCCAGAAACCGAGATCCAGGTCGGCGGCAAACGTCAGGAACTGAAACATACGATTTGGTATCCGGAACAACAGTCTTCAGAGTGTGAATGGTTGATGACGGGCTGCGTTTGGCAGCACTTCACAAAACATCGCGGGAGGCCATGCAGCTCGCTCGGTTTTTTACCTTCGAAACGCACATGATCGGGCGTCTTTTGGTCGATGGTAGTCACCCGCACCGGCGATTGCCAACGCGCACGAAATTCCGTGACTCGTTTCTCGCGAACCACTCTCTTCTGATCGAGTTTTTGCCGTCTGCGACCATCGCGGACCACAGCAGCCCTACGATCCTCCTCCACCCATAGGGACGACTAACCACGGGCGGCAGATTTTTACGACACCGGCGATCGACGGATGTTCCGCAACCACTCTCTCAGCAGTAGCGAACGATCCGTTTATACGAAAAAAGCGAGGTGCCGGCCCGAGAGCCAACACCTCGCTTCAAAGTTCAGATGCTGAGCACCTGCGTACGATTAATAACCGTTCGTCAGAGCCTCCTCGAATGGCATGAAGGGATCACCACCATCGCGGCCAACAGCCGGAAGGACGATGTTCTCATCCAGAGCCACTCCATTTTCGACTCCGCTATGACCGTTTGGCAGGATCAGCTGCGGATGGTCAAACGGAGCTCTGCGGTACTTCACTCGCTCGTCGGTCAGATGCTTCATGAATTCGACCAGATCGAGCTGCGCGGCTTGATTGCCCTGCAGTTCAGAAATGCCACCGACATCCGGGTCAAGATCCTGAATGTTGGTTTTCTTGAAGTCAGCACCGCGAGTATAGAACTCGACCACTTCCAGCAGGTTCCTGGCACCACCGTTGTGGAAATACGGACCAGTCAGTTCGACGTTTCGCAGAGTCGGTGTCTTGAAGGCACCGTTCACGGCAATCCGAGCACCGGCCGGAACATTGATCTTACCGACGTCGCCACCATTCTGACGCTGCTTTGAGTACGACAGCGGTCCGAACTGCGGATGAGAAGCTCCAATCCCTATGTCTTCTTCTGTCTGACGAACGCCAATGTTGTAGAAGCCGCCGTCATAGAAAGCAACACCCGTTGCCATCGGCATCAGCTCCACGCCGCCATCATTGCTGATGACGCCACGCAGCTGGCTGACCGTTGCACCGGCGAATTCGGGACCGCCGTGGCAGTTGATACACTTGCCTTCGTTCAGGAACGTCTTCAGACCACGCTTGGCAGCTTTATTCAACGCACCTTCGTCACCTTTGCGGTAGCGGTCGAATGGAGTGTCGCCGGATACCAGAGTCGATTCATACAACATGATCGACAGGCCCCAGAACATAGAGAAGTTGGCTTCCATATGAGTGTAACCGTCTGCAGTTGTCTTTGTGGAGTTCCACCATTCCGGCTTGAATGCCGAGCGAATCAGAGACGAATATCCGTGTTCCGACTTCAGTCCGTGACCACTGCCATCCACATACGTTCCCAGCACGCTGTCGTCATGGCTGACTTCCTGCTGTGATAATGGACGCAGTGAGAACAGCTTGCGGGCCAATTCGCGGAATGTGCGTCCATCCCAGCTCATTTCTACGCTGTTGTTTGGAGGACCTACCGCCTGAGACGCCAACGCGGCATTGTCAATCAGAATGCTTACGGGTTCCAGGGCTTCGACCGTTTCTGTTTTTGTGACAGTTTGAGGCTCAAAGGACCAGAAGCCCCACCAGCCCGACCACTTCCAGACCCACTTGTAGCCGGTCACGGTCGTTGTGGTCGTTGTTGTCATATTCGACTTCAGAACTCGCGCATCCGGATCGAGCTTGCCGAACGGATTCACGCCGTTGAAGTAACGATTGGCTCGACCGTCCCAGAAGCTGCGGTCAAAGAACACAGCGTTGATCGTTGTCGGAGCATTTCGCCCGGTCACCTGACGCACGTTGGCGTCGTCAAGATTGAACACAGGATGTACGGTTGTCTGACCGTTGTCGACCGGGTTACCTTCTACGATATTCAGAAATTTCTTACTCACAACACCCTGAGAACCAACAACCTTCTTTGAGTCATAGGTGACTCGATTGGAATCACTTTCTGGAAGATCCATGTTCTCCAGACGACGAAATGGGAAGTCGTCGGGAGTAAGTTTCAAATTCACGCCAGGGAAGCTGGCGAGTGCATCGGCGGCCAGAGATGGACCAATGCTGGTTTGATGGCCGAAGGTGCTGCCCGGGGCCCCGGGATTCAGCGTATTTTTCGTCCGAGCGTCCGCACCAGCGTGCCAGTGACACGTGGCACAGGCCGTCTTGCCATCACCGCCAGCCTGCATATCCCAGAACAGAGCCTTTCCCAAAGCGATCGCCTGTTCCTTATTGGCGACGTACTTGTCGAGATCCGCAGGAAGCGGAACCGGGATTGTTTCCAGAGCTTTAGGAGCTTCCACAGGAGCTGACATCATGACTTCAGCAATTACGGCACCCTCGGAACCGGTACTGGTTGACGTGAACGTCAGCGTTGTCGAATTTGATGTTGCGATGAAAGAATAGCTTATCGCTTTCCATTTCATGTCGGTACGCGACCACGCCTTCGGACGCGAGACAGACAGTGATTTGCTAAGTGAACCCGCAGTGACTCGAACCGAACGATTGCTGGTGGTACTTTCCCAATTGCCTGAGATTTTAAATCGCAGGGTATAAGTCTGCCCCGGAACAGTTTCAATTACCTGAATAATTCCACCAGCCAGCGTTCCGTTGAGGTCGACGGTATTCGTCTCTTCGATCGGCGGCTTGAAGTAGGTCCTATTCAGGTCAATGTTTCCCTGAGTGACCTTCCAGCTGCCGAACGTCTGACCCACGGAATAGGTCGTGAACGGTTCGGTTGTCTGAGCCTCTAAGAAATAGGTGTCGTGGACCACATTGCCAGGAGTCGTCGCGAATGTCGAAGCAGGCATCGCCGTGAGTGCCGCCAGGATTGCCAGCGCCTTGCAATACGGAGCACAGCTCAGGCACCGGAGAGTGCTGTCCCGCAACAAATTGACCATGATGTAGTTCCTTGAGGTTGGCGGCTTCCCGAAACCGGAGATGCATTACCTAATGCGTCTCTTCTGTCTCCTTCAGAAATGCGCAAACACGCGAATCTGAAAAATCGGTCCGGACCACTGCCAGATGGGGCAAAAATAACCCCGCTTGTATTTCCTCAAAGACTTCTCTTATTAAAACGGTCATTCCCCGATGTGCCAAAAAACAACACACTGAAACCATCCGTTACAAACGAACACTGACAACGAGGACAGAAAAATCTGATCTCTTCGACGCTTTTCGAGTCCCCGTAAAACCGGCGATTTTCTCGTATAAGGGACATTGTCTTCACGCCAAAGCAGCTGACAGAATATGGACTCAACCCCGGCGGGTGGCAGATATTAAATCCCACCCATGGATAAGACTGTCTTGGTAGTCCACCCACATTGCACACGACCGAGGATTTGCGACTGGCATCTATTGGGGCAGGGCAGGGGACCTGCGGGCTGTTGATCTCATGGGTTTTCACAACCCGGCACGTTAGTGCGGGATAAACGTGGCCGCGTTTTCGTCAATGATCCCTCGCTGACGCAGCGGGTTATGATTAAATCAACAGACCGCTAGCACCCGGCGGCTCAGTTCTGTGATTAAATCAACAGACCACTTGCAGAATAAAGCCGTGGAAACCATGTATGTTCCGCATGGCCCCGCAACGCTGGCGAATCGGCAACTCTTGCCGGACGGCGTAACCAATGGTGAGCCTTTCAGAAACTTGAATCTAATTCGGGATCAGGGTCCAGATCGCGGGAGCCTCGTGCCGATGGTATCGATTAGTCAGTCTGGGTGAAGTTTTCTTTCACGGGCAAGCATGGCAGAACTCTTCGCTGCTGTTCGTAATCAAACTTCCGGTCTGTCATCGCCGAACGTCGGTCTGCGGAAACCTCGAGTGAATTGGCTCTCACAATCAATTCGAATACGCATCATCGTGCTGCTGTTGCTGTCACAGACGGCCGTCGCACAGCAGGGCTCGACGTCCGTTTCGCCTCGACCAACTCCGCCAGTACCTCCGGTTCCCAGTGGCCACAGTTTTCGAACTCCGCGAGTCGCTCACCCGGGTGGTCCGGAATCCGGACTCGTTGTTTTCGACGAATCCACCGTACCTGCCGCCCCTTTCGATCCCTCTCAGCAGCCACCATTGCCCGCGGGCGATCTCGGTGCGCCAGACCCGGGAATATTTAATCCACCTCCCACACAAATGGACGGCCCCGCCGACGTGTTGACGGTGCCTGCGCCGCCTCAGCCTCATTTTTCGATGCCCGGCATTCTGCCTCCAGGAGTGGCGGGCCCGGGATATTCTGAGCAGCGATGGTCTTTCAAATTTCAGGGAGCGCCCTGGATGACGGTCCTGCGTTCCTTTGCCAAAGAAGCCGGCTTTTCACTCCAGGCAGTTGTTGAGCCACAAGGTGAGTTCACCTACTTCGATGAGAATCTCTACAACGCTACTGAAGTGCTCGATCTGTTCAATGACCATCTGATGAGTGAGGGTCAGATCGTTGTCCGCGATGGCAATCGGCTGACCCTGATAAACGCCACTGCAGAGATCCCCGGTAACCTGATCCCGTTTGTGCCGATCCATCAGATTGATGCTCTGGGGCGTAATGAACTGGCCACTGTCGCCATTCCTCTGCGAAACGCCGACCCGAGTCAGGCCGTGGAAGAAGTGCGACAACTGCAAAGTCCGATCGGACAAGTGAAGGCTCTGACAAATTCCGGCCGCGTCATCGTTACAGACACTGGCAGTTACCTGCGCCGTATGCGAGACCTCCTGCTGGGTTCAGGAATTGGTGCCGGCGATGGCCAGGCGTATGTGTATCAGCTAAAGCACGCTCAGGCTGAAGATGTTGCCAAGGCGATTATGGATTTTCTAAGTCAGAGCGGAAGTACGTCCGTCGGTGCCGATGGCAGCGTGATGGGCGGTGGAAGGTCGAATGACTCCAGTCAGCGAGTCGTGGCAGAGAAAACCACCAACAGCCTGCTCGTCCGCGGATCCACCGAAGAGATGGGCACAATCCAGCGAATCATTGATGAACTGGACCGAGCGCCACGCGAAGTTCTGGTACAGGCCCTGCTGGTCGAAGTGGAACTTGGCAACACCAACGAACTGGGTGTGGAACTGGGGTTTCAGGATTCGGTTCTGTTTGACCGCAGCGTCGTCGACAAGCTTGTGACGGTTTCTCAAACCACAACAGCTCCAAACGGGACGCAGACGACAAATCAGAACGTCGTGTCTCAGACATCAGCGCCTGGTTTCAACTTTAACAATCAAGCGATCGGGAACAATACGGCTGTCAGACCCAGCACACTTGGTTCTCAGAGTCTGTCGAACTTCGGTGTCGGCCGAGTGAACGGAGACCTCGGTTTCGGCGGCCTGGTGCTGTCGGCTGGTTCTGAGTCTGTGAATGTTCTGCTGAGAGCATTGGATGCACACTTCAACATTGATGTTCTCAGCCGACCGCAGGTGCGTGCCGTGGAGAATCATGAAGCCTTCATTCAGATCGGTCAGCAGGTTCCGGTTGTCGACGGAGTGGCCATTACACCCGTGGGCACCGCGAATCCTGTGATTCGGCAGGATCAAGCCGGGATTATTTTGAAGGTCACGCCGCGCATCAGTCCGGACGGGCGCGTGCAGCTGGATGTGAATGCTGAGAAAAGCTCTTTCAATCTGACTCCGGGCACAGGGGTACCGATCTTCACTGACGCGACCAATGGCAATGTGATCGAAGCGCCTATCAAAGATATCACCACGGCCGACACAACGGTCAGCATTCAATCCGGACAAACAATCGTGCTCGGTGGAATGATCACCAACGACCAGACCGTGGTAACTCGCAAAGTTCCATGGCTGGGCGACATTCCTATTCTGGGCCGCCTGTTTCGCTATGACCTGAATCGTCACAAGCGAAAAGAACTGCTTGTGTTTCTGACACCGACCGTGCTGGAAGGCGATGGCCATGCAGAGTATATAAAGAGTCGCGAAGCCGCACTCATTCATATGCCAGTGGAAGCGTTCAGCTTTGGCGACAATCTGTCGGGCACTTATAACGGAGGCATCAACTCGCAGTTCGTGCCGCCGAACCAGATCGGCCAGGATTCCTCACGTGAATCCAAAGACGGACCAGCTCAGGAGTCAGACTCAAAGATACGTCCGGCGAGCCGCAGCTTTGTGCCGTCTGCGGGACATTCCGGCAGTCTTCATCAGGTCTCCGGAAGCCATCGTCCACTGGGCGCCCAAAACGGCAGGGCCGCAAATACGCAGGGCGGAGTTCGACTTGCGAGCGAGGCTGAGACGAGTCAGGAATCTGCTCCGGCGAAGTCTCTTTGGGGACGATCTCCAAACTTCAAAGGCTTTGGAAGAAAAAAGCCTGAAGTGAAAACTCCAGCCGCAGACAATCAGTTTCCGCAGCCTCAGCTTTCGCCCGAAATGCTGCAGTATCAGCAGTCGCGAAAGAAGCGCATTTAGAAGCGATCACGGAGATCAGACCGGTCCGCTGCGCACGACCACTGATCGAATTCTTTCAGAAAAAAGCGGGAACCTGTCTGATCTTTCGAGTCGTCGTGCCACGGTGCAAATCCTGCTGCGGGCGTGAGTCTCCAATGTATTGACAACCGGCGGGCGCATGTCAGACATACACGCCGTTCGCGGCACTGAAAGTGTTGACAGCTCCTGCGCACGGAAAACAGGCTTCTGTCAAAATCTACGGGCCATCGGCATCGACAGGGCAGACGCGGACCAGTTCTTCCAGTGAGGTTTGTCCATCCAGCACTCGTTGCCAGGCCATCTCGCGAAGTGTCTGCATTCCATTTTGAACAGCGACCGCACGAATTTCGGATGAGGGCGCCTGATCCATGCAAAGTCGGCGAATGCGACTGTTCGTCAGGAGCAGTTCAAAGATTGCCAGCCGACCCGCATAACCGGTCTGATTGCAATCTCGACAGCCCGTCGGCTGATAGATCACGTGACCGTCCGGTAAATGCAAATCCGACGGTCGTTCGTCGCGGTCGACACAGTGACTTACTCGGCAGTTTGGACACAGGCGTCGAACCAGCCGCTGAGCCAGCACGCCTTCGACCGTGCTGGAGACCAGATACGGCTCGATCCCCATATCGACCAGTCGCGTGAACGCGCTGGGCGCATCATTCGTGTGAATTGTGCTGAGCACAAGGTGGCCGGTCAGTGACGCCTGAATGGCACTCGTCGCGGTTTCAGAATCGCGAATTTCACCGATCAGCACAACGTCCGGGTCATGTCGAAGAATGCTGCGCAGCCCGGCAGCGAATGTCAGACCGATCTGGTTCTGGACCTGGATCTGGCTGATTTGTTTCAGGTTGTATTCGACTGGATCTTCAACCGTAATAATCTTCAAATCCGGCCGGCGAATCTCGCAAAGAGAACTGTAGAGTGTCGTCGTCTTGCCGCTGCCGGTCGGGCCGGTCACAAGCAACAATCCGTGAGGTCTGCGGATCAGCTGGTCCCAGCTCTTGCGGATGTTGGACGGGAAGTGCACGGCATCAAGGCTCAGCGATGAACGAGATTTGTCCAGCAGACGCATGACGACACCTTCGCCATGCAGCATGGGAATAATCGACAATCGCACGTCGATTTCGCGTCCACGCACGGACAGACGAATCCGCCCGTCCTGAGGCAGTCGCTTTTCGGCAATGTTTAATTTGGCCATGATCTTCAGGCGGCTGACAATCGCAGCGCGAAACCGCTGAATTTCTGGCGGCATCGGCTGAATGCGCAGCATTCCGTCCACTCGATAACGAACACTCAGGTCTTCTTCTTCGGGCTCGATGTGGACGTCACTGGCGCGCTGTTCCACTGCTTCCAGGATCAACTCGTTCACCAGCTTGACGACAGAAGACGCTTTCGAAACATCATCAATCTCGTCCCCGGCTGCAGCCTGCAGCGCTTCTGCATCGTCGGCCGACATGGCCATGAGTTCGCGGACGGTGCCGCCTCCTACTCCAAGCGAGTTCTTCAGGTGTCGCTGGATCTGTTCGCCCGAAGCCAGAATCGCATCCAGATAAACCCCGGAGCGGGATGTCAGCTCGTCGAGCGATTCCAGGTTCAGTGGATCAGCCACCGCGACTCGGACACGATTACCGTGTCGGGACAGCGGAAGAATGGAGCCCCGGAAAAGAACCTGACTGGGGAAAAGACTTAGCAGACTGCGGTCCACTGCAAACGTTTCCAGGTCTGCATACTCCATCCCGTATCGGCGCGCGAGTGCTGCAGGCGACTGATCTTCGATACTTCCATTTGTCGGGCGGATCACTGATTACCCTTCGTTTCAAATTTTTGCACTGTGTCCACATTCGTCCGAGTCGTCCGGAGACATTATCCGGCGTCTGCAAGTCAGGCGATTCAACGGCGTTAAGGCACGCAAGGATACGCGATGGAGAATCCAGCGGTATTCGCGTGCCTTTCGCAGTTCGAGATGTTGATCTTATGACGGATATAAACTATCCCGCATGTAAATACGTTTTCCGGATGCAAGGGCCTTATTGTGTTATTTTGACCGGTAAGTGCACTGTCAAAAATGGTGTTCAGAAAAGGGATCAGAAACCCACTAGTGCAGAGCACCGTACGGGCCATTTCACTTTGGGTTGCTAACCGCTTTTCTGAGCCTTGTCCTTACCCGAGAAGGAACTCAGCCGAACTCACCGCAGTTTGTCCGACTGAGCATCAACTTTTCGTACTACCAGCACCAGCCGCCCCACAGGCTGCCCCAGCTCCAGCTTTTGCTGTAACTTGTCGTGTAGCAGTTACTGTAACTTGACTTGTAACTTGACTTGTAGCTGGTGTCGCAACTCGAATTATAGCTGGTGTAGGTTGGTTTACAGTAGGTAGGGGTGGTGTACTTCTCACCGTCGAACAGTTTGTCTACAATCCCGTCGAAACAGGAAACTACGGTCTGAACAACGTCACAGACATTATCGCAGACATTGTTGTTGCCGTAATGGTTGTCGCAGTTGTTGTTGTCAACTTCGTCTTCATCTACTTCGTCTTCGACTTCATCTACTTCGACTTCATCCTGTCCATTGTCAGCCGGCTCGTCCACGTGGTCGCCGTAGCCAGGGGAGATTCCCTGAATGCTGATAGCCGCTTCTTTGATGGTCACACTTCCATTCGCAGCTGTGACGGCATACTGGAAGCTGACGGTGCCGGAGAAGCCGGGCACGGCATGGAAGTCGAACTCACCATTTCCGTAGAAGTTGATCGTTCCATGGGCTGGAGTCGACTTTAGTTCGTAATGAACATTTTCTAATCCGGAGTTGACGCTGGCGTACAAATCACCCCCAATGTGAATTGCGAAATCTGTCGAATCAACGTCGACCTCTTCTTCTTGCTCGTCAAGATCGTCAACCTCGACTTCGTCCTCGCCCGGTTCAACAACAACCGGTGGTTCAACAACAACCGGCGGTTCAACCATGGATACAGGAGCTACAACCGTACCATCCTGGAAGGACAGCATTTCGACGTTCAGAAGAATATCCGTCCCGGCCGTGCTGGAGACTGATATAGCTCCGCCGTCAGCCGTTCCGATTGTGTAACTGGCTTTCACGCCGGAGGTGTAGATGACCGTGTCCGTACCGGATCCGCCGTCAATCAGGTTGCTTCCGCCGGCAGATACCAGAGCATCATCACCTGCACCGCCGGAAATGATGTTTCCATTGCCAAGTCCAACGAGGAGGTCATCGCCTGCGAGGCCATCAATGGATTCGCCCGGCTTGTTTGCGACAAGCACATCGTCGCCGTTGGTAGGAGTCTTCAGCACGTCTACCGTCTGGTCAGCGGCATCTTCAGAAACCATGTCTCCGTCAGCCGGTGCGTTGGCAACTCCGGAAAGAAGTTCAGCGATGGAATAAGTTCCGTCCTGAAACTGAACCTCTTCAATATTGGTAATGAAGTCCGAATGATTGTCACCCAGAATTTCAATGATTCCGAAACCGTGGTCTGTCACGGTGTAGTCAGCACGGTTGCCGTTCCAGTAAACAGCTTTGTCAATTCCTGCCCCGCCGTCGAGAACATTGTCACCGCGAACGGAGATCAGCGTATCGTGACCGCCGCCACCTCGCAGAACGTTGCTGCCACCAAGACCGATAAGAATGTCGTGGCCTTCGCCACCATCCAGCAGTTCGTCCGGTGTCAATGAGATCATTAAATCGTTGCCTGCAGTGCCATCTGGCAACGTGGCAGGATCCAGATCTGCAGCAGAAGCAGACATCAGAATCAGTGACTCAAGAGACTCAGGCAACTGCGACTTCAGGTTGTTGTGGCTGGGCTTCATTACAAATGATCACTTTCATTATCGTTTGGTTTGATGTGAAGTGCGGCGAAGCTGCAAGTCAAGCTTGATGCAGACTCCTCTGATGGAAAGTGCAGCAGTTCCGATGGGCTCGGGACTGCTGATTTGCTTCGTAACTCGGGTTCTGCCAAACCATCGTTCAAGGGATTTCGTGCTGACGAAAGGCTGCGTTCACGCAACAGGTCGGATGGCTTTCTGAACGCCTAAATCGCCTCGGCCACACAATCATCACATTCCGCACAATCACCACTGAGGTGCTATTCCAGTGACTGCCGGAGATGGTGCCGGACCGAGCGATGAATGCCAAAAAGAGGCCCACCACTCCGATTGTCGATCACAGGCCTGAACCAAGTCGGCCGGATGGCCACAGCTTCCCCGCGATACGTCTACGTCCGTCGTGACGGAGTTCTCTGCGAGTGCAAATCAGCATCTAACCGCTTCCCCGCTCACGGAAAAAGCGTTCAGGGAAGCGACAGAGCTGTGTGGGACATCACGGGCAGGTCGTGCAGTTGCAGGATCCGGCGGTTCGTTCCTGAGCAGTCGAGCATAAACGCGGCGGCCGCAATCGCCGCATGGCCGTCCGTCTGTCCAATTGCGACTCCCGTGCGTACATCGCCGTGCGTTGTAATCAGTCCGCCCATCGCTCTCAATTGGGCCATTGACACAAGGCCACGGCTGACCAGCCATGCCACCGACGAAAACTCTGTCATGTCTTGATTCTGATGAATCTCATTCTGCATGCGGACGATGGCTCGCGCGGCGGATTCCGAAAGTTCGGGAAGTGACCGCAACACGGGTTCTGAGGCTTCGTTCACATTGATGCGTCCAGGCAACACATCGCTGGCCGTCGTTGTTACCATCTGCTCCAGCACTGGCAGCAAGCGACGCACTGTGACCGGGTCCGCCGCCCACGGCGACTGCAGCAGCGTATCCTTCCCGTCCAGCGAAACACGCACCTGCCCTCCGAACAAATCCAGCGGTGACTTTAACAGCATGGAACCGTCACTCAGTGTTAAGCCACCGCGCTTTGTCTGATCGGCCGACAGCCCGGGGCGATTTCCGTTCACATTTCCTAACTGCGCCTCCAGTCGTTTTGTCACCGATTCCAGACGCTCGAGTCTTCGACGATCCTGATCTTCGCCCTCATCAGGACGAGGCTCGTCCAGATAGGTGGCTCCGCTCATGCGCCACGCGACGATGTAGGTTGCGGCTTCGGTTCCCAGAACGGGTTCGAGCTGGTCGAACAAATGCGCGAGCACCTTTTGGTTCAGGTTAATCTTTCGTCGACCATTGGCGAGCGTTGTTCCTTCACAGCTCAGCAGAGTCACGTAGTCGCTCAAGCCGCGCTGCAGCACGCCGTCGGCATTGTCCGTTGGCTGACCGCGGTCTCCATCGTTTTCTTCAGGGTCCAGAATTCCATTCCGATTCTGATCTTCACCATAAAGCAGATCCGTTGAGATACCGCGTACCTGAAGCAGTTCGCGAAGGTCATGAAACGGTCCCTGTCGAGGTCGCCGAGGCGGTGACTGAGCCGTGTAGTACGACGTCTCCGCACCGAACTCCGAAGGTTCATCATCCGCGTCCATCCAGTCCAGCAAAGCATCAGCAATGCCCACGGTGATTCCGGGCAGAGCCATCAGACGGCTCCGGGCTTCCTTTCGTCGAGACATTTCCAGAGGCAGCGTGTTGATGTTCAGCTTTGCAGATTCATCGCGAAGACCATACGCCGGCTCTTGATTGCCCGACGGTACCGTTCGCAGCAAAGAAATCGTTGCCGCAGGGCCCTCAGGAAGCGACAGCGGTATGGGCTGGCTCAGTCTGACACGGCCATCGTCGCGTACGACACCCATGCGTTCCTGTCGAACTGCAACAGCCGCCAGCTCTATTCCGGAGTTTACCAGTTCGCGACGCTGCAGTTGCGTCAGACCGGTCGTTGTTGCGGCGTATTCCGCAACCATCAGGCTGGAAAACGAATAAACCGCGAAGCTCAGCAGCATCACAACAACCAGCACCAGAACCAAAACCATTCCGGTTCGGCTGCGATGAAGTTCAGGTTGTGAGACTTTCTGTTTCATAGCTCTTCGATGTTCACAAATCTTCTGACGTCGCTCGCGTTTGATCGCCCCTGGTCGAAGGACCGCTGGTGCTGCTTAACTCTGGGGAATTTCAATCACAAAAGTGTCAGACCCATTGTCCGGCGACTTCATAGTCAAAGTCACTTCCACCGCCGCTGGCAAGCCAAATCGCTGCCAGCTGTTCCAATCAGTGACCCACTGACTGCCATCGTAGTATCGAAACGCAATGGAACTCACGTAACGCGATACCAGCACGGGCCGAGTCTTAAGCGATGAGTCCTGCGGAAACGGCTGCACCAGCCGAACGAGTCCATGAGGCTGATCACCGGCCGTCACGGTCGTAGAAGAAATCTGCGGTCCTGCGTGAGAAAGCGAGATTCGTACAGGACTTCCGGAATTCATCCACCACACAACATGACGCTCAGGAAACGTGGAAGGACCTTCGGAAGTAGCCTCAAAACGCGGGTTGTCATGTTCCGTCAGGATGGACAGAGACTGTCGCGTGCCGACCAGCGCAATCGGAGAATCCTGCATGCTTCCAAGATTCAGCTGCTGCTCCTGAACCCGCAATGTTCTCTCGAGGCCCGCTGGAGCCGCGCCGGTCGCCAGTGCCGCCTGAACATTTTCCGGTATCTCCATCTGATTGCCGGACGAAATCGCGTTTGAGGCCGACACGCTGCGCAAGTCGCTCGTCAGGTCGTCCAGAAGTCCTCGCAGAATCTGGGCAGAAATCACTCGATCTCGGCTGAGCGTGCGATATTTCCAGTACAGAGTTAGCGACGTTCCCACAGACATCATGATCATCCCCAGCAGCGCCAGAGCGACCATGGTCTCCATCAGAGTGAATGCGGACCTTCGATGCAGGCCCGCACGACATTCAGTCGGTATCCTCATCGTGGCTCCTGCCGATCGGTTTCGACAAGCCGCGAGAGGCTGAAAGCGGAGATCTTTCGAGTGGCACCTTCCTGGAAAACGGTGACGGTCAGCAGTGACAGGCCTTCGAACTGAGAATCGATCCTCCGCGCCGACCACCGCCAGCGCTCGTGCTGTGGCAATTTCTGTTCGATCACTTCTCTGGAAGGCATTCCTTCCACCAGCAATCGATTCAAAATGGACTGACAATGCACAGCCGCTTCTGTTTCCAGCTGGGATCGCAGAGCCGCCTGAACGCCCGTGGAATTCTGCTGAGCCAGTGCAGCCAGTGCTCCCGCAAGGATGACCGACGCGAGAAGAATCTCGAGCAGCGTCAGTCCCTTCCTCAACGTGCGACCGCCGACATGTTCTTTGCACAACGACTCCCGGTGCGACGAACAGATCGCTCGCGCAGGCAGCTTACGGGAAAGAAATCGGGGCCGAATCATGGGGAGAAAGTCCGCAGAACCTTGTCGATTCCACAAGACTACCACACGTCCGCGGGACTGCGCCGACAGAATGCAGCAACCCGCGCGAGTGCATGATGCCGAAAAACAACAGCCCCCAACAGCCCTCACAGGAACACCGTCCGGGAGTTGTTGTAAACGTTTCGAAGAATCAACAAACCCACTTTAAAGGGACCTGTTTCCGCAGATTCGAATGAAATCTCCTGAGGAAAAGCTTCCTGCTGTCCCTGAGTCATGAACTTCGGCGGATTCGAGAAGGTTGAGAGGACCGATTCCCAATATCACAAGCCCGTATTTTGGACTGAGATCTATGAATTTCCAAGGTTCGCCATCCCGCCGCAAGGCAATCAGGACGATGGCTGCAGGACTTTTCGCCGGAAGCCAGGCGACTCACTTTTCCGACCGCGTCCGCGCTCAGGCGGCTCAGGAAGCGGTTGACGGAATCCCGAACGATCAGCGAACACCGTTCACGTTCACACCATTCAGCGTTCCTCTGGTGTTGCCTCCCACGAAAACTCCGATCGCCATTGGCAACGCTCCTTTCACACCGGGCGATGTGTTTCATGGTATCGCTCCCGAGTTCTTCGACCGCAGCGTCGCTGAAAGGCCCAATCTGCAGTGGTACGAGGCATTCCCAACAAAGTGGTATCAACTGCGAATGCAGATGGCCGTTCAGCAGATCATTCCTGGAGTTCGGACGCCGTTGCTTACCTACGATGGCATGTATCCTGGCCCCACGTTTCGATCTCGCGTGGGCCAGCCAGTTGTTGTACGAGCCTCCAATGATCTGAGTATTGAAAACTCGATTCATCTTCACGGCGGTCATAACCCCGCGCACTCAGACGGCTACCCGAACTTCTATGTGTTGCCGGGCCGGGCACGCGACTACTTTTATACGAACACGGTGCCTATGCTGAATGGTCAGCCCGACTTCTCAGAAAGTCCATCGACCATGTGGTACCACGACCACGCGCTGGACGTTACAGCAGCACATGTGTGGCACGGTCTGTCCGGATTCTTCATCACCACGGACAACCTGGAACAGGATTTGATCGATCGCAATGTCCTGCCTGCAGAAGCCTATGACATTCCACTCAGCCTTCAGGACCGACGCTTCCGCCCGAACGGAACGCTGTTCTATGACACGTTGGATCACAACGGAACTCTGGGTGACGTTTGGGTCGTGAACGGCAAAGCTCAGCCGTTTATGAAAGTGCAGCGTCGAAAGTATCGCTTCCGAATTCTGAACGGATGCAACGCCCGCGTCATGGAAATGCGATTGAGCAACGATCAGCCGTTTATTCGACTGGGCAAAGACACATGGCTGTATCCGAATGCTATTGAGCAGAATAAGCTGCTGCTGAGCATGGCTCAGCGAGCGGATGTCGTGATTGACTTCACCAATGCGCCGAATGAACTGTTTCTGGAAAACATTCTTCTGCAGAAGGATGGCCGTGGCCCTGAAGGTCAACTGGATAGTCCGGAACGTCAAATTCCAGGTGTGCCATTCATGAAGTTCATTGTTGAAGGAGAGCCTCAGGCCGATAGCGCCACGGTGGATGTTGGAACTCCTCTGCGACCTCATGTCCCTATCAGCCCGCGGGAAATCGTGCAGACGCGTGTGTTCGAGTTCACTCGACGCAACGGAGCGTGGCAGATCAACAAGCAGTTCTACAATCCCGATCTGGCGAATGCCACGCCGACCCTGGGTACGGCAGAACGCTGGATTCTGCGAAACAATGGCGGAGGCTGGTGGCACCCCGTCCATATTCATCTCGAATCGCACCAGATCCGTCGTCTGAATGGCAGACTGCCGGGCCCGGCCGATCGCTTCAAGAATGATACGGTGATTCTTGATGGAAACGGTGAAGCCGAAATCTTCATGAAGTTCCGGACGTTCAAGGGACCTTTCGTGTTCCACTGTCACAACGTGGAACACGAAGACATGCGGATGATGTTTAATTTCGACCCTCGAGTCACCCCGACTCAGTCACCGCAGCCGATCCAGCAGAGTTTCCCTTAATCCCCAGCCGAGGATTTGATTCGGCGCAAGAAGAGAAAGCTTTCCCGTTTAACCCGTGGCCGAACGGCCAGGTCTTTACGCAACCTGGCCTTTCGGCCACGGGTTAAACGAGGAAACCAGCAACCCGCCCGCGCTTTGCCGTTCATGAAACGAAAGGTACACCATGTCACGTCGTCAGTATCTCATCCTGCTCGCGTTTTCGATTCCGCTTGTCACCGTGCTGGATCTTCCAGGCGCCATGCGGGCGATGTGGGGAACATCGACTCCTGCCGTTCCGGATATGTCGACTTCACGTCAGGCCGCGCCGATCTTGGATCGTGTAGCAATACTGGCTGACGAACCGCTCGATGACGTAAAAATGGCGCGTCGGTCTGATTCGTTTCCCGACGTGGAACTGACGGATCAGTTTGGCCAGAATCATTTATTCCGAAGAGATCTGATTCGCGACAGAATTGTGTGTGTGATGTTCTTCTACTCACAATGCACTGGAACCTGCCCCGGTACCATCCAAATGGTGTCTCATCTGCGACAGGCTGCCAAAGACCAGTTTGCCGACCAGGATGTTCAGTTCGTCGCGATCACTCTGGATCCGGAACATGACACCCCGGAAGTCCTGAAAGAGTATGCCGACGCTCGTGGAATTCTTCCGGACGAAAGCATGCCGGAGTGGCTGTTCTGCACAGGACGGTACGAAGATCTGGAACTGATTCGCAGGTCTCTTGGTCTGTACGATCGCGACCCGCTTGTTGATGCCGATCGAACTCAGCACGCCGCGCTGGTGGTCTTCGGAAATGATAAAGCGGACCGCTGGACGGCTCAGCCTTCCGGGCTGGGCAGCAACGATCTGGTGGAGACATTTTTTCGAATCACCGGCACCTCCGAGCGTCAGCGATTCGCGCATCGCATCGGTCGCAGTGATGAGTTCATGAAAACCTCGGCCGGAGGACCTGCGTCGGCCGCCGGTTATTATCCTACGTTGCAGGCTGGCGACGCCGCGTGCTGCAAAAATCCATCAGAGTGCTGTTCTCTGCCTGATGCGAAACGCTGACTTGTGAATCAGAAAACGGGCTGAGCTGCAGGAAGAAAGATAAGCGTTAAGTCCGCCCATCGCAAAAATGCTACTCGATGGGTTTTCCTGCGACGACGCGGCCTGACGGCGGGCAGGGGATGTTAATCGCCTGATCTGTTTTCAAGTTATCAGAATCAGAGCACGTCTGTTCCCAGCTCGCCTGCCAATTCACGAATTCCAACCATGTTCCAATTCACCTACAACGCTATCGATGGCTCCGGGAGAAGAGTCCTCGGCCACCTCAATGCTGCCAGCCGTGGCGAAGCATTGCAGGTCCTTGCGCAACAGACGCTGATGCCTCTGACACTCATTCAGGCTCGCGTTATTCCGCTGCGGGGCCAGCGAGTGAAACCGGCCGCGATCGCTGCAGCCTGCAGTCTGCTGGCCGATCAGCTGGACACCGGAGTGCCTCTGCTGAAGGCTCTGCGAGTGATGGCACAGCAAACCTCCAGCGCCGGATTAAAGACCGCGCTGGCCCGGATTGCGGAACGAGTGGCCGATGGATCCACGCTGGCCGATGCCATGACCGAACATGGAAATCTGTTTGGTGAGCTGGAAGTCAGCATGGTGCGAGCCGGTGAAGAAGGCGGTTTCCTGGATGAATCTCTGAGACGGCTGGCCATTGTGCGCGAACGTCAGGAAGAAATCCGCGGACGCCTTCTGAGCGCTCTGGCTTATCCGGCGCTGCTGATCGCTGTGGGCTCCATTGTTATCGTTGGCATGCTGACGTTCTTCGTTCCAAAGTTTGAGCCATTATTTGAATCACTCCGTCAGTCGAATCGCATGCCGCTTCCGACAACAATTCTGTTGACGATCAGCGGGCTGCTGAAATCATGGGGACTGGCCGTCCTGATCCTTCTGGCTGTTGCCGTGACTGCTGCACGCTCCTTGATTCCTCCGGAAAAAGTCCGACGGTTTCAAGATCGCGTGTCTCTTCAGCTCAAGGGAATTGGCCCTGTTGTGCGATCGCTGGCTATCGCCCGTTTCTGTCGAGTCCTTGGCACACTGCTGCAGAACGGAGTACCCATGCTGAAGTCGCTTGAGATCGCACGCAGCGCCACCGGAAATCGGATTCTCAGTGACACAATCGCAGCGGCCGCCGAAAACATTGGCGCCGGGAAAAGCCTCTCTGTGCCTCTCGCTGCAAGCGGCCATTTTCCTGCGGACGTCCTGGAAATGATGTCCGTGGCGGAACAATCGAACAAACTGGATTCGGTCCTTTTGAAGCTGGCCGACAAACTGGAAAGTCGGTCCCAGCTGCGTCTCGACATGCTGATGAAGCTTCTGGAACCGCTGATGATGGTTGTCATGGCCGTCATCGTAGGGTTCCTCGTCATTGCTCTGTTAATGCCTGTCTTTGAAGGAAATGGCCTCTCATGAATCCACTGCCCGATCCTTTCGTTTCTGCCTGTGTTGTGCTGTTGCTCGTGGGGGCCATTACGGCCATCGCCATTTAGAAGTTCTCCGCGACTGATGAATCCCTGAAGTGTTTTGTGGATAGTCTCTATGATCAAACCAAACTTTCCTCAACGTTCAATCTCGAGTTCTGTTCGCCGTGGCTTCACGCTGATGGAAGTCCTGCTGGTGCTGGGCATTCTGGGCGTGATCATGGCCATGGTGGTGCCGAAGGTGCTGGGCCGCCAGAAGTATGCGAGCATTGATGCCACTCGTGTCAGTCTTGGCGGATTGTCCCAGGCCCTGAAGCTGTATTCGCTCGATCACGCCGGCGACTTTCCGTCGACCACTGACGGACTGGCCGTTCTGTTGAAAAAACCGGCCCGCCCGGACGCATCGTGGAAGGGCCCGTATCTGGAGCAGGAGCCCAAAGATGCATGGGGACAACCTCTGGCTTACACCTTTCCTGGTAAACACAACGTCGATAGTTTTGACGTGAGCTCAGCCGGGATCGATCACGTCCATGGAACTCCGGACGACCTCGGCAACTGGGAACAGTAACCGCTGACAGTGCTCTACAGTCCGCAGCAGAGTGAGTGAAAACTCCATCGGAATTCTGATCGGCTCACCGAAATGCGTCTTTCTTCCTGCATCATCCTGAATCGACTTCCAAGAGCGGCGCTCGGCGTACGCCTGAATCTTTGCACGACCGTTGGCAGTTCCCGAAACGCGT
Source organism: uncultured Planctomycetota bacterium (assembly GCA_947085455.1). GTDB lineage: Bacteria > Planctomycetota > Planctomycetia > Planctomycetales > Planctomycetaceae > SXXK01. The sequence continues at coordinate 86,415 of CAMTWR010000010.1, read as the reverse complement.
TCACACTGGTCGAACTTTTAATGGTGCTGAGTGTGCTGGTGGTTCTGACCGCAATGAGCCTTCCGGCCACGCTGCGGTGGCAGCGCGGATTGGCGATGGAGCGAGCAATCTCCATCATCCAGATTCAGGTCCAGGAAACGCGGCTGGCAGCAATCCGTTCGGGCGAGCCGTGGAGTCTTGTTCTGCCACAACCGGGGATTCCCGGAAGACGCCATCCGAATCACCTGCCTGCTGCTCACAACGCGACGTGGGACTTCCAATGGCCGGCCGGGATTCAATGTCATGACCTGCAGAGCCCACAATGTCATGATCTGCCGAGCCCACAACTTCCTGGACCAATTTTCTTTCAGCCCGATGGAACTGTTTCCGAGCGATTTTTGAGACTCGCCGACTCCAACGGTCAATCCACGTTTCTGCAAATCGATCGGCTTACCGGTTCGGCGTCGATCCATGAGAAACCGAAGCCCGCAACCGGTTCACATCAGACAGCGCACAGAAATATGGGGCTCGCTCCACCCATGCAGAACCTCACACTCGACGCTGTTCCGGACGCTTTCCCAGACGAGGAAACAGGAGCCTTGTCATGCTAAACCTGCTGATCACGCCCAATCTTTATCGGCGGTTCCAGAACCGTCCGTTTCTGGCAGTCGACTGGCTGACCACCGGCGTCGTGTTGTCGACGGTGTCCGTTACCAACGGCCAACCGTCGATTCAAAATTCGCAGTTCGAAGAGTTTCCCACCGACCTTCGGGATTCGATGCCTGCGGACGCAGTGGGTGCCTGGCTAAAGTCGATCTGCGGTCGGTCACAGCTCGCAATGAGTTCCGTTGTAATCTCAGTTCCACGACGGGAGTTAAGCACCAGACTGCTGGAGCTTCCTAATATCCCGGACGACGAACTGGGCCCGCTCATCGCGCTGCAGATGGAATCCCGTATTCAGGCCAGCGGTCAGCCGCTGCATTGGGATTGCCTGTATCATCCCGCGCAGGCCAACGACACTCAGCGATATGTCATGCTGGCCACAGTACCATCGGCTGTGATTGATCTGATCGTGAAGTCGGCTCAGGCAGCTGGCTGGTCAAATCCCGTTCTGACATCCGGTGATTTACTCATTTCCAACCTGCTGGCTGCATCGACGGCCCTGGCCGAAACGGACAAACCATGGCAGCTGCATGTGCAGTGCAACCGCAGTAAGCTGGAATTGCTGCTGAGTCATCACGGATACCCCGTGGCCGGTTATGCCACGGCCATGCCAGGTGGCGAAGATCTGTCTCGCGAAGAACTTTCGACCGCCGTCAACATCATTCATTCCATGGCCAATCGACTGCTGGCCGGATGCCCGTTGGTATGGCGGCGCGAATCGGAAACGGTCGAAACCTGCGTGTCCGGTCGATGGGCCAGCCAGATTTCGGCCGAGCTGAATTCCAGCGGACTGCCAGCCTCCGTCACGATCCCCGACGAACGCAGCCCACGAAGCATGGCGATCGCCATGTCGGTCGCTGTGGATCCGCTCGAAGCCAAACGAGGCAATGCAAACTCTCACGACCATTCGTTCCGGAACGTGAAACGTCTCGATTTCTTAAGGCCACGTTCCACCAGTCAAAAGCAAGGCGTTCGGCGGCGGCGAGGATTTCAGATCGCGGCCATTGCCGCAGGACTATGCTGCACGGCTACAGCCGGACTGTGGATGTGGCACTCTTCGCTTCAAAACGATCTGGCTCAACTGAACAAGCAGCGACAGCAGCTGGAACAGTTCCTGCAGCGAGGCCAGGTGGTTGTCGACAAGTGGTCTTACGTCAGCCGCTGGCAAAGCACGACATTGAACGCAGCCGCGGAAATCCAGAATTTCGCAGCGCTGCTGCCTGCACGCGATCGCCTGATCCTGACCCGCCTGCAGATGGAGAACGTGGTAGATTCGGAAACTAATACGTTGCGAATCGATGGGCTGGCTTTGAATGCAGAAGATGTGCTGCAGATGAATGCGTCCATTCTTGACCAGTCGGACCACTATGACCTGCGACCACAGGGCATCGAGCCGGCTCCGGTTGGCAGCTCGTTCGCATCCCAGTTTCGAATTGAAGCCACTTTAAGACCGGGACTCGGTTCGTCTCAGCCGCAAACTCAGCCGCAAACTCAGCATCAGACTCAAATTAAAACTCAAACTCAGATTCAAACTCAGCCTCAAACTCAGAAGGACGCAGACTGATGCTTAGCACAGCCCGTGAACAACTTCTGGCCGGCCTTTTCGGAGGTTCCATTCTGCTGTTTGGCGTCTGGGAAACAGCCGGCCAAATGCTTCTTCGGCCACTTTCGGAAACGCAGACGGCTGTGGATTCCGCAAGGTCTGCGGTGGCGACGCTGCAGGAACAGTCGGCTGTGGTGGACCACTCCCTGCGCAATCTCAAACAGGTGGCCGACCATAGTCTGCCGGCCGATCCGGGAAAAGCATCGGTACTCTATCAGGGCTGGCTGATTCGCCATCTTGAACAGTGCTCCATCACTTCCGCAATCGTGACGCCCGCACCAGCGATCACCGAAAAAAGCGTTGGCCATCGGATCCCATTTTCTGTGCAGTGCAATGCTTCGACTCACAACATCGCGATGTTTCTGGACTGTTTTTACGGAACGCCGCTGCTGCATCGCATCACAAATCTGAACATTTCGAATTCCACCGAAGGTCAGGCCGAACATCGAGTCACATTCAGTATCGAAGCGATCGCGTTTGACACGGCGAACAATATTGACAACCTGCCGGAGCCACAGCTGGCGACTGATGGGTCGTCACTGGTCACGGCTCTGTCTGCGGACGACGTCTTCCGCCGCGCCGTACCGATATCAGATACCGCCGCAGAAACTCTTGTCGAAACGCCTCAGGAAGCCACGGTCACTACCCCCGAACCGCTGCCCGCGGCATCAGCGCCCGATCCGTTGCAGAACATTCGATTTGTTGCGTCCGTGCAAAATGGTGAACAGCGTGAAGCCTGGCTCTTCGATAATCGTACGCGGAGCGAACTGTCTCTGGTCGCTTCGGCGAATCTCGCGTTCCCCGATGTTTCCGGAAGAGTGCTGTCCATTGACGGGGACACGCTGCACCTTGAGCTTTCCGGGCAGCGCGGCAGCCTTCGTCTTGGGCAGACTTTGAAAGACTGGAAAGCCTCTCAGTAAGGCAATTCAACAGCGTGAATCACGCCAACGTTTTTTGCATCAGACAGTCACATCTGCGGTATGGGAAGCCCCTTTTTCTTCAGATCTTGAATGGAGAGATCCTTTGGAAGTTTGATCTTTCCTTTCCCCATTGGAAGTTTGATTCCTTCTTTGGCAAACTGTCGCTCAAGATCCTGCTGAATCTTCTTCTGATTAAACGTCATGCGTTCACGAGCGATATCAAATGTGGAATCCAGCAGCATCAGAAATCGCAGCAGCTGCAATGGGCTGATGCCTGTTTCAACGGGACCGATTTGAGCTTTTGCGGGCAACAGCTTCAGCATCGCACCCGTTTCGCTGGCAGTGAACATCTTGTTGCGAATGCCTTCTCCCACTGAGGCGATTCGCATCTGTGAGGCCAGCTTGTCTTCCCCCGACAGCGTCAGTTTTGAGATCTCGTCCGCAAGGCTCAGATTCCGAATCGCGTTTGTCAGCGGATGATTCATCTTGTCATAGACGAATCCCGTTCGTTTGTATTCTTCTATGACTTCCCCAACCCGCTTCTTGATCTGTGTCTTCTGTTCAACATTCGCGTCAGATTTTTTAAGAGCCTCGGACACCACTCGCAGTGTCAGATCGGCCACTTTCTCGCGCACGTTGGCATCTTTGGACGTCATCGCCGCTTCGATTATATCCGGCAACTGTGCGACGAATTTTTCACGATGCTGATCGTTTTCCACAAGGGATATCAACGCTTCAGGCGTCGTCAGTGCCGCCGGCGTCCAGGGCCCCAGTCCTAACGCAAACAGGGCAGCAAACGTCAACGCCGGAATCCCGGCAGAACAGCCCACAATGATCCACCGTCGATCCAGCAGCGAAGTGCTGTGCCGCGAACGACGACGACGATCACCAGTCTTCTGTCCGTGCGCAAATCGAGTCAGAACAACTCGCAGCTCTTCCGCCGTCTGATATCGGTCTTCCGGCCTGCTCGAGCAGGCTTTCATGATGATCTCCGCCAGCGGCTTCGGAATAAACGACGCCTGTTCGGAAAGTTCCGGCAGTTCCGCACTGGCTCGCACGCGAAGCAGTTGAGCACTATTCAGAGAATCCCACGCCCGCACTCCCGAAGCCATTTCGTACAGCGTAATGCCAAGCGAATAAATGTCCGATCGTTCATCACAGTGGCCTCGCAGCTGTTCGGGCGACATAAAACGGGGCGTACCAATCACGTCACCCGTTCTGCTTAAATCACTGTCATCATCCCGGACTTTTGCCAAACCAAAGTCGGTGACCCAGATCTTGCCGTCTTTGTCCAGAATCAGATTTCCGGGCTTGATGTCTCTGTGAATCGTCCCATGCTCGTGAGCGTGCGACAGCGCTTCCGCCACATCTGCCCCAAGGGCCGCCAGCTTGCGAAAGTCGGCTTCCGGGCCGATCAGATGCACTGGGGCAGCGGAATTCTGGTCTGCGTCTTTGCCTGTTCGGTTCCACGGCGCGTTCGTCACCATCGTCACCATCGTCAGCAGGCCAGCGGAAGATGCGGTGTCCGCGGACGATCTGTCCGCGGCGCGATACTCGTTCAGCATCTGGTCCAGCGACGGGCCTTCGACCAGCGGCATGGCGATGTACGGCACGCCATTGTGTTCACCAAAATCGAATACCGGAACAATATTAGGATGGTTCAGACGAGAAGCGGCCTCCGCTTCTCGACGAAATCGATCCACCAGATTCTTATTACGTTTGTGACCAGGCAGGACTTTCACAGCCAGACGTCGCGACAGTCGTGGATGCTCGGCTTCGTAAACAATCCCCATGCCACCCTGACCGATTTGACGAATCACTCGGTAACCGGCCAGCAGTTCCACCGCTTCCAATGGATCGCCCGATTTTGAGACGACGGGCGAGACTGCCACTCGAGGCTTGATGCCTTCAGCCATCAGCAGGGCAGGGAAGTCGGCCGTAATTCGTTCGGCGTACTCCGGATAGCGCTTCGCGAACTCTCGTACAGGGATGCCCTGACCAGAGCGCAGGAGCTTGATGAACTCGTCAAGAAGATCGTAGAGCTGTAGATCGGCAACAGATTCAGTGGTAGCGATCATGATACAAGTTTACCTGATTCCTGAACCGTTGAGGCCATCACACGATGTCTGCAGACGGCGAATCGCCCGCAGGTGTCGTTTCTTGGCGGCTTCGACACTGATGTTCAGCTCCGCGGCTGCCTCGGAAACCGTCATCTCTTCCACATGTCGCAACAGCAGAATTTCGCGGTCGAGGTCCGGCATCTCGGCAATCATCGAACGCACTCTCTCAGCGAGATCCGCGTTCGCTATCTGCGAACCAGGCGAAATCATGGATTCCGCCAGTTCCTCAAATGCATGCGCCAGCGTCTCACTCGCGGTACGGTGTTCCATCCCCACCGTTCGCTTGAGCGTTCCCAAATGCGTCCTGTGGCAGTCGCCCACCGCAAACTGAGCCTGAATTCTCAGCCAGTTGTAAATGGGCATTGAGGACAGTCGGCAGAATTCATCGAACGCCGCGTTGGCTCGCAGGAATGTCTCTTGAAAGACGTCTGACGGATCAATTCGACCGGCAAGGCGTCTGTCGAGCCGCAGTTCAATCAAACGCATTAGCCGCGTTTGGTTAGTCTGAAACTCGGCCACGAGATCGTTACGACTCAACGCCGGCTGTTGCAGCGGCAAAGTCTCTGACTGTGGTAAATCGGCTGTTGTGGACATCAAGGCGGCTCGGCAAAGACCTCAGGCGGGTATCGCTGGACGACGCCACCGAACCGCGCGGCTGATAGCCTTGCGATCCCATGAACGCGTTCCCGCTGAGGCGGAAAAGTTCCCCGATGTCAAACGTTGGCCCGGGCCATCATCCCCACTTCCAGCGCACGCCTTATTAGACCTTAGGTCATACAGCACAGGTGTGCTGTGTTTCCCGCGAACAACAGATCACTCTCTCGACAGACGAAACGTCGCCCGCCTCAAAGTCCCTAAACTCGGCACAATCGCGCAGCGATCACCTCACCGAAGCGACTCCAGATACGCGATCAGATCGGCCAGTTGTTCGGGCGTGAGGTTGCCGACGATCCCTTGCGGCATCATCGAGATTTCCTGTTTCACGCGTTCGTCGATGTCGTCCTGGATCAGGTCCCGGGAGATTCCGGTGGCGTCACGCAGAGTGACGGTTTCGGCGCTTTCGAGCACGACGAAGCCGGTGTGGATTTTGCCGTCGGCCATTGCGAAGGCCCATGTGTCGAAACCCTGAGCAATCTTCTTGCTCGGCTGCACGATCGATTCAATCAGCTCGGCACGTTTGTAACGCTTGCCGATGTCGACCAGATGAGGTCCCTTCGGCTGCTGACCGTTGGCGAATGTGTGGCAGTTGATGCAGGACTGCTGCTTGAACAACTGTCGGCCTTTTTCCACATCGCCGGGCGCTGAGGCGGCTCGTTGAGCGATCACGTCATAAGCCAGATTCGCGATGGCGTTGGGATCGTTGGGATCAGCCTTCGGAAGGACGATGGCTTTCTCGTCCTCCTTCATCGCCACATCGGCGGAAAGCCCGTCGAGATTCACAACGTGCTTCTTCAATTGTTCGGTGAGATAAGCTTTGAGCAATTCATCCGCTTCTGTCATCGCGATCTTCACCGCGTCGGCGATGCGATCAGATTCGCTCCACTTCTGACGATCGTAGTAGGGACCAGTCGTATCCGGACGAGTTCCCCACCACTTCGGGCTGTCGACGGTGAATTCACCCTCACGATGATACAGACGAATAAGCGTCGTCCAAACCTCGCGCCGCAATGATTCATCGCGGCTTGTGCTGAGAACTTTGAAGAGCCCATCGACGGTCTTCGGGTCATGCAGATGCTTCAAGGCTGCGATTGCACCAGCTCGATGAGGCCCGTTGAGTGCTTCCAGACAGGCGTCGACAGCGTTGATTTGGACAAGAGCTTTCACCGCCAGATGCGGGATGACTCTGTCTGGATCGGGCGAACGCCACGCGTCGCCCTCAGTTGTGACTGAAGACTTGTTGTGGTCCGCAAGTTCCAGCAGCCCTTTCGCCGCTCTCGTTTCGCCCATGCGACCCAACGCCACAACCGCCGCCGCGACGACTCGCGGGTTGCTGTCATCGAGCTTCGAAAAGATCGGTGACGAATGCCCTTTGTCGATTTGTGCCTTGCGATCCGTCGCCGCGCGGATCACATGTTCGCGAAGTTCGGCGTCGATCAGAAGTGAACCAAACGCCGCTTTAAAGGCATCCCAGCTGGCTTGCTGCAAAGTCCACACAGCGGCGATGCGAGAATGCTGCGAAGCCGTGCGGTCTTTCGCGAGCGCCACAAGGCCTTCGGCAATTTGAGATTTCAAATTTGAAATTTGAGATGAGTGGGCTCGGAGGGCTAACGCCCTGCCGCTCGCCAAACGCAATGCATCCGCTGGACTGCGCAGCAACTGCACCAGCGCGGGAACATCGAGCTGTTTCAAATCCGCAGCAGGATGCGCCACAAAATTCTCTGGCGTGATCATCGCGACGAAACCCACATCCGGACGTTCAAACGAGAATCCGCCGTTTTTCCAACTCGTCACGAACAGACGTCCGCTGGCATCCGCATCGGCATCGGTTGGGCGAGGAATTGTCAGGAACGTGTCCTGCTGCGCATCGAATGTCGCGCCGTTGAGGGGCAGCTTGTGGCTGAAGACTTCGCTGCGTCCCCAGTCGCACGTCAGCAGCATGTCGTTGAACGGAGCCGGCCAGCGATCATCCTGAAAGTACAATGCCCCACAGCCGGAGCCGCCGCCATAATCCGCCAGCGGTCGCATGATCTCATCGGTGAAATTGAGGTACTGCGACGGGTAGCCATAGTTCGCGGTCTGCATGACATGCGAAAGACGAATGTCCCAGCCGCCGCCGTCGTTGGTGTTGTCGCGAGTGAACACGTTCATCGACGGATCAATCGCGATGTCGACGATGTTTCGCTGACCCCACGAGAAGACTTCCATCTCGGTGCCATCCGGACGAATTCGCACCACGCCGCCACCGCGTTTGCTGAGCGTCGTCCCATCCTTCGCCACCGCCTTGTTGAACCCAAAGTCGCCCACGGCAATGTAGATCCAGCCGTCGATGCCCATGCGAATGCCGTTGGTCGTATGGTCGGCACCTCGCTTGTTGACTTCTTCCGTGCTGATCCCTTCGATCAGCACTTCACTTTCGTCAGCAGTGCCGTCACTGTTCGTGTCACGGTAAACAGTCAGAAGTGGCGGATGCAGAACCCACATCGAACCGTTGTCGTAAACCAGCCCGCGAGGGTGATCCATCTTCGCGAAGTCATTGAACTTGTCGGCCTTGCCATCACCATCCGTGTCGATGCATCGCACGACTTTGCCTCGGCCTGGGTCTTTGCCCAGCGAACCCTGCTCATCGACGCCGACAAAGACTTCGCCATCAACAGACGTGGTGATGCAAACCGGATACGTCACGTCCGGCGGACCGGCGAACAGACTGACATCGAAGCCCTTGGGAGCCTTCACGTCTTCAATCGACGCGGATCCTTCGGCACCGGTGGAAACGCCTTCCGGCAGAGGCGGCAGGTCGCCGGGATACGCTTCGATTTCCCGAATGCTGCCCCAGCCTCCGCCGTTGGAGCCTTTGAACGTGACCTTCAGAAAACGAGCGTCGTCGGTTTTGACTTCATCAACAGACAACCCGTTACGTTCCTTGTTTTCCGAGCGATCAGCCAGCATCGTCCAGTCGTTGCCGTCGGCCGACGATTCAATCGTGTACTGATACGCCGTGTTCTTCGATTCCCAGTGCAGCCGCACGTTGCGAATCGACTGAGCCTTCTCCATGTCGATCGTGATCGCTTCGCCTTTTCCTGGTCCAGCCGCGCACCAGCGAGTGTCCAGTCGACCGTCGACGGCATTCTTCGCGAAGTTGTTCTTGCCGGTTTCTTCGCTGCTGGCTTTGGCCGGTTTGCTGAAGACATGATTACCTTCGCCACAGCAGCCCTGAGTCAGCACGGGCGAGTTCTTTTCGAGCTTCACATTGACGAGGGCTCGGATGTCTTCATCGATCTGTGGCGTGATCGGCGTGAAATCCTTTTCCGGATCGCGTCCCACGGCCCACAGCAGTCCGCGAGTCATCATGTCCAAATAAGTGGGCTCAACCATCGTCTCGTTGTAATGACCAACGGTCGTCGCGAAGACTCGCGTGCCGTGATAGTCGTTCGTCCAGATGCAAACCTGAGGCTCACTGTTGTCCTGCCGATTGGCGATGGCCAGCGGAGTTGCCGTGTCGAACACTTTCGCCGCGTGATAGAGTTCACCCTTTGGAACAACGAAGCGTTCGCCAAAGCTCGCCATGATCGGATGATCGGGCTTTTCATTATTGATCGTGTACGAATAATGCGGGCCGTGCCCAGGCGACTGCACTCCGCAGAATTCAAACCAGCGATCATCGTCGACTCGGTAACAGTGCATCGCGCAGTGAATCAGGATCGCCGGCAGCCCTTCCTTGTGCGGCTTCAGGATGCGATCGACAAATTCTTTGTCGGTGACCCCGGCGAAGCATTCGTTGTGAACGACGATATCAAATCCATCGGCCCAGTTGGGATCATCATAGAGCGGAATCTTCGTGTCGGTCGTCGTCCCGCCCTGATGCACGACGGTCCAGCGCACGTCGGCTCGCGCGCTGATGCCGCGAGTCAAAATCAGCTTCTGGCGATCATAGTCATGACAGCATCCGCCGGTGACGAGCAGTGCACGGATGGGTCGGTCGGCGGTCTTTGCAGCAGCCTCTTGCGCGTTGAGCGACGAACTGGATGACGAGCACAGGGACCAACAACACAGGAATGCAGTGAGCAAACGCATGAATGAAACTCAGGTGGAAATACTTGGTATGATGTCACGATCAGAAGATTTCAAATTTCAAATTTCAAATCCCTGGCCGCGGCCGATCGTCAAAAGGCTGGCCAAACTATCACGATTTCCAGCGATTGCAACTAAAAGCAGACATCCTGAAGAATGCGCAGAAGGCACTGAATCGCAGTTTGAACCACAAAAGTCACGGGCTCGCAAATGCCAAGCTTAGTGCGTCAACGCTCGATTCAGTGTTGCAAGACGACTACATTGACCTATCAAGCTGCCTGATGACGCTGGAAATGCGATGGAGAAAGCAATGAATCGAATGCTGTTTCTTGTGGCTGCCGTCATGCTGAAGCTCACCTCGCTAGATGCCCAGGACTGGGGCTCCATTCACGGCCAGATCGTTGTCGAAGGGGAGATTCCGCAGAAACGCAACGTGGGGGTTTTAGGAGTTCCGGTGGAGTCAGAAGAGTTGCTGGTTCATGCCGAGTCGAAAGGGCTTGCTAACGTCTTCTTCTATCTGCGGAAGAAGCCCGAGTTGGTCCATCCGGACTTAGTGGAACTCCAGCAGGAGGCGGTCGAACTGCAGACTCAGAACGGCCGCTTTGCACCCCATGCTTTGCTTTGTCGTACAGGGCAGGTGATTCGTGTCCGAAACGCGGACGCTGTCAAACACAGCGTCCATACGTTTCCGCTGAGGAATCAGCCTGTCAGTCTGTTACTCAAAGCGAATGCGGGAGACGAGCTGCTCTTCAAGGCGGAAGTGGCGGAGAGTCTGCCATTCAAAGTGACAAGCGATTTGTATCCGTGGATGTCAGGCTATTGCCTTATCGTCGACCATCCTTATGCTGCCATTTCTGACGAGAATGGGAAGTTCCAGATCGACAACCTGCCCGTCGGAGAACACTCATTCAGGATCTGGCACGAACGAGCGGGCTATCTTGAGAGAGACTTCAAGGTCTCCGTTGCCCCGCGCGACACTTTTGAGTTGCCGGTCATGAAGATCAACATCACACAGCTTCAGCAGTCGGCAGACGTCAAGTAAAACTCACGGACTCGCAGATTTTCATTCGCTGCTCCTCGCAGTGGCCAGAAATGCCATGGCGGGCTAAAAAAATGGCCGACCGCATCGGGCCGCAGGAAAACAGGCATATTTATTACAAAAACAGACAAATCGCACAGTCTTCAGGATCTGATTGATCGACTTTAGAGGTAGAGGTAGACTGTCGTCAGTCAATTGCATGCGATGTGTCGTCCAGACCGTCCGTGATCCGGGAGTTTGCGATGTCGAATGAACTCAATGCGTTAACCCTGCTGGATCGTGTTCAGAATCGGCTGAGAACAGCCAGTTTCGCGCGGTCGCTACATCGGTGGACGCTGGCCGCACTGATCACCGCGTGCGTGTCGATTCTTGTCATTCGACTGTTGGGCCTCATTCCTCCTGCACGTCAACAACTGCAATGGCTGCTGGTCTTTCCCGCCGCTGCTGCTTTGGCCGCATGGCTGTTTCATCGGCGAGTGGAACGCACAGCAGCCGCTCATGCCGTGGATCAGCACGCCAGAACGAACGACCTATTTTTGACTCTGGCAACTCTTTCTTCGTCGGCCGGCGAGTATCAGCCGCTGGTCGAGCAATCGGCCGCTCGTGTCGCATCGAAAATTGTGCCGCAGGAAGTCGTCCCCTTTCAAGTGCAGCGTCCGATGGGGATGCAGGCGGGAGTGCTGGCCGCGTTGGCGTTGATCGTGTGGCTGGTTCCAACACTCGACCCGTTTGGCAAAGTCGAAGCCGCCACAAAGATCGAGAAGCAGAAGAAGGATATCGAACTGATTCGCAAGGTCGTGAAGACGCGTGAGGAGCAGCTGAAATCTGAAGTGCAGGTTGCCGAAGAGCGGGATTCAAAAATCGGCGATCAGATGAAGCAGCTGATGAGCAGTCTGCGGCAGATGAAGCCGGCCAGCCAAAAACCCAATTCGCAGGTGCTGCAGACGAATCGTCAGTCGCTGAATGAACTCTGGAAGAACGTTTCCAGTGATGAACTGCGAGAGATGCTCAGCCAGTCGATTTCGGATCAGCAGTTCGGTGGTGCACGGGCTCAGAAAATGAATGAATGGCTCAAGCAGCTACAGGAAGGCAACAGCCAAAAGCTGCAGGAGCAACTGGATCAGGCGCAGGAAACAATGGAGTCGATGCTGGAAGCAAAGACCCCGGAAGAACGCCAGAAACTTGCTTCCCAGTTACGCAAACAGTTACAGGATCTGAAGAAGTTCTCCAGCGAAAAAGCGGGCTCAAAAGATCTCGAAAATGCGCTCAGCCAGGCATTGAAATCGCTCGAAGCCATCGCCGAAAAGAAGTCGGGCGAAGGCGACAGTGAGCAGAATGCAGGCGAAGCAGAAATGTCCGCAGAAGCGCAGCAGGCGCTTCGAGAGTCACTGGCGCTGTCGAAAAAAGAGCTGCAGGAACTGGCCCGATCAGCCAAAGACCTGAAGCAGCTTGAAGAGGCTCTGAAGACGCTGCAGCAAGCAGAAAAGCTCAATAAGGAAGGACAACTGGATGGTGAGCAATGTGAAGGCTGCCAGTCCATGGCGGATTACGCCAAGAAGTACAAAGAGATGATGGCCGGCATGGGGACCCAGGGCGAAGGAGAGCGCGCCGAAGCGGGTGCGATTCAGGATGAGGACGACAGTGATCCGGAAGGCTATAAGGATGAAAAGTCCAAGTCGCAGGTACAGGCCGGCAAGGTTCTGCTGTCGATCAAAACCAAAGAAGCGGCCACAGAGAAGGACTTTGATCCCGAGGAACTAAAGAAGTATGAAAGCACCGTGACCGAGATCAAGTCGGGCGTTCAGTCGGCGATCGAGACCGAACAGATTCCTCCCGGCTACGTTGATGGCATCAAGAGCTACTTTGATAGTTTGGACACAAAGAAATAATTGCAGGGCGGCGAGGAGTTTTTAGAAGGGCAGGGCGATGGCCGGCCCTTTTTCGTTACCAACGATTGCCCGAACGCCATTCCTGAATGCTGAGCGCCTTTTCGCCCGCCACGACAATGTGATCAATCAGCGGGATCCCGATAATCTCTGCGGCAGATTCCAGGCGTTCCGTCACGCTGATGTCCTGGTCACTGGGTGTCGGATCGCCGGACGGATGATTGTGGACCACAAGAATGCAGTTGGCCGCATCACGAATCGCCGGGCGAAACACTTCGCGAGGATGCACCAGGCTGTTTCGGAGTGTTCCCACGGTAATCTGGTGCGAAGCAATCGGCTGATTTTTGGTATCCAGCGTTACCATGTGAAACTCTTCCTGTTTGGCTTCCTTTGCCAGTCGTTCAAAGCGGCGAAGACAGAACTGCATCGCTGTGGCCGGACTCGTGATGCGAATTCGTTCGCGGAACCCGTCATCCATCGCTGCCGCCACGCGACGCCCCAATTCAATACCCGCCATGATCTGACAATAAGCCGGTTCGCTGACCGCAATGCTGTATTCTTTCAGCTCCTTCGGGCCGAGCCCCGGCAGTGTCTCCAGCCGACTTCCAAGGCGCGTAGCGATGCGTTCGCCTGCCTGCAAAGCGGACTCGCCCGTTCTTCCGGTGCGAATGAGAATCGCGAGTAACTCACCGAGCTTCAACTGAGACGCGCCGTGTTGAATCAGCCGTTCGCGAGGACGGTCCTCAACGGGCGCTTCGGTAATCTGAGTTCCATGCACCTGAGAATTGACCCAGGGCTCAACAGGAAAAGCCTGCGGATCGTTCTTCCAGCGAAAGCGAGTCCCCTGATCGGTCTCTACCTGCTGCAATGATCCTTGCCGCACCAATTCCCGAACGATACGTCGAGTCACATGAAGGTGATCGGTTTCTCCCGATTCCCGAATCTCCTCCATCGCAAACTCCGGATGTTCACACAGCCGCATAACAACCGCCTGGTAAATGTGCTTACGGTCGTTTCTGGAAGAACGAGTCATAGGGCGAAGCCACCAACAGGACAAGTCTTACGCTATCTCACAAGGACGCCAACTCCACTGCTCTTCAGGGAATACTATCCTGATTTCCAGGGATTTCATCTGTCGCTGGCCCGAGCAGTGAACAGGATCCGCAGAAAGTTGGCCGGCTATGTCAAAATAGGGACTCTCTGCCGAATCCCGCCGCGTGCTGAGTTGGCGTTTGCAGACGTCCGCGTTAGTCTGGCCGGCTTATTCAAGGTTCGACGATGCAGCAGAACCTCGAACAACCCAACTGGGGCTTATCCACAGCATTCGTTTTGTGACCTGGACATCGGTGCAATGTCGCGTATTTCTGAAGTGTTTGAGCGTTCCTCTCGTGAATCTCGAATGGCGTTCATGCCGTTTGTAACTTCCGGAGACCCGGATTTGGCAGCCACAGCCAATGTGCTGCTTACCCTGAGGGACGCCAAAGTGGACCTCATTGAGCTCGGCTTTCCGTACAGTGACCCAATCGCCGACGGCCCTGTGATTCAGGCTTCTTACACGCGAGCCCTGGACAGAGGCATCACCGTCGAGGGCATCTTTTCGACTGTGGAATCACTGAAGAATGAAAACCTGCCGCCCGTGCTGGCGATGGTTTCGTTCGCAATCATCTTTCGACACGGTTCTGCTGACTTCGTGGCCCATGCAGCAAAAGCAGGCTTCAGCGGTCTGATCATTCCCGATCTGCCAGCCGACGAAGCCGATGAGGTTTCCTCGCTCGCTCGCGAACATGGTCTGGACCTTGTGCAACTGATCGCTCCGACCACAACGGCACGCCGCACCAAACAGATCCTGGCCGCTTCCACGGGATTTTTGTACTGCATCTCAGTGGCCGGCACGACCGGAGTACGTCAGGAACTTCCACCGGAATTGATTGATCAGCTGAAGTCGCTTCGAGCCCAGTCCAGCCTGCCGTTGGCAGTGGGATTCGGGATCAGCAGCCCGGAACAGGTAGCCGAACTCGCAGGAGTTGCCGACGGCGTGATCGTGGGATCCGCCATCGTTCGCAAGATGGCTGAAGCCCGATCGCCGGCGGAAATGTCGTCGGCCGTTCGGACCTTCGCCGAACAAATGCAGGCCGCCGTCAATGTGACGAAACCATCTCGCTAGCCCCTCCAGACTCGCTTGCTCACTGCCATTCCGTCACCAAAATTCGGAAAACAGGTACCCTGCAGGCGTCAGGGTAAGCGGTGGATTCCTTTCTGGAGCACATATCACTATGCGCATGAACACATAAATGCCGTGTTATGGGGCCTTGACTCTGAGACCCACTTGACAGGAACTTGAAATAGGCGTGTAATCACAAGTGAGGAAGAGTGCTGGATATTGAAGCGGGGAGGCTTTGTATCCGAAACACTCTAAAGGTGAATTGAACCGTCCTATCCTGATTCGGCTTTTTGCGGGGGCAAAGACCTGAAACACAAGGGA
Source organism: uncultured Planctomycetota bacterium (assembly GCA_947085455.1). Taxonomy (GTDB): domain Bacteria; phylum Planctomycetota; class Planctomycetia; order Planctomycetales; family Planctomycetaceae; genus SXXK01. The sequence goes on along the minus strand of CAMTWR010000010.1, from coordinate 70,995 downwards.
TAGAACGGTCGATTCAACAAAGGGACTGCCTGAACTTCGTGGGGAACGAATGGCAGTCTGCCACCGGCGAGGAAAAAACACCGGTGCACCAAGATGGGTCAGGCTCTCGAAACGACAGAGTCGTCTAGAGCGCCTTTGATTGAGGCGTTTCCATGGCTGGGCGCAATGGGATTCGCGTCGTTGTCACAGGCGTTGGAGTTGTTTCTCCAATTGGCATTGGCAACGATCGCTTTTGGGACAGTTTAGTTCAGAACCGGACCGGGATTGATTTCCTGCAGTCTATGGCTGCCGACGGATTGCCGTCGGCGTTTGGTGCTGAAGTACGCGATTTCAATCCGACACAATTTCTTCGCGACAAGAAGTTCGTGAAGGTTATGTGCCGAGATATTCAGCTGGGAGTCGCTTCTTCCAGTCTGGCCGTGAAAGATGCGCAGGTCTCCAGTGGCTGGATCGATCCGGATCGCTTTGGAGTTGTCTACGGTGCTGGCCGCATGACCTGCCACCCGTCTGAACTGGCTGCTGCCGTGAATGCCTGCCGCACCGAAGGCGGTTTTGACGTCGACAAATGGGGCCCGGAAGCCCTGGCCAGCATTGCACCGTTGTGGCTGCTTCGCCAGCTGCCGAATATGCCAGCCAGCCACGTATCGATCGACCACAATGCCTGCGGTCCAAATAATACCATTACCTGTCGAGATGCTTCGGCACTGCTGGCTCTGTCAGAAGCAGTACGAGTCATCGAGGCAGGTCGCGCCGATGCGATGATCGTTGGTGCCTGCAGCTCTAATATCCATCCTGTCGACATTGCCAAGTTCCACAGCTTCGAAGGCCTGTCTCGTCGGTCCGACGATCCTTCGCGTGCCTGCCGACCATTCGATTTTGAACGGGACGGCACTGTTGTGGGTGAAGGGGCAGCTTCGTTCGTCGTCGAAAGTTACGAGCACGCCGCTCGTCGCGGCGCCAACATCTATGCCGAAGTGCTCGGCGTTGGAGCTGGCTGTGACGGTAAAGGGCTGGCCAATGAGTCCGCAGGAATCGGCCTTGTTCGTGCAATGCAGTCTGCTATCGATCGGTCGGGCATTACCGCTGCCCAGCTGGGCCACATCAACGCTCAGGGCAAAAGCACTCAGCCAGACGACATCGTTGAGGCTCGTGCCTATCACCGTGTCTTCGGCGATCTCGCTTTGAAAATTCCGGTCACGGCTCTCAAGAGTTATGTAGGACACTTCGATGCGGGCGCCGGTGCAGTGGAACTGGCAGGAACACTGCTGTCCCTCAAGCACGGTTATGTTCCAGCAACTCTGAATTACGAAATTCCCGATCCTCGGTGTCGTCTGAACGTTGCACGCGGCGAAGCGACTCGATTGAGTAACCGCACGGCAATTACAGTGAACCGCACGGCCATGGGGCAGAGTGCGGCCGCCGTACTGCGAGCGATCTAATTCGCAAACAACTGGTCCTTTGATGTATAGCGTCAAAGGACCTGTTGTCAGATCTATGCCACGCTGGCAAAATTTCGTGGCGTTTTAGACGTCATGACAGCCTCGACAGTGCTGACGCCAACGCGTTTCTCACTGCGAACACCTAACGCCGAACGCCATTTGTCGTTCCTGCCGAATCTGAGATTCAGGCGGTCCTGTCGAAAGTGTTGTCACTTTCATTTCCCACACATCCATTCAACCCCCCGAGGACCTCGCGAAGTTCATGTCGCTTCCGGGGCTCCTGCTGTCATCATTTCGATAATCAACTGTATACAGTTTGATCTGATTTCCGACGAGCGTCCTTCAAGATCCGTTTGTGTGCCGGACGATTTTATAGACAGCGACTTAGCACACAGCGCGTTCCTCAATGTAAACGCAATGATTGCACGGAGAGGACCGGCCGTTTTCTTGCGACAGCCACTTTTTTTGCGAACGGCATTCAAGTTGCTTTTCTTTAAAGAAAAGAAATTTGTCGAGAGCGGGCCAGACAACGAAATACTCCTGCCGGTCAATGCTTTTAAGGCGGAACAATCTCATGAGTCCACGAACAGCTTATCTCATTTTGAGTCTCTTAATCTGCATGCCGTTCTCCGCCGGAGCCCGGGGCAACAAGACCCACGCAGCCGTCGCCTTGAACGATACAAGCCCGCTGGTCGGAAGCTGGCAGTCTTCAAGCTTTGGTACGCAGACTCTTACGACGTGTCCCGATGGCACAGCGACTCTGAAGATGCGACTTAGTCCTCTGGCGGCCGTTCTTTATGGCCGAGAACTGACGCTACAGTTGAAATGGTCGCTTGATGGACAGACCCTGACTCATCAGATCGTCAGTGGCCTGCCAACCCGAGGCGCTCAGAAGCTGACAAAGAAATTCGGCGAGACCTATACCTACCGTGTCCTGGAGGCAACTCGCGAACAGCTGGTCGTGGAAGACATCACCACCGGCAAGACCTCACACTGGACCGCCGTAGACAGTCAGCTGAACGACTGATCCTGCGCGACTGCCAATGACCGCTCATCACAGGCTGTCTTCCAGCCAATGCTTCAAACCGTCTTCACCGCCAAATCCTTTTTATTGCGCGACGATACGGCCTTCGCGGAAGATCATGATCTGAGGAATTCCGCTTCCCGATCCATAATGAGCAAAGAGATTGAGCGTTTTATCGACGTCGATCTTCAGGAATTTTGCTCGCGACGCATATTGCGGCTGAAGTGTGTCCATCGCTGCGTCCATACCTCGACATGGCCCACACCAGTCGGCGCCAAACTTCACAACAACCGGCGTGGAACTTTCCAGGACCGCCTGTCTGAACCACGGATCATTGACAGGCTCGGGTTGCCGCCCGCCAGACAGCAGGATCGCCAGCACCACAACGGCACCCACAACAATAGTCATGATCTTGTTGAGTTTCTCCATGGCTGCAGGACCTCTTGCTGACAAGACGGGGAATGACCATCGACGCGGATGACTGCTGAAACGTAGTGCCTGAGTCACCTTCAGCCAGAAAAACTACCGACGTATTTCTGCCGTCGGAATCCCGGCGAATCGATTACGACGACTGCAAAGCCGGCTTCCGCCTTTGAAGTTGCGTCTTTCGACCCTGCGGTGCCTAAACCGTGCAAAAGCATTGGTATTTATCACAACCCGAAGCGTCAGCGAGGGATCTGCGGAGACCCTGCACGAAACGCAGAAGCACAATCCCTCGCTCACGCAGCGGGTTGGGATAGGCACAAACTCGCAACTTCAATACATCCACTTCGTCGCCGGCCCGGGGAACACCGGCACTGTGCAGGAGGATCCAAAACTAGTCGTTTTCACTGACGCCCCTATAACTCACATTGGGCTCAGTGCACATTCGGCCATCGGCTGCCGACATGCAGTCGGAAGCCGATGGCGGGGAGTTCTCAGGTGCGAAATCTGGTGATTGTTTTCGGTGACCAGTTGTCTCATTGCTCGTCCGCGTTCACCGGCTTCGACCCGGATCAGGACGCCGTCTGGATAGCTCAGACATCCGAGGAGAACAACTCACGCATGACGTTTGCCATGGCCAGTCTGAAACGTATTCGTTCTGACGCTGACGAGTTGACGGCCATTCATGAACGAGCGGAAGTCGTCTTCAACAAATTTCAAAAGACGTCCGTCAAGGACCCCGCTGACCCGTAAAACAGAAACGGACACTGAAACTCACAGAGTTCCAGTGTCCGCATTCGGATCGTCAGGCCAGGTCACCCGTCCGGCCTGACATCACAAAGAATTGTTTAGTTGTCGTAGTCGATCACGATCAAACCGTCGCCCGATTTGATGTCGACTTCATACTGACCAAAATCCATAGTCAGCCGCGTGCGACATGGAGACACACGAATTTCTCGAGGAGGGCATGGCGGAACAAAGATCTGCACGAAACTGATTCGTTCCTGACATCCGCGATGACAACTTTGAGGATCTCTGACAGCCACCACGATCGGTACTGCATTCGGTGCGACATTGCATTCGTCTTCCACTTTCACGCAGGTGGCCAACGGAACCTGACAGTCAACAATTTCACCAATCTGATGTGAGTAGGCGTCAACGGCCGGATAGTTCGGTACAGATGGGTAACTCTGAACCGGCGGGTAACTCTGAACTCGAGGCAACACGACTCCAGGATCCTGAGACGGCATGTAAACCGGCTGGCCATAGGCCTGGCGACTTCCCCCTCCTGTTCCCACACGGAAACTTAGTTGAACCCCCGATTGACTGCTGCGGCCTGCTGGACGGAAGTCCGGTTGACCATATCCGCGATGACGCAGATCGACACTTTCTGGCCGAGCGTGATGATTCTGATCACCACTTTCAAAGCGACTGCGTGAATCCTGAAACGACGTCATGTCTCGATCACGCACCTGCGTCTGATACTTGTAGGCGTCTCGGCTCGACATCCGTTCTCGACCATCCATTTCACCATGATGGCCACGGGAGATTCCTGACGGAGCATCGTGATCATACCCGGCGTGCTGACCCACCGGCATGATCACTGGTCGCGATGTTTGGTGCGTTGGCTGTGAGGCTCGATTGACCGCACGAAAGAAATCAACGATATCGTTGGCCTGAACTGTGGCCACGGAGACCATCAGCCCACTCAGAACCCCCATACCTCGAATCCATTGAACTCTCATGGCCATGTCCTTTTCATCTTGAAGGGTGACTTGTTCCAGGCACCGAACCATGGTGCCATGCTATGTTGCAGCTTCATTTTCCATGCCGAACGTTTTCTGTTCTCCCTAACATTCTTCCTGATAAGCTGTTACGTCTTATCACCTGATCTACCGGCAATCCTCACGCGCCATCAAAATCAACTCGATGACATCAAACAGACAACACAAATTCTCTCGACAAAGACCTCCGGCGCGGCGAGAGTCTGACGATCGCCTCCCACCCGCCCGTGGTGTTGCTTTCCAGTCCGAATCGCTGCAAGATGAGCGTTTTCGACAATGACCGACCCAATGACTTGGCCCCACATCGCTAAGCCAGACTCTGCCAGACTCGCCTTATGAAACAGACGCTTCTCACGGCCACTTTTTTGTTGCTCTCACTGTCCGTCCAGGCAGCCGACACGCATGTCGTTGTGCCCGGCTACGAGCGATTTCGGGCGGAGCACCTGAAACCCGCAGACGCCGGGCGACTGCTGGTCTCGGAGCTGAATTGCCAGTCGTGTCATGGGACGCTGGCAACGGAAATTGTGCCACCGCGACAGGCTCCGATCCTGACGAACATCGCTCAACGAGCGAACGCCGAGTACATCCGGCAGTTCATTGCTGATCCTCAGCTGCACAAGCCCGGCACTGCAATGCCGCAGCTGGCCGCCTTGAAATCGGATCCTGCCACAATTGATGCGATCACCGCGTTTCTGTCACAAGGGTCTGCCTGGCGAGCCACCGCGGTCGGAGTCGATGCGGTGCGTCGCGGCGAAGAGCTGTTTCATAAGGTCGGCTGTGCTGCCTGCCATGCCGATCAGCGTAGTGATGACGTGATCGATCAGCTTCGACGAGGCATCTCGGTGGGGCAGGCCAAGGAGGAAGACGAAGAAGACGACTCGGAACCAAAGCGGGAAACCAAATGGACTCGCCCGGCCTTTGCGATGCCGCTGGGCAAACTGGATCAGAAGTATTCCCTGTCGAGCCTGATCAATTTTCTTCGCGAGCCGCATACCGTGCGTCCGTCGGGCCGCATGCCGTCTCTCAATCTGACTCCTGAAGAAGCACGCGATATCGCCAGCTACCTGCTGAAGGATGTTGACGTCGAAGCGAATATCCACTTTGAATACTTCGAAGGCGACTGGCAGAAGGTGCCTGATTTCTCAAAACTCATGGCCATCTCTTCGGGCACAACGACGGATTTTTCTGTCGGCGTGTCGCCAAAGAAAGATCAGTTTGGCATTCGGTTCAGCGGATTTTTGCAGATCCCAAACGACGGCGAGTACCGCTTCTTTGTCAGCTCCGACGACGGTGCCAAACTTCTGATCAATGGGAAACTAATCGTCGATAACGATGGGATTCATCCGGGCGGATTTCGCGACAATGCCGAACGCCTGAAAGCGGGTGCTCATGATCTGGTCGTCGAGTACTTTGAGTACCATGGCGGAGAAGAGCTGGCTGTCGAAATCGAAGGCCCCGAGCTGCCTCGTCAGCCGCTGGCGGGATTGATTACGCTGACTCCTGAACAGAGCTCAAAGAAGGCTGAACCTGTAGCCGCTGTTCCGGCCTCGCTGATTGAAAAGGGACGTCTGGCCTTCACCGCGCTGGGCTGTGCCGCCTGCCATCAGCATGGCGACGGAGATCAGAAGCTTACCTGGACCGGCAAGGCGCCTCAGTTTGCTGCGATGAAAACAGCCGGCGGGTGCCTCGCCGAGAAACCTGATTCCAAACTGCCCGCGTTTGCTCTCAGCCCGCAGCAGCGTCAGGACATCACCACGGCGCTGGAAGCCGCTCGAACGCCTGCTGCGGAAACGGCCGACACGAAGCATGAGATTCATCAGACGCTGCTGACTCTGAACTGCTACGCCTGTCATTCGCGTAATTCGCTGGGCGGAGTTTCCGAACCGATGAATCACGTCTTCACCGGCAGCATTCCGGAAATGGGCGATGAAGGTCGAGTCCCTCCGTCGCTCGACGGTGCCGGCGACAAGCTGAACGTGAACTGGCTGAAGACCGTTCTGAATGAAGGCGCAAAAGATCGGCCGTACATGGCGACTCGCATGCCAAAGTTTGGCACGGCACCCACCGGCGATCTGATTCCCACACTGATCGCCACCGACATGCTGCCCGGACTGGAACCAGTGTCGTTTTCTGAACCCGAACATCGTATTAAAGCGGATGCCCGCCTGATGGTCGGCGATCAGGCGTTGTCCTGCATCAAGTGCCATACGTTTGATAAGTATGCGGCCACCGGAATTCAGTCGCTCGATATGACGACGATGACTCGCCGACTGCGTCAGGAGTGGTTCCATCGTTATCTCCTGGATCCTCAAAAGTATCGCCCGGGAACTCGCATGCCGGCCGCGTGGCCCAGCGGCCGTTCCGTCGTTCCTCATATTCTGAATGGTGATTCGAACGTGCAGATTGAAGCCATCTGGACGTATCTGCTCGATGGAACGAATGCCAAAGTCCCCAGCGGCCTGCAACGCGAGGCGATTGAGCTCAAGCCTGCCGACCGCCCAATCGTTTATCGCAACTTCCTTGAAGGCTTATCACCACGAGGTATTGCAGTCGGCTTTGCGGAGAAAGCTCATTTCGCATGGGACGCGGAGCAAATGACGCCTCGACTGATCTGGCATGGGGCGTTTATTGACGCTTCTAAGCACTGGGTGGATCGCGGTCCAGGAAATCAGGTTCCGCTCGGTGATCATGTGATGACTCTGCCGGCCGGACCACCGCTGGCGACTTTGATTTCACTGGACGTCGCCTGGCCGAATGAGAACCCTCGAGAAAGTGGCTTCCGTTTCAAAGGCTACTCGTTGAGCAAAACCGGTGTCCCCACGTTCAAGTACCTCTGGAACGACATTGCTGTCACCGACACCATCACACCATTTGTCGCCAGCCCGGACAACGGCCTGCAGCGTACGTTGACGGTGAAGTCTGCGTCAAAAATCGAGAACGTCTATCTGCGAATTGCGGTTGCAGGAAAGGCTGAAGAAGTTGACGGTGCCATTGTTGTCGACGGCATGCAGTTCCGCTTCGACGGTGTTGAACCGGTTGTTCGCACAATCAACGATCGCCGCGAACTGCTCGTGCCCCTGACCGCCGCCGCCGGCAAAGACGCCACCGTGAAATTCACCATCGGCTGGTAATCGTCAACATGCTCTTCTCCCCCCGCGAGATGCGGGACAAACGCCCAACATGTCCCTTCTCCCCCTCGGGGGAGAAGGTGGCCGTCAGGCCGGATGAGGGAGCCGGCAGTGCACATTGAACATGAACAAACACATTAACCGCAAGCCCCCTCACCCTGACCCTCTCCCCCACAGTGGAGAGGGGACAGTCGCAAAACAACACTCCCAACAGATATCAGGTTCCCCATATGCAACACATCCTCACAGCGTTCCTCTGCTGTCTCCTCAGCAGCATCGCGATCGCTCAAACAGCCGTGCCCAAAGAAGACGACTTCTATCCGCTGGCCCGCTTCACCATCCCACAGGGAATCGTCCTGGAAGCCGGTGCGATTGAGCCTCTGCCGGACGGAACTCTGGCCGTGTCGACTCGCCGCGGTGACATCTACCGCGTGACCAATGCATGGAACGAAGATCCGACTGTGGCGAAGTATGAACTCTTCGCACAGGGCCTGCATGAAGTACTCGGCCTGACGTACAAGGAAGGCTGGCTGTATGCGACTCAGCGCGGCGAAGTCACTCGCCTGCGAGACACCGACGACGACGGACTGGCCGACGAAATCGAAACCTTCAGCGACAGCTGGGGCATCAATGGCGACTATCACGAGTATGCGTTTGGTTCGCCGTTCGACAAAGACGGCAACATGTGGGTCGTCCTGTGTCTGACCGGATCGTTCGGCAGCGATTGTCCGTGGCGAGGTTGGGCGGTGCGAATTGATCCGAATGGGAAAATGATCCCGACCTGCAGCGGCATTCGATCGCCCGGCGGTATCGCCTTCAATTCCGAAGGCGACGTATTCTACACCGACAACCAGGGACCATGGAACGGCACGTCCGGTCTGAAGTGGCTGCGGCCCGGTTCATTTCAGGGGCATCCGGGCGGCAACCGCTGGTTCTCAAAAACCGAAGGCGGAGCGAAGTCTGCTCCCAAAGAACCGGAAAGCGGCAGCCGCATTGTGATCGAAGCCGACAAGATTCCTGAATACGAACCGCCCGTCATTCTGTTCCCCTACCAGAAGATGGGCCAGAGCGCCAGCGGCATTGCATGCGACGTGAGCGGCGGCACGTTTGGACCGTTTCAGAATCAATTGTTTGTCGGCGATGTGACTCACAGCACGGTGATGCGTTGCTTCCTCGAAAAGGTCGACGGCCATTATCAGGGAGCCTGTTTCCCATTTCGTGAAGGCATCGCTTCCGGGACTCTGGCTTTGCGTATGACGGACGATGGTTCGATGTTTGTGGGCGGCACCAACCGCGGCTGGGGTTCACGCGGCACCAAACCGTTTTCTCTGGAACGCCTGCGATGGACCGGCAAGGTGCCTTTTGAAATCCACGAGATGCGCGCGAAGCCCGATGGGTTTGAGCTGACGTTTACAGAGCCTGTTGACCCCGAGATTGCTCGCAAGCCGGAGACCTGGAAGCTGGAAACGTACTGCTACATTTTTCAGTCATCGTACGGCAGTCCGGAAGTCGATCACACGAAGCCAACGATCCCCGAGATCACGGTCTCCGACGATGGCCTGTCCGTGTATCTGAAAGTCGACAGCCTGCAGCGAGGTCACATCCACGAACTGCACGCCGACGCTCTTCGATCCAAATCCGGCACCCCGCTCCTGCATCCATCAGCCTACTACACGCTGGAATACATCCCTAAACCATAGTCGTTGTTCGCTCCGCGAACAAAACGGATTGTGGAGTGCAGCCTACTCCCTTGGTATCCCCCCTGCGCCATCTTCAGAATCCCCTTAGCAAATTCCGTAGACCGTTAATAGAACCAGGCGAATGAGTCGCTATCCCGAGAGATCCTGGTCAATGCCCGTCCGTGTCTCTCTGGTGTTTGCGAAGCGTTGCGGTTTCGAATTTCAATGAACGTGTTCGGCGTCCTGGGAAATTGAAGCCGGTCTCGCATCACCCGTTTTGTTCGCGGAGCGAACAACGACTATGGGTGTCTGAAATGGCAGACGAACGCGGTCGCTATCCTTCGTTCTACTTTCGGAAATCACGAAGCCGAATTTCCTCGTTCGCCAGGTGAGCCGACAACAGTGATCCGGGATTGGTGATGATGTCGGTGACGAGATGCATTCCGTTGGCGAGCGGTTCGATGTGGCCAGTGATAGACGGACCGGGATTGAGCGACTCTGGCGAAGTCCGTTCGCCTTCAGGCACGTAATTGACCAGCCGTAATTCATCACCCACCAGACCGAGTTCCAGTGAAAGGACTTTCCGTGCCCCGGCGAGCGGCTGGGCGTCAGCGCTCCGTGTCGCTGCATCTTTGTCCTCGTACTCAATCTCCAGAAACCCCACAACCGGAAGGTTTGGTTTGAAGTACTGCCATGCGGACCACGTTCGCAGTTCCCCCTTTAGCCTCAAAGGGCCGACTTTGATTGAATGAACCTTGGCCTTAGAGAGTGATTTGAGTTCTGAAACGGCAAATTCGATCTGCGTCTCGGATGCTCCTGCGGACTCGAAGAGTGACCCTATCGCGGTATCATCTTCTGCCTTGATCGCTTCCTGAGTCTTTCTGATCAACGTTTCAACGGAAGCCTCTGGCAAGTCTGACGGTTGTATGACAACCGGGGGCTCTTCGTAGTACGACGCCACACGACCAATCAGCGTGATTCCATCAGCAGCGTTCTGCTGTCGCTCCATCTGTGTGTACGGCCGAGCAGACAACGACGTCGTTCGCACCGGCACGGAATACACTGGGCCATTCCTGGTTTCGACGACAAGCCGAACCCACCAGACATTCTGCATCTGCTTGCCGTCGTCGAAGCGAGTGAATCGGCGGAAGTAGACGTTCGAAGGCAGCTCGCCGGACTTCAGAATCTGCTCGAGTTGAGTTCGCACCCCTTCTGGCACATGCTTCTCAGCCGCAAACTTCGCCATCGCCTCGCGTGTTTCTTGCTCGGTGATTGGAGGCTGGGATACGCCCGTCGGGCTTTCCTTGGAGGTCAAGTTGAACTGCTCGATCGTTTCCCTTAGCGAACGGAACGAACGCTGATCCTTGCTGATAATGCCGTTCGGATAGAGCTGTCGAGCCTCTGCGTATGCCTCAGAAAGATCGTTCTCTGGATCCGCCAGAGCAGGCGACGTCGCTTGATTCTTCTCCGGCACTGCCGCCTGAGGTTCGATTCTTTTCAGCTTCAAGGTCACGACCTGTTTCTCACCGGCTTTGAATTCCACAGGCACCGCATCGGCGATGGCTGTAGGCGCGTAGCCGGGTGGAGTGAAGTAGTCGCAAAGTCCGATCGAGTATTTCCCCGGTGCAAAATACGTTTGGATGATTCCATCCTCGTCAGACTTCGTCACAGCTTGACGCACGATGTTCGGTTGCTCAAAGCTCCGCCATTTATGGGTGCGTCTCTCTGGTCTGTCGCCGTGCAGGACCCACAGATCCGCACCAGCGACTGGTTGTTCTGACTCCGCATCAATCACGCGGACTTCGACCTCGACGGCACGCTGCAGCGAGATCTCAAATCTGTTCTTCTTCCCCTTCTCAACGATGCATCGCAATGAATCGTCGTCTACGAAGACATAAGCAGTCTTGTATTCAGGGAGCACTTGAAGCGCACATTCTCCTGGAGGCAGGCTCAGCACGATCTCGCCAGATTCATTTGTCGATCCATACTGCGATCCAGACCCATGCAAAGCATCGCCGCTCACCCAGACTCGTGGTGCGGGTTGCTGTGTATCCGCAAACTGAACAGAAACAGTCACTTCAGCCGTGCGAGGGAAAACGACGTCGTCATCGTTGCGATACAAAACCGTGTATTGACTCTTGTAGTTTTCCCCCGTTGTTGCATGGATCATGCGTTTCGCAAAACCTTCGGGATTGACTTCAATTCGGAACTCACAATTGAGCGGCATTGCGGAATACTCAAACCAACCGTCTTTGTCGGTTGTTCGAGACACCAGTTCCTCCGGCATCAGACGTGAATCGTAAAGCGTTCGGAATTCCATCGATCGCCGTAAAAATCGTTCCCGTACGAAACCGGGAATCGGAGCGGCGTTCCAGAGTCGAACGCGTGCGTTCTGGATAGGTTGCCCTTCGTCATCAACGACGCGAAGTCGCATCTTCGTAGGTTTATCGAAGACGAGATCCATTTCGATATCGTCGCCACTGAAGAACTCGGATGGGGAGTCCGGAGCGGGAAACTCGGTTTCTATCTGTGCCTCAATGTCGCCATCAATCATCGTCGAGCGAGACGGCTTGCTGTCAGGCAAAAATGCTCTGGATGCCCGCCAGGTGAAGCCGTGTGCGTCTGATATGGCAAAGACCTCAAAGGCTCCGACCGATTCACTTCTACCGAACATTTCATCGAGGACGATCGGCAGTTCGACGTTGCTGAATTCATAACTGCCGTCTTCCTTCGAGACCGTATCGGCCAGATTTTTGTAAACGCCATACTGAGATGAGACAACAAACACGCGGACTCCGGCGAGCGGAGTTTGATTCACATCCAGCACACTGCCAGTGATAGAAATGAGCTCCGTGCGCGGTTCTTCGGATTCATCCGGATTCGTGGCTGCAGCGTGAGTTGCCGGAACGGGATCAGGGTTGATGACAGCGTTTGCGGTTTTGGCAACGCCCACTGTGGCAGCCTGTTGTGGTTTCGATGGTGACAGTGCGAATACTAATGTTGCTATCAACCCGCTCACAAGGACAAGCAACCCCTTGCGATCCAGACTGAGCCGAGCCGACGGTGTTTCGTGAATCAACCGTAGAACTCGATGTTCCAGAAGACTCGTGCCGCCGGATGTCGCGGCGAGGGAAAGTGAGTTTTGGGGTGAGATGCCAGCACACAGTTCCGCCATCCTCAACAACGCGCCGGCGTAGTTCATCGGCTGGCGGCCGGAGCGGATGACGAGGTCGTCGCAGCAGATTTCGCGTTCGGCGCTGAGGCGGCGGCTGAGGAGCCAGACGACGGGGTGGAAGAACAGCAGAGACTCGATGATTCGCTGCAGCAGGTTCATCCAGAGATCGTAACGGCGGATATGAGCCAGCTCGTGGCTGAGGATGGCGGATAGTTCATCGGTCGTCAGACCGGTCGTGAGCGTGGCAGGCAGCAGGATCATCGGACGCAGCACACCGATCACCGTCGGCACGGCGACTCGTTCGCAGTACGCTACAACTGGAACCAGCTTCAGTCCGATGCGTTGAGCCTGAGTTCGAATCAGCTCAAGCAATGCCGAATCCGAAACAGGCGTCGAGATCGCTCGCAACCGATGTCCGCCCCAAAGTGCGATGGCCAGACGAACCAGGAAGCAGACCACACCGACGGCGTACAGGCTCGCGATCCATCGAGCAACGATGGGCATCCATTCGGACGTTGTTGAGGTCGTGGTATCTATCACGACAGGCGTAATGGCCGGGTTCTCCAGAGTAGCCAACGGAACCGATCCGGCGTCAGCGCTGGACACGGCTTGCGGTGGATCGAGCTTCGGATACGGAACGTCAACCAGATCGTCGGCATCGGATGTTTCTATCGGTACCGCGACTGAATCGAGAGATCCGTGACTATGCTGATCGGGAGAGACACGCCAAGACTTGGGCACTTCAACGACAGCGAATGTCCATGCGACACAAATCGGACACGCCAGCAACGCCGCTGCATTCAGCCAGTAGCGAATCGTGGCCGAGTGGCTCCGAAGCAGCTTCGCGGCCGCAAACGCCAGCAACCCAATGATGGCTCCCTGCCACAAAAAATGCAGCAGAGTCAGCCCCCAGCGAATCGAAATCACGCTCATGCTGTAACCGGTCTCCTGACCGAACCAGAAAGAAAGCACTTCATTCATGGCTCTTCTCCTTCATCTTCTGATTGAAGGCCCTGCGAAGGCGCTTCAGAGCATCCTCATCCAGCTCGGAAACGTCAAACAAGCTGAGCATCACCGCTTCGGCCGAGCCATCGAAGACACGGTTGACCAGATCGCCCAGCATTCCGCGACTGACCTGCGCGTCACTGATCAGCGGATCAAACCGAAACGCCTTGCCTTCGACGGGATCCAGTTGAGTCAACTGCTGCTTGTCAACCATCTTCTGCAGCGTCGTGATCACCGACGTGTGAGCCAGATCGCGGCCTCGCTCGGCCAAAGCATCCCGGATCTGCCGCGCCGTTTGTGGCGACGATTCCCAGAGCACTTTCAGGATCTGGAGTTCCAGTTCCGTGGGATATTCCGAAGGTGACCGAGCCATTTGCTGCTCCAGGAAGGGCCAGATTAATTTCTATCGCAATAGAATTTATCGACCCAAAGGAGAACACGCAAGAGGCAATCTCTATCGATATAGATTTTTACGCCGGGATAAGTGAGTTTCCATCACCGATGAGGCGGTGATTTATTGACCATCAATTTTCCTGTCTCCCACATACGAGCTCGAAGCGATAGCGAGTGGGCTGCGCAGGCCACGGCCGGCATTTGGCGAATGGAAGCCGATCTGCATCACCCGTTTTGTTCGCAGAGCGAACAACGACTATGTGGATAGATCACACATGTTCTTTTGACGGGATCTGACTACCATTCCTCTCGCTGATGAATTCACCGGTTTCTTTCCGAGACCGGCTGAGACGGGTCCCGAAGAAGTAGATGCCATGTTCCTGAGATTTCTGTTTCTGTTTGCACTCGTGCCGCTGGCAGAGCTTTGGCTGCTGGTCTGGATGACTCAGCGAACCAGTCTCGCGTGGACCATCCTGCTGGTGATCTCCACCGGGATGATCGGCATCAGCCTGGTAAAGTGGCAGGGGATGAAGGCGTGGCAGCAGGTTCAGGCGGATCTGGCGGCCGGGAAGTCGCCTTCGCAATCCATTCTGTCGGGCGTTCTGATTCTGGTCGCCGGTGCATTCCTGCTGACGCCCGGACTGATCACCGATACGACCGGATTTCTGCTGCTGATTCCGCAAATTCGCCGATGGGTGGCTGCCGCTGTTCAGAAGCGATTCGTGGGCCGCGTCGTCCGAAGCGCGCAGGGTTCCGTCTGGGTCAGTTCTTTTTCTTCAAGGACTCAGCACGACCCGCTATCGGACATCCCAGATACGGCGGAGCTTCCGAACGTGCGAGTCGTCAATCCGGACGAGCGAAAAATTGACCACTCCTGAATCGCGAGACCTACCCGCTTCTAAACACAGAGACAGAGGCCGTTTCAAGATCAGCGATCTTAATCGCGGCAGCAACAGCGTGCGGTGCGAAAGCGGAGTTTACAGCGAAATCGTTCCGCCGGCAGGTTCCTTTGCGCAGTGTTGCATGATGCCGTTCCGCAACAAACCGGAACGGCCGCCACAAGTTTGCGTAGCTCTAACTGTTGACATTGTGCGGTCCACTCGCACTTTTGACGGCGCGATGGCTCAAGGTGGTTGTTGCCATTCATTCGAACCAGCCAACCGGCAGAATTTTCAGCCAGAGCTTTGCCTCCGGCAGTTTCTGCTCAAGTCGTGCCCAGCCCCCGTCGAAAGAATTTTGAAGTCCGTGAAATAGGTGCACTCAACCAGAAGCCGAGCGATGCCGAGCGACATCTTCGAACCATCACCGTCATCCGGTCCGAAAACGTCCTCGATCCAGACATCTTCCTCTCAGCTTTCCGTTTCCGCTCTGGCTTCCCGGCTCCGTTTGTCGCTCAAGGCATGCACAACATCGCGTGCGATCGCCGTCGAGGTTCTAAATCATGTGATGCGACACCTTTCTCCCACGGTTGTCCGCGTCGACTTTCGAGAAGGAGCCCAGACCAGAACCGAAATCAACTTTTCGGATTCTGTCTCTGCCGCGATGGCTGCACGGCTCAGCGAACAATGGCTGAATCCCCTTGCTGTCGAAGTGCAAACCGATACGCAACATGCCGCGAAGTCGATGCTTTCTCCGCGAGAAGATCTCTCGGTGTCGGCTTTCTCCGCTCCGATTCTGGACGACGCTTCAGGCCTGGCAGAAGGCGCGATTTCTATACTGATCGCCGGCCCTCCGCCGCAGGCAGACCTGATTCTGACTTTGACCGATGCGTTTGCTTCCGCAGCGTCGACGCGTCTAAGTGAGCTTGCCGGTCGAATACCGGCAGTAACAGTGTCACACGAAATAAAACCCGCACCAGCGGTTTCATCGTCAGCCGATCAGACCTGGGACGCTTCGTTCGCCAGAATGGCCCATAACCGTTCGCCTCTTGAATTTGCATTCTCTCTGGTCAACTCATTGGCGGTGAGCCTGGGCGCAGAGCAGGTGGGATTTGGCCTGCATGACGCCCAGCGCATGAAGGTACTGGCACTGTCGGGAGTCGCAGACTTCAAGCCAGGAAGCTCGGGCGTTGCTTTGATCCAGCAGTCGATGGACGAGTGTCTGGATCATGGGCGTCTGATTGTTCAACAGAACGGAATGACCGGACCCGACGGAACTCAATTTGCGATTCACCGGCGTTGGTCATCCGAGACAGGCAACTCGAACCTGTGCTCGATTCCCCTTACCGACGCGGACGGAATTGTCGGTGTCATCAGTATTCGTCGATCAGCCTCCCACCTGTTTACGGAGGCGGAAATAACGACGCTGCTGCTGTCGCTGAAACCTTATGGCTCTGCCATCCGTGTTCTCGAACGCGGCACGCAGTCATTCTCGCAGCAACTGAAGTCTGCGTTCCGCGCTAAGCTGGCGAGCGCGAACAGTTCCGGATCTGTTCGCCGATGGGTCGCTGCGCTGTTATGCGTGGCTGCACTGTGGTGTGTGTTTGGAAGTGTCACTTACACTCCCCTGTGCAGAGCCAGGGTGATTGCGAAGAACATGGTGCAGATGACTTCGACTCTGGATTCTCGTTTGCTGAACGTTCACGTTCAGGCGGGCGATCATGTGCGGGCCGGTCAGTTGCTCGCCGAATTCGATATGGCCGATCAGGCAATGAAGCTGGCCTCTCTGGAACGTGATATTGTAGCCAGTGAGGTTGACGTTCGGCACGCGATCGAAGTTCGTGATGCGGGTGGAGCCGCTCTTGCGAAGGCTCGAGTTGGCGTGCTGAAAGCACAGGCCGATGCGGTCAAATTCAAGCTCGCCGGATCCCGGCTGACGGCACCGGCTGACGGGGTCATTGTGAGGGCCGATCTTAACCAGCGGATCGGGCAGACATTCCGAGTGGGTGAAGTGGTCCTGGAGTTCGCTCCGGCCGGCGGCTGGATTCTGGAAATTCAGGTTCCCGACGATATCGGTGCGCTCGTCAGAACCGATCAGACGGGTGCATTTGCGGCGGAATCGCGAACATCGACGTCCCTTCCTTTCGTCATCGAATCGGTTAACGGAACGGCTCAGGTGATTGACGGGGGCAATGTGTTTGTCGCACATGCACCACTTACCGGACAGGCGGATTGGCTGATATCCGGAATGGAAGGGACCGCCAAAGTGGTCACTGTCTCGAAGCCCGTTCTGTGGGTGGCTTTTCATCGCGTTGTCGATTGGTGCCGTTTGAATTTCTGGATTTGAGACGCCCATGGCAACCATGACGGCACCGCAATGCTCACCGCCGAAGAGCCTCGCCGAGCAACTGAAAGACGTGACAGCAGTTGTGCGTACTGATCTTCATGTCAGCCGCCAGCTGCAGCAGTCCACGCCCGTGTATGTGGTGCATGATCCCGTTGCCTTTCGAACTCACCAGCTGACACTGCAGAACTATCAGTTACTGGTTCGACTGAATCGCGAAAAGACGCTCGGACAGAACTTTGAAACCCTCATGAAGCAGCAGCATCTGGATGCAGCCGATGAAGCGTTCTTCTATCAGTTGATCATGCAGATGAATCAACTGGGCATTGTCATTCTTCCGCTCGCCAATGGCGGTCGCCTGTTCGAGCAGCATGAAAAGATCGTGCATCAAAAACGGCGCAGGCGCATCATGGGTGCGATGTTCATGCAGATTCCGCTCGCTCACCCGGACGAGTTTCTGAGGCGAACTGCATCGCGAGTGCAATGGCTGTTCAGCCGTGCGTTCGTATGTGTCTGGGCTTTGGCCGGATTGGCCGCGATGTGGATTATCGTCAGTCGATTTTCCGAATTTCAGTTGCCGATGAACCGCCTGTTGGCCACGGAAAATCTTCCGTTTCTCTGGTTGTCGTTCGTGTTTCTGAAAGTCTGGCACGAACTGGGACATGGCTACGCGTGCAGGATCTATGGAGGAGCTGTGCCGGAGATGGGCTTGCTGCTCATTGCCGGAACGCCCGCTGCGTACATGGATGCTACCGCCGCATGGAGCTTTCCGGAACGGTGGAAGCGGCTTGTGGTAATGATGGGCGGAATGTACTTCGAATCTATCCTCGCTATTCCCGCTGTCTTCATCTGGGCGTTTTCGTCAAGCCCACTGCTGTCGTCCTGCGCTCATCAGATAGTGATGATGGCCAGCCTGATCACCCTGCTTTTCAATGCCAATCCGCTGATGAAGTACGACGGCTACTTCATCGCCTCGGAACTTCTGGGCATCCAAAATCTGCGTGCAAGGTCGGACCGCTTTCTGAAGGGTCTTCTGAAACGCACGTTTCTCGGATTGAAGGTGGAGTCGCCTGCCCTCACAACACGAGAACAACTGCTGCTCCTGGTTTATGGATGCGCGGCCTCGATTTACCGCGTTCTGCTGGTGATCGGGATTGCCGTTATGATAGCGCAGCGGTTTCCGCTGATCGGCCTTGCTGTGGCCGGTTTTCAACTGGTGACGACTGTGGGGTCTTCCGCCGTCCAACTCGGCGTTTACCTGCTGAAGAGCACCGAGACAAAAGCGGTACGAAAAAGGGCCACCTTTTTGACAGTACTGGCATTGGCCATTCTTCCCGCAGCAACTTTTGTTGTCCCGATGCCGTTCGATGTTGTGGCTGACGGTGTCGTGGCGGCCCAAACTGAACATTATCTTAATGCTGGCGTTTCCGGCCAATATGTTTCGCGGGCAGTGGCCGCTGGATCGACGGTTGCCGAAGGGCAATTGCTGGCCACCCTGGAGAATCCTGACGTCACTGGGCAGCATCAGATTCTTCTCGCCACTCTTCAGGAATCGCTGCTGGAGTGGGAGGTGATTCGAACTCGAAACCTGGTCGAAGCGGCACGCTATGAACCGCGCATCAGGGAACTCAAACAGCAGTTGCTGGAAACCCAGCGACAGGTGTCGGCACTTCGCATTTCGGCTCCCGGTCATTCCACCGTGGCCCGAACATTACCTGAAGCCCAATTCGGTCGCCTGGTTTCAGCCGGGGAAACGGTCGCCGTTCTGGTTGATGGAGACCCGCTGATTCGAACGTGGCTGACCGAAGATGAATTCGGCAGCATTGAACGTGAGCCGGGGACTCCTGTGTCGTGCCGCATACCCGGCCGATGGGGCGAGACCTATGGTGGAACTCTGCTTCGAGTGGAACCGGCAGCCGAGTCATCGTCGCCGGACCATGCATTAACGTTTATCGCAGGAGGAAAAATTCTGATGAATCCACAAACCGGATTACCGTTTGAACCTTTGTTTCAGGTCGACATTCGACCCGACACCCACAGTGAACTGCGACTACGGGATCATGGCATGCGAGTCAGCATAAGTCTGCCACGACGCTACGAGTCGATTGCTTCGTGGGTCTTCGGACGAGTGACCCGATTCATTCGGCGAACCCTGATGGCCTGATCGTGCAGATCCACCAGAAGGCCGGAGCCACTGTCGACTGCACTTTGCCAATTGTTACGATCGCCAGCCTCGAAACTCTGGTGGTCGAACTTGACGTGCCGGGCCAACGCCATTGCACGCTTAAGCCCGGTGGACAGACATTGCTCATTTTCCAGCGCCCCCGTTAACCGGGACATCGCCGCCACCGTTCGTTCCGTCTCGCCGGTAATCGATTCAGCGAGCAATATTTTTCGCTGTGTGCTGATCATCAATAATACCGCCCGGAAACTTCCGGCCGGATTCTCCGTGGTACTGAAGGGCTCTCTGCTGCCGGCGGCGACACCGCTTGCTTCTCCGGAACGCAGCACACGCGTCGCGCAGTAACTTAAGCCAGGACATCCTTCAGAACGACGCCGTGCACGTCGGTCAGCCGCATGTCGCGACCGCCAAAGCGGTAGGTCACGCGTTCATGATCCATGCCCATCAGATGCAGCATGGTGGCGTGCAGGTCGTGGATCTCGGCTTTATTTTCGACAGCCTTGTAGCCGAACTCATCGGTAGCACCATAGATGGTCCCGCCTTTGATTCCGCCACCGGCCATCCACATGGAAAATCCATACTGGTTGTGGTCTCGCCCGTCGCTGCCTTGTGCGAACGGCGTCCGTCCGAATTCGCCTGACCAGACCACCAGAGTTCGCTGCAGCAGTCCTCGCTGCTTCAGATCGGCCAGCAGTCCGGCGATGGGCTTGTCGACGGACTTCGCATTTTTCGTATGCCCGTCCACCAGATTGCTGTGCTGGTCCCAGCGATCGCCATTTCCGGACGGGCAGGTCAATTCGATGAACCGCACACCGCGTTCCACCAGTCGACGAGCCAGCAGACATTCACGGCCAAACGTTTGAGTGCTGGGGAACTCATCGAACATGCCGTACATTTCCTGAGTCTCGCGGGTTTCACCGCTGAGATCCATAAGATCCGGAACAGCCAGCTGCATCTTTGCTGCCAGTTCATAATTGACGATGGCAGATTCCAACTGGTCATCGTGACCGTATCGTTCAGCAGCGGTGAGATCCAGTTTGCGAATTAAGTCGAGCTTGCGACGCTGAGCACTGGCTGCCGATTCTCGCGGTCGAATGTCAGCGACTGGAGAATCGCCCAGTCCAAAGACGGAGCCCTGATAACTGGCCGGGAGAAATCCACTGCCAAAATTATCGAGTCCACCGGGCGGTATCAGACCACCATTCAGCACCACAAAATGAGGCAGGTCTTCGCATTCCGTTCCCAGCCCGTAGCCGAACCAGGCACCCATCGACGGACGGCCCTGAAGCCCTGATCCCGTATGCAGAAAGTAGTTGGCGTTGGTATGTTCGGGAAAGCCGGACGTCATGGACCGAATGACGGCCATATCGTCCACATGTTTGGCTGTTTCCGGGAACAGATCGCTGACGGGAATTCCGCTTTGGCCGTACTGCTGGAACTTCCACGGACTGGCCAGTGTATTGCCGATATTATTGAACTGAGTAGGCTCAATCTTCGTCGGAAACGGCTTTCCGTTCTGCTCGATCAGTCGAGGTTTCGGATCGAACGAATCGACCTGCGACACTCCACCATCCATGTACAAGAAAATAACGCTCATCGCTTTTGGCGAAAAATGAGTCGGCTTGGTTCCCAGGTCAGGGCGGAGTGATTTGTCATCCATCGCCGCCAAAGATTCACTCAGCAAACTATTTATGGCGACCGCACCAAATCCACACGCGGCGGATTGCAAAAGTTCGCGACGTGAGCGGGGCAGGGGACGAAATCGTTGACAGTGCGTGCGAAACATCGAGAATTCCTGACGTAAAAAAAGCCAAACAGGTTCTTCACCCGTCTGGCTTTATTGTCCCGTTCCCTGGCTCAGAACTCAACTGACATCTTCCGAAAGACGTCATCCGCAGATCGCGTTTTTCTGAGGGCCATCCTGCTTCAGGCTTAGGCTTCGATGGCATTCGGCAGAAATCGTCCACCGCTCATGAACATCCCGTTGTCGCACGGAGAACACCATTCAATCTGAACGTTATACTGGAACTCACGTGTTTCGCTGGCCATTCGTACCACAACTTCTCCCGGAGACACGGCACCGCGATGAAGCAGCCCGATACCCGTTCGGCTGATTTCACGAGTCATCGAAGAGATCGTATTGCCACGCGAAGTTTTGATCTCCGCAGGAACGGACAATTCGAGCCGCTCGTTGGCACGATTGTTGGATGTGTTCGGCTTGCCGATGCTTTCGAGAACTCGACGAAGATCATCAATCGTCGGACGACTCCAGGGATCCTGCGTCATAACTGACTCCTGCTGCTCCCTGCTTTTCGAGGGAGCTAGAAACGGGGCTGCTATTTCCTGAGGGATTGCAGACAACATCAAACAAATGGTGTCTGCGTCTCCGAAACAGTAGGTCGCAACACGGTGGTCAGCCGACTTTGAACATCGAAATACCGGGAATTTGCTACCCCTGTATTGGCATCTGGTTCGCGTGAATAGGCTTTTTGCGGGCTGGAGCGAACAGCAGGGCAACAACGATTATTCCGCCCACGAGCAGCACCAGCATGCGAATCGTCAGTCCTCGACCCACTGTCGGAACATCGACTGCCAGGGCACTGACAGATTCCTGCTCGCTATCGGCCAATTGGTCCGCCTCAGCGACCTGAGATTCAGAGTTCGTCCGGATCACCACCGGCGTGACGGGTGCCAATGGCGATGTGGCCGCCACGGGAGCATGTCCGGCGACGATGCGTCCGGAAGAGACCGCACGCACGTTGTTCATCTTTCCGCGGCGTGAAATACCCGCAGGCCGTGCATTCGATGCGGAAGACCAGGCACGCGCTTCCGGACTGTCGGGCAGGGTCGCGGCCGGCGGAGTCTCCTGATCACGAGCCTCCGAGAACATCGAAGCAAACTGATCTTCATCAGACTTTGTGATGGTGCGGGCGGCAGCGTTCCGAGCCGTTTGAGTCCCGGTTTTTGGATCGGGCCACGCAAAGCGGTCGGCCCCGGTCGACGGAGACGGCCATGCATTATTGGCTACGTCTGCGTCAAATGATTCTTCCCTGTTGGCTGCGGATTTCACATCGGGGCCAAACAGACCTTCCTGATCGGCCACTTCAATGTCCTGAGCGACCTCTGGCTTCACTGTACGAGCTCGCGATTTCGAAGGGCCGGCTTTCTCGAGACGTTCCGAATCTGCCGAGGCCAACAGGCTGTCGAAGCTGTCTACAGCACCATCCGCAACGCTCTTTTCTGCACGTTCCTCTTCTCCTGATTCAGCAGAAGCCTGTTCGTCGGCAGCACCCTCGGCACGAAGGCTGTCCGCGAAATCATCTGCAGCATCGTGCACTGCGGCCTTGGCAGAATTCTTTTTCTGAATCGCCAATGCCTTCTTTTCTGTGATCAGCTTTTCAAACTCAAGCAACTGATCTTCGCCACGGGTATCCGATGGCCGCGTCTCTTTGCCGGATGCTTTCGCTGCCGCTTTCTTTACATCCTTCGATGATGCAATCAGCGGAGTTGCTTGTTCCGCATCGTCGCCAGGGGTCGCAGTCTTTTGCACAAAGTGCTTTTCAAACCTGTCGACCAACTCGTCATCTTGTTCCGGTTTGTCTGCTGCCGCAGTGCTGCTGGCCGTTTTGACTGGCGCTTGCTTCGGACTCTCTTTCTTGAGGTTGCCCGCGACTTCCTCTTTCTCTTTTCCAAGTGAGGCACTCGCCTTCACCGCAGCTGTCTTTGGCTTATCCGCTACGATCTCTTCTTCAGGCGATTCTTTGGAAAGGAAGGGATCCGATTCCACTGTCTCCTGTCGACGGAACGGATTTCTCCAGAGACTGCTGACTTGTTTCTCGTCTTCCAAATCCTCGGCCGAACTGGATGCGACTTCTTCTGCGCGTTCCGCATCGGACTTGCCAAAAGGCAGCCACGAGGCGAAGCGAGATCCACCTTCCTCGTCAGACGCTTCCTTTGCGACGCGTTCTGCTTCCAGCTCTTCCAGAGTCTTGTACCCGGATGTCTCGTCGCGAGAAAACATGCCTTTCAGGCCATTACCCGCACAGCCAGCACTGACACCGGAGATCAGTACAACAACCATACCGCCGGAAAAGAATTTGCGAACGTGCTTCATCGTTCTGGCCTTTAAGGTGAGCCCCCGCGACGGCGACAGCCCGATCTCGGACTCGCCACAGAACGTCACGGTCTTTCGAACGTATCGGCTGGCGCGATCGCCCCGCAAAATCCTGACGCGACGGTCAGCAGGGATCTGCGGCGAAAATCTCTCCGCAGGACCGGTCCCAGGATTGGCGCAGTTGAGGCAGAACTGTCAAAGAGAGCGGGCTCGGCCAGAAAAATCTTCAGGCAAATGATTGATGCCAACATTACGATTCAAGTTTCGCCTGCGCACTGCAGTCCTGATCAACACAAAACGAAAAAGCCCGCGATCTCCTTGCGGAAAACGCGGGCTCTTTCTATTCGTTCATTAAGGCAGACTGCTGAAGTCTCGCAAAATCAGCGACTCTCAAATTCTTTAGGCCGATGGTGGCATGGGCAGTCCCGGGGTTGCTGGCAATTCTGAGGCTGGCATTGGAATCGGTTCCGTCGCTGGCTGCGGAGAAATCGGCTCGATTGCCGGCTGAGGTGATGCGGGGGGGATCTGCAGTGGAAGTTGATGAGGCACAACCGGTCCGCTCTGATCAATGAGGACTTCAGACGGGTGCGGGTGAACCGGATATTGTTCCAGTGTCTGTGAAGGAACCACGGTCGTTTCCTGAACAGGATAAACGACCTCCGGCAGGACTACCTGTGGCTGATCAATCACCGTTCGCGGTCCATTCCATTCGGTGACTTTCATCTTCGGAACACCCGTGTCAATACTGCGGCTGTTCTTCGTACCAACGAAGCCCGTCGACCCACACGCTGTGCAGCCAGCCCCATGTCCGCCACAATTTCCGCAGGCGGAAACGCCCTGAGTCGTTTCCGAACACTGACCGCAGTTGCCGCTGTTGCCGCTGTTGCCGCTGTTGCCGCTGTTGCCGCTGTTGCCGCTGTTGCCGCTGTTGCCACAGTTGCCGCTGTTGCCGCTGTTGCCGCTGTTGCCGCTGTTGCCGCTGTTGCCGCTGTTGCCGCTGTTGCCACAGTTGCCACAGTTGCCACACGCTGCGGACGTTTCACATCCCACGGAGCCAACGATGTCGCCACACTTCTGATCTTTGTTCTCGCAGTTCAGGAACGAAGATCCCGCGGTGTAGGCACAACACTGACCGGCGAATCCGGATTTGCGATGCGCGGAGAATGAGTAAGTTTGATCCAGAGCTCCAATGGCTCCGGCAAGGTCCTGCAGTTCTCCATTCACGGATTTCTGCAGACAAGTCAGACCTGTGATCAATCCAATGACCAGCAAAGATCCAATGATGACGATTTCAGCAGACAGGATCACTCCGTGCTCATCCTGCCGAAGGGCCTTCAGCAGATTCAACATTTCAATTTCTCCAAAGTTCAACACCAGAGGGTATGAGATCCGCAGCGACATGCTGCAGTGTTCGTTGGCATACGATCAACGGGTCTGCCAGCCGGGTCCGTACTCAAGTGATTTCTGTGGAACAGCGTTCGTTGCGGCGATCCGAAGACTGTGATCAGTCAGCGATCTGCGACGACAACGACGTGATGTGTTCGATGTGTTTTGTGGTTCGATGTGTTTTGTGGGATGAGCCGAGCAGCCCTGAAGAGTTGGTTCGCTCACCCGAGGCGAAGAAGGGGTCTCTCACAACCCCTTCTCGCGTCGGACGAACAAAGCGACTGAAGTCAGTTCAGTCGCGGGCGGTTTCTCAGGCCGCTGGAGGTGGTTTCTCAGGCCACCTTCTCCCTCTCTCTCGCTATGAACAGAGCGGGTTGCGATGTGCGATGGAATGTCTCTCTCGGGACAGCTCCGGATGGCTCTCTGTAAGTGGCAGCCGGGGCCGTTCTCTCATTCCTCACAACCGATGCAACCGTTAACGTCACAGCGGAAGAAAGAAATAGCACAGCCCGTGCCGTTGGCGAAATCATCACAATCGGTACAGCCGGACAATACTACTAAGTGCTTTCGTGGCAGTAGTTTATGGCCGAATGTTAGTTTTTTTGGCTCATTACACGAGTCCGTCCATGCGCAAAGAAGCAATTGCGCTTTATGTAACGATTGTGATAATTCTTTTGATCAACTCATGAGTAGCAATTAGGCCCGGCAACCTGAGATGGCCCAAAACGCACGATGCCGAGTGGAACAGCATCAGAACTTGTCGATTCATTCGCGTCAGAATAAGGTTGCTGTTATCGTCCAGAAATCAGCGACTGCGGCTGGCAGTCAGAGACAACCACAAAGGACTTCAGCGAACATGGCTAAGTGTTTGGTCACAGGCGGAGCCGGCTTCATCGGCAGCCATTTAACGGAACTGCTTTTGAGCCAGGGACACGTGGTTGTCGTACTCGACAATCTCTCTACCGGCCGTGCCCACAATCTGGCCGCTGTCGAACACAACAGTCGCCTGGAGATTCGCAACGGCTCCATCACAGACCCGGTCGCGCTGAGCGAAGCGGTCCACGGCGTGGACATGATCTTTCATCTGGCCGCCGCGGTAGGCGTCAAGCTGGTTGCCGACGATCCGGTCCGCACCATTGAAACCAACATTTACCCGACCGACCAGTTGCTGCGACTGGCAGCGCAGGGCAACGTCAAAAAGTTTTTTCTCGCTTCCACGAGCGAAGTTTACGGTAAGCATCCCGGCGAATCGTGGGTCGAAGATGACGATCTGCACCTTGGCCCAACCAGCCGGCCTCGCTGGGCCTACGGCTGTTCCAAGGCCATCGACGAATTTCTGGCTCTCGCGTATCACAAGAAATTCGGCCTGGGTGTCACGGTCGGACGTTTCTTTAATGTCGTGGGACCGCGACAGGTTGGCAACTATGGCATGGTCGTTCCACGGTTTGTCGACGCGGCTCTGCGAGGCGGACCGGTCATTGTGTATGACGATGGTTCACAGATTCGCTGCTTTGCTCACGTGCGCGAGATCACTCAGTGCATCACGAAACTTATGGCGACGGACTCCGCTGAAGGGCGAGTCTTCAACATCGGCAGCGATCAGCCTGTTTCGATTCTGGATCTTGCAAAACAGGTCATCGCAAAGACCAATCCGTCTGTCGAAGTGCAGTTCGTTCCTTATGCTCAGGCTTACAGCGAAGACTTCGAAGACGTGCAGCGGCGAGTTCCAAATGTGAACCGCCTGTTTGAAACCATCGGCCAGAAGCCTGTTTCATCGCTCGACCAGATTCTGGACGACATCATTGCCTGGAAACGCGAGCTGATGGCTCAGGGGTAGCGCGCGGAAATGCAACGGCCAGTCTGGTCCATCAGGCTTCCAGAAGGTTGTTTGTATAGAAGGATGGCAGCGTTCCACCGTCCCTTCTCTCCCTCGGGGGAGAAGGGGGCCGGATGAGGGGGCGATCCCATGCAGGCCTCGAGCAAGATTTCCGCTCCCCTTTCCCATACGCATCATCGGAACATCGCCATGCTGCCCGCATTTTTCCCCGCGTCCCTGATTGCCGCCAAGCGAGATCACCACGAACTGACAGACGAAGAGATCGGCTTTTTCATTCAGGGCTTTGCCACCGGTTCCATCCCGGACTACCAAATGTCGGCGATGGCGATGGCCATTTATCTCAACGGCATGACACCACGCGAGATCGCGACGCTGACCTCCGAAATGCTATGTTCGGGAACTCAACTGGCCTGGCCCAACGATGGCATTCCGCGGGTCGACAAGCATTCCACTGGCGGCATCGGTGACAAGACGTCGCTCATTCTGGCACCGCTGCTGGCTGAATGCGGCGTTCAGAATCCGATGCTTTCCGGCAGAGGACTCGGGGCCACCGGCGGCACGCTGGACAAGCTCGAAGCCATCCCCGGCTTTCGGACGAATTTATCGCTCGATGAAATCACTCGGTTGACGCTATCCATCGGCTGCGTCATCACCGGCGCATCCGCGGAACTCGCGCCGGCCGATCGAAAGCTGTACGCTCTTCGCGACGTGACGGCCACGGTGCCATCCATCCCGCTGATCACCGGCAGCATCATGAGCAAGAAACTCGCCGAGTCGCTCGACGCGCTGGTCCTCGATGTCAAATTCGGCAGTGGTGCGTTCATGAAGACTCGCGAGCAGGCGACACAACTGGCTCATTCGCTTGTGAACACCGGCAAACGCATGGCTGTCCGCACGACAGCGCTGCTCACGGACATGAATCAGCCACTGGGTCGCATGTGTGGCAACGCGGTAGAAGTGCTGGAATCGATCGACGTCCTGAAAGGCGGCGGACCGAACGACGTGCGTCTGCTGACCATTGAGCTGTGTGCCGAACTGCTGATCTCTGTCGGCATCGATCAAACTCTCGAAGACGCTCGTCGTCGCTGTGCCGCGCTCCTGGACAACGGCGCGGCCTTCGAACGTTACTGCCGCATGGTGAAAGCCCAGGGCGGAGACCCCGAGGCCGCGTTACTGATCGCTCCGGCCTCAGATCTTGTCGCCGATCAGGACGGTATTGTGTCGTCCATCGACACAGAAGCGATCGGCCTTGCCATCATCGCACTCGGCGGTGGCCGCAAGAAAATGGGCGACCCGATTGATCACTCGGTCGGCCTTGAAATGCTCGTCCGCCTCGGCGACCGCGTCCAGACGGGAACACCACTGGTCCGTATCTTTTCAAAGTCACCGGAACAGGTGACCTCCGCCATTCGAGACGCGATTCAAATCCGCAACGCTGGCATCGCACCGGAACTGATCGTGGAACGCTTCGCGTGAGTTGATCCCATACAAGCTCGTTACCGAGCCCAAGGCGCTGGTCATATCGGCTAGCGCCTCAGGCTCAAACCGGTCACGCGCACCCACGATGGGCATCTGCTGCGAAATATCACTACGGATTATACCCCAGATTCGGAGCCAGCCAGCGTTCGATGTCTTTGACTGTCATCCTCATGCGTGAAGCATAATTTTCTACCTGATCTTTGCTGATGCGGTCGACGGCGAAATACTTGGAACCCGGGATCATGCGATCCGGCAGGCTGAAGTACATGCCGCTGACAGAGGCCGCAGGCCACATTGCGAAGCTGCTGGTGAGACTCATGCCGGTCGCTTTTTCAGCATCCAGCAGTTCCCAGAGCGGCCCCTTGGGAAGATGATCGGGGCATGACGGATAACCAAACGCCGGGCGGATGCCGTCGTATTGCTCATCGATCAATTGTTCGTTACTCAGGCCTTCAGATTTGCCGTAGTTCCATTCGCGGCGAACTTTGGCGTGCAGGTACTCGGCAAACGCTTCGGCACATCGGTCAGCCAATGCCTTAATCATGATGGCTCGATAATCATCGCCCGAGGCTTCAATCGACTTTGCCAGTTCATCACAACCGTGGCCAGCCGTGACGGCAAAGGCGCCAACATAGTCTTCATAAAGCGGAGAGCCGAAAGCGGAAAGCGGATCGAACTTCTCTACGGCTTTCCGCTCTCCGCTTTCCGCTTTTGCTCGATTCGCCGCAGGCGCGATGTAATCGGCGAGCGATCTGAAGTTTGTCTGCCCGACTCGTTCCCATTGCTGACGCAGCATCGGGAATCGCTTCAGCTCGTTCGTGCGGCTTTCATCGGTCCACAACACGATGTCATCGCCGTCGGAGTTCGCTGGCCAGAAGCCATACACGCCCCGAGCTTTAACGCTTTTTTCCTTCAGCATCAGGGACAGTTCCGTCTGAGCATCCGCGAACAGCTTGCGAGCTTCCTCACCCACTATCGCGTCGTTCAGAATCTTCGGATACTTGCCGATCAACTGCCAGGAACTGAAGAACGGCGACCAGTCGATGTACGGAACCAACTCTTCCAGTGGCAGATCTTCAATAATCCGAGTCCCCAGGAACTCAGGCTTCGGCGGCGAGTAGCTCGCCCAGTCGATCGTCATTCGTTTTGAGAGTGCATCAGCGTACGGAATC
The DNA here is from genome assembly GCA_947085455.1 of uncultured Planctomycetota bacterium. Classification (GTDB taxonomy): domain Bacteria; phylum Planctomycetota; class Planctomycetia; order Planctomycetales; family Planctomycetaceae; genus SXXK01. Next base: position 41,553 of record CAMTWR010000010.1, on the reverse strand, counting down.
AACGTGACCTGCTGACGCTGATCGAAGGACGCTCGAGCCTTTTCCTGAGCATCCAGATTCTTCGCCACATAACTAGCCTTCTGGTCGGCATCGAGCAGTGCTTCGACAACACCCACTGACAGCGACGCATCGCCCACATGCACAACCGGCTGGTCATACATCGGAGCAATCTTCACGGCCGTGTGCTTTGCGCTGGTGGTCGCTCCGCCAATCAGCAGAGGAACTGTGAAACCCTGTTCCTTCATCGTGCGAGCCACGATGATCATTTCTTCCAGCGATGGCGTGATCAGGCCACTGAGACCGATAATGTCGGCCTTGTGTTTGATTGCCTCTTCAAGGATCCTTTCGCAAGGCACCATGACTCCAAGATCGATCACCTTGAAGTTGTTACAGCGAAGTACAACCGCGACGATGTTCTTGCCGATGTCGTGGACGTCGCCTTTCACCGTGGCAATCAAAAATGTACCGCGATTGCTGCTGGCCATCGCGTTCGGATCGGCCAGCTTTTCTGCGGCCTCAGCCAGAGCAACCGCTTCTTCGCGCGTTCCGGTAAAGAAACCGTTTTCAATCAGGCGAGCGGTGGGTGTCAGCCCACCGAGCTGACCTTCGGTTTCAGCCGTATTCCCACGAGAACTCGGGGGGCTCACGCCCCCCGCTCGCCGGACTTCTTCTGCCTTGATCGCCTTCTCCGCTTCCATGAACGGTTCCAGCCACGCAACCGACTTCTTCATCACGCGAGCCGACTTGACGACCTGAGGCAGAAACATTTTGCCAGCACCAAACAGTTCGCCGACGACATTCATGCCGTCCATCAACGGTCCCTGAATGATGTCCAGAGGCCGTCCATACTTCAGCCGGGCTTCTTCTGTATCACCGTCAATGTAATCGGTGATGCCCTTCAACAGAGCATGCTGCAGACGCTGTTCCACGGTGCCTTCACGCCACTCTTCAATCTTCTCTTTTCCGCTGGCTTTGGCTTTCACCTTTTCCGCGTAATCAATCAGTCGCTCGGTCGCATCGAGCCGACGATTCAGAACCACGTCTTCAATATAGACCAGCAACTCCTTGTCGATTTCGTCGTAAACTTCCAACTGCTGCGGATTGACGATGCCCATGTCGAGCCCCGCCTGAATCGCGTGGTACAGAAAGACCGCGTTCATTGATTCCCGAACAACATCGTTGCCTCGGAAGGAGAACGACACGTTGCTGACGCCGCCAGACGTCTTCGCGCCGGGACATTCCTTCTTGATACGACGAACCGCTTCGATAAATTCGACGGCGTAGTTCGAGTGTTCTTCCATGCCCGTGCCGACAGTCAGAATGTTGGCATCGAAGATAATGTCTGTTGAAGGAAAACCGACTTTCTCCGTCAGCAATTTGAATGCTCGTTTGCAGATGCGAACCTTGTCGTCACAAGTAGCTGCCTGCCCGGTTTCGTCAAAGGCCATGACAATCACCGCCGCACCGTAGCGACGAATCAACTTCGCTCGATGCAGAAACTCGGCTTCGCCTTCTTTCAGACTGATGCTGTTGACGATGCTTTTGCCGTGGACGCACTTCAGACCGGCTTCCAGAACCTTCCAGTCCGAGCTGTCGATCATGATCGGCACTCGAATATTGTCGTCATGGAGCAGCCACAGGAATTTCTCCATGCAGCGAGGCCCATCGAGCAGACCTTCGTCCATGTTGACGTCAATCACCTGCGCGCCACCTTCGACCTGATCGCGGGCAATACTGATCGCTTCGTCAAACTTGTCTTCTCGCACAAGTCGCAGAAACTTACGCGACCCGGCGACGTTGGTTCGTTCGCCAACGTTCATGAAATTGGCTTCAGGACGCAATGCCAGATAATCAAACCCGGAATACGTTGACCAGCCGCTGCCCTGCGGAATCTTGCGAGGAGGAATGTCTTTGACGACTTCCGCGACTGCTCGAATGTACTCCGGAGTCGTCCCGCAGCATCCGCCGACGATGTTCAACAATCCGGCAGTGGCCAGTGTCCGCACGATCTCGGCGAAGTCACTGGCGTTTGTGTCAAAGCCGCCCATTCCGTCCGGCATGCCGGCGTTCGGATAGCAGCTGACATATGTTGTCGCCATGTTCGACAGCGTTTCAAGATACGGTTTGATCTGCTTCGGCCCGAGCGCGCAGTTGAAGCCGATGCTGAGTGCCGGGAAATGTTCGACGGCCGCGTAGAAGGCCTCGACAGACTGGCCCAGCAGAGTCACTCCGCCAGTGAAGACGGTGCCTGAGATCATGACCGGGATCTCTCGACCCTTTTCTTCAAACACCTGGCCAATCGCAAACAGGCACGCTTTCATATTCAGCGTGTCGAAGCTGGTTTCCGGCAGCAGAAGATCGCAGCCTCCATCCATCAGCCCGCGAATCTGTTCGGCATAAGATTCGACCATCTGATCAAACTGAAACGGCCGACTGCCCGGCTTGTCGGCATTCATAGACAACTGGACCTTCGTCGGCCCAATACTGCCGGCGACATAACGAGGCTTCTTTGGATCTCGCAGCGTCTCTTTGTCAGCCACCGCACGAGCCAGCTCGGAGCCGGTCTTGTTAATTTCGTAGGTCAGGTGCGCCAGACCGAATTCTTCCATCGACACGATGTTCGCGTTGAACGTATCGGTCTCGATGATATCCGCGCCGGCGTCGAGATACTGCTGGTGAATGCCAGAGATCAGATCGGGCTGAGTCAGCACGAGCAGGTCGGTGGCGTTCCGGATATCGATCGTATGATCTTTAAACCGCTCGCCGCGATAACCTTCTTCGGTCGGATTGTTGGACATGATGAGCGCACCCATCGAGCCATCGATCACCATAATGCGTTGTTCAAGCTGACTGCGGATGTCGGGGCGGTTGAGCGTCATTCGAATTCGTTGTCGTTATGGTGAAAAGGCGTAAGCAGCCGCATTCTAAGGCGATTTCATGCCGACACAAAGCCGCGTTCCGCAGTTCGACCCGGATTCAGGCAGGCAGGATCGATCAATATTACGGGATTTAACGTGTTTGCGGCGAATCTGCCGGCGATCGGCTGGGCGTCAGCCCTCCGTGGCTTCTTTGCGGTTCCTGTGTTTTACTAAGGTTTCCATGGGCGAGAGAATGGAAAGGGGCCGGGCAAACTGTGCATGAACACGGATGGCTGACTCCATGCCGCTCGCCAGGTGAGGTGGTCATCTTCATCTTTATCTCCGACGCTGCCAACGTTGATTTTGTTCACCTCGCATTTGACTCGGCTATCGCTCCGGTGTCGTGGGTTCCATTTGAACGCACGGGCGAGGTTATTTCTGCCAGGAAAACGGTCGGATTTGGAGTGAAGGGAAGTGCGGAATGATCGCGCAGTAAACCTTAGTCGTTGTTTGCTCCGCAAACAAAACGGGTGATGCGAACGACGAGGTCCAGCTCTGGCAGAGTTGCTTCAGGATCGTTTTTTTCTCACGCCAGATCAGGGACAGTGCAAACGCTTTGGGATGCGGTACACCACAATCCGTTTTGTTCGCGGAGCGAACAACGACTATGGTTCAGACTGCAGTTCCGTCAGCACCTGATTGAGAGGGATAGCCAACGTGGACTCACGGGCGCGGCGGGCGATGTTGATGGCGATGATGCGGCCGGACAGATCACAGAGTGGGCCACCACATTGATTGGGCATCAGAGCAGCATCGTGCTGGAAAACATCCTCGAACCCGCTGCGACGTTCACTCATCCGGCCCGATCGGCCATCCAGAAACTCGGTGCGTTCAAATCGTTCGCCCGGATCATGCTGAAAGCGAGCAACTGCTGATTGGCGCGTGGTGTCACGTTCAAACTGGAAACTCAACCAGTCACCCGGCTGGCGTTTGTTGAGAGCCGCTCCGACGTCGTCCAGGCGGCCGATCGACTGCCGGTTTACGGCAAGAATCTGATCACCCGTCTGCAATCGAGCGATGCCGGCCGTGCTGTTCGGTGCTACGTCCTTCACTCGCACGACCTTGATAACATCGTCAATCTCAAGAACCGCACCCAGCTTTCCGACCAGCACGGGCTCCACATGCTGAACGCGTGTCAGCAGCCCAAAACGCAACACGCCCGCCGTACCAGTTGAAGCCACCATCGGTGAATACAGCAGGCCGGGCTCATCGGTACCGGTGGATTCCAAAGGGGCCACACCTTCCCGAGGCATCTCAAGCTTCAGCAGACACATATCCAGTGCTACGTTGCTCTTTATGATTGTACACGACGACTGCGATCCATCGTGATATCGACACAGAACGGGCACCTCGGGCGTGAGTTCGCTGAGCTTGGTGGCGACCCATTCCTGATTGAGCAGTGTCCCCAGGACACGGCCTTCCTGATTCTCTCCCTGAAAGATTTCAACCGTCCGCTGGCGACAGGTTTTGGTGACGGCGTCGCCGACGACAGGGAGCTGTCGGGGCAAGGCAGAAGTGCCTGGATTGATCACTGGCTGACGTGGCGACGAGTCGCTGAGATCAAGCAGCGGTTTTATCACTTCGACGATCCGTTCGATGGGAATGTGGTGATTGGATTCCGCACCCAGCCCGATCTGACGATGCAGCCCAATCAGCCTTCCGGAAAGATCAATCAGCGGCCCACCCGAATCCCCGGCCGTAAGCGTACATGAGGATCGCAATACCGTGGCCTCCGCAGCCAGCAATTCTCCCAGGCGCATGACCGGCGAAAATCCACTTTTTTCGCGGCCCGGATACCCGGCCGCAATGACGTTCAAACCTTTGACCGGTAGTCCGAATGGTCCTGTCGACACCGGCTTTAAATCTCGAGCCGGCGCAACACTCTTCAGTTTCAGAACTGCCACATCTGTGTCCGGATCGCGAAGAAGAATATCCGCGTCGGCCGTCTCACCATCGAAAAACACAACCGTCGCCGAACGAAGATCTTTCGGCAATCCATGCGATACGCTCAGGATGTGGCCTTCGCCGGTCACGATCACTCCCGAGGAAAAATCGGTACCGCAGACCAGGCGAACGGTCGCGGCTCGCAACGGAACACAGACCTCCGACAGTGACGCCGGGCTCTCCTGCGACAGTGACGCAGAACTCTCTTCCGACACCATGCTCGCTGCCGCAACCAAACTCTTGCAGAACACAATAAGCAGCGCGGCCGCGACAAACACAGGCTGACGTCCGAGATGTAGAGCAGGCTCTGTTGTTAACGACGACGAACTACGAAACACCTCATGGGCACACGGCAGAAATGCGGAGTCCTGTTTTTGACCCATCACAAGCCTCACTGCATGCTCAGGATTCATGGCGCCGTTCATGAAACCGTCTGCTTTAGGGAACCCGTCACCGTCAGTTCACCGGCCAGTCGAACAAACAGGCGTTCCAGCAAAATGGCCGGATCCACTCGACTGCCGCCTTTCATCTGCGAATCGGCTTCGATCAGCAACTGCAGAATTCGGCTGGCCCGTTCAAAGCCGATGCGACGAAGATACGACTCCGTCTGCCCAATCGCGTTGGAGAAGACACCGGCCGCGACGATGGCTTCACGAAGCGGCGTGCCGGTCCGAGCTCTCTCGGTGGCTTCACCAAACTTACGGAAGACGAACGTCACTCCGCCGAGAATTTTCTGCGGCGCTTCACCGGACTTCAGCAGCTTGTCGAGCGCATCAATCGCATGGCCCGGATGTCCGTCTCGCAGAGCATCCAGCATGACCCATGTGGTCTCGGTTCGCCAGCCGCCCACGACTTTGGGAACGTCTTCGCGAGTGATCGTGTCGTTGTCGCCAACCAGCGCGGCGAGTTTTGCGACTTCCTGCTGCAGAAGATTGAGCCCGTCGCCGGCGAGAGCGATGATCAGAGCGGCCGATTCACGATCGAGTTGTTTTCCGTATTCTTCCTTCGCGATCTTCTGCAGCCATTTCTGAAGTGCGGCCCCGGTAAGTTCACCACACTCGAGCGACATCGCATGCTGTTCCACAAGCTTGTAGAGCTTTGTGTTTTTGGGCCAGCTTTTCACGTCCAGAATCAGCAGTGATCCTTTTGCCGGCTGGGTGACGTATTTTTCCAGGACAGGGCGGTGCTTTGAGATGAACTCGTCTGCATCTTCGATCAGCACGATCCGCTGATCACCGAACATGGACACCGTTTTGAGCTCTGCCATGACATCGCGGATTTCGGCTTTGTCGCCCGTGAGCCGCGTCAAAGAAAGATCGGCTTCATCGCCGCTGCCTCCGGGGATGCGATGCAGAATCTCCTGGCGAAAATATCGCTCAGGCCCATACATCACGAGGACGGATGCGGGCAAAGCAGGAGATTTGGCGGATAGAAATTCGGTGGCGTGCATGGTCGGAAGCTTAGGTGTTCTGTGTTCTGTGTTCTGTGTTCTGTGTTCTGTGTTCTGTGTTCAGAAAATGCTGCCGGGGAAGGTCCGTGTCGCTGGGTCCGCTGACCGACACGCTGAGTATAGCGTTGACTGTGCGAGGACTGAAATCCAGTTGAGACCAGGCTCCGGCAGGCAGATGATCCACTGCTCGCACTCAAAATACGCTGACATCCGGCAATTTCCCGGCCTCGGGTCGACGAACCGTCAAACGGGCGACCGGTTGAAGTTGAACGGTTCACGGCTACGATGCGGCTCTTTGAGGCGTCTGAAATTCTGTCTGGGAATGATCATGTTCAACCGCGCGCGACTGATGGAACTGGTTCGGGAACGAGCCCTGAAATTTGGCGATTTCACCCTGGCCTCGGGCAAGAAGTCGACTTATTACCTGGACGGCAAACAGGTCACATTGAGTGCTGAAGGCCTGATGCAGATTTCCTACGGGCTGCTGGACCTGATGAAGGAGGTGGAGTTCAGCGGGTTCGGCGGTATGTCGATCGGTGCAGATCCGATTATCGGCGGCATTCTTGTTGCAGCGGCCTCACAGAACCGTCCGATGCAGGGCTTCATGGTTCGCAAGGAAGCCAAAGGCCACGGAACGCAGCGATTCATCGAAGGGCCCATCCAGCCCGGCGACAAAGTCGTGATCGTCGACGATGTCGTGACCACGGGAGGCAGTGCATTACAAGCCGTCGACCGTGTGGAAGAGTTCGGTTGCAAAGTCGTTCATGCTGTCGGAATCGTCGACCGTCTTCAGGGCGGCCGCGCCGCATTTGAAGCTCGCGGCATCCCGTTTTCCGCCCTGCTGACGATCGAAGATTTCGGAATCACACCTCCGAAGGAGTGATACTTTCCGAATCGTTGTTTGCCGCTATCGTCGTTTTTTGCTCCGCAAACTAAACGGGTTCGACACAGTAGCCCGCCCGTGTAGTCGCGTTGTTTAAGCAACGGCTGCTGGTGCTTGAACACACAAGACTTCGCCAACGAAGGTCACCAAAGAACGGCGTTACTCCACAATCCGTTTTGTTCGCTGAGCGAACAACGACTATGGTAATTCGCGGATTCGCAGGCCGCGGAACTCGATGGGGGAGCCTTCTGATTCCAGGCACAGAAAGCCTTTCGCTGGCTGGCAGTTGGTTCCGCCAGAGACTTCTTCGCCGTTGACCCACAGGCGAACTTCACCATTGATGGCTCGAATGTAATAGTGATTCCATTCGCCGAAACCGAGGCTCAGATCTTTGCTGGGAAAGCTGCGACTGCCTCCCGGAGCCACGGGCGGGAATGGCTTCATTGTCGCGTTGCCCGTCGGGAACACATCGCCGTTGGTGGTGAACCAGTCCGGATCTTTGCCAGTCTGCTTTTTGTACGCTTCGGCATAGCCATGGTCCAGAATCTGGACTTCAATCCCGGCTGGCAGGCCGTTGCGTTTGAGCGATGAGAGCGACTCTTCCGTCGCCCACAGAAAGACCCCTGAGTTCCCGGCAGATTTCAGATGCCGCCACTCGACGACCAGTTCAAAATTTGTCACCTCCGTCGTTGTCCGCATCACTCCCACAGGACTACCGGTGCAGTGAATTTCATCGTCCGGAAAGCTCCAGGTGTCTTCATCACAATTGACATTTACAAAATCGTCTTTGCCGAGCGACCTCCAGTCTGGACCTGTTCCGTCAATCCTCGCCGCAGGAGCAGCCTTTGGAGGCGTCGCTTCATCTGCTGGGACAGCGAGTCCTGTGAAACCGAGACATACTGTCATGCAGGCCGTAAAAACAAAGTGTCGATACATGAACAATCGCTCCTGTGGAGTTCTGGGACAACAATGAACCCTGACGTCACGACATTTTATGACCATGCATCAGGAAAGCGGGATTGAGGCAGCGTAGAGCATTTGCTGTTCGAAAACATCTCGCCCGTGCAGGCTGAGTTACGCTTGCGAATCCGTGGGTTTATAGTCTTCATCCGACCAGTTTCGATCATATTCACTCGATCACCACACCGGAACTATTTCATGCCCCAGGCACTGCATGTTCACTTTTTGCCCACATCGCTCGATCCTGAGACGTTGCGCGGAGGCACGGCTGTGATCATCGATATTCTGCGAGCTTCTTCGACGATGATCACCTCGCTGCGGAACGGAGCGACTCGTGTGATCCCTTGTGCAACACCTGCAGAGGCAACTCTGATACGCCAGCGAGCCGCTCCCGGAACAGTCGTGCTGGGCGGTGAACGGGGCGGCGTCAAGATCGCAGGTTTCGACTTCGGAAACTCGCCCGCGGAGTACAGTTCTGCCGCGATCGGCGGGCGAACGCTGGCCTTCACCACAACGAATGGAACCAAAGCTTTGCTCACGGCATTGGCCGCTCGCGAGATCCTGATCGGCGCTTTTTTAAATCGTCAGGCTGTGATTGCGTGTCTGAACCGCGAAGACTCCGGCACGCATCTGATTTGCGCAGGGACGGATGGAATCATTACCGCCGAAGATGTTCTGTTTGCCGGATCGGTCGTCGATGGTTTGCTGACATCCGCCGACCATTCTTCCTGCGACCAGTGGACGTTGAATGATGGAGCCCACATTGCTCGAGGATACTGGCGGCAGTGCACTTCGGATCCAGCAGCAGCAGACAGCTCTGCACGGATTGAAAAGGCCCTGCTATCGGCTCGAATCGACGAAGCCATGCGCCATTCGCGAGGTGGCCTGAATCTCCTGAGCCTCGGATATCAATCGGACATTACGCTTTGCAGCCAGCTGGATACAACAGACGTGATCCCTCGGTATCATCGAGAAGATGGCAGCCTTTTGTCGGCATAGCAGAAAATCTCTGAACACCGCGTTGGTTCCGCGCGTTAGACCACGACATGTCTCTGCAGGGCATCAGGAGAGGTGGCAGTCCCCAATGGCAATTCGCGATCCACGCCGTCGGCGTAAAGAACCAGCGTCACTTCATTGCCGTGTGTGTTGAAAAAGATCTCGTCGGAGAACCCACGCATCAACAACAGGCCACGTCCGCTTGCCAGCAACGATTCCGGATCATTGCAGCGATCAAATGCGGCCTGCACATTGAATCCTTTGCCTTCATCCTGAATGGTGATCCAAAGACCAAAGGCACTCACGAGCTCCGTCACCTGCACGGTACGGTGACACCATGGAGCGAGCAGTTCACGTTCGGCCGCGAGATCCAGAAATCGTGAGGAACCATCCTCCTTCAGCTCGGAACTGATCTCCAGATTGCCATGATAGAAGGCGTTGTTCAACGCTTCTTCCAACGCCATACAGAAGTGCTTTTCTCGCGTTCCTTCGACAACGTGATAATCCTTCAGACCTCGCATCAGGCGATCGCGGACCGAGGGAATGAGGCGGCATTTCGTGGGAATGCGAAACTGTGCCAAACGCACGTAAGGCGTTTGAAAAACGACGTCTTCTAATACGGCTGGTGCAGTGGTCATAGGGGAAAGCTCCCTGAGCCATAGGACAAAATCATTTCTCGACACAGGAATCCAGTCGATTCCACGAACGTTGTTTTGACAAACTGTACCAATGACTGCAAACGCATTCTCTGAATTTTTGGCCGCTTGCCCTATTCCTAACGCCTTGCCATGTCCTATGTAAACGTTGCGGGGCTCGTGGATCCGGGGCTGCTGGCAGGTCCAGGCTTCTGCACTGGATTGCTGTCAATGAATTTGGGGTACCCAGTGCTCATGAAGGGACAAGCGGGGTCGGTTGGGGGAGTCGGTATTCTTCCCTACATGGAACAGAACAATATTTATCAGCTGTTCAACCCTTTGCTGCCCCTGACGGATGCCGCCAATAAGCCTTTTCTCCGGACGCAGATTCAGGGCTACAAATGCCCATCCGATCCTCAACCGAATTTCTTCGCCATTGTGGAGGAGGGTGGCGGTGCGGTTTTGGCGGAGCTGCCGTCAGCAAACTACATCGGCTGCTTCGGACCAGAGAGTCTGGACGATTGCGAACTGTCGCCGGGCAACCTGCCGGTTATGGCCGATGGCACCTGCAAAGGCGGCGGTACATTTTACCATAACAGCAGCGTAAGAATTGCGTGGATCACTGACGGGACTTCCCACACATTTATGGTCGGGGAACGCAGAACGCGAGCCGACCTGGACTGGCATACGTCCTGGCCAGGCATGATCGCTGCAGGAGAAGAAGCATTTCAACGTGTTTGTGGTTCGGCCGACCATGTCCCCAATGACCCTCTTCATCATTTCGACGATTTCAGCAGTGTTCATACCGGCGGAGCCCAGTTTTGCCTGGGAGACGGTTCCGTCCGATTCATTTCGGAGAATATGGACAAGGCTGTGTATTGGGGACTCGCGACCATCCAGGGGGGAGAAGTCAGCGGCGACTTTTGAAATTTTGGCACCGTTGGGATGCCTGATTGAAGAATGTTCAATCTTGCATCCACTTCTGGCGAACGCACGGAACACGCCGTTAAGGCTTCCTGGCTGGGCAGACACTGTTCGTCGTCATCATGATGTCACAGTGTCTCATCATGTGGACGCCTCGCGAGAACCGAGCGCTGAAAGTCGGCCAGTCCTGCCGGTAGGGAAATTGCCGGCAAACCTGATCCGGCAAAGACTTACGACCGTTCCAGGCTTTTCGGCAGACTTTGTCGATCGTTCGGCATGAAGGATGCCTGAAGAGATCTCTCGTTAAGTCATGACAACATTCAGCGACGCAAGGCTCAAACCATGATCATCACGATTGTCTCATTCGTGATGAGGCCCCACCTGAGTGTTCTGTGATGACGACTGCTCATTCCGGTGGATTCTGAGAATCCGCCAAACCTCAATGGTATTCATCTGTCTCCTGTGCTGAAACACTACGAAGGGATTTTTGTCATGTCGATCAGCAATCTTCAGCTCGAACGCCAACTGCTGGAATCTAACGCCGGTCAGGCCGTCTATGATGCTCTGATTCAGGCGAACGTGGACATCAGAACTGTCTCGCTGGAACTCGTGAAAGATATGCTGCAAGCCGAGCATCGGCATCGCCGGCTGATGGGGTGCCCGTCTGTTCGAGGTTGTCTTTCGTGACGCTGACAACACACCTGTGACATAGTCCGGTTTGAAGCCGAAGGTCGTTCTAACGCACGCTATCGCTTGCAGACAGATAAACAGAAAACAGCAGCAGTCTGCCAGTGATGGCTGAATCCGCTGCTGTTTTTCCGTTTGTAAGCAGGACGTTGCGGATCAAGGAATTGTTTGGGCCTGTGCCGTGAAGCCAATTGCCTATGCATCAGCGACGTTAGGCAGGTGCATGTTTCCCGTGGGCACTTTATGCGCGGTATGCAGCAGACTGCGAATCGGAGATCCTCCACTTCGCAGCATGAAGACCACAACGCTGCGTGCCTGCAGCTCATACTGCTCTTCATGCGACCACTGTTTTGAAGTCACTGCGGGCTGACTCGTATCCACATACGATTCCCAGCGTTCGGACGGTTTATGACGTGGCAATCGAAACAGCACCGTCGCCGGTTGAGAATTCAAAAGCACCAGAAGGCTGTCTCCGATGATGGGCTGGCCACGTTCATCGACTTCATCAATGGATTCCCCATTGAGCCGCATTCCCAGAGCTCGCAGGCCGGAGTGCCAGTCGGAATCCGCCAGTTCGTTTCCATCCTGAGTCAGCCAGGAGATATCTTTCACCCCGACACCTCGGATGCGTCGGCCGAGGAAGAAATTCCGACGGCTGAGCACTGGCTGTGATCGGCACAGGGCCGTCATCTGCTGACAGAACTCAAGGAACTGAGTCTGCTCGGCATCGAGATCCCAGTCTATCCAGCTCAGGGAATTATCCTGACAGTAGGGATTGTTATTCCCCTGTTGCGTCTGCCCGAGTTCATCGCCGCTGCGGATCATGGGAACTCCCTGCGACAGCAGAAGCGTTGCCATCAGGTTTTTTCGCTGTTTCAAACGCAGAGATCGGACAACCGGGTCTTCTGTTTCCCCTTCAAAACCGCAGTTCCAGTTGTTGTTGTGACCGTCGCCGTCACGATTGTCTTCCAGGTTGGCGTAGTTACGCTTTTCCTGGTAGGTCACCAGATCGCGAAGCGAGAACCCGTCATGTGCAGTGATAAAGTTGATACTGGCGTAAGGTTTACGCCCGTTGTGCTGATAGAGATCACTGCTGCCGGTGAGGCGCGTTGCCACTTCAGAAATGAGACCTCCGTCACCGGCCCAGAATCGACGCACCGTATCACGATAGCGTCCATTCCACTCCGACCAGAGATGCGGAAAATTGCCGACCTGATATCCACCGCTTCCGAGATCCCACGGCTCGGCAATCAGCTTGACCTGTGAGAGCACCGGGTCCTGCAAAATGATGTCAAAGAACGCACTCAGCTTGTCCACATCGTGCAGTTCTCTGGCCAGGGCGCTCGCCAGGTCGAAACGGAATCCGTCGACGTGCATCTCCTGCACCCAATAACGCAGGCTGTCCATGATGAGTTGCAGCACGCGCGGCGACTGCATATTGAGTGTGTTTCCGCAGCCCGTAAAATCCTGATAGTAGCGGCGATTGTTGGGCATCAGCCGATAGTACGAAGCGTTGTCAATTCCGCGCATTGACAGCGTCGGACCTTTTTCATTGCCCTCTCCTGTGTGGTTGTAGACAACGTCCAGAATGACTTCGATACCGGCCTCATGCAGCCGCTTTACCATGCTTTTGAATTCATTCACGACTTCTTCAGGTCGGCTGGCTGATGAATAACCTGTGTCGGGAGCGAAAAATGAAAGCGTGTTATAGCCCCAGTAATTGCTCAGTCCGTGTGAAACAAGGTGACGGTCATCCACGTGATAGTGCACCGGCATGAGCTCTATTGCCGTTATTCCCAGCTTCTTCAAATGATCGATCGAAGCTCGGGACGAAAGGCCCGAATAAGTGCCACGAAGCGATTCCGGTACCTGTGGATGAAGCTTCGTTTGCCCTTTGACATGCGCTTCATAGATCAGCGTCTGATGCCAGGGAATTCTCAGAGGACGATCGCTGCCCCAGCGAAACTGCGCATCCAGCACTACGCCCAAAGGAGCGCACCAGGCGTTGTCTCGGTCGTCGAAACTCAGATCCTCTGTCAGATCGCTGACACGATAGCCGAACATCGCATCCGACCAGCCGATACCCCTTCCTATCGCTTTAGCGTACGGATCCAGCAGAACTTTGCTGGGATTGAATCGGTGACCGGCGGCCGGATCATAGGGCCCGTGAACGCGATAACCGTAAAGCTGCCCGGGGCGGATATCGGGCAGATAACCGTGCCAGACATGATCGGTACGTTCCCGGAGCAGAATCGTGTGTGTCTCGCTGCGATCTGTCGCAAGGTTGAACAGACACAGCTCCACTTTGATGGCATATTCTGAGAACAGGGCGAAGTTGACTCCGCCTCCGTCCCAGGTCGCTCCCAGCGGATTGGGCTTTCCCGGCCAGATTCTTGGTTCCATAGCAGTGTTCACAAAAGGATTTCCGGCAAAACAGAAGCTGCATGCCCCAGAAAGTATACTTTTGATCAGTTACCGTTCCTGAAATGACGGCCGAACTATCGGGACTGTAGCGAATATGCTGGTCTACTGGGATTAGACGTCGCTGATTGGGGCTCGGAATCCCAGACCGTGGACAGGAGAGGGTCAGGCTCGGACCGATAGATTGAATCAGGATTGTCTGGAGGCGAGCTGTTATCCCGCGCGCCGCCGGCAGTCTTTGTCGAATTGGTCTGCCCGACCCGGTTTCTGTTTGACTCTGTTTTTTGCAGAGCTTCTTATATTCTGTTTGGGCAAAGTGGCCATTGTCGTTGGACTTTTCGGTCACACACCAGAGTTAACCCATGTGGGGTTTGTGTTCCTCATGAAGCAAGTCATATTCAAAGTCTTTGCGGTATTCATCACCGTAGTGGCTGTTGCCATGATGGGCGCTTCATTGGCGACGTTCTTTGTCCATCCGGATGTCCGGGCGGAAATGAATACGCCGGCGATGCAAAATTACACTTTTGAAGAGCAGCCGGGCGAAAAACCGCAGTGGTCTGTCGCGCGCCGGTTCAGTACGGATCCGACAAAGCCGGCCGACCGAGGCAGCGTGGGCACTTTTCCTTCGCCCTACGAAGCGTTGATCAAAGCACACGGAGATCTCAAGAATTATCTGACTCAGCAGGCCGGCACGATGTCGACAGACAAAGCCACCGCTGACGAGCAGACCAAGTTGTTTGCCGCCACCCAGGAGCAGGATGTCGTGGCGATTGATCAACGAGCGGCTCAGTTGAAGGTTGGCGTGGATCAACTGGCCCTGAATCTTCAAAATCGCTCAAAAGAACTGACAGATCTTTCGGAAGTCTCTCGGAAGACTCGAGAAGAAACGGCATCCCGCAGAACGGACGTGCTTCGACTTCGGCATGAATTGGAAGAGGCTCGCACCGATTTGTTTCGCCTGACAACTGTACGCAGAGATCTGATGGATCGACTCGTACGACTTCAGATCGAAAACCAGGAACTGACGGATCGCCAGGCCCAGGTGGAAGGCCAAAGTGCGGGAGCAGCAGATTATCAGAATGATCCGGTTCAATAACCTGCCGCAGTGTTTGACGAGAGTGTTCTAGTTACGTTATTTCAAGAGATCGTTTTTTGAACCTGGCCCAGGTTTGTGCGGAGCAGCTCGATGAACAATGTCGTCGGCAAAATCCTGATTGTGTTACAGCTCGTGTTCAGCCTGTGCTTCATGTGCTTTGCTGGCGCTGCCTACACATTTCATGAAGGCTGGAAGAAGAAGGCAGACACTCTGCAGTCCAAGTTAGGGAATACCGAACAGCAGTTGTCTGAACAGCAGTCGCAACGACAGCAGGAATCAGACAACCTGAAGGGCGAACTGACCGCCATGACGACCCGCGCCCAAATGGCGGAAGCGAAAGTCACGGGGATTGAAACCAGCCTGACTCAGGCACTGGGAAACTTGGCCAACGCGGAGCAGCAGCGAGACCGACATCTTGCCGACCTTGCGATCGCTCAGCAGGAAGCTCAGGCACGTATCGCTGAAACAACCGACGCCCGTAGTGAAAATCTGAGACTTAACGACCGCGTGGTGGACGGGATTTCTGTTCGTCGAACGCTGGAAGATGACCTGCTGGACAGGCAGGGACGCATTGACGAAGCCGTGCAGCGGGAATTGCAGATGGTGGAAGAACTAGCCCGCCTGCGGGGGCTGCTGCGTACGAACAAGATTGATCCGAATGACGCGATCGTGGGCCCTGTTCCTGCGCCTGTCGAAAAGATTACCGGTGTTGTAACGGCCGCGAAAAAGAACGAATCCCGCAGTGCTGAACTTGTAGAAATCTCGATCGGAAGTGATGACGGGATCGCCAAAGGGATGCGTCTGATCGTCTATCGTGGCGCTAAGTATATTTGTGAAATTGAGATCACAGAAATTTATCCTGACCTGTCTGTCGGTCGAGTGATCGAATCGACACGCAACGGCAATATTGAGCGAGAAGACAATGTCACAACAAAACTCTGAACCAACAATCTACGACGGACTGATGTTTGTGTCTCTGGGTGCTGTCATCATCGGGATTGTCTTCCTGGTGCTGTCTCTGAACGGCTACGGCTGGTCGAACGGCGGCTGATCGCGTCTTCGCAGAATGTGAAAAAAGCCCGGCACTTCAAAACGAGGTGCCGGGCTTTTTGTGATTCTGCCGCTTGTTAAGGTGCTTGTGCGGCTGGGCCCGGAAACGCATGTCCGGTGGCTTCCATCGTAACGGAATACAGTGACTTACGAGCTGTGACGTATAGCGTCTTCTTGTCAGCTCCACCGAAGGTGGCGTTAGCGGGCTGTTCAGGAAACGCGATCACTCCCAGGATCTTTCCGTCCGGGCTCACGACCTGAATGCCGAGCGCCGAGGTGATGTAGAGATTGCCCGCGGTGTCGATGGTCAGGCCGTCGCCGCCGCCACTGGTGGCGCCTGGAGCCTGTTTCAGTTCGCACAGTAATTTGCCCGCGCCGATCTTTCCCGGAGCTTCAATCGGATACGCCCACATTTCCTTTTCCATGCTGGGAATGACGTACAGAGTCTTTTCATCCGGTGACAGAATGACACCGTTCGGGGCGTTGCGGTCTTCAATCAACCGAGTCACCGTACCGTCACCCGCGCGATAGTAGACCGCTTCTTTTCCCTGAGGCCATGGATCCGGCGCTCGAAAACGCGGATCGGTAAAGTAGATTCCGCCGGCCTGATCAATCACCAGGTCGTTCGGAGCATTGAATCGCTTGTCGCCATGTTTGTCGGTCAGAACCGTTTCTTTGGCATCGGTCAGACTGTACTGCTTCAGACGGCCGTCCATTTCGCAGGCCAGCAATCGATCGCCGACAACCATCAGTCCGTTGCAGTGACCGGATGGTTCGACAAACACCGACAGTTGCCCAGCGGCATCCAGCTTGTGAATGCGGTTCTTCGGGATGTCCGTGAAGTACAGATTTCCCGCGGCATCGGCAGCCGGGCCTTCGGTGAATTCGAAGCCCGTTTGAACCTTCTGAACTTCCCCCGTCGGGCCGATCCCCGGAATTGCGTCTGCGGCAAGACCGGTGGTGCTCAGGAAGAGCAGGGCGGAGAGCGTTTGTTTGATCATGCGTGGGCCTTTGTTGATGATAAGATCGTGGGAGGTTGGTACGGGCGCTGTCAGGTGCGAGATTCGCCGGTCACCCAACCTTTGCCATCCCATGCGATAACCTGATCGAGGAACTCGACGAGACCTTTTGAAAACTCCGCGAACAGGTGTTCGCCTTTCTCCGGCGTGGCGAATTGCGGCTGTCCCATGTGGCCGGGGATCGTGCGGTCTTTCGTAGTCCAGCCGCGATAAGCCGGTTCGAATCCGAAATCGACGCCGACGGGTTCCAGCGTTTTCACATCCTGCTTTACCAGATGCGGAGCGATCCGCTGAATCATGGACGTTTCGAATTCACACGCGTGGCCCATGGATCGCTGTACGAGGTCGCTGCGAGTTTCCCACGGCTTTGCAAATTCCCAGTACGTGGAGAACAGCAGCAACAGATCGTCGCGGTCACGGTATCGCTGGCGTGCTTCAAACACGGCCTGCTTTCCGGGGACGATATTCCCTCCATGCCCGTTCACAAACACGATCCGTTTGAAGCCGTGGATGATGCCGTTGTCGATCGACTCATTCAGAACGTCCAGATACGTTCGCGGTCGAGCCGACAATGTCCCGGCAAAGTCCATGTGATGGTCTGAATTTCCCAGCCACTGCAGCGGAGCAAACAGCACCCTGTCTGGCATCACGTCGGAGACTCGGCGAATCACTTCGCCCAGCAGCATACTGTCTGTGGCGACCGGCAGATGATGCCCGTGCTGTTCAATCGCAGCCACTGGAATCACCAGCGGAGTGTCAGGGGCCAGTGCCTTAATTTCGGGCCAGGTCAGATCGGTTAGGTTCATGGTCACTTCCTGAGTTGTTTGTATTTCCAATTCCGCCACCGGGTTCACCTCGGTGGTTCAACGGCTTTTGCACCACTCGTTCCGGAACATCCTGCAAGGCGATCGGCAGAGACGGTGACTCTCAGACTGGATGGACAATATCACGTTCTCAGCCCGGTTTCACTTCGCCTCGATCTGCTGCCGCGTCACTCTCCCGAGGCCACGCCACGATCAACGCGATCAGTGCGATGATCGGAGCAACGCCGGCCCAGGCGAGTCCTTTGTCGAACGAATGAGTTTCATCGACAACCTTCCCAAACGCTGTCTGCATCGGCGAAGACACCAGCCACGCAAGCGCACCCAACAAGCCGGCTGTTTTGCCCATGTGTCGCACGCTGGTTTCCTGAGACAACGAATAATAACACGGGAACAATCCCAACGATCCGGCGGCGACGATCAACAATACGCCGTACAAACCGGCTCCCAATGGCAAGCGGGCCGCAACGATGGTGAGCGATGTCATGGCCGCACACAGGCCGAAGACCAGCAGTCGAGTGCGATGAATGCCGAGTCCCTTTCTGGCGAGCCACAACGACGCGGCTCCTGCGGCGATGCATCCCACATCCGCCGCAATGTAGTAGGCTGAGTTGAAGAGCAGGGCGGCCTTCTCAGTGGCGCCGCGGCCTTCCTGCAGGAATGCTGGCAGCCAGGCTCGAATCAATTGCCACGTCATGTTGATGCAGATCACGACTGGGACCAGCGTCCAGAATTTTCGATTCGTCAGCATCTCCTTCAGGAAGCCTTTGTCCGGTGGAAGATCGTCGTGCTGTTCCGGTTTGGGGGCCGGAAGAT
The DNA here is from genome assembly GCA_947085455.1 of uncultured Planctomycetota bacterium. GTDB lineage: Bacteria > Planctomycetota > Planctomycetia > Planctomycetales > Planctomycetaceae > SXXK01. The sequence continues at coordinate 22,933 of CAMTWR010000010.1, read as the reverse complement.
CGCCGGCACGCGTTGAGAATAACCACACGATGGCCCAGACTACCCCGAGCGCACCGATCACGATAAACGGCGATCGCCAGGCTCCCGGCGAATCATTGTTTCCCACGATCATCAGGATCACGGGCGGGGTCAGAATCGCACCGATCGCACCGCCGCTTTGCAGAATGCTGTTGCCCATGGTTCGCTTGGTTTCATCCAGCACAATTTTGGTTGTGCGAAGCGCACAGGGCCAGTGGCCGGCTTCAAAGAAACCCAGCAGAATCCGGCAGGTCAGCATGGTTTTGTAGTCGCTGCAGAAACCCGTCATCACTCCGATGGCGGACCACGTAAGTAACACTGCCGGATACAAAAAACGGACGGAGATGCGATCGGACAGAAACCCGAAGAACAACGACCCCGCAGCAAACGACCAGCCGAATCCCCATTCGAGATCGCCATAGTGTTTGTTGGTCAATGAAAGCTCGGTCGTGATGCGCACTTTGAGATTGGCGAGCGTCTGCCGGTCCATGTAGTTCAGCATCGTGGCCAGCAGCAGCAACCCGCTGATCCACCAGATCCACGTCTGAGTTCGAGCGGCCTGAAACGTCGCGGCGTTTTCCGGCGAGTCATTCGGATTCGGAGCGGTCGACATGCGACGCTTTCTGCAGATGGGAACTGAGGCGGGTATAAGCGGTGGTCGACGCATGATGCGTGTTTCCTCGGCTCGATTCAACCGGTTCGCCGCGATTACTTCTCCCAAGCCGTTCCCGATCGGTTACCGCCGGATCACTGGAGGCGACTGCCAAAGCGCAAACCACCGATAACCCTGATGGCGAGAGCGGCGAAGAACTTGACAACGCTCTGATAGGCTACGGTTGTGAAATTCCTAAATCCCGGCAAACCTTTCTTGCCAGAAAATCGTTGATCTCACGATGCCTGGGAACGGCTGATGTTTGATTGTTTATCGGGTTGAAATAAAGGCTGTGCTTCCCACCTTCTCTGAGAAGTTGGCATCCCTGAGACTCCAGATGCCTTATCAGATCGACGCGTTTCATGGTGTGATCAGGTTGAAGGTCTCTTTGCTGAACACCTTCCCCTGCAGCGAGCGTTCTGCGAGTTCGCGATTTGCTTCCAACACCAACTGGACGGCTTCCTGCAGGTTTTCGCGTGTTTCTTCAAGCGTCGCACCCTGAGTGTTGGCTCCTGGCAATTCCTCAACAAACCCGATAAACCCTTCCGGTACCGGCATGAACACGGCTGTTAGTTTCATGGTTTTGGCTCCTTGCTTACCGTCGTTGACTCATCACCATCGTACCACGGAAACAGCAGCTTCTGGAAGCCAGCCTTCTGAATCATCCTTGCGGGGGCTGAGGATTTCGCCCTGTGCAGTCTTCGGACAATCCTGCAAACAGCATACTTACAGAGCCGGGCTGGCTGCGTTAGACTGCCGGGCCTTCAATTGTCAGCGATGATCAGGTTCCCGGTGCAGGACGCTGGCTGGACGTATTTTGTGAAAGTGTGATTCATGCCCCGTATCAAGGCGTTTCAGGCTCTGCGACCAATGACCGAACTGGCGGCCAAAGTGGCTTCGGTTCCTTATGATGTTGTCAACCGCAACGAAGCGGCGGCTTTGGCGGAAGGAAATCCGCTCAGCTTTCTGCACGTCGTGCGTCCCGACATCGACTTTCCTCCCGAAAAAAATCCGTACGATCCTGACATCTACGAAAAGGCGGCGGCCAACTTTCAGAAGCTGATTCTGGATGGCACTCTCAAGCGAGACCCGGCGGACTGCGTCTTCGCCTATCGTCAGATTATGAACGGCCATTCGCAGGTCGGGATCGTGGCCTGCTGCCACATTGATGACTACGAGAACAATCTGATCCTGAAGCACGAGAAGACTCGCAAGAGCAAAGAAGACGATCGCACGCGTCACGTGCTGGCTCTGAACGCCAATGCCGGGCCCGTATTTCTGACGTATCGCGGTCAGGACGACATCGATTTCAAAGTCGCTGAAGTGGTCACGCAAACCCCGCTTTACGATTTCGTGGCTGCGGACGGCGTTCAACATACGGTCTGGCGGATTGAGAACGCTCAGCCATTTACTGACGCTCTGTCTGCGATCCCGGTCTTTTATATCGCTGACGGCCATCACCGAGCGGCCTCGGCATGGCGAGCGGGCAATGAACTGCGAAAGCGTTTGCCCAATGGCGGTACCGGCGATGAAGAGTGCAACTGGTTTCTTTCCGTGCTTTTCCCGTCTCGGCAGCTGCGAATTCTGGCGTACAATCGCATTCTGAAGGATCTCAACGGCCTGACCGTGCCAGTTCTTCTGGAAAAACTGGACGCTCTTGGTGATCTAAAGCAGACTGACAATCCTGTCCCGGACGCTCCGGGCTCCTTCTGTTTTCTAATCGATCATCGCTGGTGGAAACTGACGATTCCACCGGACCCGCTGTTCGTAAAAGATCCCATTCGCTCTCTGGATGTTTCCATCCTCGAGCGTCTGGTGTTGCATCCAATCTTCGGCATTGAAGATGTTCGCACGGATTCTCGCATCGATTTTGTGGGTGGCATTCGTGGCACCGCGGAACTGGAAAAACTGTGCATTGGCGGCGACTGGGCTGTTGCTATTTCCATGTACCCGACGACTCTGGATCAATTGATGTCAGTTTCCGACGCGGGCGAAATCATGCCTCCGAAGAGCACCTGGTTTGAACCCAAACTTCGCAGCGGGTTGATGGTTCATACTTTGGAATAGAGCGTTCTGTCGGTTGCTGTCCACGCGTGTTTTCCTGACGTTTTGCCTACTCACTCCGGAGCGTTCCCCATGTTACGAGTTTCATTTCGATCGTTTGCGATCGCTGTTTCACTGATCAGTCTGACTGTTGGTTTGTCACGCGACGCTGCGGCGGATGAAGCCGATGCCAAAATCAAACCGGTGCGTGCGTTGCTGGTACTGGGCGGGTGTTGCCATGACTATAAGGCTCAGATGGATTTGCTGGCCAAAGGGATTTCCGAACGAGCCCACGTGGAAGTTGTGATCGCGTTGGACAAGGATACGTCGACCGCTCACCTGAATCCGGTTTATGAAAAGGCCAACTGGGCAGAAGGCTTTGATGTCATCATTCACGATGAATGCTCCTCCGATGTGAAAGATCTGGCCATCATCGATCGGATCCTGGAACCTCATCGTCAGGGTTTGCCAGCCGTGCTGCTGCATTGCGGAATGCACAGCTATCGCAGCGAAGGTTATCCGAAGCAGGTGACTCCCTGGTTCGAATTCACCGGCCTGCAATCCACCGGCCACGGGCCTCAACTGCCGATCAATATCAGCTTTGTGGCTCCCGATCATCCGGTGACAAAGGGCCTGACGGATTGGACGACCGTCAATGAAGAACTCTACAACAACAGCGAAGGCAAGCTGCTGGAAACAGCCTCCGCCGTCGCCATGGGCCAGCAGAAAGGTGCCACGGATGCGGCTGTCGTCTGGACTAATAACTATCGTGAAAAAACTCGCGTGTTTGCCACGACCCTTGGCCATAACAACGCCACCGTCGCCGATCCAAAATATCTGGACCTGGTCACTCGTGGTCTGCTGTGGTCCTGTGATCGTCTGGATGAAAAACACTTGAAGGCAAAGTAGTTTCGTCAGACTTTGTTTGGCGTTTTCGTGTCGAAGAGCCGCGTGTCGCGTCACTCGTCCTGTTGATTTTCTGAGACACGCGTTTCTTCCGACTGACGACTTCCATATAATCAGGCCCTTATATTTCGTTTGTCGTCTTTGGAGCGAACCATGGTCAACTCGGCAGTCACCACCACGATGGCTGAACGACTGGATGAACTGGGTGGTATCTTGCCCGGTCGTCTGCGACTTTTGCCGGCGCCGGGCACGGCCACGGTTGACGATCTCTTACTGGCCAACACGCATCGCAAGCCCCTCTGCGAACTGATTGATCAATCTCTTGTGGAGAAATCCGTGGGATTTGAAGCTTCCGTTGTTGCCTTGGCTATTGCCCGAATCCTAAGTAACTTCGTTGCTCTTCGCCGCCTTGGCATCGTCTCCGGGGCTGATGGTATGTTTGAACTCTTTCCGGGGATTGTGCGTGCTCCGGACGTCGCGTTTGTTTCTACACTGCGTCTGCCAGATGGGAAATTCCCTCGAGAAGCGTTTCCTCCGATTGCTCCTGACCTCGTCGTCGAAGTCCTTAGTCCAGGAAATACGAGAGCCGAGATGTCTCGCAAGCGAGTTGAATACTTCCATTCCGGCACACGCCTGATCTGGATGGTTGATTGTGTCGACCGATCTGTCGCGGTCTACACGTCACCCAGTGCAGTCCGAGTCTTTGGTGAAGAAGACCTCATCGATGGCGGTCCGGTGCTGCCGGAGTTTTCTCATCCTGTCGGCGAGTTTTTTTTCGACCTCGACCTTGGGCTTCAATAATCTGACACACTTCGTTTCACGTTCTGCATTTGACGTTCGGACTTCTGAATCACTCAAACTTCTCCACCGCGCAGCAAAAAGCCCGGGGCCATTTTGTGGCTCCGGGCTTTTTCTATCGCTGCTCTTCGCTTACAGCTGCTGAACTCGGCGGCAGATGGCTTCCGCCATTTGCTGAGTCCCCACGGCGGTTGGATCGTTGCGGTCGGCCTTCATGTCGTAAGTGACATCTTTGCCTTCTTCGATGATTTCCGCGACGGCCTGCTCAAGCCGTGCGGCGGCCTTGGCTTCACCCAGATGTTCCAACATCAGCTTGGCTGACAGAATCAGAGCCGTCGGATTGACCTTGTTCTGGCCCTTGTACTTCGGTGCACTTCCATGAGTCGCTTCGAAGATCGCTCCGTCAGCGCCGATGTTGGCTCCCGGAGCCACTCCCAGACCGCCGACCAGACCGGCACACAGATCGCTCAGGATGTCGCCATACAGATTGCCCATGACCAGCACGTCGTACTGTTCGGGCTTCTGAACCAGTTGCATGCACATGTTGTCGATCAGACGTTCCATGTAGGTGATCTGGCTGGCGTCCAGCTTGTCTGCATTGGCGTCAGCGGATGGTGCCACACCGTTCGCCAGCTCGGCCCACTCGTGCTTTGCGTGGTAGGAATTGGCCACGGCCCGAGTCACGTCGTACCACAGTCCGTCCGTGAACTTCATGATGTTGGCTTTGGAAATTGACGTCACTGATTTTCGGTTGTTTTCGACAGCGTACTTGAACGCGTAGTCGGCAATCCGAGTCGTGCCTTCAACGGACATCGGCTTAATGCTGATGCCGGTCGTCTTACTGCCAGTCGTGATCTTCTTGCCGGTGGCTGCTTCATTGATCTGGCTGATCAGCTTTTCAGTGACGGCTTCGCCAGCTTTGAATTCCACACCCGCGTACAGGTCTTCCGTGTTTTCACGAACGATGACAAGGTCGACGTTGCAGGAGTCAAAAAAGGTTCGCACGCCTTTGTACGTCTTGCACGGACGAACGCACGCATACAGCCCTAGTTCCTGTCGCAGATAAACGTTGACGCTGCGGAAGCCCTTGCCGATTGGTGTGGTGATCGGTGCCTTGAGAGCGACGCCATTCGCTCGGATGGATTCCAGCACACTGGCTGGGACTCCACCTTTGGCTTCAATAACTTCGATGCCGCATTCCTGCACATCCCACTGAATCTTCACTCCGGTGGCTTCGACGCACTTTCGCGTGGCTTCTGCAATCTCCGGACCGACACCATCACCTGGAAGAAGGGTTACCTTGTGCATTGTTGCTCTTTGTTTTTCCTGAACCTTGTGGACTGCCCGATTGATCACCGACACTGTTCCAGACGGTATCAGAACGGCCGTTTTGCTTCAACCACTGCATTCGTTCGCTCATTCATGGCATTTTTGCCACTGTGCTGCAAAATCCTGTCGTTTGGCTGATTCCTGCTGCTCTTTTTTCTCTCTCGACTGGCCACCTCATGTCCGACCCTTCTCCTCCGTCAGACGATCAGGATACGCTGCGAATCACGCCTTCCGCCACCGCTCTCACGATCGCCGGCTCAGATCCAAGCGGCGGAGCCGGGCTTCAGGCTGATCTCAAAACTTTTCAGCAACTGGGTGTCTATGGCATGTCGGTTGTCACCTCATTACTGCATTGAGACTCCTGCGCTCCGTCGAAATAATACGCACGGTTCCGGATGCATTCTTGCCGCTGCTATCACCGCCAAACAGGCCCTGGGCGAAACCGATATCTCCGCTGCTGTTCATTTCGGTATTCATCGAACGTATGAAGCCGTCTATTTGAACACTCACCTTGGCCAGGGAATTCATCCGGCCGAAATTCGCGGTATGCGACGGGTGTAATATTCTTTCGCGGTCACCTATTTTTCCGCTTCCTCTACTCGTTATGGTTCGTCTTTACTCCCAAGTCCCCGCTTTGGCATTTGCCTGCCTTTTCGTGTATTTGGTCAACGCTTAGCCATTCCCCCGGCTGGTTCTAACCCCCGTTACCGCTATGATCTTCTCTGCCCGCTAACCGTTGTCTTCCGCTATTTTTCCGCCCACCATGTCCGATCTCCTTCCGTGTTGTTTATTTCTCGGAGTCTTCCTGTGAGTTCGTTTCGTTTCGTGTTCATTGCCGCTCTTGTGTCAGCCTGTGGTTGTTACGGCCCGTCGGCACCGAAAGTTGTTGTTCCTCAAGTGACAGAAACGGAAGTTGCCGCAATCAAAACGCTGCAGGAGGCTGGAGCCACTATTAAAACCGATGAAGGCGGTTCTGCCATGGACGTGAGCCTGCTGAAACTTACTCCCTCGAACGATTTGTTTGACAAGTTGTCTGAGCTGAAATCACTGCGAGCACTCAATCTGGCGGATTCTTCTTTCAGCGATGACGCTCTGCCTGCCCTTGATAAAGTGTCGCTCACTTTAGCGAACCTGGATCTTCGCGGATGCAGTTTGTCGGATAAAGCGACGTCCTCGATTGCTCGGTTCACTAGCCTGAAAGCTCTGCGTTTTTCTGGTAAAAATGGAAAAACCTCCATCAGTGATGACGGGCTCAAGGCTCTCACCGCCTGTAAGTCTTTGAAGGTTCTGGCTCTGGACGATCTGTGGATCGGGACCCCCGGTATTGAAGCTTTGGCTTCGCTGGCGGAACTGGAAGAGCTATACCTCGCCGGCACTGTGGTCGACGATGATGCGGCTAAATTCATCGCTGCTTTTCCCAAGCTGAAAAAACTGCGATTGGCAAGAACGCAAGTCAGCGATGCTGCTCTCGAGACGCTGTCTGCTCGCACGTCTCTGGAAGAACTAGACCTCAGTGAGAATTCTCTGATCACCAACGCCGGTATGGCACATCTGGCGAAACTCACGTCCATCAAGAAGCTGAATCTTTGGCGTGTTCAGATCTCTGACGACGGCGCTTTGCTGCTGGCTTCGCTCACAAAGATGCTATGGCTGAATTTGGATAACAGCAAACTCGGTGACGGTGGTTTGCCTCTGTTAAAGGACATGAAGGCTCTGACTTTTCTTCATATCGGGTCCACTCAGGTTACCGAAGCTGGCGCTCCGGCCCTGTTTCACCTAACCGCTTTAAAGGACCTGAAACTTACTCGCACTGCGATGGGTGCAAGTGATGCGGCGGTTGCAGAACTCAAGACCCGCCTGCCCGGCACCACGATTCAGACGGAGTACGTCGAAGCCGAGTAATCCACCTTTTGTTGATAACCTGTTGATGGGCGATCGCTCTGTCGGACAGCTTCTGCCAGCTGTTTGAACGACGTTGCTCGAACAAGTTTATTGCCTTGTGAACAGTCTGCACTTCTTTGCCTGCTTTTGCCCTGTCTATCACTCTCTTTCCCACGACTTTTTCACATCAGTGTGGTGACCGTAACTAATTGCTTTCAAAAGATTTATGGCTATTGAAAGAGTGATTATCAACATTCTCTGTTGAGTCTATTAATACTTCTACTTTCAATTAAATCTATTCTTCAAACACAAAGGCCAGCAACGAAAAAGTCCCGAGTGATGTGACTCACTCGGGACTCTTCAAGAGTAGCTCACGTTACCGTGATGAGCTTAACGATTTGCTAAAATTGTCTGTGCAGGCAGATCAGGCAACTTCCCAGCCAGCTCGGTATTCCTTGGTGATCAGCTTCGCAGCTTCCGGAACATTTGTGGCGACGAGGTTGGCGGCATCCCATTCGATAGCTTTGCCGGTGCGGTAGGCCACGTTGCCCAGCAGAACAGTTTCAGTTAAAGCGCCCGAGTAATCAAAGTTGCAGGTGGTAGGAGAACCGTCTTTGCACGCTTTGATCCATTCGGCGTGATGTCCGATAGAGTTCGGGATCGTAGGAGCCGGTGGTTTGAAGTCGGCGAATTTGTCGGCCGGGAACAGTTTGTATTTGCTGTAGTCGGCGAACATTGAACCGTTTTTCCCGACGAACATGACGCCGTTCGGAGGTACAGACTGGCCAGCGACCTTTTTAGGAATCAGGTCGCCGTCGTACCACGTCAACTTAAGGGCAGGCATAGATCCGCGGGCAGGGAAGTCGTACTTAACGATCAAGCCAAGTGGACAGGTTTCCGGATGAACGGCAGGACCTTCCGCTTCACACCGAGTCGGGTGGCGAAGATCGAGAGCCCAAAACGGCAGGTCCATGTAATGGCAGGCCATATCGCCGAGTGTGCCCTGACCGAAATCCCACCAACGACGCCAGTTGGCAGGATGGTATTGACCATTCGCGTACGGACGCTCAGGAGCGGCACCAAGCCATAGATCCCAGTTCAGGCTCTTTGGCACCGGATCAGCGTTCGCTGGTCTTTCACCGCCGCCCCAGCCCTTGCCAACCCATACGTGGACTTCAGTGACGTCGCCGATCACCCCAGCCCGAATGACTTCAACGACTCTGCGATAGTTATCTTCGGCGTGAACCTGAGTACCCAACTGAGTGACCAGGCCTTTTTCTTTAGCGGCGTTGGCAATCAGGCGAGCTTCAAAAACGGTGTGAGCCAGAGGCTTTTCACAGTAAACATGCTTCCCGGCACGAATCGCACGAATAGAAGCAGGAGCATGGTGGTGGTCGGTGGTGCCGATGACCACAGCGTCGATCTTATCACCTTCAGCAATCAGCATTTCGCGGTAGTCCGCGTAGCAGCGAGGTTCCAGCTTATTTTTCTCGGTCAGCATACTCTTTGCTTTGTCGAGATAGTTCGAATCCACGTCGACAATCGCAACAATGTTTTCACTCATCACACCGTTAACATCTTCAGCCGCTCGATTGGCGGTGCCGATGCAGGCGATGTTAAGTTTTTCGAGCGGGCTGAGCGAAGGTTTTGCTCCACTCTCGGAAACAAACAGGGACGCAGAAAGAGCAGCGGCAGAGCCAGCGGCAGAACTTTGAAGAAACGAACGACGATTCGGGGATGGCGTAGCAGCCATGGCGGGAACCTTTAAAAAAAAGGCCGAGAAACGAGAGTCACAAGACGCGACGGAGCATCGCAGAATAAACAGAATAGCTAAGGAAACACAATCGGAGCGACAGAAAACATTAAGAAGTCATGTTCACCAGGGTGATCAGAAATCACAGGAAAGTGATGCTGAAGTGAACACGCCGGACAAAGAGTCAAGGAACAATCAAGCCGCCAAAGGAAGTCGGCGTTCATGAGCGACAAGAATACCTCGCGAGGATCGAGTATCAGTAAAAGCTCAAAGACGACCAGGGAAAAGCGGCGATCAGGAGTGACAGGAGCGATCATCAGAAAAGAAACATTGAGCAGCGTTCATTCATCAGCGATCATTCATCAGCGTTCATCGAAAACAAAGAGTTTAAGACCAGTTCAGGTCAAGAAAATGGCCAGCGACAATGGAAGTAAGTGTGATTCTGGGACAGGGTATCGCCGGTTCATCGCTGGCCTGGTGGCTGCACTGGGCGGGTGATGAAGTGCACCTGATCGACCGAAAAGAAGAAGAATCCGCATCAAGGACAGCGGCCGGACTGATCACGCCCTTTGCCGGTAAGCGAATGGCGAAGTCGGCCGATCATGAAACACTGATGAACGAGGCGACAGCGTTTTATCAACGAGTCGAAACCATAGTGGGGCGAAAGTTACTGGAACAGCAACCCGCATTGCGGTTGTTTAAGAGTGATCAGGAAAGAGACTTGTTCCTTGAAGAAAGAGGCGAAAAGCACGCGGCGGAGATCAAGTTAGAGTACGCGTCGGATGGAACAGTTCAAGGTTTCTGGATGCTGAACGCGGCTCGGCTAAGGATCAGAGATTTTCTGTTCACCACACGCGAATACTTTGCGAGGTTAGGTCACTACCATGTTCAGGACGTTGATCTGAACAAGGACATCAGCGTTATGGCCGATGGAGTGATGGTTCAGGGGGCAAATGTGAAGGGTTCACGATTGATATTTTGTCAGGGATATCAGTCTCAAATGAATGCGTGGTTTCCAGGGATACCAGATGCTCCGGCTCGGGGAGAAATGCTGAAAGTGCTGATCCCGGGTCGTCAGGAGACGGCTGTCGTTCAGCAGAGATATTGGCTGGCACCAGTTCACACCGATCTACAGCATCCCCATGATCAGAAAGAAACGGCAGACGACGAATACCTAATCGGAGCGACCTATGATCGGGTGAACTTAAGCGGACCACAGGATGACATCGGCAGACAGGAATTGACGACAGCTTTGCGTCAGATGACGTCATTGCAATTCACAGTGATCGGACACTATTCGGCAGTCCGTGCCGCCACAAAAACGCGTAAACCGGTGGTAGCGCAGCATCACGAATACCCACAAATGGCAATCCTCAATGGAATGGGCTCAAAAGGCTGCCTGCATGCACCAGCCGCAGCAAAAGCACTGGCCGCTTTACTCACTCAAACGACATCACCCGAACAAAAGAAAAGTAAGCCGGTATCACTGACCAGGTTGGCTCACAGTATCATAAGGCGAGCCATTCAGCCGGGAGATACTGTGATCGATGCCACAGCAGGAAATGGTCACGACACCCTGTTTATGGCTCAAAGCGTTCAGGAACGGGGCAGGGTGTTTTCCATCGACGTGCAACATTCAGCGATAGAATCAACAGCCGAAAAGTTGCGTACGAACGGAGTGACTCAAGTCGTGCAGATCGAAGACGATCACAGTGTCGTTCTGGATAGACTGGTGCAAGAATCACAAAGCGTGCGAGCCATCATGTTCAACTTGGGTTATTTGCCAGGCGGCGACAAACAGCAAATCACCACAAGAGATTCTACGAAGAAAGCAGTGACCTCGGGATTACAGCTGCTTTCCGCCGGCGGCGTGATGACAGTGACCGCTTATCGAGGCCATCCGAGCGGACAGGAGGAAGCACGAGCGGTCGACGAGATCGCTCAGGAAGTCAACGTGGAAATCTTCACGGTGGATGTGATACCAGGATCCGAAGAGAACGAAGCAAGTCCGGTGCTGTATGTCTTTCGCCGTCGGGAAAAACAGACGCTTTGAAAAGACGACCCGGCATGTCGCAGGAAACGAAAGCAGATGCTCAGCGAACATCTGCTTTCGTTCACAGACTCAACATGATCAACGAGAACTGGAGCTGATGCGAATACGACGATATTCCATCTGCCCGCGGTCACCTTCCAGACCGATCGGACCCGTGGCAGGAACATGAAGAGCGGCCTCAATCACTTCACCATTGCATGTGCAATGGGCGACACCGTCCTTCACGACAACGACCAATTCATTCCAGTCACCAGTCTTGTAGTTTTTCAGGTCTTTGTACGGCCCGGCCAGCGGGTAGTCGCGGCATTGCAGCTGGGGCTTGCGAACGAACACGCCACTGTCAGCATTAGGGGTAGCACGGAATTCAAGTTTGAGTGTGATATCGCCCGGGAATTCGCGAACCGTATAGAGTTGCTGAATTCGACTTCCCTCAGCGGGTGTGGTGACGATGAGTCGGCCGTTTTTCGCCAGGTAGCGACCATCGTCCGTGACCGTCTTGCCATCATGTCCCCAGCCAGTGAGATCCTTTCCATTGAACAAGCTCTCAAAGCCAGGTTCGAGCAGAAAATCGTCCGCTTCCGTTTCCACAAAACCGAGTGTCGCCAAAATCGGTCGAAGGGCGCTCGCCCATTTCACATAGCCGGCTTCATTGGGATGCAGCAGATCGGGCATCTCTTCAGGCTTCGCATCTCCCTGTCCGTTCGCAAACAGCGACCAGGTATCAATGACAGTAATTTGCGGATCACCTTTAACCGCAGCGAAACACAATTCGTTGATCAGTTTAATCTTGTCAGCAGGACGATTTTTGGTCGCTGAACTAGGGAAAATATTACACAGCACGATAGGCAACTCGGAGTTGTGCTTTTTGAGTTCGTCCACGATCAGTCGCACATTATCCGCAATCGTCTGCGGTGTCGCTTTCTCTTCCAGATCGTTGGTTCCCATCAGCATCACAACACAGGCCGGATTCAAAGACAGTACGTCCTGCTTGAGTCGGATCAGCATGCCTCGAGTCGTATCACCGCTGATACCTCGATTGGCCACCTTCATACCAGAAAACGCACCATGCAGATCGTCGCCCCAGCCCTGCGTGATCGAATCACCAAAGAACACTACAGCCTTTTGATCCTGTTCAATTCTTTTGGCCCATGCACTACGTCGTTCATTCCATAGGCTTTTGAACCAGTCATAGCGGCGAATCGGACCAGCACCGGGAAGACCATCGTCGTTGGCCGGCAATTCAACGTTCGGCAGGTCGTCCGCTCGGAGCGGTGAAGAATCGAAATTCCCCAGCAGACTCAAACCAAAGACAGAAAGTGTCACAAACAGACGCAATCGCATAAGTGGGCTTTCAACAGAATCGCAGCGTGGAAGTCATCGACCGACACTCAATTTTCTGAAGCAGGCCAGACGAAAATTGGTGAAGGAAGCCAAACGCAATCTAACAGGAAAGCGGGCAGCGACTATTCTCGCGTAATAAACTCGTGCAGATTCAACACAACGCTGCAGACGCTGGTCCACGCGGCAACTTCCGCAGCAGGGATCGTGTTAATGGGCTCGGGAGCAATCAGCGTCGCTTTGTCCGGAGCAGCTTCCAGCAGCAGTCTTTGCTCCCGCAGGCAATCAGCGAGGATAAGCAGTTCTTCCGGCGACGCAGGTCGACTGAGTGCTCGCAGGACAATCCGGTTAAGACGATCATTATCATCCGCCGCAGGTTCAACAAGAACCGAACGACTCATGGCCTGAGCCGCTTCAAAAAAGACTCCATCGTTCAACAGTGTCAGTGCCTGCAACGGAGAGTTGGAACGATCACGACGCGTACAACTGGTGTTGGTCGGCGGCGCATCGAAAGTCACATACTGAGCAAACGGAGAGAGCCGCTGAATCCACGTATAGAGTCCACGGCGATAGCGATCGGCCCCTTCACTTGTTTTCCAGACGTTGGAAAAACCTTCTTTGGCCACCACGTCAGGCTGCGGTGGAAACACGCTGGGACCACCCACGCGATTCTCGAGAAGACCACTCACAGACAACGCCGCGTCGCGCACCTGGTCTGACGAGAAACGTAGTGGCTGCTGGCGAGCAAGCCAGTGGTTGTTCGGATCAGCCGTGATCAGCTCCGGCCGCGCCGCAGACGATTGACGATACGTGGCCGAAGTGACAATCAGCCGATGCATCCGTTTCACGCTCCAGTCGCGTTCCATGAATTCGAACGCCAGCCAGTCGAGCAGTTCCGGATGACTGGGCTTCAGACCGCGTAATCCAAAATCGTCAGGCGGATCCACAAGGCCTCGCCCGAAGAACTCCTGCCACATGCGATTCACAACCACGCGTGATGTCAGCGGATTGTCGCGTGAAACCAGCCAGCGTGCGAGATCCAGACGAGTCGAAGCAGGCGGAGTCAGGGACAATACAGCAGTTGTCTGAAGCGAATCACAAGGAGCCGAATTTTGCGGCCCGGAGTCGGCATGTGGAGTGTCGATCTGTGCGTCCAACCACGCAGGAACTCGTGCCTGCACGGCTTCCGCAGGAACGCGAAAATCGCCACGTGTGTGAAGGTGAACAGCACGCGAGTGCCTCTCCTGGCGAATAGTCGGTGCACGCGTTGGCCAGGGAACAGTCTTCTTTAATTCTTCCAGGCTGGCGGCGACCGCGGTAAGTTTCAACTCGGCAAATCGTGATTCATCAATTAACGAACCGCGGGCAAGGAAGTAATCCAGCAGGTGATCTTTTTCATCCACAGTCCGCTGTTCCCACGGTGTCTGCACAATGACGCAGCCTTCGAGCTGACCCTCACCCAACTCACCGCCCCAGATCAGCCCCAGCACTTCCCATTGACGATCCCATGTCGGATCTGCGCCCGGCTTCGCCACGGCTTCCAACATGCGGGATTCCCATCGCAACTGCAGTTCATCCAGCTGAGCCTGAATGAGCGCGAGAACCGCATCTCGCTGCCGACGGTACTCGGGATACTTCTCATCAAAAGCCGCATGATCACCAGGCAGCGGCAGGTTCAGATTCACTTCGTCCGCCTGATTCAGAATGGCGTACAGTTCAAAGAATTCCTTCTGACTGAGCGGATCATATTTGTGATCATGGCATCGCGCACAGCCGACGGTCAAACCCAGCCAGGCAGTGCCCACCATGCGAGTCCGATCGACAATTTGTTCGACACGGTACTCTTCGAGATCGGCCCCGCCTTCTCGATTGCTCAGCGTGTTCCTCAGAAAACCGGTCGCCAGTAACTGCTCGGAAGTCGCCTCAGGCAGCAGATCGCCGGCCAGTTGTTCGATCGTAAATTGATCAAACGGCAGGTCACGATTCAGAGCATCAATAAGCCATTGCCGGTATCGCCAGGCGACCGGTCGCTTCTGATCGGTCAGATATCCATCAGTATCCGCAAAGTGACTGAGATCTAACCACGGTCGAGCCCATCTTTCTCCATAAGCCGACGAAGCGAGCAAACGATCGACCGCGTTTTCATGAGCGTGGCCGGAGATATCGTTCAGATACAACTCGACCTCGGCAGAGTTCGGCGGCAGCCCCGTCAGATCCAGCGTCACTCTTCGCAGCAGCGTGAGCCGATCGGCTTCTGGTGCAGGAACAATATTCAGTTCGTTCAGCCGGCTGATCACGAACCTGTCGATGGCATTTTTCAGCTGATTGGAGTTTTCCACAGCGGGAACAGTCGGCCTGATGACCGGCTGAAAAGCCCAGTGCTCACGCGCAGCGGTGCGAGGCGATTTCAGGACGACGTCTTTTGGCCAGACCGCTCCTTCAGTCAGCCACAGTCGGATTTTCTTCAACTGCTCCGAGTTCAGACGTGAGCCTTCGGGCGGCATTTTGCGATCGTCGTCAGTCTGCGTAATCAGCTGCCAGATCAGGCTGTTCTCAGGATCGCCCGCAGAGAAGACCGCTCCAGAATCACCACCGTGCGTCCATGCGTCGGCGGACGTGAGCTGCAGTCCGCCGTTTGCGGATTCCACATGGCAGCTCAAACAACGATCACGAAAAATCGGAGCAATGTCTTTGGCGAAATCGACAGTCGATGTTTCCTGAGCTGCGGCCGCAGAAAAGGAAAGGGTCGTTGCGAAAGTCAGAATCAGTAGAGGGAACAGGGCTCGACTCATGAGTCACTCTCCGCGAACCACAGAACACGGCTGGATCGTTCAGACATCGCACATACGTCAGGAAGCGTGGGATGAATTTGTATGAGAACGACCGTTTCGGACCTGAGTTTTGGCCCATCGCCGTCCATTTTTCAACTCGCTGCAGAAATGTAAACAGAACTGCAGTACTTGTGTGTTGCTAATCCCAACCGCTACGATCCTTGGTGTGTTCAGGTGCTATCCAGAAGAAACCTAAGCGATAAAGGAGTTTTCCATGAGGTCTCTATTGCCATTGTTTTGTCTTCTGTGTGGCGGCCTGCCACTCGCCTGGACAATCGGAATTGATGAGCCAGACAGCACCGCATCCGAGGTGGCTGTGGAGACGCTGCTCCCGTCCAAAAGTTTCATGGCAATGACCTACGACGGCACGGCCGCCCATCTGCCGGCCATCAAAGAAACAGCCGCATGGAAAGCTCTGGAAGAAACGGAACTGACCGCTCGTCTGCTGGACCTTGGTCAGATGTTTGTCTCGGCGACAGGAGAAGAAAACGGATTGCTCGCCCGTGAAGCGATCGAGCACCTTCGAACTCATGGGCTCTCATTGGCAGGCAGTGTTTCCGCGAGCGGAGAAGGCTTGACACCGTATGGCGTGCTTGTGATCCACGACGCTGGCCGTTTTCTGGAACGCCTGCAGCCCATGATCGAAGAGGCTGCTCGCAGTAATGGCGAAGAAGTAGAACAGAAAACCATCGAAGGCCGTGAAGTTACGTTCATCGGCACCAATGTCGAAGACGTGGAAGTCAGCTGGTGGAATGAATCGGGACATCTCGTTTTGGGCGTTGGCCTTCGAGCCAGCGAACAGATCATTGCGACGGCCACAGGCAAGGCGGACAACATCACGAAGAATCCGCGATGGACTGAGATGCGAAAATCGGATCGCTACAAAGTGGACTCCCTTGCATGGCTGGACATGGGAAGTCTGATGGATCAGTTTGGAGATATGAGTCTGCCTCCGACTCCTGCGGGCGAAGTCATGACAGCTCGCGAACTTGCGACAATGCTGGGAATCCACAATATCCGTGAGCTCACGATGCAGGCCGGATACAGCGGGTTGCAGACATGGAACGACGTGCGAATGAATGCCGACGGCCCGTTGACTGGTCTCGCCACCCTGCTTCAACAGCGAACGCTGTCGCTTGACGAACTGCCACCGATGCCGAAGGGCACTTCCGGTTTTGCTGCCGCGACATTCGATCTGTACGGTGCCGTCGACACGGTGTTGGAGACGATTCGTCCGATTATGCAGAAGACAGAGCCACAGGCCGAAGTCCAAATGGACGAAGGCATTTCGCAGATGCATGAGATCTTTGGCGGCGACCCGAAAGAGGAACTGATCGCCGGACTTGGCGATGTCTGGTGTGTTTACGCCGATCCGGCGGCTCTGCCGATACCGATCGGGTTTTCGCCGGTCGTGGCCGTCAGCGTCAAAGATAAAGACGTGGTTACCAGCGGCGTGGAACGTCTGATTGATCTGCTTCAGCAGGCGGGAAATCCGAACTTTACCATTCGAAAGAGCAGCAAAGATGGTCGCGAATTTTTCTCGTTCAACCTTTCAGGAATGCCGGTCGTTCCAACCATAATGATTACGGAAAAATGGCTGGTAGGCAGCATCACGCCAGGCTCAGCGCAGTCCATGGTTCAACGAGAAATCGGAAAACTTCCATCATGGAAGCCCACGGACCAGATCGAAGCGGCACTGAAGGAACTTCCGCAGACCTACACGTCCATCACCGTTTCTGATCCGGCTCCCACCTATCAGCAGGCTTTGCAGTTTGCTCCGATGGGGCTGAGTCTGCTGGAACAGAATGTTCTGCCAAATCTGGGAGGTGCCGTTGAAATGCCGTTTGGCGTTGAAGATCTGCCGGCGGCGGAATTGGTCACAGAACCGATGTTTCCGAACGTGACGGTAGGGTACACGACGGAGAATGGCATCGGTTCGACGACCCGTCAGTCGGTCCCGAGCAATCCGATGGGGAATGTTTCAGCAACTGTCGCTGTGCCGGTGATGGTGGCACTGCTGTTACCAGCGGTGCAGCAGGCTCGCGAGGCCGCTCGCCGAACGCAGTCGAAGAACAACCTGAAGATGATTGGTCTGGCGATGCACAATTACCACGAGACTTTCAACGAACTTCCTCAAGGGACTGTTCCCAACGAAGATCTTGAGCCGGAAGAACGTCTAAGCTGGGCTTATTCGATTCTGCCGTTTCTTGAACAGGTGGTGCTCTACAACGAACTCGATGGCAAACTCGGCTGGGAAGCGGAAGAGAATACTTTCGGACTGCAAACGGCCGTCTCTGTGTACCAGAATCCCAGCCAGCCGGGAGCTCGGCCCAATCCTTCGTCCGGTGATTATGTGGGAATGGCGGGTGTCGGTGAGAACGCAGCAGAGTTGGAAGCGAACGATCCAAAGGCTGGCATCTTTGGATACGATCGAAAGGTACGATTTCGTGATATCACGGACGGAACAACCAACACCATCATGGTCACCGATTCCTCGAAGCCCAATGCGTCGTATCTGGCCGGCGGCAAAGCCACCATTCGAGGCTTCAGCAAGTCGCCGTATTTAAATGGCCCCGACGGAATCGGCTCACCTCACAATGGCATCGTCCAGGTCCTGTTCGCCGATGGCTCTGTCAGAGCGATCTCAGTGAATACGGATGAGACCGTCCTCGAAGCTCTGGCGACAAAGGCCGGCGGTGAAGAAATCGGCGAATTCTGATGCAGCGTAAAATCTACGGACCGGTACATCACACACAATCAGGTTCAGGATTTTCGCTTCACTTGTCTGGCAGCAGAACTTGCGACCGGTTTAGATTTTGCTGCAACCTTCTTTTTTGCAGCCGCCTTCTTTGCTGATGGTATCTTCTTGTTCCCAGACGCGGCCTGGACAACAGTCAGTTTCTTCGCGGCCGCCTTCCCGAGCTTCTCCGTTTCGGCCTTTTTGCTCTTCTTGACCGCAGGCGATTTGACGACACGTTTTTCAGAGAGAGCTTTTTTTGGCGTGGCCTTTTGTTTCACGGTCGCATTAGTTTTGGCTGAAGACTCGGCCACCTTGCGGGACGATGCTTTCTTTGCAACGGCCTTCTTTTTGTTGGGAGCTTTGGCTGCTGCTACTGTGCCACTGTCCAGTTCAATGCCGAACAGTTCGGAAAGATCCTGCGTACCGAGTGAACTGGCGGAAACCGCAGACAATTCCCGGTCCAGGTTGCTGGCGGCAATGGCCTGCGAGACCAGATCCTTATGATCAACGCCACGCAGGACAAACAGTAATTCTGGCTGGCTGTCCAGTCGTGCTGCGACTCCATACATGACCGCTGCCAGATGTTTGCAGCACGATGAATAATCAGGGCAGCTGCAGGACATCTTAATTTCACGTGGTAACGGGAAAAGTCCGGTCTTAGGATCCGTCAATCGCTTCATCACACCATCAGAAAGCTTGCCCGACAGCAGGTCCAGCAGCGAATCAATCGATTGACTGCAGTCAGACCGGATGGACTTCCACTGCTTTGAGTCCAGTTCGGTGATGTCTATTTTGACAGTGTAGGGTTCAGAGCCCGCAACGATCGCATCAATCCTGCGGCGTTTAATCACTAGATCCACGACGGACCCATTGCGAACATAGGTTGCGCCGCGAGGCAGGCGGTTTGAAAAATCCTGATACGCTGTCAGATTATCGCACCAGGCCTTGCCCCAGAACGTCTTCGCGATCGTTTTTCCTTGAAGCTTGACCGGAGCAGGTTCCCGCTTCTCCTTCTTCGCGAGGGTCGCGGCCTTGCGTACCGCCTGGCCAATCTTCTGGCCGACCGGAACATAAGGAGCCCAGTCATAACGTCCCCAACTCATCAGAAAACCTTTTTGAAAAACCTGGCCGTGCAATTCACAGGCGGAGAAACAGGAGTCTCCGTTGCGACAGGAGTCTGTGCCGCAGTCAACGAAGAATCAATCGTCCAGCATAGCGCGAGTGACATCCAGAGCGACAAACTTCAAGAGTTCCGAATCACTCATCTCGGTCAGCAATCGCTCGCCGCCTTCACCCAAAACATCATCGGCAAGGCTCTGCTTGTCACGAATCATTCTGTCGATACGTTCTTCAAGCGTCCCCTTGCAGACGAATTTGTGAACCAGAACATTCTTTTTTTGGCCGATGCGATACGCTCGGTCCGTCGCCTGATTTTCAACCGCCGGGTTCCACCAGCGATCGAAATGGACAACATGGGAGGCGGCCGTCAGATTGAGTCCAGTGCCACCCGCTTTCACAGAAATCACGAAGAACGGAACGTCGTCGCGTTCCTGAAACTGCCGGACCAGATCCTTTCGCTTGGCCACCGGCACAGCACCGTGAAGGACAAGACCGGGCTTGCGAAACACCCCCGCCAGGAACTCCGCCAGGGGTTCGCACATCGACTGAAATTGCGTGAAGACCAGTAATTTTTCCTGACGTTCGCGGATGAGTTCACACACCGTCCGCAGACTCAGAAACTTGCCGCTCTCCGTCGGATCGAAGACTCGCTGATCCAGAAACTGATCTGGATGATTACAAAGCTGCTTCAGTCTCATCAGCATCGACAGCACAAGCCCTTTCCGCTGGATGCCGTCAGATGTCTTCAATTGTTTTTCGACGTCGAAGATCAGCTTTTCATAAAGCACCGCCTGTTTCTTCGACAGCCCGCACTCCACCGTGACCTCTGTCTTGTCAGGAAGATCAGGAACGATGCTGGGGTCAGTTTTCATGCGCCGCAGAATGTAAGGTCGCACCAGTTTTCGCAGCGCAGAGACGCCTCCGGAGTCCTGGCTCTTTGTCATGTTCTTCAGGAAATCCCGGAACTGTTTAACAGTGCCCAGCAGACCCGGAACGCAGAAGTCAAACAGCGACCAGAGATCCCCCAGCTGATTTTCCACCGGCGTTCCGGTCAGCACAATACGCCCGGAGGCTTTCAGTTTTCGGACCGAGCGAGACTGTGCGGACCCTGAATTCTTAATGGCTTGAGCTTCATCCAAAACCACCATTTTCCAATGGACGTCCAAAGGCCATGTCGCACGACGGACGAGCGTGTACGTGGTAATGACCACATCGTATCCCGCCAGTTTTTTAGACGGATCTTTGGCGATTTGATCCAGCGTTGCGCCGTCGCATTCGGACCGGTGAGCCAGAAAGACTTTCAGCTGCGGAGCAAATCGGTCCAGTTCCTGTTTCCAGTTGCCAATCAGTGACGCAGGGACGATCAGCAGAAACGGCGCCGTACCGTGACTTTGCTTTCCGACAGATTTCTTTCCGGAGGTGGCCGAGACAGCGGATTCCTTCAGTCGTAAGATCAGGTCGATCACCTGAATTGTTTTTCCCAGCCCCATGTCATCGGCAAGACACGCACCCAGCCCCAGCTGGCTCATGAACCACAACCATCGCACCCCGTTTGCCTGATAAGGTCGTAACGTCGCCTGCAAGCCATTTCCCGGTTCACAACCCTGAATGCCGTTGGGATCGCGGATCTGTTGAAGCACCTCCGTCAGCCACTTGCCGGATGTGACCGACGACCATTGCAACACATCATCAGAAACCGATCCGGTTGTCTGCAGCGGTGTGCCGGCCAGAAGACGCATGCCTTCAAGGAACGAGATGCCATCCGCGTGTTCAGTCTCAAGCTCCTTCCACTGTTTCAGAGCCTCTTTGAGCTTATGCTGATCGACCTCCACCCACTTTCCTCGCAGCAGCGTCAGGCCGTCGGTCGCTGCCATCAGTCGTCGACGTTCTTCTTCGGTCAGGGGTGCTCCATCAATTGCCAGACTGGCAGAAAAGTCCAGTAAACTGTCGAGTCCGACGGCGCTGGCCCGTTGTTCGCCAATGCGGACCTGAACCTGCGGACGAGCCTGTCGGCGCGACTTCCACCAGTCGGGAACTCGCACGCTCAGCCCAGCGTCTTCCATGATCGCAACGTCAATCAGAAAACGATAAGCCTGAGAAACCGTCCAGGCCTGCGGCTGAAAGATCGCGCGCGTTGTCAGCATCTGACCCACACACTCACTGCGGCTGGCCGCAGTCCGGACGGGCGTCAGAAGTTCGGTTAATCGGGTCTGGTCACGCTCAGCCGCATATTGTCGCAGCGCTTCTCCCAATGGCAGATGCTGGAGCTGAGCCTTCGCCGAAAGACGGTGAGCGTAGGTGGCCAGAAACGCAAACGGTCGTTCGGGATCTCGTTTGTTCTCCGCCAGATGAAAGGTGACTCGCCCAAGCAGCTGGGCCTCCGGATTCAGCGACAGCAGCAGGCCGTGACAGCCACCCTCCGTGACGTGGGCTCGTTCGAGAAACGCATGGAGCAAATCGTCCCACACCGCGCGGAGCAGCTCACTGGTCAGAAACTCCAACCCACGCATCGGCGGTGCTTCGGAGACGATCACGGCTAACGCCAGCTCATCCGGGGGCGACACGGTTTTCGGTCGGCCTTTGCCGGTGGTCGTTGAGCGGCCGGACTTAGCCAGCTTTTCCAGTTCCGCGAAATGCTCATCGTCCAGCAGTGAAACAGACTTCAGAAACCGGCGAACCCAGTTCTTCCAGAACACAAGATCGAGGGGCAGGGTGACTTTATTATTAACGGCCGCAAGTTCGATCAATCCTTCAGCGACTGAATCCCCAAACGCAGCCAGCAGGCGTTCAGCGAAGTGATCCTCCACATCAACACGCGCCACGGTCTCGTCATCCGGCAGCCGTTCCGGCTCACAACACAGTCGTCCCGAAGGAGTAATGAAAACATTCAGAAACATAGAAGCCGAAAAAACCAAAAAAAAAAGACTCGGAACAAAGAAAGCCGCGCATGCAATGACAGTAGCACACGGGTGTGTTGCTCAGAATACAGGAAACACCACAAAAATGCCCCCGAGGTCGCCTCGTGGCTTCCCATCGACTTTACGCAGCTCCCAGGCATCCAACCCTGTCATCCTGAGCGCAGTGAAGAATCTCCCGAGCCAGCATAGCCAAGCAAAGCCGGCCTCGTCGCAGCAGCGGGCTTCCGGTGGAACCAGGATCCTTCACTCCGTTCAGGATGCCAGATGAAGTGGTTTCAGACAAAATTCCCGCCAAGCCCCAAACGCCCCTCAGCTTGATTGGTCGCCAGCCCTCCATGGGTCACTTGATAATGTCGTAGGTAAAGAGAAATCTTCAGCCTGGGATTTCCACCTTTGCCGCGCCACCACACCCTCAGGAGATGACACCATGCCGCTCAACAACTGGCTGTCTGTGTTGCGAAATAAGTTCTGTGGGGGGGGGGGGGGGGGGGGGGGGGGGGGGGGGGGGGGGGGGGGGGGGGGGGGGGGGGGGGGGGGGGGGGGGGGGGGGGGGG
>CAMTWR010000009.1:0-68615 GCA_947085455.1 uncultured Planctomycetota bacterium | reverse complement strand
GTCCGTCCACTTATTCATCTGCTGAATGATGTCTACGAATGTGGTGTCAAACTGACAGAAATCGAATTCCGACCGTTCGCCGAACGACTCCTCAGGTCAGAGAAACTCCCCAAGTGGAGCCTCACAATCAAATCTAAAACTGGGTAGAACTTCTCTTACTGCCTGCCTGAAGCCGTCAAATGTCCTGGTCACGGTCATTGACGGAGAAGCGGTTCCCAAGGTCATCGACTTCGGCCTGGCGAAAGCCGTCGAGCAAAACATGCTGCTGACCGACATGACAATGCAGACGGACTTCGGCAAGGTCGTCGGAACGGTTCAGTACATGTCGCCTGAGCAAGCAGAGCTGAAAGGGGCAAACGCTGAGGATATTGACACTCGGACGGACGTCTATTCGCTGGGTGTGATGCTGTACGAGCTGCTGACAGGCTCAACTCCCGTTGATAACGAAACCCTCGGGAAAATCGCTTTCCTGAAGGTTCTTCAGATCATCCGAGAACAAGACCCGCCTCGCCCCAGCAACCGCTTGAGTTCGTCATCCAACGAAGTGAATTCGGCAGTCAGCGATCTGCGAAGGCTGCATCCCGCCCGACTGCAGCAACTTCTGCGAGGGGAACTTGACTGGGTCGTAATGAAGGCTCTGGAGAAAGATCGAGCCCGCCGATATCAAACGGCGAATGATTTAAGCCAGGACCTGTCCAACTATCTGACAGGCGAAACGGTTACCGCCCGGCCACCATCGACGTGGTATCAGGTGCAAAAATTTGCCGGACGAAATCGCGGACTGGTCGCTGCCATGCTCGTCATTGGTGTCGTGCTGCTGGCTGGGATCGCCGGTACGACTTACGGGTTGATTCGGGCGAACGAGAAAACGGGGCTTGCGGAAGACAAGTCCCGCGAAGCGTTGGAAGAACGCGTCAACGCCGTCGAAGCGGAAGAAAGAGCGACTGTAGAGTCTCAACGTGCACGCGATGCAGAAGCGGCAGCAAAGTTTCAGCTTGCGGTTGCCAGATACGATGCTAATCGAGCGGTGGACGCTCGAACGCTGCTGCATCAGATCCCAGAGGAATACCGTGACAACTTCGAGTGGCACTATTGCAACCGCCGTTTCCAGGGGAGCAACATCACGTGTTATGGACACGCAAGCGAAGTGTACGAAGTCGCTTTTACTCCTGACGGAAAACGGGTGCTTTCGGCAGGCAAAAGCGGGACGATCCGATTATGGGATGCAACTACCGGAGAGCAACTCCGCACACTTGCGGGGCACGAAGGCAGTATTCGGGGTCTGGCAGTCAATTCAGACGGTTCCGTGATTGCATCAGCGGGTTTTGACAAGACAGTCAGGCTGTGGGACGCGGAATCGGGCAAAATCATCCGCACCATGACTGGTCATGCTGGCCCAATCAGAGGCCTCGCATTCAGTCCGGGTGGAGATCGAATCGCGTCGGCATCAGATGACAAAACCGCAAAGGTGTGGGACACGAAGACGGGCGAGGAAGTCATCACGGTCACCGGTCACACGGAGTCCGTGTCGGGTGTCGCCTTCAGTCCGGACGGTAAGCAACTTGCTTCGACAAGCAGTCGTGATCAAACGTTGCGAATCTGGGACTCACGCACCGGGGAGCAAATCAAGGTCGTCCACCATTCCCGTCCGGAACTGCGACGCCTGGCGTTCAGTCCTGATGGCACTCGGTTGGGCTCCATCACCTATGGCAGTTACTTGCTGTGGGATACGCAGACCTGGGAACTTGTCGCCGAAGTGCGAGCGCACAATCGAGTCGTTCATTGCGTCGCCTTCAGTCCGGACGGAACTCAGATCGCGACCGCCGGTGATTCGACGGAAATCAAGCTCTGGGATACTCAAACGGGCAACTTGATCAATACACTCAATGGACACGCCAAAAAGGTATGGGGCGTCGCCTTTAGTCCCGACGGGACGCGACTCGTCTCCGCCAGCGCGGACAAAACCGTCAGGATCTGGAATACGCATGGGGATAACGACCTCACACTTGGCGGGCACGCGGGACATGTGCATTGCGTCGCGTTCAGTTCGGATGGAAAGCAACTCGCATCGGGAGCAGAAGCGGTCATCCTGCGGGACGCGCAGACGGGCAATGCGAAGTTCAGGCTGGAAGGGCATACGGCTTCAGTTGCGAAAGTGTCCTTTAGCCCGAACGGGACCCGGCTTGCTTCGGCAGCGGATGACAAAACAGTTCGCCTGTGGAACACCGAAACGGGTGAAGAAGTTGGCGTCTTGAAAGGGCATACAAGTTCGGTTACCGGAGTCGCCTACAGTCCGGACGGCAACAGACTCGTGTCGTCAAGTCGAGACGGCACGATCAAGCTCTGGGACGCGCACGGATTTAGGGAAACCGCGACGCTCACGGGCCATCAGGGTACGGTCTACGGTGTTGCTTTCAGCCCGGATGGTTCGTGCTTTGCGTCCGCAGGCTATGACAATACTGTCAAGCTGTGGGACGTAGCGACTGGCAGTGAAATTCGAACGTTCACTGGGCACACCGCGCTTGTGAGGACGGTGGCGTTTGATCAGGCGGGTAAGCGACTTGTGTCAGCCGGCTATGACACAAAGATCCGCGTATGGGATGTTGCTTCGGGTAAGCAAATTGCGACCGCTCATGCCACCGGCGGCGGTGCCGTATTTGGGGTCACCTGCAGTCCCGATGGCAAGCGGTTCGCAGCGTGTGGAACAAACGAGTCCGTTCAACTCTTCGCAACTTTGAGTGGTCAGGAGATCATGGGCCTTTTCCCAGGCAAATCAAGTGTTGAATCCGTCACATTCAGCCCTGATGGCACACGGTTGGCCGGCGCCGTCGCGGGAGACGGTACCATTCGAATCTGGGACGCACCACAAAAGCACGAAACCGCAATCCTCAGCGGACATTCCGACACCGTGACAAGCGTGACCTTCAGCCTTGATGGTTCACGAATTTACTCGGAGTCCGAAAATGTAAAACTGGTCTGGGATGTCGCGACGCGCGAGACGCTTCCAAATGCAATGTGGGGGCCGCCGGAAGCGATCACCCACACTTCTCCCAACGATCGATGGTTTGTGACCACCGAATCAAACAACGTCGTGCTGGTCGATCTGGAATACAAGAATACCCCCGACGAAAGAGCAAGGCGAAAAACTCAAGCGAGCTTCGATGCGTTCTGGCATCAGGAGCAGGCGACAGCCGCCACAACAGCGAAGAATTGGTATGCGGCGACTTTCCACTTTGCTCTGCTGATGAAGAACGATCCGAATCAGACGTCTTATTTCGATGCCCTGCAGTCGTCGTTTCAAGAACTTAAGTCGCAGTTTGAGGAACAAGAACTTGACCTTGAGCCTCACCTCGCCACGGTCGTCAGGGAATCACTCAAGCTCTCACGCGGCTACGAACTGCCCAACCCCAGCTTTGAGGAACCGGAAATCCGGAAGAGCTCGTTTGCACTCGTCAGTACTATTTCTGGGTGGAAAACCTCGGATCGGGCATTTGAGATCTGGTCGACAGGCTTTCTGGGAGTCGCTGCGTATGACGGCGACCAATTTGTGGAACTCAACGCCTACGAAGATGGAGTTCTGTATCAGGAATCAATGGGGATCGAACGTGACGCAGTGCTTGAGTTCTCGTTTGCTCACCGCGGCCGAAACGGTGACGACACACTGAAACTAACCATTACCGATCTGGGTGCTGACAATGCAGTGGGAGGCGGCGATGACCAGGAGTTATTTGCTAAACAATACACCACCGGCAAAGATGCCTGGGCCGTCTACAATTCTACGACCGACCCCGCGATCAAAGCGATCGGGAACAAAGTTCGTTTTGCCTACACCGCAATCCGTGCGATCGGTGGAAATGGCCCCGTCAACTCCGAAGGGAATTTCCTGGACGCAGCGGAGTTCGGCGTTGGTGTTGTGACGGCGATACGCAAGGCAAACTGAATCAGACACCTGCAGGCATTCTCTGACGGCGGCGATAACTCTGTGAGCCGTTACCTTGGCATGATCGAAAACAGCATCGGCATTCCCGTTGAGGTCGCTCTCGAGGTGCTGGGTGATTCTTCGACCGGGGTTCAGCGATCGCCGTCGGTGAGAAAAGATGGGTTTAGAAACGCTCAAAGATTCTTGTTCTTGTTCTGACCCTTCCCTTTCCCTTTCGCGCCAAGCTGCTGGGCGGCCGGTTTCCAGGATGGTTCGACAAGCGTTGCATTCCATTCATCCCAGGTCTTCTGCAGTTTGGCGAAGACTTCAGGTTCACTGGCCGACTTGTCGTGCTGTTCGCCGATATCATCCTTCAGATTGAACAAAGCCGGTTGGTCGATCCCGTTTGCTTTAACCAGCTTCCAGTCGCCCTGGCGAATCGCGGTCTGCTGGCCGAAGCGCCAGAAGAGCGATTCGTGCGGAGCTCCCGTCGCTTCGCCTTTCAGATAAGGCAGCAGATTGACGCCGTCCAGTTTCTCTTCGGCCGCAACAGGCTTTCCAACAGCAGCGAGGATGGTCGGCAGAAGGTCCAGCTGGATCACCGGCTGATGGTATTCGGCCGCCTGCAACTGACCGGGCCAGTTCAGGATAAATGGAACTCGCACTCCGCCTTCCCACGTGGTTGCCTTAAAGCCACGCAAGGAACCGTTGGACGAACCATTCACGGGCGGACCACCATTGTCGCTGATAAACGCGATCAATGTATTTTCACGAACGCCGGCCTTCTGCAGCGCGTCCACGACTTTGCCGATGCCTTCATCCATTGCGAACAGCATGCCCGCGTAGTTGCGGCGCGTTTCATCTGCGATCGAAGCAAACTGCTTTTTATGCTCCGGCTTTGCATGCATTGGAGTATGCACCGCGTTGTAGGTCAGCTGCAGAAAAAACGGTTTCTCTTTGTGCCGATCAATAAACGAAACAGCTTCGCGAGTGAACGCATCTGTCAAATATTCGGACTCTTTGACTTCTTCGTTACCACGATAAATCGGAGCCTGTCGGTCTTCGATGAAGTAAGGATGAGCACCGCCAGGGAATCCGAAGAATTCATCATAGCCTCGTTGAGGAGGTCGGAATTTTTCCGCATTGCCCAGATGCCACTTGCCAACGAGTCCGGTCGTATAACCTGCCGACTTCAAACGGTTCGCCAGAGTTGTCTCTTTTACGCTCAGGCCGATGTCTGCGGAATTCGGGCCTTGACCGGGATTGAACTCGTGGCCAAATCGCTGCTGATACTTGCCCGTCAGAAGTCCGGCACGTGTGGGACTGCAATAAGGACCGGACACGTAACCGGACGTAAATCGAACTCCGTCGGCCGCCAGCTTATCAACGTTCGGCGTTGGAACGTCCTTGCCTCCGAGATAACCAAGGTCACCATAGCCGAGGTCGTCGGCCACGATCAGCACAATATTCGGCTGCGATTCCGCAGCCTTCGTCCCGCTGTGACTGACGATCGCCGCAACAAACAGAGGCACCAAACTCAACAGTCGCTTCATACGTGCACTTTATCCTTCGGAGGAAATCAACAAACCTGCACCACACTAAAACCATTGGCAGAATGAAAATCCCCCCTGAGCCTGAGGCGCTAGCCGATTCCCCTGTAGAAAAATCAGCTAGCGCCTCAGGCTCATGACTGGCGGGTTTGGTTGGCTTCTTTCTGACGAACGACTGGTGCGTGTATCAGGACTCTTCGATGACTGCGCGAACACGCACAATGATGCGGTTTCCGGCGATGCGGATCACTTCCACCGGAGCCCCATGATCCACATAGGCGCCGTCGCTTACGACGTCCATGTAACTGTCGCCAAAGATTGCTTTGCCAGACGGTCGCAGCGCGGACGCAGTGATTCCAACAGATCCGATGTCCACGGCACCGACGGCAACGGGCATTGTGCTCAGCAGCGATGGATTAAGAAGCGGACCATCGGAGCCGGCCATGGCGAATCCCGGAGGGGTCAGAATCAGGCGATTCAGAAATGGGATGGACGGCATAAATCGATTGAGCACAACCGCCACCGCGATCACAGTGACCATCGCCGCGGCCAGTGATCCGAGGCTGCCCATCGATTCCTGAAAGCCTTCCGTCAGCGTCATTCCGGCAAAGGTGTGACTTGCCAGAACGAGCGACGCAAGTGTCAGCAAAATGCCGGATACGCCGAAGACCCCGAAGCCCGGGATCACAAACACTTCCAGCGCGAGCAGCCCGATGCCCAGCACGAACAGCACGAGTTCCAAAGTGCCAGACGTTCCACCGAGGAATCGGCTCCAGAAGAACAGAGCAAAGAAAACCGTCGACAGGATCGCAAAGAGACCGCTCGGCACATGCAGTTCGATATAGATGCAGATGATTCCAAGCGTCATCAGCAGAAAGCCACCAACTCCGGAGTTCAGGACGACCAGCAGTGAATCAACCCAGGTGCTGGCAACCGGCGTCAGATCTGTTTTTTCCGGAATTCCAAGGCGGGACCGAAGTTCATCAATGTCGCGACACGGTGCATCGGCGAGTCCCAGTTCATGAGCTCTCTCGCCATTCACCGTCAGCAGAATGCCCTCGCGAGATTCCGGAACCATGGGCCCCTTGATCCATTCCTCCGCAGACGCCTGAATGTCGGCCTCCGACATATAGGTAACACGACCATCCGCTTTGCTGGTGACCTGAAAAACGGTCAGATCCTTATCGATCATCGCCTGCAGCAACGCGGGCGGACGATTCTTGCGTTTGGCCAGCGTGGCGGCAAACTGCAGGAAGGGACTTACGATTTTCTCAGGTGCTCGTTCAAACTGACCACCCGGCTCAGTCATCGTAATCACGCCGATGTCACCGATCTGAGCTTCCGGATGCAGGATCACTTTATCGCAGCCAAACGCAATCAGCGCACCGCCACTCCAGGCACCTTTCGGGATCCATGCAACGGTCGTGATCTTTGTTGCATCCAGTTCTGAGATCGCCATCGCCACATGTTCAGCGATGTCCTTATCTCCGCCTGGCGAATCAATATGAAAGATCAGAGTATTCACGCCTTTGGCAACTGCATTACGCATCTCGCGTTCGACAAACTCACCGAGGATCCCGTCGATGATTCCGTGAACCGCGATGACACGCACGGACACATTCTGGTTTCCGAGACCGGCCTCCCGCATCGCTTCTGGGGGAAGGTTGAAAGCTGCAGTGACGTCGGAGCGATTCTTCGCCGTCCTGGCCACAAGAAATCCGGCCTTCTCCGAATCGGCCGCATGAAAGCGTCCTTCGATGCCCGGATCTTTGATGGTCTCCACTTTGGTGACCACTGCGTTTTGGTCGCGTAACTGCATGAGCTCGGCGGGAGTCAGAAATCTTTGTTGAGCAATCCCGGGTTGCTCTTCCACGGTGACTCGCATCAGCGCAGAGGACGGATCCATCATCGCCAATGCGATACCGCGTGACAGACGCACGTTGCGTCGGCGATCGATAAGACTGAATACGAAATTCTGCTCGTCGTCCGGCACTTTTTCTCCACGGCCAATGTCACCCAGCATTGCGTCCGGATGCATCACGATATCGTGACAAGCCAGCGCGAGAACTGCCTGAGTCCCATCCACGGTTTTCGGCAACCATGCCACCGTTCGAATCTGGCTCAGTTGAGCAGACGTCAGAAAACGGGCGAGGTCGCTGACTTGGCCGAATCGACTGGAACCGGGTTCAATCTCAAGGATCAAAACGGCCTCGCGGCGATCGCGAGTGGCCTGAGCCTGAAGTTCGAGTGCCAGACTTGTCAGGTCACTCACAGTGCGGTCATCGACGGGACTTCGGACTGTAAAGAAGCGTCCGATCGGGCGTTGGGCAACGGCCACGTCGGGTTGCTCCTGAGCCTGCAGTTGAGCACTAAACAGACTCACGCCTGCCAGCAGCAAAGCAGCCAGAGGAATGCGTCCCATTGTTGAACTCCGAAGATTTCTGTGAACGTGAGCCTCGCGGAACATCTGCGAAATTGTAGCATCCGATGTAGAAGAAGGCCAAAATGCGGATTTATTCGCGGGCTCCATGAGAACCCTGACCGCTGTTTTGACAAAAACGCATGGAAATGCCAAACGGATGACGGTTTTTGTCCTGCGACCTGGATTTTCGGAAAGACAGGGCAGGCTTCGGGGAGTTGATGCAGGGTTCGGGATTATCTGGTTGTGAAACGCATGGGAGGCGGAGGCGGAGGAGGCAGGAGCCTCCGGGCAGTGCGTTCCAGGGCTGGAGCCCTGGAACGAGGGAACTCACGCAGGCTGCATCGCGCCGATCACATCTCGCAGGCGGCCACGAGCGGTGTGCAGTCGTCGCTTGATCGTTCCGATCGGGCTTTCGAACTGCTCGCTCATTTCCTTCAGTGATGAACCTTCAAAGTAGAAGGCCCACAGAGTTTCCCGGTCCATCTGCCCGAGCTGGTTCAGTCCTTCGCGAACCTGTTCGATATTCTCCTGTCGAATAATGGCGGCAAACGGAGTGTCCTCCGTGTGCTGCGCAGAATCGAAGGACTCTGGCTCGACACAGGTTTCATTCGGCCGCCGAACAGCTCGATTGATGGAAAGTCGCACAGCGATCTGGCACAACCATCCGCCAAATCGTTCGGCTTCCTGCAGCTGAGGCAGCTTTCGGAAGGCTCGCAGGAAAACTTCCTGCACGACTTCATCAGCCTCGGCCGTATTTCGCAGCCGCTGCATGACGATGCCGAAGATGCGGGATTCGAACAGGACAACCAGATCGCCAAACGCGTCACGATCGCCAGCCTGCGCCTGCAGAACCAGTGGGGTCAAAGAATCAGTCGTCAAAGATGAGATAGGCATTATCAGTCAGACTCCAGTCTGAAAAATCACGAACACTGCATCCGTGGTTTCGCCAGTGGCAGAAACGGATGAGCCGTGAAGGGGGAACTTCGCAGGAACGGCCGTGAGTGCGAGGAAACAGTCGTCGAGGAAACGACGAATGCCTCGGAAACTCACACGAAGGCGATGAGCGGCACAACGCGTGCGACTCACTTCGAGCGGTTCAAGCGGAAGAAGTTCTGATTTCGTCCGAAGACGGGGAGCAAGTGCTCGTCAGCTTCTACCGCTGGTACCGGTCAGACAACCCAGGCTCTGATTCAGAGCCCTCTTCAAATTCGAGAGAAAACTCGAACTGAATTGACTTGGCGAATTTTGGCAGCGTTTGGAGGTTTCTCCACAACACTGCTGCATATCGCCTGCCGGTTGTCCAAGCAGATAACGCCAGCGCATCGAGTGCGCTTCACGTTCCTGTTTCGGCACCACTGCAAATACCGCGGGGGAGGCAGAACCCACGAGCAGCCCGGCAATCACATGGGCCGCGACGGCCTGTGTTGATGCAACCAGAGCATGAATCGTTGTGTTCAGCAGCATTGTTCTGCCTCCAAATTGGTCCCGCGCCCGTGACTGGGTCTTAGGTCCATGTGTTACGCCGCAACTGCGGCGAAAATTAAGGTCGACAACTCCATTGTTGCCGACAAGTCTGCAATTCCAATTCGACGACTGCTTCTTTCTGGGATCGTCCGACGAATTCTGTAGAACTGCCTGTGAAAACCGGATTTTCACTACTTGGAAATCTGAATCTTTCCGGCTCGATAAGCCTCAAGAAGACGCCGAAATCACACGTGAGAACCACTCCGATGCCCCCAAGACATAGGATCGCCTAAAAAGGTTCGCGGAGACTACGGTAAAACCAGGAAATATTTTTGGAAATCGCAGAATCCACCTTGGTGAACGTTTGTGTTGGGCGATTCCAGGCTGGCCGATTCGTTTGTCGGAGGAACTGAGTTCGAAAATCCGCAGCATGCATTTCTGGCATCATCGGCGAAACGGAGCGGGCTCGTTATTTGTTCAGCGTTGGAGGAGCGGCGCTGGTGGCTTCTCCGGCCGCTTCTTTCAGAAGTTCCAAAGCGGCCTGAACCAGCATCTCGCCGGAACCAGGCATCGTGGTGGAGTTGGTGACTTCGTAACTGCCATGCGCGTACGCTGCTCGTGTGGGCACATAGATTGTTTCCACGCAGTTCGACAATTCGATGACCATGGTGGTTCGAAATGGTGAGCCCTGCTTGATTGCCAGTCCGAGTTCCACAAATGCTTCGCCGGGAAGTGCGACAATCGCAATGTCTGTTCCCAGTGTGATCACGGTCAGGTCAACTGGCATTGTCTCCCCGATGCCCGCCAATGCTCGACTCAGGCCCCATGTGATGTGATCGGCTGTTTTTGCAAAGGGCTTTTGATGTCGCATCTGGTCGATGATCAGCTTCTTGTAAGCCGTCACCTGTTCCAGAAATTCAACCGGTTCTTTCCGTTTGGCTTTGGCAAGGAGCTCGATGGAATGCTTCACTTCTTCTTCCGTCGCATCCTGAAGTGGAAGTTGCAGCACGCGAGATTTCACGGAGAGAGTTCTCTGCTGAAGTGGCTGTAAGGAAGGCAGATCGCGAACGATGGAATCGCCGATGGACTGTCCAATAGTGGCCGCATCGTTTCGATCTGCGCTGCGAGGATTGACGTGATTGATATCTCCGCAGCATCCGTTTCCAAAGATAGAAACCACTGAGGCGCCTTTCGCCTGCTGCAGAGTTCGCTCGATAAAGAACGGATAGTCAGCACTCCACTTCATGCCTCCGACAGTGTCGAGATGCAGCGCAAAGTTACTCAGAATTCCGCGAGGATTTCCGGCTTCGTCCCGCACCACAACGAGGCCAATCTGAGGATCAATCGGACCTGCGGTACGAACGAAATCCGGGTGGCTGGCGGACATCCATGTCTTGACGCTGCCGTCGCGAGTCACCGACCGT
The DNA here is from genome assembly GCA_947085455.1 of uncultured Planctomycetota bacterium. Lineage (GTDB taxonomy): Bacteria > Planctomycetota > Planctomycetia > Planctomycetales > Planctomycetaceae > SXXK01. Next base: position 57,836 of record CAMTWR010000009.1, on the reverse strand, counting down.
CGATTGAACGAGACCGGCTCATTCTGGCTGGCAGTTCCCGACTCAATCGCTGCCTGTCCGGCGGTAGCGTCTGCCTGACAAATGGCTTCGACCGGGCCATCGATCAGGCGATCGATGTATTCGGCCCGCAGGGATTCCTGAGGTTCATTGCCAAGCTTCAGATACAGCTCCTTCATGTAGTCGGGAGCGGTGTGCGAATGCGTCGCGGAAATCGCAATGTGACTCTCCGGGATCCCTGTCTTTTCAGAAGCCCGTCTGCGGACCTCATTCTTCAGATCCGTTGAAATGCCAATCAGATCGCACACGACCAGGGCCGCTGAGGTGTGATCGTCACGAAACACGATGGCACGTGCCTTCAGCGGATCAATTTCACCCTCCGCCAGACGCTCGTGATAATAGCCGGCCATTGGAAATCCGACTGGTGGTGTAATGTCTGCTTCGGCAACGCCGACACGCAACGAGCCTTTCGAATTGCCGGGCGCAGTGTCATCGGCGCAGGCCGAGTTACAGTTGAAAATCGACGATGGCATCAGCAGCATCGCCACGAGTGTTCCGAGAATGCTCAGAGGGCCGGAGTGCTTCACGGAGTTCAACATCAGCTGGCCACCTTTTGCTGTTTGAAAATTTCTGAATCAATTGCGGCTGCGTTTCTATCAGTCCGAGCACACGATTTCAATGCGGCATGGGAAGCCCCTGTTTAATGTGGAATGGGACGTCAGCGGCCGACCTGCACTTCTTTTGCGGTACCTGCAGTGAATTCCCGCAGTCATGGGATCTGCAGTGCGATTTTGATTACTCTTCTGGTACGAGTAGCCAACGTGGGACTCTCGTGTGATTTTGAAAGACCAGATTCCTCCGGACAATGTCTGCATCGCTCCCTGCGACATTGATGGTGACGGTAATGTGGACTTCGCGATTGGCGCCCGGTGGACGAAGACGGGCACTTTGCACTGGATCTATCGTTCTACAGATCCAGCGGCCCTGTGGCAGGTTTCCGCAGTGGGAGAAGAAACGAACGTGCATCGAATGCGCTGGGCGGATGTGCTGGGAAAAGGCAAACCTCAGCTTGTGGTCTCTCCTTTGAATGCCAGTCAGGGGAACGGTGTTCGACTGTTGGCCTTTGAGATTCCTGCCCACCCGACAACAGATCGTTGGCCGGCGACGGTGCTCAATGGCGATGGTCGTCCGGATCTCGTTGCTGGCGGTCGGTCAACTCACAACGTGAAGTTGTATTTGAACGGTGCTCGCTAAATGTCTGTTGGCCGCGGCAGCGAATCCCTGAGATAATAGTCTCGTGCTAAGCAAATGAAGCCCGGATTTTTGAAAAGCCGGGCTTCTGAAAACAGAAACAGTTCCGTGCCTTTTCCTTAGTTGGATAACGCCATGTCTGGTGTTTCAGGTTGACCGGGCATCTCTTGTCAACATAAATGACCGCGTGAATGTGTCCCTTCTCCCCGTCGGGGGAGAAGGTGGCCGATAGGCCGGATGAGGGGGCTTTCGTGAAGGGCCGCGTGCAAAAAAAAAACCTCACCCCGGCCCTCTCCCCCAATTTTTTGCGTCCATGCTGCCCTGCAAAAACACGCTCTCCCTCCGCAAAAAATCGGGGGAGAGGGGGCAACAGAGTGCTGTCCGTTAGATATATCGATTGATCAGGTTCTCGAGCATTTCCTGTCGGCCGCTGGAGTTGGCAGCTGCTTCGCCCTTTTCATAAATGTAGGCTTCCAGCTCTGTAAAGTTGGTTGTGCCGTTTTCGATCTTACGGCCCACTCCGCTTTCGAAGCTGCTGTATCGCTGCTTCACGAAGTCAGAAAGCACGCCATCTGCACGAATCGCAGCGGCAATTTTCAGACCACGAGCGAATGCGTCCATGCCTCCGATGTGAGCGTAGAACAGGTCAATCGGATCGATACTCTCTCTTCGAACTTTCGCATCGAAGTTGGTTCCGCCGGAATGCAGGCCGCCCTGCTTCATCAGCACGAGCATGATCTGAGTCGTCAGATAAATGTCGGTTGGGAACTGGTCGGTATCCCAGCCCAGCAGCAGGTCGCCGGTGTTGGCGTCGATGCTTCCGAGCACTCCCTGGATCGAAGCGTACTCAAGTTCGTGCATCATCGAATGACCGGCCAGAGTGGCATGGTTGGTTTCGATGTTCAGTTTGACAACATCCAGCAGACCGTACTGACGAATGAAGTTCAGACACGCGGCCGCGTCAAAGTCATACTGGTGCTTGGTCGGCTCTTTTGGCTTTGGCTCAAACAGAAACTGACCTTTGAAACCAATCGACTTTGCATAGTCGTGAGCCATGTGCATGAAGCGGGCAAGATGATCCAGTTCGCGCTTCATGTCGGTGTTGTACAAACACATGTACCCTTCACGGCCGCCCCAGAACACATAGTTCTCACCGCCAAGTTCGCAGGTGGCTTCGATCGCCTTCTTCACCTGAGCCCCGGCATAAGCAAACACATCCGCATTCGGGCTGGTCGCACCGCCGTGCATGTAGCGAGGATTGGAAAATAGATTCGCAGTTCCCCAAAGCAGCTTGATGCCAGTGCTCCGCTGAGCTTCTTTCAGCTTGCGCACAATGGCATCAAGATTTGAATTGCTCTCGCGCAGAGTTGCGCCTTCCGGGGCGACGTCACGGTCGTGAAAGCAGTAGTATGGAACGCCCAGCTTTGTCATGAACTCAAAGGCGACGTCGACGCGTCGCAAAGCGTTATCGACAGAGTCTGATCCGTCATCCCAGGGACGCATCATCGTCGGAGCGCCAAATGGATCAGAGCCAGTACCGCGGAAGGTGTGCCAGTAACAAACGGCAAATCGAAGCCAGTCTGTCATCGTTCGGCCCTCTACAAGCTCGGAAGCGTTGTAGTGGCGAAACGCCAGAGGATTTCGCGAAGAGGGGCCTTCGAACTGGATCTTGTCAACTTCCGGGAAATAAGTGGTCATCGTGTAAAATCTCGCGATCAATAGTGCCATCGGTGGGGAGACTACCACGCACTGGATGGCACGATTGCCATGAGAAAGTAAAGTGCGTGGAATACTGCTTTCGCGTCAGGCGGGCAGTTTAACAGCCTTTCCTGGGGTTTGAAGCGTTATGTCACTGAAGTCTTCTCGACAACAACTTGGTCCACTCCGATGCCGTGTCATTGATGCGTTGCCCATCGGTCAGACGCCGCAAAAGCTGGTGATTCTGAATCATGGATTTGGTGCACCGGGCGATGATTTGGCCGATTTTGGCCCCATGATGATGGAATCGAGTGACACGATTGCCGCAACCTGCCGCTTTGTTTTTCCGGAAGCACCAATCGATCTCGGGCCGATGGGAATGCCGGGCGGGCGGGCGTGGTGGCCGATTAATATGGCCAAACTGGCGGAAATTAATGAGACACGCGACTTCGATCAGCTGACACAAATGGAACCTCCCGGCATGAAAGAAGCGTCCCAAATGCTGGGTGAAACTATCAAAGCCGCTCTGGCTGCTGCGGATCTGGACCAGACAAAGCTGGTGCTCGGTGGATTTTCCCAGGGCGCGATGGTCAGCACGTGCGTTACGCTCACGGAACAACTGAATCCAGCGCTGCTCGTGCTGTTCTCGGGCACATTGCTGAACCGCATCGAGTGGCAGCGGCTGGCTGCGGAACATCCCGGTTGTTCGGTTCTACAATCCCACGGGCGTCAGGATTCTGTACTGCCGCTTGCCCCGGCCATTCAGTTGAAGGAACTACTGAGCGATGCGGGATTCCGAGTGGCATTCATGGAATTCAACGGGCCTCATACCATTCCCATGCACGTCCTTCAGAAGTTACAGCAAAAGCTGGACGAAGTCTGAAGAGGTTCAACGATGCTTCACCCCTTGCCGCATGCGTGAGAATTTGGACTGGTTTCTGAGCTCTCACGAGCCCAGCTGCGGTAGTGCGGTAGTCTCCTGGGCGTTTAGTGAAATTGGGGCGTTTGGCAGATTTGATTAATCTGCAAAGTCTTCCTGTTGGCGGATCTCAGGTCTCCGCGTTTTGGCGTAATTCATTCCTCAGCGTCACATTTTGAGGAAAAATGGCTGGTCGCGGATGATCTAAAAAAACTCCGCTTCCACCGTTCGGCGGATTCTGCTACTTCTCGGGCACATGCGCCGTTCATGCGCTCCACGGGAGGTGGAGCGACAACAGGATTGTCCCGGCGCGGGAAGGGATTCCCATGCAAAGCTCATTATGGAAGCTGCTCACAGCGGCTGGTATTATTGGCATCGGCACACTGATAGTTCTGGAAGTCCAGAACCGGTTGCCTGTGCGCAAACCTGTCTTAAGTTCCGTGGGTCTTCAAACACCCGGGAACGAGATCAGTGTGACGCCGGACGCATCGACTGAGTTCGACGACGCGCTCGCTGCGAATCCGTCCGTCGAGGCAAATGACCCTTCGATGTTCGATCAACCGGGCGTCGGATCTGGAAATCCGGCTCCTCCGGCAGACGACACTCAGTACTTTGGAGCGACCGAAGACCACGCATTGCATAAGGACGAACTTGCCGAAGAAGGCAATCCGTTCTCTGCTGCAATGGATGAACCGCCCGAAGAAGCGGAGGTTGTTGCAGGCAGCTCTTTCGCCGGCGATTCGATTCCGCTGAAATCAACCGAAGATGAATCTGCCCAGTCGTCAGAGTTCACCGAGCCCGTGCCGGCTCTTTCTTCGCAGTCGTTGATTCCTGAATCCACAGTGATTCCATTTCCGAAAGAACAGGGTGTCTCGAAGCCAACGGTCGAACAATTCCCGGTAGCTGCGGTGCCGGCCACCAGCCGTGAGAAAAGTTCCGAGAAGACCACCATTCAATTTTTCTCAAACAGTTCTGGAAGCAATGCGGGCGCCGCGAGCACTGGCGCTGCCACTGCATCGCCCGCTGCCGCATCGAAAGCCGCTGCTCAGCCTGTGTTGGCAGCCGGTTTAGCAGCGCCGCCGGTATCGTCTGCCGCTCGCACGTCCGCGATGGCGAAGCCTGCTGTGTCGGCAGTTGTTGCCGCAGTGGCAGACGAAAAGACTGTGAAAACGGTTCAGCGAGCGTCCGCTTCAAGTGCGGACGAGCCGTTAATGATTGTTCCGGAGCCTGTGCCCGATCTGAGCACTCCTTCTTTCAACGGGGGCGATAGTGTCGACGACACGCCTTTGATGGATCCGCCCTCTTTTGAAGAAGACTCTGTCCCGCTTCCGTCGAGACCACGCGTGCCAGCCACGCTTCCGTCGACACCTCGTCGTGCACGCGAAGAAACCGATGTGCAATTTTTCGGCGAAGACAATGGAACCGGTACTCCCGCTTCTCCACCGTCCCGTGGAAGCATTGATGAAGACGCTGAGACCCTGCCCTTCATGCCGGATGATACGGAACTGAATGAACTGCCGACTCGGCCTGAGCCGCGTATCACAGATCCGCCGGAAGACGATTTTCCAAAGCCTCGGCTTCCGAATTCCGGCAGCGATCTGGATGACCGATCGCGTCCGGAGCCATTCGAGCCGGATGCAGGCCCATTGACTCCTGACGAGGGTCGTCCCTTGCCCTTGCCATCGGCTGATGATCTGCCGAGCCGTCCTGATCGAACCAACTCGCCTGATTCCTCGGGCGCCGGGCGACCGAAACCTGTTCCCGCAGGAACCGTGTCAGAAGTCATGCGGCCTCAGCTGACTATTCAAAAGAAGGCTCCGGAAACGGCCACGGTAGGTGTGGCTCATGATTATACGATTGTGGTTTCCAATGAAGGAGCATCGTCAGCGTACGACGTAATTGTCGAAGACGAACTGGGCGGCGCTGCCGAATTTGTGGAAGCTCGGCCAGTCGCGGAGTTCAGCCGTGCCGCTGGTCGACTGAACTGGAATTTTCGTGAACTGCGTGCTGGTGAGAAGAAAGAAATCACCGTGCGAATCAAACCTGCAGGAGAAGGCACACTGGATGGCGTGGCCACCGTTCGCTTCAAAGCTCAGGTGAAATCAGCGACGGTGATCACTGCTCCAAAACTGGAACTGCAGCTCTCTGGGCCCGATCAGGTCAAAGTGGGCGACGAAGTTCAGCTGGCTTACACGATTCGAAATCGCGGTTCAGGGGATGCTGCCAATGTCGTCCTGCGAAGTGTGCTGCCGCCCGGATTGAAGCATCCGGAAGGTGGTGACCTTGAATACGAAATTGAAAATCTCGCTGCGGGCGACGCGGAAGAAATCGAACTGACAGTTGTCGCGGCAGAGCCCGGCGAACTGATTCTTGTCTCGGCAGAAGTGACGTCCTCCGGGGTGTCAGCAGCCAAAGCCAGGACTGAGATCGAGATTGTTGGGGCGCAGTTGGCACTGGAACGTCTTGGTCCGGAACGCCGCTATGTGGGTCGGCCTGCCAAGTATCAAAACATTGTGACGAACGACTCCAAATTTGAAGCCGTTAACGCAATCGTTGTCGAAGAGGTTCCTGCAGGCATGCGGTTTGTCTCGACCAGCAATGGTGGGGAATACAACCGGGACACGCGACGCATTCGATGGGCCATTCCTCGCCTTGGTGCGGGCAAGCAGGCTGTTCTGGATGTCGAACTGGTGGCGGAAGAAGCTGGCGAGATGGAGACAATGGTTGAAGTGACAGAGAACGCCGGGTTCCGAACACCGCTGACCGAAAATACAATTGTGACTGTGGAAGACATTCACAACGTGACGGCGGATATCAGCCGGCAGGACGATCCTGTGGCGATCGGTGACCGGTTTGGTTTCACGGTGACGATCGATAATCGAGGCACCGCGATGGCTCGAAATATCGAACTGTCAGTGCAGGTGCCGCCTGAACTTAAGATTCTGGCCGCAGGCACGAGAGACGTTCCCGGCAAATTGTTCCCGGGGAATCTTGTGAAGTACACGAAGGTTCCGGAAATACAGCCGAACGGTCAGATGACCTTTCAGCTGACTCTGCAGGGTGAATCGCCAGTCAGGAATGCACGCGTTCAGGCTTTCCTGAAGTGCGATGAAATGACCGAGGCCCTGATTGTCTCCGAATCCGTGACCGTGTTTGACGATCAGCCGTAGGTTTCTGTGGAGGATTTTGGACCGACCCTGCAATCCTGCCTCAATGATGTCTAGAATGCTGTCTGCCTGCCGCTGATGCGTCGGGCACGCTGCGTTTGCATCCATTCGAGTTTGTGAGGATCTGGTCGTGATTTCCAAATACGTTTCCACACGTCAGCTTGCCGCAATCATCGCATACCTTCTGACGGCATTTCTGCATCCCGCAGCGAATTTTGCACAGCAGGTCGCCCCCGACATTATCGAGTCTGATCCGGCGGCCGCACAGAAGCTGGAAGCCGGATTCATCAGCAGGCCTCGCCAGCTGACTTTCGAAGGTCGCAGAGCGGGCGAAAGTTACTTCAGTGCGGACGGCCGCAAAATGATTTTCCAGAGTGAGCGTGAGCCGGGAAATCCATTCTTCCAGATTTATCTGATGGATCTGGATACCGGCGACACCGAGCGAGTATCACCGGGAAAAGGCAAAACCACATGCGCGTGGATTCATCCGGACGGAAAGAAAGTGCTGTTTGCTTCCACTCAGGAAGACCCGGCTGCCGAGCAGGAACAAAAAGACGAACTGGAACTGCGAGCGTCTGGAAAAGAACGTCGTTACTCGTGGGATTACGACGAGTTCTATGAAATCTACGAGTATGAACTTGAGTCCCGGCAGTACCGCAAACTGACAGAGGCCAAAGGTTACGATGCGGAAGGTTCCTGGTCCCCTGATGGAGCACTGATTGCCTTCGCCTCCAATCGTTCGGCTTATGAAAAGGAACTGCACGAGGACGAAAAGAAGTCGTTCGAACTTGATCCGGCATGGGCCAATGAAATCTATGTCATGAATGCCGATGGTTCGGATGTGCGCAGACTGACCACATCTCCTGGCTACGATGGCGGGCCTTTCTTCAGTGCCGACGGGAAGAAAATCTGCTGGCGTCGCTTTTCGGAAAACGGAGCGACGGCTGAAATCATGACGATGGATATTGATGGCACTGATCAGCAGCAACTGACTCACCTGGAAGCGATGTCCTGGGCGCCGTATTTTCATCCGAGCGGCCAGTATCTGATCTTCACCACCAACAAACATGGCTTTGCCAATTTCGAACTCTACATGGTCGATGCGGCCGGACAGCACGAACCTGTTCGAGTGACGCATACACCCGGCTTTGACGGCTTGCCCGTCTTCAGTCCGGATGGGCAGCAGCTGGCATGGACGACCAATCGAACGGCCAACAATCAGTCGCAGATCTTTCTCGCCGAATGGGATCACGCGAAGGCTCTGGAACAACTGGGCCTGAAGGATTCTGCGAACCACGTGGCCGACGCAGACGGTGCAGGTAAAACGCGAGTGATGGCGCAGGCACCGGCAGCTCGCGGCGATTTTGCGCCGGCCGACGCGGTGTCACATGTGGAATATTTGTGTCGTCCGCAGCTCGGAGGTCGTTTAACAGGAACGAAAGGCGAGCAGCTGGCCACCAACTATGTGGCACTTCACTTTGAGACTCTGGGTCTGCTGCCGGCAGGCGACAACGACACTTACTTTCAGGAGTTTGAGTTTACCTCCGGTGTCTCTGCCAGTGCGGCCAACACACTGAATGCAGGAGATCGATTACTCACGCTGGAAACGGACTGGCGTCCTGTGGCATTTTCTTCATCCACTCATGTGGATTCGTCTGATGTGATCTTTGCCGGGTATGGACTGCGAGCCCCCGCGGCAGATGGTATCGAAGAGTACGATTCCTTTGTGCATCTGGATGTGAAAGACAAATGGGTGCTTTCCTTTCGGTTTATGCCCGAGAATTTCACTCCCGAGCAGCGACAGCATTTTAGTCGCTACTCCAGCCTGCGGTTCAAAGCGATGCAGGCACGTGATCTGGGAGCTCGTGGTTTGATTATTGTCAGCGGTCCCACATCCGGCGTGAAGGAACAATTGGTGCCGCTGCAGTTCGACGGGTCACTCGCCGGCTCCGGCCTGCCAGTGATCAGTGTGACGGATGAGATTGTTGCGGGTTGGTTTACAGATCGCAAAAAAGATCTGCAGGCCATTCAGGCGAAGATGGATTCCGGCGAACCGGTGATGGGTTTTCCAATGGAGGGACTTCAAGTCGCGGCGAATGTGGAAATCGTTCAGGAGAAGAAAAAAGGCCGCAACGTTTTGGGACGCCTTCAGGTCAACGAAGAGCAGGCCGGGCAAATCGTTGTGGTCGGTGCGCATATTGACCATCTTGGCACAGGTCCCAGTGGGAACTCACTGGCTCGCGGCGATGAGCAGTCGGCCATTCACTTCGGAGCCGACGATAACGCTTCCGGAGTTTCGGCGATGATGCAAATTGCAGAAGCCATGTCGAACGCCAAAGAGACAGGAAGTCTCAAGGGACAGCGTGACGTTGTGTTTGCAGCATGGTCAGGCGAAGAAATCGGACTGCTGGGTTCCAGTCACTACGTGAAGACTCTGGAGACGCTGTTTTCTCAGCATGCGGCCGCGGTGGGCGGAGAAGAAACACCAAACAGCGAACCCTCACAAGAAGATGCGTCCGAATCGAAAGATACCGAGAAGAACACGAAACAGGCTGAGGAGCTGACAGGCCCCAACACCGGTGGACTGAATCTTTACATTGCCGCCTGCCTGAACATGGACATGGTCGGCCGACTTCAGGAAAAACTCATTTTGCAGGGAACCGGCTCGTCGGCGTCCTGGCAGAAAATTGTAGAGCAGGCCAACGTCCCGATGGGATTGTCTCTGTCGCTTCAGGATGACAGTTACATTCCTACCGACGCCAGTGTGTTCTTCATGCACGGCGTCCCGATCCTGTCCGCCTTTACCGGCAATCACAGTGAGTACCACACACCTCGCGACACACCGGAAAAGCTCAACTACGAAGGCATTTCAAAAGTTGCCCACCTGATGATGCTGGTCTGTCGACAGTTGATTGCCGATGAACGTCCGCCGCAGTATGTCGCTCAGGAACGACCAAAGGACGGCCAGCGACGAGCGTCCTTGCGAGCCTACCTGGGAACCGTTCCCGACTATGCCCAGACCGACGTCAAGGGCGTCCTGCTTTCCGGAGTGGCCAAAGGTGGCCCGGCTGACAAAGCCGGAATCAAGGGCGGCGACACGATCGTAAAGCTGGCCGGCAAGACAATTGAAAACATCTACGACTACACCTACGCGATCGAGGCGCTCAAAGCAGGTCAGGAAGTCGAACTCATCGTGACCCGTGCGGGTAAAGAAGTGATCGTCAAGGTGACCCCGGGCTCACGTGATTGATCGTTGAACAGTCGGGGATGCAGACCAATGCTGATCCCCTTCATGAGTTATTCATGAAACCTTCATACTTTTCACATCACGCTCTATGCAAAATGGCGTGCCTGATCGATTTCAGGCAGGCCATTTTTTTATGTGAATGGGAGTGAAACACACATGTTGCTTCTTGAGACCAGTCGTAAATCCGCGTTCCGTCGACACAGTTTGGACGCAGCCAGTGAACGAGGGGCTCAAAGCTCCATAGATGCGCAAAAGTCGAAGCGCAACAGCTTTCAAAATGAAGACGTGGATTTTCTTGCCTCGCTGCGACGACAAAAAGATGCGGATCTACCGGCAGAAGATGAAGAATGACAGCGTGTTCGCCGGCTGATCACCCAATGATTTCGCGTCGGTGGTTCACATAGTCCCAGACCACATAGCGGTCCAGATCTTTTCCGGCCGTAAAGAAGACGCGGCCGCCCGTGCTTTCCGCAAGTCGATGGGCAAACTGCACGTCCTCATGAGACTGTGACCAGCTGGGCAACAGGAAGATGTTAATCGTGATTCCTTCGCGTTTGCACAGCATGCCTTCTCGCTTTGTTGCTTCTTCGGTCTTTGGATCGGGCGGGTACAGCATGTAAAGCAGGCTGCCTTCGAAGTGTGCCGTTGGCAGGCCGTCGGTGATTAAAATCACCTGACGATTGGGAGTGTCCTGCACAGACAGCATCTGGCGAGCCAGCTGAAGACCATGCTGGATGTTCGTAAAATGCGGCGGGATATGAATCTCGGTCACATCTTCACGGCTCATGTCGGCGCGAAGCCGAACAACCGGGCTGGTGATTGTCGGAATCTTCGGCATCAGCGACATCAGCTCCCCCGGTGCCACAACTTTGGCAAACGTGTGCATGTCGATAAACTTCAGAAAGTCACCAGGGAACTCGGACGTGATCAAACCGTTCAAAGCGAGGGCCATCCGTTTGACGTTCACATACTGACCGTCGTAACGCATCGAACCGCTCATATCCATCAGCACCATCGTCGCGCAGCGGGGATTATTGCGAGACCTGTGGATTTCAATGTCACGTTGCTGCAATTGCAGGGGACGCGTATCGCCCTGACGCAGCATGGCATTGATCAGCGTGGCCGGAATATCCATCTGTGCGACTGAATCACCAAATTCGTAAGGCTTTGTGCGCTGCATTTCCACAACGCCTTCGCCTTCGATCGGTCCCTGATGGCGACCGGATCGGGACGCTTTCAGATCGCTGAAGATCGTCTGCAGTAACCGTCCCTGAAACAGCTTGTACGCCTTGGGAGACAGCTGAACCTTGCCATCCAGGTTCGTCAGTCCCTGCTTCTCCATCATGTCCTTCATGTACTGCTGAATCTGTTCCTGAAACTTATTCAGATTGGCAACAGCTTCCGGATCAGCGAACTCACTCAGTTCTTCCAGATCAATGACGGCCAGCTGAGCCGTCTGTTTGGCTTCGTCCAGTTGCTTCAGCAGTTCGTCGATCTTTTTCAGCTCCTCAAGGATTTCCAATGCCTCAGGAACCGTCATCGACTTGTCGCCGGTGAAATTGTATTTGGCCGCCAGATGATCGACCTGATACTTTTCGCCGAGTGTCTCCATCAGATTGACCAGCTTTGATGCAAAGTCGGGATCTGTCCGTTCGGCGCGGTACCACAGATTTTCCATGGCATAAATCTGTTCTTCTTTCACAGCCTGCCAGAACGTTTTCGAATACTTGCCCGGCGGTTTTGCTTCTCGCACACCGTCGGCAAACTGACGAACGGCTTTCTTCTGAACAGATTTGGTTTCGTAGGTGCTGAGCATCTTTTCTTTGCGTTCTTTGAGCATCTGCGTCATCGCGTCAAGACTTGGTCCCAGGCCGGCAAACTGGCCAGGGTCCAGTCGGATCGCATTGGCCAGCTCTTCTTCCGTAAACTCCCGCATGGAGCCGTAGGCCAGCATGTGTTCAAAGGCGGGCGAAACCAGATCGGGCGGCGGAGCTCCGGGAGATGGAATCGACTGAGGATCATACTGCTGATAGGTATGGATGACTCCGCCACGGTGCTGGGACGGGTTTCCGGCGTTTGAATCAGACATAAACTGCACTTTCAGCAGGAGCGTTTTCGGCCAGCATTTGAGCCGATGCCGCCAGACGATGTCTGCCGACTGCATGATTATTCGTTCTCCGGCGTTCCTGGCAACCAACTTTTACTCACTCGGCGCGCAGACTTTCGTATACCGGAGTCATTCTTTACGATGCCCGCGATGTGAATCGGAGTCCCCGCAACTGACTTCTGACACACTATTGAAGCAAATTTGTCACGCGGCACGCTGAATTGTCGGTTGGCCCCGACCCTGATAAGACCTGAAACGGGAGCTGAATATTATGGACCAGGACGAAATCCTGATGGACGTTGAAGAGCGCATGGAGAAGGCTGTCAATGTACTGGGCAACTCCCTGAAGGGCATTCGTACAGGGCGTGCCAACCCCGGGCTGGTGGATTCGGTGCGAGTCGAATACTACGGATCGCCCACGCCGCTGAAGCAAATCGCCAATGTCAGTGTGCCCGAGCCTCAGCAGATCATGATTCGTCCGTTTGATACGACCAGTCTCGAGGCAATTGCGAGGGCCATCATTTCCAGCGAACTCGGGATGGTGCCCAATAACGACGGTCGAGTGATCCGCCTGAACGTGCCTCCGCTGTCCACAGAACGACGAAAGCAAATGGCGGGTCGCATTAAAGAACTTGCAGAAGAGGCTCGTGTGGCCATTCGCAACGTGCGTCGTGACGCCAACAAAACGGCGGATACCTCGGAGAAGGAAAAGGTACTCTCAGAAGACGACTGCAAGCACACAAAAGAGCAGGTTCAGGAACTGACCAAGAAATATGAAGGTCTCGTCAACGATCGAGCCGCTTCGAAAGAACGCGAAGTCATGGAGAACTGATCCTGCAGGGCAGAAAGACAAAGAGCAACATTCTGCCGTACCCTGAAAAGCGGCATTGCAGAAAGTGGAGGCTGGAGCCTCCTGGCGGTGCATTCCAGGGCAGGAGCCCTGGAACGAGGAGCCCTGGAACGAGGAGACAGATTGGCTGGCACGTCATTGAACGTGTGTGCTTAGAGCGACGAAAAAAGGCTGAATGACCAGAGGTCACTCAGCCTTTTTCATTTGTTCACGATGCCTGCGTCAGCAGGAACTAGTTCAGGATCTTCTCGGTGTCTTTGACAACCTTGGAGATGGCTTCTGCAGTCAGTTCGCCGTCAGCGAAGGCGTAGTTAACCTTCACGTTGGAATCGACCCACATCATCACTGTGACGTTGGCCTTTTCGTTGATCTTGTACTTGGCTGGACCAACCGCGTTTTCGAATACGGTCAGCGGAGTGTGCTTGATCTTCTGGTCTTCAGCAGTCTTCTTCAGAGCCACTTCCTGAGCGTCCGGATCGTCCGACAGGACAGTCACGAAAGCAGCCATCTTCTTGTCTTCTGAATTCTTGCCAACGATGGCATCAACTTCTTTGACCAGCTTGGCAGTGTTTTCGTCCATCTGGCGAACGAAGATGCTGACAACCGGACGAGCACCGTACTGGCAACGGTAGCAAAGTTTTTCGCCGGCAGATGGGCCGGTGATGTCCGTTACATTGAATGCTGCTGGATAATCATCAACCTGCAGGCCGGACTTGATATCAGCAGCAACAACGAACTGAGTGGTGGCCAGAGCCATCATGCAAAACGCAACAAACTTCCTCATGCTTTGAAACTCCCTGAATTAAACAACCCGGAAATACGGAGTCTCTCAACATCTTGAGAGATCTCCTTCGTGGTTCGTGCAGCAGTCAACAATGTTCGGCCCGATGCCCTCGCCACTCGATGGCGGGATTATTCGACATCGGCCGTCAAACGTCTAACGGTTTCCAGTACTTTTCTGCAGTCTTGTTCCGCGTCGACGGTTGTGTTCTTTCGGATAATTCGCCCATCTTTCCCAATGATAAATGTCCAGCGACTGGCTGTCACTCCCCGGCTTAAGGTTTGTTCCACCCCTTCGACCATTCGCGTAATCGTGTCGCCTTCGCGAACCGGGACCCCAAACGCCTGTGCCACCTTGCCTTCTTCATCCGCAATCAATGGAAAGTTGAGAGCATGAACTCTGCTGAAGAGTTCGTGAGTCTGTATCGAATCACCGCTGACGCCAACCACTTCCACATCGGCTTCTTCCAGTTCCGTCACATGATCGCGAAAGGAACACGCCTGCCGCGTGCAGCCGTTTGTGAAGTCGGCCGGATAGAAGTAGACAACGACAAACTTCTTTCCAAAATGATCGTCAGAACGCCACATCTGCCCCGCCAGAGTGCGGGCTTCAAATGAGGGTGCTGGATCTCCCTCTGTCAAAGTCACCTCGGGAGCGCCGGCGAAAACAGAGGATGTCGCAAAAAGAAATAATCCAAAAGCAACAAGGCCACGCATGGAAGGACTCCGGAATCGAATCCGCAGATTCGACTGTCGCGTCGCTCCATCAACGCAAATTTCACAGGGAATGATCTGGATAAACACGGGAAGGCTGGATTTCTCTGCCGCATTTTCTGCGGAGAAATTCCGTAGGCAGTTTGTAACTACAGGGCAGGGATGAGGCAGGCAGGTCGTTTGAAACGCGCATGTGCAGACACGCGGAATCCAGTCGCTTCATTAGGATAGGAGTCCCGTGGTGGCTCGTCAAACGTGGATTGGGGCTGCCGGCGGAGATTTCGGTAACCTGGTCTCGGCCGCGTGCCGTTTCTAAGTAACTTCAGTTCCTCGACAGCAATGAGTACAGCTTCCGATGAATTTCCCCCCCTTATTACCTATGGAGTGAATTTTCCTCCGGCGAGAACCGGTAAAGTACTACCATTTTGAACGTTTTGCCGCAGCAATCCTGTCGGTCGCTCCCGTTTGAATGCCATCCGACACAGGAGCGTTTCGTTCGTCTACGGCGAGCGGCCGTTGAGGACTTTCTTTATGAGTCGCTGCTTGGCGAACAACATTGGTGACCGCTGCCGCGAACGCTCGGGCTCACATGCCGGCTGAAGAAAGTGTTGCCCGTTCTTGCCATTTCTTGCACGGAAAGAAGCTCGTGCAGGGCCTCGGCGTGTTACCTGGCAATCTTCAGCACTTCAAGAATTGCGTCGGCGACTTGTGGAACTGTCAGGCCGCGCAGCAGGACATCTTTCTGTCGGCTGATATCCCCTCGAATCGTTTCCGTCTGCGAGGGTGCGATATTGACGGATGCTGCCAGCAGACGAAGTACGGCCGCAGTGGCTTTCCCCTTGTCAGGTGGCTCCGTGACGGCGAGCTTCAGGCGGTCGCCATGCATTCCAACGATCTGTTCGCGTCGAGCTTTGGGCTGAACATAAACCCGAATGACAACGCCGTCCGGGGTTTGCAGCAGTGCCGCGCTGAGTTCCGAAAGAGTGGCCACGGAACCTCTAAGATGCTTTACGCAGCTGGCCCACGATTCGCTCAAAGTCATCGTTGCTGCCGAAGTGAATCACGATCTGGCCGGAATCATTTTTCTTCTGCTTGATATCAATCTTCGCTCCCAACAGAGATCTCAGATTCTCCTGAAGCGACAGCACGTGATTTGACATCACCGGCTTGTCGGCCGCTGACGAAGATGAGTCCGAGCCAGTCGGCAGCGACAGAGTCCCGGCCTTCAGCATCTCACGCACAATTTCTTCCGTGCGGCGAACAGACAATTGTTCCTGTTCAATTTGTCGAGCGAGTTCACACTGCTGAACTTCGGAAAGCGGCAGAATGGCTTTTGCGTGACCACCGCTGATACGACTTTCCCGCAGCATCTTTTGCACAGCGTCTGGCAGTTCCAGCAGTCGCATCATGTTACTGACGTTCGCACGGCTCATGCTGAGCTGTCGCGCCAGTTCTTCAATCGTGCCGCCAAAGCGGTCCAGATATTCTTTAAAGGCGCGTGCCTTTTCCAGAACATTCAGATCTTCACGTTTTAGATTTTCTTCAAGCGCCGCTTCACTCGACTGTCGGTCGCCAAATTCGATGACTCGACATGGCACGGTTTCCATTCCAACCTGCTGAGCTGCACGCCACCGTCGTTCGCCAGCGATCAGCTGATAGCCGGCTTCGCCATCCGGACGAGCTCGCACAAGCAACGGCTGCAGCAGCCCGTGCTTTCGAATGCTGTCGGCCAGTTCATCAATAGCAGCCTGCTCAAAATCGCGACGCGGCTGAAACGGGTTGCGTTCGATCAATTCAAGAGAAATCTCATCCGACGCCGGGGCTGGCGGAGCAGACGGAGTGTGCATGCGAAGAGTGGCCGGCTGTGACATCTCCGTGTCTTCCATGCTGCCACTGCCCAGCAAGGCATTCAGCCCGCGGCCCAGTCGTCGCTTCATGCCGCCATTTGCCTGATCAATCGTTTGAGCGTCCATGATTTCGCCTCGAACAAGTCTCTGCTGTGTACTGCTGGCCGGATACGGAAAGCTGAGTCCACCAGATTCTGCAGACCGCCAATTGCGGAACGCATGACCGGTGTTGTACTCCCGTCGATTTACTCATCGGCACAATCGTTAGAGTCAGTGCAGTCCGGATTCTCGAATTCTGCGTGAGGCAGAAACTGCCGAAGAGCCAGCCCGGACGTCATGGGCAGCCGATCAGTGGTTCTCCGCAATCCACGTCTGAGTGCTCAATGTCTCGCCGGTGGCATCCGAAGTCACTGCCGTCTTCCACTGCAGGACACCAAACGGCAGCTGATCGCAAAAGAGCACATCACATCGATGCCAGCAGTTTCCAAACACTCGGTCTTCAACGACCACTCGTGCGGCCCCGCGATCCACCTTCCATGCTCGGGTTCGATCGCTTTTGGAAGGAATCCATGTCGAGCCCGCGGCGTTGAAGTAGCGCGACTCCGGCAGACCCCGCAGGATCTTCTGAATCTTTCTAAGCCGGTCCAAATCTTCTGACGAATCAGTCCGCACACATTCTTCGATCGTTTGACCGGACGTCAGGCCTTCATGATCGAACAGCATAATGAGCCGATCGCCGTCCAGGTCAGCCTGTACTTTTACGGTCTTTGTTTCGGAAGTGTTCAGGCTTTCCAGGACCATCAGTTTTAAACGATGACCATCATTGCTGACCCATGTCATTGCGGTATTGGCGTTCAGAGGAACGCTGCTGAGCACGCTTGCGCGTTTGGGGTTGAACGGTTCCACGGGTGTTCGATAACGAATCCAGCCAGCGGACTCCATTTGTTCGTAAAGCCATGACGGACGCCACGGGCGATTCAGGGACCAACTGACGGAGATGATTGACGCTGTCAGAAGAATTATGGCAACACACTGAGTGCGGTGACGCGTAATTTTCTCGAGCGTTGGGACCATGGCAATCCACCAAAACGGCGAGAGCCACAGCATCCATCGTAGCCCAACAGAATTGCCGCCGTAGTTATAGTTCTGAGTCCTCGTCAGATAAAAGCCGAGCGTCACCAGAGTCATCAGCGCGCCGCACGCGATCAGCGCTCGACGACCTGTGACATCTGCGAACCGCAGACCGCTGCCCCAACCTGTCAGCGAAAGCAGCAATACCGGTGTCAGCGACAGCAGACCGTGATGGCCCAGCACACAGTGGAATAGATAGACGACCGGCGATTCGTTGTTCGCATCCAGATCTCGCGGATTGGTCCAGTAACTGGGAATGCCGTTGTGCTCATACATGTACGTCTCCGAACCGTACGTTGCGTAGAACGGCTTCACACCTCCGGTCGCCATCCAGTTTGTCACAAAGAATGAAATCAGCGGAATTGCGGCCGCAGGCAGGAAGCCAGTCAACGTCCAGCGCCGATTCACGACAGCCACCAGCAGAAACGCGATCACTCCCATTTGTGCAGCCGGCAATTCAAAACAACACGTCAGCGCAGTAAAGAATCCAAGTGCTGCGAAATCGAATGCTCGCGGTTGTCCTTCTGCTGGCGGAGTCGGCGTCGAAGTCTGAACTGATGCGCGGCGCGTGCGCAGGATTCGGGCGGCGGCCGTAATCGAAAACATGGCACAAGCAACAGCCGGAGTGTGATTGTTCAGCGTGGTCAAATACGGATTCAGAATGGATCCAAACCCGGCGACGGCCAGCACGAACATGCGTACTTCCCTCGAACTGCCTATAAGCAGCAGGCAGCATAGCAATGAGCGCAGCGTCAGATAGAACGGCAGCACATTGACAATCAGCAGCAGCAGGCGCGTGACCAGCGCGGTGTCATTGAACAGGCCGTACCCCAGCGTATTGCGTTCAATGGCATAAAGTCCGGCGACGATTGTGGACAACAGCGGCGGCTTGGAAGAATAAAAATGCCACGGTTCAGTTTCACTCGTGCGGTACCGAACTTTGTCGATCGTTGACCATCGCCCCACGGCGTCGATTTCATCAATCTGAAAAGTTTTTCGTTCGACCAGTGACCAGACGGTGGCCCATCGCGATCGATCATTCGCGCTTTGCAGCGGCGGAGCCTGCAGCACGGCCGCGGTAATGACGGCCGTCGCCGCAACGATGAGAATGTGTTCGATCAGCGAGATGCGGCCGGAGTTGGGCGGCGTTTCGCTTTGCGGATTGCTCATGATGGTCAAGGTCCTGTGCGTCATGGGCCGGTCAGACAGCAGCGTAAAGTCGAAGCTTCAACGGTCGCTCGACGACTCACTTTTTTACTTCCCGGCAGGGATGATGGGCAGCACGATGTGCGACGGATGAGCGGCATCGTGCCGAATACGCTGTGTTGCGACGACAGGGTGCACGGCGAGGCCAATATTGTCCTCACCCGTATTCAGGTTTCTCAGATAGTAAGGATAATAGCTGCTGGAAATTTCGACTCGAATTCGGTGCCCGGCCAAAAACCGGTTTCCGGTCGGTCTCCAGAATTCAATCAGATAAGGATACACCTTGTCTGCTTCAATTTGGCTGAGCTGATGCGCATTAAAGGCACCGCCCTGCTCCGGGTCACGATGACGAGCACGCATCACACCTTCGGCCAGGAACGACGCTCGGCCATCGGGACTGACATCTGACAGTCGGACCATCCAGTCGGTATCATTGGCACTCGTGGCCGCAAAAATCTGCGCTGTGATGGGGCCAATGACATCGGCGTCCTGTTCAAGAATGGGCGTGGTGTAAACCAGCACGTCTGCACGCTGCTGAGATTCGCCGATGTCGCGTGGTCCATCAATGTGGCCGTTGGTGAATCCGGCCGATGGCGTGGGTTCATCCGGATTGTAAACGTATTGATCGGCCGGTTCGTTCTGAGGCGGCGTCATACTGAGTGATCCGTCGCCGGCAGAAGAATTCGCCATGCCGCCGCTGTGCAGATAATACTTCGTCCACTGTGTTTCCGGCAGAGTCCACTCGGTGGCGGTCCGCCATTCGTTTTGCCCCATGACAAACAGATGAATGGGGGCATCGTCAGAAATGCCGTTTTGGATACCTTTGAGATGGTAATCAAACCACCGGCACACGTAACCATTCCAGTCAATCAGCGCCTGCGGGCCGAAGTCCGTATCACCGGCAATCTGTTTTGTATTGATAATGTGTTCCCACGGGCCGATGACCATGCGTGGCTGGCGAGCTGCTTCGGTGGCTCCGTACTTTTTCATCGCCAGATAGTTGGCCGGTGTGCCGCAGAAGTTGGCATCGAACCAGCCCGTGGCGGCCAGCGATGGGACCTGAACTCGGCTGTATTCTTCCGGCTTCTGATAAGCGATGGCTTTCCAGTATTCGCCTTCGGCTGTATTTTGCAGGATCCATTTTCGCCACCAGCTGGTGGGTCGGTAGTTTCGTGTTTTGTCAAAATCGATGTAGGGCACATTGCGATAAGCGGCTTCGCGGTTCACGGCAAAACCACCATAAGGCCCCGGTCCGGCACTGTGAGGATTTCGGTCGGAGACCATACCGGCCCAGTCCATCATCCAGCAGACGTAGATCCCGTTCTGTGAGGGACAGTTGTAGAAGTTATCGGGGGGCGCAACTTCGGGGACGATGCACTTCAGCGACGGCGGAGCCTGCGTGGCAGTCCACCACTGTGTCCATCCCATATACGACAGACCGAACATCCCGACCTTGCCGGTTGACCATGTCTGCGCTGCTGCCCATTCCACAAGATCGTATCCGTCCTGCTTATGAAGCGGCGAGAAGGGATCCCAGTCGCCACCCGATTCAAAGCGACCTCGAGTGTCCGCGTTGATCACGACATAACCACGGGACGCAAACAATTGACCTCGCGCGGTGTTGCCCGTTTTGTTGTATGGAGTGAGATACACAATCGCCGGAAAACGGCCCTCGGCTTTTGGCCTGAAGATATCCACCGTCAACGTCACGCCGTCTCGCATGGGCGCCTTTTGGTTGAGCTCCGAGACAACTTCGTATTGCTGTGGAGAGATCTCGCCAGCGACGGGTGGCTGAGCCATTCCGGTGGTTGAGTGAAAGCCCCAGGAATAGACGGCCAGCAGAAGGCCGAAGACCTGGACAGTGAGGCGAACGGTTCTCATGGCAATGCCTTTTCCTGAATGGACTTCCTGCGGTAGTACATCCGGTAATGTACGAGACCGCGGGATTTTGTCACTCACGTCCAATGGGATGACTGGAAACGGTCTGTATTTCTGCACGGTTTTTGGCAATTCTGACTGTGCCGTTGATAGATCCTGGACAATGGTCGATAATGTCGGGTCTCGTTTTCTCTATCTCCCCGCAAAACGTACCGGACAGAAATCTGTCGCAGGTGATTTGCCGCTGATTTCTTCTGAAAATGGTCTCTCCGACCGCTAATCCCATGAACGCCCCTCAAAGCACCGCATCTGGTCGTCCCCTGCAGGACGTCAACATCATTGGCACGTCACCGCTGATTTCTCCGGCCGAACTGAAGCGCGAGTTTCCCGTGTCAGCGGCCATTGCAGACCATGTGGGCGGGTCGCGTGCGATCGTAGAGAACATTCTTCGAGGCGATGACAAACGCGTGATCGCCATTGTGGGCCCTTGTTCGATCCACGATCCCGAAATGGCGCTCGAGTACGCTCGAAAGCTCAAGCAGGTGGCCGACGAAGTCAGTGATCGGCTGTTTGTGGTAATGCGAGTCTACTTCGAGAAGCCTCGCACAACGGTCGGCTGGAAAGGATTGATCAACGATCCGCATCTAAACGATACGTTTGACATTGCCACAGGTCTGCGAAAAGCTCGCCAGATTTTGCTGGACATCAATACGGTCGGTTTGCCAGCCGCAACGGAAATGCTGGAACCGATTACTCCGCAGTATATCGCCGACCTGATCACGCTGGCGTCCATCGGAGCACGCACGACCGAATCACCGACGCATCGCCAAATGGCCAGTGGTCTGTCGATGCCGGTAGGATTCAAGAACAGCACCGAAGGCAGTCTGGAAGTGGCGATCAACGCCATGAAAGCGGCCCGCGCCCAGCATAATTTTCTCGGCATCGATCATGATGGCAAGACCTGCGTGATGAGCACTCGCGGCAACGAACTGGGCCACCTGATTTTGCGTGGCGGTCGTAATGAACCCAACTATCAGGCCGAGCAAGTTGCAGAAGCCAGTCGTATGCTGCGAGAAGCCAAACTGCCACCGCGACTTGTGGTCGACTGCAGTCACGCGAATTCCAGCAAGGACTATCGCCGACAGCCGGTTGTCTGGATGGACGTGATCCAGCAACGAGCCGTCGGAAACGAAGAGATTGTGGGCCTGATGCTGGAAAGCAATCTCCATCAGGGCGCGCAGAATTTGACAGAAGATCTGACGAAGCTGCAATATGGCGTCAGCATTACCGACGGCTGCATCAGCATTGAAGAAACCGCCGACCTGCTCAGAAACGCTCGGAAGACCCTCGCCGGGAAGTAAACTTCGCGGAAAATCAAAGTCGCCTTTTGCTCTGCGAAAGTTGCGAATACGCTTCTTTCGCAGAGCGAAAGGCGACTATGAAAAGGCCGCACGATGTCACCCCAGATTTTTCGCGGCGTGCTGCTTTGTTCAGGATGACAACAATGCCTCATCCTGCGGCGCATGCGGTATCGTCTTTCGGTATCGCTGAAGTTGCCGCTGCTTTTCGAAGAAGACAGCGCAGAACACGGTTTTTCCATCCTGTGCAAACGGAGATCTCAAGGAAATATCCGCCTGTTCCGGTCGCTCGGTTGCAGATACACTTTTGCTTTGACACAGGACTTGCTCCAGGAATGTCGGTGAAGGATACCGACGGGCAAATCCGGCTTTGGTGAGATCTGATGTCTGTTTTGATAGTTGCCTCGGACGTAAAGGATTGGCCGTTCGAGATTCCCGGTGTCGAAGTTGTCGATGCGTGGACGTACCTGACGTCCCCGGAATTCACATCAGGCGGGCGCAGTTCTCGAGTCGTCAATCTGTGCCGTTCGTATCGGTACCAAAGCACTGGCTACTATGTGTCGCTGCTGGCGGAAGCGCGAGGCCACAAGCCATTGCCCGGCGTGGTGACGCTGCAGGATTTAAAAACACGCGGCAGTGTGAAGGTTCTGTCCGACGAACTGGACGAACTGATTCAGCAGAATCTCGCTCCTTTGCAGTCCAGCGAGTTTACCCTCAGCGTCTATTTCGGACGCAATCTTGCGCGCCGCTACGACCGACTGGCGCTGCATCTGTTCAATCTGTTTGCCGCGCCGCTGCTGCGATTTGAATTCGCGCGAACGGAAGACGGGCAATGGCAGATTCGCAAGGTTCAGACAGTCGCGGCCCACGCTCTGCCTGACAGTCATCTGCCGTTCGTCGAAGAGTCGGCTCAGCGATATTTCTCGGGCCGTGCGTCTTCGCCTCGATCGAAAAAGAGAACTCGTTTCGATCTTGCCATTCTTTACGATCCGGAAGAGAAACAGAATTCTCCTTCCAATGAAACGGCCCTGAAGCGATTCATCAAAGCGGCCAAAGAGCAGGACGTTTATGCGGAGCTGATTACCAAAGACGACTACGGCCGTCTGCTGGAATTTGATTCGCTGTTCATCCGCGAAACCACCTTCGTCAATCATCATACCTACCGTTTCGCGCGTCGTGCGGCCAAAGAAGGCATGGTCGTCATCGACGATCCTGTTTCCATTTTGCGCTGTACCAACAAAGTGTATCTCGCCGAAATGCTGGCTCGACATAAGATCGACATCCCTCGATCGATCGTGGTGCATCGTGATAACATTCACCGCATCATCGAAGAACTTGGTTTTCCCTGCGTTCTTAAAAAACCCGACAGCGCGTTCTCCAAGGGCGTCGTCAAGATTTCGTCTGAAGAAGAACTGCGAGCGAAGATTGCCGACTTTTCCGGCGATTCGGAGCTTCTGATTGCTCAGGAATTTCTGCCGACAACATTTGACTGGCGCATCGGAATTCTCGACCAGAAGCCTTTGTATGCCTGTCGATATTTCATGGCACCTGGCCACTGGCAGATTGTGAAACAGGAAAGAGACGGTCGAGGACGCTACGGCAAGACGGAAACCCTGCCGGTTGAGTTGGCACCTCGAAAAGCTGTCAAGCTGGCTCTGAAGGCCGCTAATCTGATTGGTGATGGTCTGTACGGCGTCGATGTCAAAGAATCGAACGGAAATTTTTACATCATCGAAGTAAACGACAATCCCAACGTGGACGCCGACAGTGAAGATGCCATCTTGAAAGAAGACTTGTACAACCGGATCATGGAAGTCTTCGTGCGACGGATGGAACAGAAGAAAGCGCGGCTGGACGACTGACAGATCGTTCACCACGCAAGGATGTTGCAGCAAGCCAACGCAGTCGGCCTGATCCTGAAGGAAGAAACGAAACGTGACCGAGACCGCTCAGAAGAAACTAGGATTGTTCGACGCCTACGGCGTAGAACTGGAGTACATGATTGTCGCGAAAGACAGTCTGGACGTGCTTCCGATTTGCGACCGATTGATTGAAGCGGAATGCGGTCGAATTGAATCCGAAATTGAACGCGGAAAAATTGCCTGGTCCAACGAGCTCGTGCTGCACGTTGTGGAACTCAAAACCGCAGCTCCGGAAAAACAGCTGACAGGTCTGGCTGCGGAATTTCAGTCTCAGATTCGTCAGATCAATCGGCGGCTGAAAGATCTGGGTGGTATGCTGATGCCATCGGCCATGCATCCCTGGATGGATCCGTTTCGTGAAATGCGTTTGTGGCCACACGACTTCAGCGCAGTTTATGCAGCGTTCAATCGGATCTTTGATTGTCGCGGACACGGCTGGGCCAATCTTCAAAGTGTCCATCTGAATCTGCCGTTTTCGGGCGATGAAGAGTTTGGTCGACTGCATGCGGCTGTTCGTCTGATCCTGCCATTGCTGCCTGCCGTGGCAGCGGCGTCACCGGTTGTTGAAGGCCGTCTGACGGGTCGCATGGACAATCGACTGAACGTGTATCGCACGAATTCTCGCAAGATTCCGATGGTTGCGGGAAAGGTTATCCCGGAGCGAGCCTTCAGTGAATCCGAGTACCATCAGCAGATTTTTGAACCGCTGTTTCGTGATATTGCGCCGCATGATCCTGAGGGTGTGCTGCAGGATGAGTTCCTGAATGCCCGCGGTGCTATCGCTCGGTTTGGTCGCGGTTCTATTGAAATTCGAGTCATCGATATTCAGGAATGTCCGGCCGCCGATTTGTCCGTGCTGCAGGTTACCGCTGCTGTTCTGAAAGCGATGACCGAGCAAAAATGGAGCACTCTGGAAGATCAGCAGGCGGTTGAAATTGAACCTCTGCATGCGTTGCTGCTGGAGTCCATCGACAAAGCCGATCAGGCCGTGATCACCGACCCGGCCCTGTTAAGACTGTTTGGTTTCACGCGTGCTTCCTCATGCACCTTGAGCGAACTTTGGTGGCACTTGTACGAGGACACCAGCCCGTCCATGGACCCTGAAACGCGTCGAGCTTTCGAAAATATTTTGGAACACGGACCACTGGCCCGCCGCATTCAGCAACGACTCGCCAAAGATTCGTCCATGCTGCAGATTACGGAAGTTGCCTGCGAGCTGTGTGATTGCCTCGCAATGGGAAATCAGTTCGGAGTGCGAAGGCGATAGCCGCGGTGCAGCTTAAAAGCGGGCGCATCAGTGAGCGGCCTTGAATGTCCGATTGACGCACTCACTGGCGCTTTTTGAAGTTGCGCGTTTGCGACTATCCCAACCCGAGACGTCAGCGAGGGATTGCGTTTTTGCAGTCCGCTCGTGTTTCTAAAAATCCCTCGCTAACGCGTCGGGTTGTGATAAGTCCCAGTGTTTTCGAACGCTTGATCGACCGCAGGCCCCGAGTGCGCAACTTCAAAACTGGCGCTTCGAGCTTGTATTGCTTCCGGGGGTTGCGCCGCTCGTTGTTATTGTTCGGTATGCTCGTCGAACTTTGATCGGAACTCATCCGGGATCTCCAGAGATTCCAGACCCTGTCCCGGTCGTACGATGCAGCAAACTGTTTTCATGGTGCCGCGAGCAATCGTACGATCGGCGTTGCGGAACACAACGTCAAAGGTCAGCGACTTCACGCCGATCCGCTGCACTGTCAGCGTGACGTTCAGCACGTCTTCATACCGAGCCGGGTGTTCAAAGCGGCACTGAGCCGACACGCGAGGCCATCCGATGGTGCTTCCGTCTGGCAGATGCCACACGATCGACACTCCCTGGGCTCGAAAGAATTCGTGTTCCACTTGCTCCATCCACTTGTAGAAGTTGGAGAAGTGAACGATTCCGGCCATGTCGGTTTCGCAGAACTGCACTTGCCGAGTCATCTGATGAGAAGAAGCCATACTGTGCCTGATTTCAGCCCGTTTGAAATTTGTTCTGTACACTCAGCCTGCTGCCGCGGAGGCCAGCGGATGTGCGAACGGCATAATAGCGGCGAGTGAGAAAACTATTGAAGGCCTTCCCAAGACCGCCGCCGAAATCCCTGGAATCGGGGTGTGGCGAAGACTCTCGACGAGCGATCAGCGGATGTAAAGAAATTCTTTTGTGTTGAACATCGCATGCGCCATTGTCTGCCATAGCGCCACACTTGTCATCTGACTGGCCTCGTCGATCGATTCGGATGCCGCGAAGTCTCTCGCGGCATCCGCCCATCGTGAAAGCTCTTCACTCGTTGCATCACGACTCATCGCTTTGGAAAACATATGCTGCAGACGCGACTCCAGTGAATTGTCCGGTCGTTGAATCAACTGCGTCGCCCAGTATGCCGCCTGGCTGGTCACGAACGGATCGTTCAGAAGTGTCAGCGACTGCGCAGGAGTCGTTGTGATATCGCGTCGTCCGGTGGGAATCTTGGGAGCCGGTTGGTTAAACGTGGCCAGGAAACGAGGCGGTTCCATAATCGTGACTTTGGTGTAAATCGATCGACGGCCTTCCCCGTCCAGTGGTCCCGAGAAAAGTCGCTTTTGCGCATCTTCACTCAAGCGAAACGGATTGGATGTTGGACCGAACAGGCGACCGTCCAGACGACCGGAAACTGCCAGCATTGCATCACGGATGGATTCCGCCTCCAGCCGCCGCACGGGAAAATGATGCCACAGTCGATTCATTGGATCTTTATCCAAAGCACCGGTCGATGCCTCCTGAGACTGTTGCCACGTTCGGCTAAGCAGAATCGTGCGGATCAGGTGGCGAGTGGACCAGTGATCTCGAATAAACTGCCCGGCAAGATGGTCCAGCAGTTCGGGGTGAGACGGCTTTTCACCAACGTGTCCGAAATCATCTGTCGTTGCCACCAGACCTGTTCCAAACAACCAATACCAGACCCGGTTCACATAGACTCGCGCTGTCAAAGGATTGTGCGGGCTGGCCACAAGTTCGGCAAGTTCCAGACGTGTTCGATCACCGACAGCCTGGTGGCAGATCTCTCGGAGAAAGCGAGGCGAACCGTAAGGAACAGGATCCCCCAGCTGATCATAGTCACCGCGAATGTTCAATCGATAATCGGACGGCACATCAATGTCGGCCATGCCGTTGACGGTTGTGGGTTCCAGAAGTTGCTGTTCCAGCTGGCGATAACGAGCGACCAGTGCAGCCACTTCGGGCGCGGCGTTGTTCGTTCCTGTGTTCGTAATCGCATTGTTATTCAGCATCCAGCTCAGCCACCGGATGTCATCGTCGTTGGTGCGATCTTCCTGCCACGCTGCGACCGATCGCAGCATCAGCGTTCGATACTGGGCCGCCACATCCGCAAGAGACTGAGGCGTGTTGTCTGCAAAAAGTGGCAGCAGCTGAGTCAGCTCGTCATGAGGAGAAAACGGCGCCACATGTTTCATGACTCGAGTGAGATGGAACCAGCTCCGAGGATCGGCGACCTGCTCTTCCGAGCACGCACCACCGAGACCTACGCGAGGAGGAAAATTCGGATTGCTCGTCTTCGTGGCGTACTCCACATAGACATGGCGATCAGTCATCCCACCGAGACCGTCGACCATCTGCCACTTCGGGAGTGCGTCGGCAACATATTGCTGTCGCTCGGTCAGAAATGCGTTGTCAACAATTGTGCGGCGAGCGGCAAAATCGCCGCCCGCGACTTCAAAGCTCAGGTGGCCGGCTCCGAACGATTGAGTCAGTGGAGTGCGAACAGCTCCGTTCATGCGAGGGGAAAGTGAGTTCGTGCAGAGGCCGCCCGGAAGGATACTGTCGATCGCCTTTTCGCCGGACAAAGACACCACAAAATCACCCCGTCGCACAATCTCGCGAACACCTTCCCCGTCGACCGACCAATGTTCCGGAATACCGTTGCGAAAGTCTGCCACAAGACTGAAGTGGGCAGCGTTTTCGTCTACCCGACGTTTGCTTTCTGCAGCATAGATTTCACGGAGAGATTTCCACGTCTCGGGCAACGACTGGCCAGCAGCGGAGGCCGTGTCGATTGCGGCCCATGCGTGAAAAGGATCCTCCAGCGGACGATTGGGAGTCTGGCCCATTAACGCCGACAGCGAATCCGCATTCAGATTCTGCAAGTCTTCCTGCCAGCGGTGGGCCAGCGCGGCTCGCAATTGCTGCTTGATACCTTGTAGTTGCTGTCGGAGATCGTTGTTGCGTTCTGGAAGGTCAACGGTATTCGTCACCCAGCGAGCGTTCATGAACAGGCCACCGATCGCGTAATAATCCTTTTGAGAAATAGGGTCGAGTTTATGATCATGACAGCGTGCACACGCAATCGTGCTGGCGAGAAACGCCTTTCCGAACGCGTCGATTTTGTTATCCAGCATCTCCTGATGGATCCCATTGAACTCAGCGCTGTCACCGTGACGTTTTTCTCCCATCTGAAAGAACATCGGGCCAATGCGCGACTCATTGATCCCGGTAGAATGGTTCAAACGCGGCGGCGAAAGCAGATCCCCTGCAATCTGTTCGCGAACAAGTTGATCGAACGGAATGTCGTCGTTGAAAGCGCGAACCAGGTAGTCACGATAACGCCATGCGCCTTTGGCCGGCATGTCCCATTCGTAGCCGTAAGTATCCGTGTAACGAACCACATCCATCCAGTGCCTGGCCCAGTGCTCACCGAAATGAGGCGACGTCAGCAGTCGGTCAACCAGCCGCTCCCACGCGTCGGGAATCGTATCGCTTAAGAATTCCGTCAGCTGAGCCTCGGTTGGCGGCAGGCCGGTGACTGTAAAATAAGCACGCCGTGCCAGAGTCTTACGATCGGCCGCCGGTGCGAGTTCCAGTTGTTGCTCATTCAACTTCGCCACGATAAAGCGATCGATATCACCGAGTTCCGTTGCGGCGGCCGGTCGTGGAGGCTCGTGAATCGCAATGGGTTGCAAACTCCACCAATGGCGTCGATCCTGGTAAAGCGCTTCGAAGGTTTCGCGAGCGACGTCGTTGGTATCCGGTGGAACATCGCGAGGATCGAAGGCACCGGAAGCGATCCATTCCTGCAGAGCCGCAACTTCGGAAGGCGACAGTTTCTTGCCGGGTGGCATTTCCAGGCCTTCATGTTTCACCGCAGACAACAGCAGGCTGTCATCAGGATGCTCGGGCACCAGCGCCGGGCCGGATTCTCCTCCTATCAGAACGGCTTCTCGAAAGTCCAGCCGCAGACCGCCTTTGATTTGATTGCTTGCCCCGGAGTGACATTCGTAACAATGTCGGACGAGCAGCGGGCGAATGTGCGTTTCAAAAAAGGCCTGCTGTTTGCCGGTCTCGTCGTCCGCCTGGGCGAACGCGGGCAGACAGAAGCCGCTGAGCAAAACCGCGACGGAGAACAGCAACACCAGGGTTCGCCGCAATTCCACTAATCGGCAACACTGAACCGTCGGAATCTGCAGCCGATTGGGCTTGCTGTGTTTAGGGCGCAACATGCTGGTGGGATCCAAACCGGAGTGTCAGGCCGGCAACTTCAGAATCAAAATGTTCAGGGAAGACTGTCCATGTTGGACCTTGAGATTCAGTAAATCAAGTGTCAATAAAAAATGAGGCTTGCCAGAGTGCCCTCGCACCTCTCGTGGAACAGAATGTGTTGTCAATGAAAGATTCAAATTGGGGCATCGTGCTTTTGCGATACGGACAAGACCATCTGGAGCTGCCGTGACCTTACACGGCCATTCCACGCAAGGGCTCAATGGATTGATCACTCCGGATCAGGAATCTGACACGTCCCCAGCAGTCGTGACAAGATTTAACCTGAGGTGTATCATTCGTTTCAGGTCGCTTCTGAGTCGGCATTGATTCCGCAAAGGTGGTCTTCACCATTCTGCAGACTCATATACTGCACGGTGCGGAGCAGTGAAACACGTGTGTGCGTCCGCCTGATTGCCAAACGCATCGGTCGCAATTCCTTATCTGACTCATGCCTTTTTCAATTTCTCTCCAGCTGTTTTGGACGCCAATGAACGTTCGCATCGAGAATCGCAAAGTGTTCGCGTTTGGAGCAAATTGGTCCAGGTTTCTTTCAACCGTCGACGACCAGCGGATAGAAGCAGCAAAGTCATCGTTATTGGCCCTGCTCAACGATTTTGATTTGAATTCAAAGCGTGTTCTGGACGCAGGAAGCGGCAGCGGACTGTTCAGCCTGGCAGCAAACCATTTGGGGGCTGAAGTTACATCGATCGATATTGACACTCAATCTGTCCGCTGCACGCACGAAATGCGAAGTCGCCATGGAAACAAAGTGGATACATGGTCGATCGAAGAAGGGTCAATTCTTGATAAGGAATTTCTGTTTCGACTTGGCTCTTTCGACGTTGTCTATTGCTGGGGCGTTGCACACCACACAGGGAATATGTGGGACGCCATTGAAAATCTTGCCGACCGCGTAAAGCATAACGGCAAGCTTGTTCTCGCAATTTACAACGATCAGCTCTACGTGTCCAAAATTTGGAGAGCCATAAAGCGTTTTTATAATCGCATGCCTGCCGCGCTTCGTCCATTGTTTGTTTTCGGGATCGGAAGTGTGCTGGCTGCAAAACGATTTTGTGTCACGCTGGCAGCAAGCCTGCTGCGATTAGCCACTCTGCGGAATCCCTTTGTACCTTTCATCAACTGGCGAAACGATGTTCAAGGCCGTGGAATGCACAGTTGGTACGATCTAGTCGACTGGGTCGGCGGATGGCCATTTGAAGTTGCGAAACCTGAGGATATTTTTCGTGCTCTGAGAGACAGGGGTTTCGTGTTGTCAGAACTGACGACCAGTCAAGGCCACGGCTGTAACGAATTCGTGTTTACCAAAGCGGTCTGAATTGACAGCATCGCAATAACTTTGGGTCCCACTCAGTTGGTTTCGTGAAGTCAGGTCCCTGGTTGTGTTTTTCCGGCGACCGGAAAGAATGAATGATGCAGCATCAGAGATCGTGCTCCGGCTTAGCATCGAGCTTGTAGAAACTGACTGCCTCAGAAGGAAAGGCGACTTTACAAAGTCGCACTATCCCTAATGAAAGACAACAGCTTATTCCAAATCAAACGTGAACGATGTCTGCTCGCCGGCATTCGCTCGAAGCGGCGTTGCCTCACCATATTTTTCGTACGCGGGATCCGGTCCACCGGCAGCCATCCGGCTGATCGACACTTTATACTCAACGGGCTTCGCATTCATAATTGTGGCTTTGCCCTTACCATCAGCCTGCGCAAAAATCGCATCTCTCGCAGTGCCATCGACCGATACAAAGTTCACCTCAGCGGCTGAAGACTATCTCACGTCCGTCAGTGATGGTTCAGGTTCAAGTGTCGACGATCGATGGTGGTGGCTCACGGGCCAGATTGCTCAGCACAGGCGAAAATATGAAGACGCTCTGCATGCGTATACGACTGCGGCCGGTCTTCGACCGCGTGAACTGCGGTACCTGCATTCGCGTGCCACGCTGCTGCAGATTGTCGGTCGCACCCAGGAAGCCACTGAGTTGCAGACCCAGGTGGAAGCTCGCCGAGTCGCTGAACGACAGCTGTATCTGATCGTCAATGGTGGAGGATTGAGTGACGGGTCCGCAGTAGTTTGCAACGACATCAGCCGGATTCAGCGAATACTCGGAAAGAATCTTCAGGCAGAAGGCTGGGCGCTGTTAGGAAGAATTCGATCGAGTCAGTAAACTGCGATCTCGGACTCAACACTTCTTCCGTGACGAGCGTCCCGTGCGGATGAGCACACACGGCCGTCCGAACAGCCGGTCCGTTTTCTCTGCCAACTGTTGCGGGCCGTTGATCGTCGCTCGGGAACTTTATTTAAAAACGTCGAGATTCAAAGTGGGACTGTTTCAATACGAGGCTTTGTTTCAGGATCTGTCTGAACGAGGCCATTCGGAATGGGCCACTCATTTTCGTGAGCGTTCAGAGCAGGCTCTGGCCCTCGATCGGCATGGAAAATTGGGCGAATGGATTGAAGCATGGAATTCGCTGCCTGATGTGACCGATACCAATCTGGATGCGTCACGGGATGCTGTCACCATTCGCGGCGCATTGCCCGCCAATACTCGGCAACAGCTTGTGGAGCTATTGAAAAGTTTCCATCCGTGGCGGAAGGGGCCGTTCGAATTATTCGATGTGCCGATTGATACGGAATGGCGATCGTGCCTGAAATGGGATCGACTGGCGCCCCATGTGGACCTGCGGAATCGCAATGTTCTGGATGTCGGCTGCGGAAACGGCTACTACGGCTGGAGAATGTTGGATGCAGGCGCCCGCATGGTAGTCGGGCTCGATCCTTTTCTGCTGTTCCTGATGCAATTTGAAGTGGTGAAAAAGTACGCACCGGCCGCGTCTCATTTTGTTCTGCCGCTGACCGACGCCGATCTGCTGAATCGGCCGGGAGCATTCGATGTGACGTTTTCCATGGGCGTGCTGTACCATCGCACGAGCCCCATCGATCATCTTCAGTCGCTGCAGCAATCACTGACGCCAGGAGGCGCTTTGGTGCTGGAAACGCTGGTCATTGAAGGTGACCAGTGCAACGTTTTGGTTCCAGACGATCGTTATGCCAAGATGCGAAATGTCTGGTTTATCCCGTCGGTTCCGATGTTATTGCGTTGGCTGCATCGTTGTGGTCTTCGTGACACCAAAGTGATTGATGTTTCACGAACGACCCGGGAAGAGCAGCGACGTACAGACTGGATGACCTTCGAATCGCTGGACGATTTTCTGGATCCCCGGGATCGACAACTCACTGTCGAAGGGCATCCCGCTCCGATGCGTGCCGTGATCACCGCCAGACGAAAATAGATTGCTAAGGTGCGACTGCCGCTTGTTCTGGAATAAACCGGACTCGGTTTCCAAATGCTTCCAAATCCATCTGGCCAGCGTCATTTGTGGACAAACGCAGGCTGGGCACCGGGATCTGCGCCACTACCGAATAGTTGAACAATCGCGTTCCCGTCAAACGTGACACGCCTTCAATCGAATACCGTTGACCGGTCTGCAGGGCCAGACCGGGAATTGCTGCTGCATTGGCTCGCGGCTTATTGGAAACGGTTAGAAACAACATGACGGATTCAGTGCCGTCAATGCACGCCAGACCGGTCTCTTCAGCTGGACGGATCCAGGCCGTTTTCCCCGAGCGACGATTTATGGCTCGCAGTTCCTTTCGAAAAGTTTGAGCGCGAATTCCATAGAGTGCGCCGCCCATAAACATCGCATTTTCCTGGCGTTCGAAGACGTAGTAGTTCACAGGGTCCGAAGCAATCGCCAGTTGAGCGGTTGGCAGTTCTTCAGCAGCGGAATCCGTCTCCATTGCAAAACTCAGCAGCGTTGTTTCCCCGGTCAGCAGATTTACCGTGTGGAAACTCTGGTCCTCAGTAAACGCCACCAGTGTTTCTGCATTCAGAAACTGAGCCCACGTCATTCCGGCCAGTGGAACCGTGCGGAGAACATCGCCCGTGACCGGGTCCACCCACTGCACAGAGCGTTCAGCATCCTGTGGTGATGGCGAGTTCCAGATGACCAATCCCTGAGGTGTGCCCTGCATAACTTTTCGAAGTTTCTCGGACCCTTGATCGATCAAGCTCGAAACAAGCGGAAGACCGGTCACGGCGTGGACAAGAACGAGATCACCTTCATGTCGGCGAATTAAGATCCGATCTCCGCAGACGAACACGCTGCTGGCCACACTGAGTCCGCTCACAGCCCACAATCGTTTGCCGGTGAGAGAATCAATGACTTCCAAAGTCCCTTCCGACCAGAGACAAAGCCAGCGTGTTCCACCGCCACAAATTCGTCTTCCGAAACCGCCTGAGAACGCTCCGTCAATCACGCTCTGATAGTCCTGAAATCCTCGCTGCATCTGCAGATTCGTGCGATGACTCATGATCCCCGGCATGTTGCGAGTCCAAAGCCAGCGACCATCCGCTACGGAAAACGCGGAGAGGCCTGTCAGGTTCTGCAGAACCATCACGCTGCCGAAGCGATAGAGTTCCTCCTCTGACTGAGAGAACGGATTTTCGTTGCCTCGAATTTTTAAAGTCCATGGAGGAAGGGATGGGTCTTCAATCGATTGAGCCAGCATGGCCCCTGGAGTTCGGCGGCAGGACCAGTCGAATGCCGAAAGAAACTGATCAGACGCGAACGCCGGATCCACGGAAACAATTCCGGGCGTTCGATAGGCCATTTGTCCGGTCGTACTGACCGGCAACATTTTCCACGGCTGATCGACATTGTTCTGCCAGCGATCCGCCAGCAGTTCCCGCACATTGATCGGTGCGACGGGCGACTGCTGATTGACGGGCACCTGCAGTTCATGGCGGATCACCTGCAGTAGTCGCTGAACGATCACTTTCTGCGGGCGGTCGTTCGCAAATGCGCTGTCGACCATGACTGTCGCCTTATCAAAGACCGCGGAGATTCGGTCGCCGGTTGGCGCTGTCTGCGAGTTGTCTGCGGCGGACAAAGTCTTTCGAGCCGCGGCCGCTGTCAGCAGATGCAGAGTCGTTTCATTCAGAACGCCCTGAGACAGCCGCTCCTCAACACGCCGCAGGTATTCGTCCGTCAGTTCAGGAGCCTGAATTTCGAGGACATCCACGTCGTCGAGACTTGCCATGGATTTTATAATTTCCGCACGGTGCGATTCGTCTGCATTGCGAAGTTGCTGCCGCAACTGTTGAAGCAGCCATGATCTGAACGGGTAACGCATGGTCTCTGAAGCTGCCGTCAGTGAACTGAGTTCCAGCGGATCTTCGGCCGTCGTGCTCTGCAAAATCTTCTTCAGAATTTCACCATCCGGTATCTCCACCTGCTGCACAACTTCATCGTCCTGCAGAGCGTTCAACAGCATGGGGATGACATTTTCCGGGGACGTTCGAATCAGCAGCTCGAGCCGCAGATACTGCACAATTGCTCGTTCTGAAGGGGTGGCAGCAAGCGATAAGACTTCTTCCAAAGCGGAGTTTTCTGTCGCGTCGGCCGACAAAAACGAACCGAGCGCAATGCGGAAACGAACTCGTCGAGCAGGTTCGGCATTCAACGCATGCAGCTTCACTTTTTCAAGCGCATCCTTTGCTTCCTTCAGATGGCCGGCTTCCAGCAGAAACCTGGCTTCCTGCAGAGGATCACTTTGATCGGGACGATCGACCGGTCTGGTGGCCAGCAGTGCGAGGTGACCCGGACTGTAGCTCACAATGTTGTCACCGCAGATATACAAACCGCCGGTCGTAAAACGAGGACGCAAGCCTTGCAAATTCTTCGTCAGCCGGCCATCCGCCAGCGTGATGAGGTCCATGGAGCCGTCTGACAGAGGAAGAAGCAAAGAAGCCCCGCTACGCGCTCCGGGGCCGACAGGGACAGTCACCGCAGAGTCTCTGTCCAGCGTCCAGAGATTCTCCAGGCTGGGCAGGCGAATGCCCACCAATGATGTTGCGGAAGCCACAACCATGATCTCTGGATCTGCATAGACAATGGTGGTGGCATTGTCACCGAAAGGTGTGGACCGACGCGAATTTTTCGCAGTGTCTGTTTTGCGAGCCGCAAAGTCGGATGACTTCAGACGCACCTTTCCGTTCAGAGGATCAAGTACCAGCAATTGATGAGACTCTGAACTGGAAACAATTAATGCATCGGCAGAAAGCAGAGGAGGTTGAGATCGCCACGCTTTTCCGAGGGGCTGTAATGGCATCTGAAGAAAGGTGGGATTGCGAAACGAACGAGCCCTCGCATCGCTGTGAGACGCGGTGGGCAATCGTCGACTCCAAAGCGGCGAATGGGTCAATGCATCAACGGCAAAGATCCAGCCGGTCGTCGTTGTTGTGAACACAACGCCGGCTTCCGCTCGAGTTTGTGCTGCGAGCAGCTGCCGAGCCGGATCCTGGGCAATATCGATATCCGGATAGGCCAGCGGCAATGACCAGCGAACCTGCCCGGTGGATGACTTCAGGCATGTCAGTTGTATCGAACCATTCCGCTCCACGATCTGAAACAGTTCCTGCCCCAGCACCGCAGGAGGCCCGGCAAACCAGGCCATAGCCAGTTCGTTGCCGAATTTCTCTTCGACAGGCGGCCCGCCCATGGTCCACAATCGTCGACCGGTAGATTTCTCAATGGCAATCAGTTCCCAAAGTCCAATGGGCGAGTTTTCGCCCTGCCCCATAATCGCACGCATGCGAAAGTTATCATCACGAGGCGCAGGGGTCGCTGCTTCTCCATTCTGGCAGACGGCAAACAATCGTTCCGAATCAGACGTCATCCGGCCCACAATTTCGTTGCGGTGCATCAGCTGAATTTCAGGTGAGTTCAGAGCTGTGTTGACCGAATTGTCATCCATCCGAAATGGAAACAGCGGAACGTCCTCGTCCGATTCCTCAATCAGGACTCGCGGCTGAAGAATTGTGCGAGTCCAGACATGTCGGCCCGACTGTCGATTGTAGGCGGAAAGCAAAAGTGGCGTGCGAATGTAAATGTGTCGTTCGTCAATCTCCGGTTCCCACGCAGTCCACGGCAGGATTCCAAATTCCGCTGAGCTTTGAACAAGGTCCTGAGATTTTCTCATCGCACCCACATTCAAAGGCAACGACTGCATCCAGTGCACAAACTGGTGGGCATCCATCTGCGTGGGCAGCGTTTCGGCCAGCTCGGCTGTCGAATCAGCCGCGATCTCTGGTGACGTATCGTTGGCGGACGAAAGTGCGTCTGATGAGGAAGCGATGTCAGCAGGTTCCGCGATTGGACCGACGGGCTCTGTTTTCTGTATCTGTTGTGCCTGAGAAACGGCAGATTCGGCGGACGTAGCTGGATCCTGCGGAAGTGCTGAAGATCGAGCGTTCGCGATCGTTTTCTGATTCTCCAGACGAGCCTTCAGTTTCTCGGCCGCTGCTTTAAGATCGGGCTCCGCGTGCTCTGTCAGCAAAGGCGTGAGCCAATACCTGGCAGCCAGCGCATGACCTCGATCCGCATGCACAGTAGCCAGCAGGAAGTGAGCGCGAAAGGCGGCTTTTGTGCCGGCATACTGCTGAAGAAACGGGAGCAGTCCCGAATAGGAATCGGTCGCCAGTGATCGTCGCAGCGCGTGTTCGGCTGCGGCATTTTCCTGCTGAAAATCTTTCAGGATCTCCGGTCCGGGATTCTGAATTCGAAGAGCCAGGTCGCGATGAAGAGGAACGAAGGTACCACGTGGATCGGGAATCATCAGAAGCGGGTCTGCAGCACGCAGCACGGTCAGAAGATCGCGAGCGTCACTCCATTTTTCATTTCGAAATGCAGCGGACAAATCTTTCAGCTGTTTGACGACTCTTCGTTCTGTATAAAGTTTCGACAGGTCGTCGTTCTCTTCCCCAGCAGGCGCCTGCATGCCTGGAAGTTGCGGGAGCTGGGCCAGAGCAGCAGCCGGCTGCAGAAGCGAAATCCATAACAGCATGACCGGATAAAGCAGCGAGAGTGCCAATGGGCAGCGAGCGGGTTCCAGAGGCCTTTCGGAGGCTTGCCGCAAGTGGGATGTTACCGGGTGAAAGACATGCATAGCCGATTCCGTTTGCCGCGCCTGATCTCAATCCGTTCCAGGACATGCCGCAGAGTCCCTGATCTGAAACTCTGCAGGGCCGCCCGGCTCAACGCAGCATACGAACTGCACGCCGGTAAGGCGAACACCAATTCTGATCTTCAGAGAGCCCATGTGCATTCTTCGTGCCCGTTTTGAGCAGACAACTGTTTCGGCGGATAATTGCCGCAGCGGATAACTGCTGCAGCGAACTCGGCGCGAGGAAGTCCGCATCGCGGTCGACGCTGTGGGCCGCAAACAGTCGGCAGCGGTCGTTTACTTCGCAGCCGTATCGAACGGTTTCAATCCATCCGCCTCAGATTTTACCTTGGTGCTGAGAATCAGCTTCTTGCCCGGCTCGTCCACGATCAGAACGAGTGGATCACGTTCCTGAGCGTATTTCTTGATGATCTCATGCAATGCGGCCTGAGCAGTGACGGTTCCCAGATCGAAAGTTTGCGGCATATTCTGAGTGAACCCGGCACCTTTCAACGCGTCGCCATCAATCACAACTTCCGTCTTGATCGATTCACCAATGTAACCAAACGCTTCCTGCAAAGGTGTTCGCCGGAAGTCGATCAGTACCTTCATCTGCAGTCGGTCGGCAATCTTGTCCGGGACTGAAGTGTTGCCCTCTTTTGCGACCAGGACTTCTTCGTCGAAATTCGTCAGCAGTGACTGGTTCCATGTCAGCAAAGTGCCTGCAGCCAGATTGACGGAAGCCTGACGCGGAAGAATAGTCACCAGCCGCGCACAGGCAGGAGCGACATGAACCGTGGTACCGATGTCCAGCGCCTGCAGCATTGCTGGAAACCGTCCGATCATCTGGCGCGATCCAACGGTTGCCGGTTTCATTTTCTTCACTCCCGCCAGCATCTCTTCGGCAAGGCGGCTGAACTGAAGCTGCGCATGCCGCTGAACTTTCAGGACGGAACTGTCGGACGTATTGTGCAGCAGAGTTTCCATGTAAAAATTGGGCTCGAGATGCATGCTCCACGAAACCGTTTCGACTTCGTTCCCCAGCCAGACAACAAACTTGTCGGCCAGTGTCTGAAGCTGGGCCATGAAGACATCTTCACGATGAGAGTCCAGAATCTTCAGATCAAACAGCAGCGTGACATGGCGGTCCCGATCCGATTCCTGCAAAAGAGGCTCCATGTCGGGTGATGCCAAAGCCGAATCCTGACGCGACATTGCCAGTTCTTCAGACATGGCCACAGGCGCAACGGAAAATGTTTGATCATCAATCAGCAGAAAGCTGAAATCGGTAGAGTCGTAAACTTCCACATTCGGATCCGGCCGTCGTTGTCCTTTGAACCGCTTCATGAGATCCGTTTTCGTCTGCGGTTCTCGAAGCCGCACAACCGCCGCAATATCCGGGGCAGACATCCTCGCACCGAAATTTACGGCAAAGGTAAGCTCTGCAATTTCTTCCGGTTCAAACCGAGTCCTCAGGCGAATCTGTTCCTGCAGCCAGATCCCCAGATCCCCGAGCGTGGCCTGAAACTCCACGGTTGTACGGTCATTTTTCTTCCACAATTCCTGGGGATGCAGGTGACACAGCAAATGCGGTGTGAAGGGAAGATAGTCGAGCGGAATATTTTTGCCGGATGTCGGGCTCAGCGACTGCACTGTATCGTTGGAAGTCGCCAGTTCTACCTTCTTCTGTTCCCAGCCAACATTGACTGCGGGAGCCTGTTTGACCTGCGTGGCCTGTTGTTTATTGAACTCGAATGCCGCGTAGCCGCCAGCAACCACAACGAGAGTCATGATTCCCATCGCAATCAATCCCGTGCGGCGACTACGACTGCGTTTCTTTACAGGCTTGCGCTGCGTCGGAGATGCCGCCGTGGGAGAAGCGGATGCGGGAGTGGCAAAATCCAACTCCGCTGTGGGGGTCGTGCGGGCCTTCGGTGAAAATGCAGAACTGTCTGCACTACTGTTGGTTGCTGCCGCAAAATCGAACGGATCGACAGCTGGGTTTGCGCTGGCAGCTGGTTCCACGGATGAAGGGCCGAACGGCATGGACGGCGCGACAGGGATCGATGGTGAGGCCGGTGGAAAATCATCAGGAACCCATTTTGCGGCCTTACCCATTTTGGGTGCCAGCGGCAGGACGGGAACATCGGCCAATTGGAGTGGTACTTCGTCTTCGACAGGCAACGCCAACACAAAGCGGTGGGCGCACTTTGGGCACTTGGCTTTTTTACCGAGGAGACTCGTGTCGGGCAGCTTCAATAAAGATTTGCAGGCCGGACAGGGAATCGAGATCGCTGGCATGATGAAGTGACCCGGTCAAAAAAACTGTCGATAAAGAAAGGCCGAAATTTTCGCGAACACGTCGCGATCTGCATTCGTTCGAAATTCGACGGCCATTCATTGCCGGTAGTTTGTCATTGAATGTGCCCACAGGCAAGCAGAGTTCCGAATGGGAATGAAACGGCTGTTAAAAGCAGATGCGGGTTCCGTGGTAGCGTTGGCCCAGCGGTACTCGGTTTGACAGGGAAATAGTCTTCCCGGCGGCACCAAAGTAATCGGAATGCTGCCCTATCCCGTCACTGAGCCGAAATTTCTGACGCGTTCCGCTACTAAATTGAGGGCGACGAGACGCGGGTTCTGTCGTCGTGGTTTGCAGAATTGCGTGGCTCTTACGGCACGTCTGTTTTAAGGGCTGTTGTGTCTTTAGCGTCGGGCCACGCCTCCGGACATGTCTCCGTCACGATCTCACGAATCGCAAGGCGATCCTCGGGCGACAGATGAGCGAACTGCGGCCCGTTGTCCTGTCCGGACAGGATTGCATCCAGTCTTTGCCAGACGCGTGTCTGAACTCCGGCTGGCAGCTGTTGAAAGGATTCCGAAGCGATCAGAAAACTGCAAGGGTACAGAAACAGCCGAGTCTTCAAATCGAATTGTCGGAGGCTGCGGCCTTTGGAATCCACTGGCCCGGCCGCCGCGAACTCTTGTTGAAACTGGCTCGTTCCCTGCACGGGATCGACTAACGGAACGGCACCACAAAACAACAAGGCCTTAACGACGTTCTCCGCTGCGGACGAGTAGCGTCGTGTGGTGGATTCGGATTCAAAATCCGGGGAGCGTTCGAGTGCCTTGTTCATGATGAGGGCATCTCGGGCGGTGATGCGGCCCGAGTGGTTCGCGGTAGTCAGAACATTGTGCATCGTGGCCTGATGTTCCAGAACCATGAGTGCTACGATGTCGCTGTGTGAGGACAGGTAAGGACTGACGTCAAAGTGTGATGCCAGCTCGGTCACATTGGCCCCGGCTTCCACGTCAAGATTTTCCGACACACTGTCATCAACGATCCAGTTGTTACCCATATGTCGCTGGCGTCCATGAGTGCCGGTGACATACCAGCCTCCCCATCGCTCTGCGAACGGACTGGTATCATCTGTCAGGTGAGTTCCCAAACGAAAGATGGGCTGACCGCCGGAATCAGGAAAAACGGATCTCACGATATGTCCGGGGACTCGCCGGGTATGAGTCGATCCATGACATTGCAGGCAGCGTGAAGTCTCTCGGTGCAAAATTGGCTTGTCAGTCGGCTGTTGCTGAAGCGTGTAAAATGTGGCACCAAGTTGCGGATCGGCCGCCGAGATCTCAATCACGTCTCCGCGCTGAACCCATCCAATGTAGATGTCATCATTGAAGTAAACGGCGCGGGGCGTTCGTGGTGCGATGCGGCTGATTTGAAGGCTTGTCTTCGAAAAGACCAGCGTCTGACTGGAAATCGGCACATCCAAATGGTTCATCAGCGATGACAGGTACCCATGTTTCGAGTCCCATTCCAACCGGATCTCTCCGAGTTCCATGTGCGCGATCAACTGTGCGACTCGGTCACTCGCTTCGGTCCGGCTGTAGTTGATCGGTTCCTGTTCATGTTCCAGCTGCGCTAATGCAGATCGACCGGGAACAAGGACCATTACAAGTAGTGCTGCGGACAGTCGAAACATGACTGAACGGGCTCCAGGAAAAACGGCAGGAAAATCCGAGGCAGCTGTTGATGCCTATCTTAGCCGATTTTTTTTAACCTGTACCGGCTCGTTGAGAAGTTCCGAAAAAGAGTTACCCTCACTCGAACTCGCCCGTGCACAAGTTCTCCGTCCCATCCTCTATAAGGAATCACGCGTATGCGTTTCCTTGTTCGTGTTCTGTTTCTGTGCTCTCTTCTTGTGATTCCTCAGGCGGGTCGAGGTCACGATCCGGCGGCGGAGAATGCGTCTGCACCGGAAGGACAGTCG
The DNA here is from genome assembly GCA_947085455.1 of uncultured Planctomycetota bacterium. Lineage (GTDB taxonomy): Bacteria > Planctomycetota > Planctomycetia > Planctomycetales > Planctomycetaceae > SXXK01. The sequence continues at coordinate 15,913 of CAMTWR010000009.1, read as the reverse complement.
CTGACAGCGGCCAGTACAAACTGGCCTCATTGGCGAGGAGTGCGTGCGGACGGTGTCGCCGATGGGATGAACCCACCGATTCACTGGACCAACACTGACAATCACGAATGGACCGTCTCACTGCCCGGCTGGGGTACAAGTTCGCCGGTAGTTTATGGTGAATTTGTCGTTGTGACGACGGAAGTCGTGACTGATGAAAAGCACTCCCTGTTGACACTGTGTCTGAATCTTTCGGATGGAAAAGAACGGTGGCGACACGATTTTGGATTCGGCACAAACCAGCGGACTCATGAAAAATCCAATCTGGCCGTGAACACTCCGGCGATCACCGACGATGCCATCTATGTGGCCTTTGGAAACGCCGATATCGCCTGCTACTCCCATGATGGAAAACTCAAATGGGTGAAGCGATACATCCCCGAGTTTGGTGATCCCAAGATGGCGTGGGGCTATGCCGTGAGTCCGGTTGTCAGCAAGGAAGGTGTAATTTTCCCATGGGATCATCACACAGGGCCCTGCTATCTGATTGGCTTGAAGGAAAACACGGGCGAGATCGCGTGGAAGAAAGATCGCCCGATCGGAACGGCTCATGCCACGCCGCTGGTGGTCGAGCATCACGATCAGCGTGATCTTCTGGTACCGGGCAAGCATCGACTGACGGCGTATGATGCCAAAAGTCATACGGAACTGTGGACATACGGCGAAGGCGAAGGACCCTACAACGGCGAGATCATCGTCAGTCCGGTGTACGCCGACGGGATCGTATTCACGCAATTGTGGCGTCAAAGTGCCATCCACGCTCTGCGACTGATGCCGGATGGAAAGCCGCCGGAAGTGGTCTGGGTCAACGAAAAACCGGGCCCGGTGGAACCTTCTCTGCTGGTCTATCAGGGGCTGCTGTATGTTCTGATGGACAACGGCGTGTTAGTTTGTCTTGATGGTCAGTCGGGACACGAACAGTACCGACAGCGCCTGGGCGGAAACTGCAACTCTTCGCCGGTCGCCAGCGATGGCCGAATCTATCTGAGCAACAATGACGGAACGACCTTTGTTGTAGAAGCCGGCAGAACGTTCCAGCTTCTCGCAACAAATCAACTCGACGAACGCATCACGGCGTCCCCTGCTCTGGTGAAAAATCGAATGCTGTATCGCACCGATTCACATCTGCACTGCCTTCGTGCTGACTGACAATGCGGTCCCGTGCAACTTCAGCCGTGTGGAAGTTTCACTGCTCGGGGAACTCTGTTAGTCGGAAATTTCAATCCGAACTTGGCCGCTACTTGTTCAGAATCAGCTTTCCCGCATGCGTCTTTCGCAGAACATAGATCTCTGTGCCGAGCGAAATTTGCACGCTGGTCGCTCCCTGCGCGAGTTCCTCAAAGTGAACCATGGGGATTCCAGACGCCACCGACTTGCCGACCGAGGAGGCAGACGGGGGCAAGCCGGATGGCGTCGAAGAATGTTCTGAAGGCCTGTGGAAATTGCGATTCAAACTTACTGCACTCCTGCCCGGACTATTCATCATATTCGTGGGACGTTTGGGAAACGTTCTCTGGGACATATGCCGCTGTACCAGATCACTCGATCTTTGAGGTATTGATAAACTCCATCAGTTCCACAGTATTCGTCTTGCCGGTTTTCATACTGGCACCGCCGACCAGCAAAATTCGTCCGTCCGTCGTGGTAAGCTGACGATGAAAGAAGCGAGGTTCCGTCATCAGTCCCGCGCATGTCCAATCGGACTGATCCTGCTTTAGAACCTGCACCGCACCCGACATTGTGGTGACAATCAACCGATCGCCAACTGCAAACGCTGAACTGCCAAATCCCTCCATGCCGGTGCCCAGCAGCGATGGTCCCGCAGTCCATGCATTGGCGTGGGGATCAAAAATCGCGACTTCGGTTGTCGTCTCACCGTTCTCCTGCATGCCGCCCATCACATACAGTTTGCCGTTGCAGGCCGCCAGACTTACCGCGCGGCGCTGAAATGCGGGCATGGGCACAGTCGTCCATGCCGAGTTCGGCTCATTCAAATCACAAACGATGGCCGTTGTATGCCACGTCGTGTTGTCCGGGCCCTGCATGTTCCATCCGCCGGCGACATAGAGCTTTCCGTTCAATACTGCGGCATCGTGCGATGATCGGCCTTCCGGAAGCGGAGCCAGTTCCGTCCATGTTCCTGCGGTCGGATCGTAGGAAGCAAAACTTGTCTGTGACCAAAGGCTTTGATCCTGATTGTCGCCATTCTTCGCAGTGAATCCACCGACGCGGTAGAGTTTGCCGTGATGTTCGACAAGAGCCAGTCCAGTAAGCCGTGGACCGCCTTCCAATAGTTCCCATGTTGCGTTCTCTTTCGTCAGCGACAACCGGAGAAGTTCGTTCGACTGTCCGTTCTCTGAATAATGATGAGCCTCGCCACATTGACCGCCGTAGACATACAGATCATCCCCGACGATCGCTGCACCAAAACTGGTGATACCTTTTGGCAATGGTGAAAGCTGGTGCCTGGCTGACTTCAGAACGGGCAGTTGGACAGGCACCGTCAGAGTGGAATAAGTGCGGACGGAGTCAAAAGTTTTCCCATCCAGCTGACCACTGGTCGGCTCTACCATTTTTGCCCGAACGGAAAGCAGCCCGTCGGTTTTCGGTTCACACGAGACGAGGCCTTGATCATCGGTTGTCAGGGTTTCTTCGAGCCCGCATCCGCCCGCAGTCACTTCGACTCCGGGCGCCGGTTTGCCGTTCCAGGTCACTGCGAATTGCAGGCGGTGACCATGCCATGCAGGCGTAATTTCCAGGGGCAGTCGCTCACCATCGTTGATCGCCGACCATTGTCCCGGCAGCGGAGACAGATGCTGTTTGGCAAGATACTGCAGCCGAAATGTGGATTCGCCTTTGGTAACAATGCCATAGTCGTGAGCCAGCACAATTGCGGTCGCGTTGGAATCCGGAACGCCGCTTAGGGAATCGTCGGCCAGCACCAGTTCGACGTCGGTCGTTTTCGTTTGTCCGTGGTCTCCGGGCACAATGGCCCACACATGTGCAGCCGCCACATTTTTGAGAAGTTCCGGTTCTGGAGCGTCAATCGATTCACTGAAATGAACCTGAACTTTGTCGCCGGACTTTAGAACCCACACAAAATGGGAATTGGCAATGGAACACAGAAGGAGAGCGACCGTCAGGCCCGTCGCGTGAAAACAGTACTTCATACTACACCCTTGATTATGTTTTGTTTTTGATGAGCGAAAAAATCAGCGACCTGGCGAATCGTTTCGCGCAGGAAGCTGTGGTCCCTTTGGATCACGGAACACGATGTTGATCGTTGACGATGTGCTGTTTTCCAGATCGAAGAGGACGCGACTTGAGTTCAAAAGCGAATGTCTGATCTTCAGCTTCCGCAATCCGTGCTGTCAACTGAGATGCCGTATTGTAGATGGCAGGAATCGGGTTTCTGGCGAACGGAGACCGGCCCGTGGCTTTTACGTAAGAAGTGAACGCCGCTTCATCGTCCATCGCAAATGCTTGATGATCAGTCGCTTCAATTTCAACTCGGTGTTCGGCAGCGACCGGGCCATTTTTTTCGGTAAACAAAAAAGCGCCTTCTGTCACCAGTTCCGTTGTTCCGGGGCCGGCATCAGGTTCGAGCGGAATCAAGCGGACGACTCCCGATTTCAGCGGGGTCCCATTGAGGGTGATAGTGCCTGAGATGGCGTACTTCCGGGGACCATCGTCGTGACCGCAACCGCTGTTTGAACACAGTAGTGCCATTCCGCAGATGAGGTTCGCAGTCCATGCTCGTCGTTTGAAAATCTGGGATGAGAATGAGACGGGGTGATCAGAACTCACCGAACACCTCCCCGCCCGCGCGAGTTCCGGTGGCATCAAGAATAATTTGACTGATGTTCTCACTGACAAATCGAACCGATCCATCCGCCATCGCAAATTGAACGCCGCCGATATGTTCGCTGCGAAACCGCGACAGGACATTCACGCCTCCCGATTTCGGATTGAACGGAGCCATGGTTGTGAATGCTGTGGCCAACGGATACGGAGATGACCAATAGCTGAAACCCCATCGCTGCTGACCAGCACATGGGCCGGACGTAAAGAGATAGTCGGGAAGATTCCATGCGGCTTCTCCGACCAGCAGGGTGTTCGATGAACCGTCCGTGATGTCTCGCATGGACGTCTTACCCGACGCCGGATTGACGATGGCTCCGTTGTGCGGATTGCCGGTTGATTGCATTCCCCAGGCATCACCACTGCCAGTGCTGAACGCGTAAGTTCCGGGTGCTCGGTCATTCGCATCGCAGCTGGATATCGGAATCTGACGACGCAGCGGAGCCGAAGGACACAGGTAAACCGGAATGAGCTGTCTTACGGCGCTCATGTTTACCGGGTCGCTGTTCCCGACTGCCGGGTTGTACAAAGTGAACGTACTGGTCTGTTCGACGTAGGGCAGGATTGCCACGAACGCACTCGCTTTTGCCAGCGTACCTGTGCCACCAACTTCCGAATTCGGAAACAGGCTGAAGGTGTCGTGATAACTGTGAATCGCCAGACTCATCTGCTTAAGATTATTTCGGCACTGAGTTCTGCGAGCGGCCTCACGTGCCTGCTGCACTGCCGGAAGCAACAGTGATATCAGGATCGCAATACACGCGATCACGACAAGCAACTCGATCAACGTAAATCCACGCGCGATGCGGTCAGATTTCTGACGCATGATCATCTCCACTTCAAATACACAAAACGTTTCGATCAACACGGCGTCGATCGAACCTGTTTGTGCTGAGCGTGGCTGGCTACCTGACCATGTCTTTGGCTGGCTGCGGCCTCAGCAGGAAAATTTGCACTGCCTGATTGGCTGTTCCGTAAATCGTCGATTGATCTCTGACGAATTACTAATCTTTTAGTCGCTCCGGCTTACAGAGCAGCTTTTTGTCATTGGCCGCTCGCCCGCATTTTGTGCAAATGTGAGTCGCGTCTGTGACAAGCAGTTTGTAAAGCTTGAAGTCGGCCTTCAGCTGTTTCTTCATCTCGCAAAGCGTTTTGGACATCTGAAAAGTATCCCGAACAACTGAGTTCAAAAGATTCAGAATTCTCCGATGACGTTGCCGTCTCCACCGCACCCGAATTTCGACAGGTGTGATGTTTACTGGTCTGGCTTTCTTCCGTGGGAGGACAACTTCCGCCGGTCATGCAGTACCGCTCGTTCCACAGTGAAACAGATGCTTCACCCGCAGAAAAGGTCTGTCGTTGTGGACGGGATCCACGACCAGCTTCGTTCTGTTACCAAGTTGAAATTGAGACTCAGTCGCAACATGGTAGCCAAGAGAAACAATATGTCAATGTTTTTGCTGCGAAATTTTAAAACTCGGGATTTTGCAAAGCTCCGAGCAACTTGCGGCGGCCCATTCCCAAACGCTGGTAGCGGAAAAACGGCGATGTCCGGCTAAGTGTTATCCGAAGGGAAATCAGAATCGGATCTGACTGCTCGGACTAAAAATTGCCGATGACTTCGCCGCCGTCGCGAGTGCCCAGCGCACGCCAAATGCTCAGGTCAATATTCTCGCTGATCGCGCGAACCGATCCGTCGACGAGTGCTGACTGGACAATCCCCGTATGATAGCTGCGGGAATTCAAGGCCGAATAACTGACGGACGTTGTGTTGCTGCCTTCCTGCCGCGAAGCGTAGTCCGTTCGATGAAAATCAATGCCGCTGTAGTTGAAGATCACATCGCTGTTAGGTGTCAGAGTCGTCGTAAATCCGCTGTGGTGAGAATGACCGTTGGCCCATTCTGTATGCCCCGATCCATCCTGCGATGCTACGAAGATGCGATCCTTCAATCCCGAATCGGCATATTGGGCGACGAGGGGTTTCGTCCCGGGAATGGCTGTGCTGGGCGGACCGCCGTTGCGAGTGTAGGCGGTCCAGGCATGCACTTCCGATGTCAGAAGAGTGTTGCTGGTCCCGTCCGTAATCGAGGCGATGCGGATCTTTGAGTTTGGAAATGTTGCTCCGTCACCGCCCCGCCCTGTCGTGGGATCAAAGATCAGCCATGTTCCAAAGTTGAATCCATAACATGTGGGCATCAGGAAAATCCCGTTGGTGCCTGTGTCTCGAGCTCGATCTGACTTGGGGTCGGACGGGCAAGCATACACGGGCACTCGAAATCCGCTGATGACAGGAAAGTTGCCCCATGCTCTGCTCAGATCAATCTGGCTGTAAAGGTTCACCTGTTCGAGATACGGCAGGATCCGTCCATGAATGGACCACGAATTGTTGGATGTCACCGCGGGATTGATCGCCATGCTTGGTGGCAGTGTTGCATTGGTCGATTCATAGTTGTGAATCGCCAACGCGATTTGCTTCAAATTGTTTCGGCATTGTGTGCGACGAGCGGCCTCGCGGGCCTGCTGAACGGCGGGCAGCAGAAGGGCAATCAGAATGGCAATAATGGCAATGACGACAAGCAGCTCAATCAGCGTGAAAGCGCGGCACCGTTGTGTGGTCTGTCGAATCATCAGCCAAAACTCCAGAAGCGAAGAACGCCAGACGAAACCGAGACTGGCTCCGCGTTAAGTCGAGGAATTCCATGTAAGCAATGGCTCGGAGGACGCCTGTCCGAATTTTGTTAGGGCCCGGCGGCTTTCCTGTCGAACCGGTCACATGAGTTCATTTTCCATGCCAATTGGCGGATTCACGAAAACGGCCATGTTTCCGCGTTTGTCAGATGGATATGGCGGAAACTCCGTCCGCGTCGACGTTTGAGTCGTCATCCTTCGCCCGTTCCGTTCGATGTGAGAGTCTGCTCATGCACCGAGCTCACGAAAAGGGCCGATCTCCCACTTTTCGCTCATTCCAGGGAACAAAGTACGCGCGTGATGCCAGGCCGTTTGTTTCATGCGATAGGCTCCGGGACGGTCGTTGGAGCAGGCAGCGTGGTCACTCGTGATCTGCCTGAAGGCGTCGTGGCCGTGGGCAACCCCTGTCGAGTTCTGCGCAGCATCGGTGAATCGGAATAATCGTGGGCAGTGTGGGATCTGCATGGATACAAAAAAAGCCGCCTCGAGTTGAGACGGCTGCGGAGTACTTCGAATCGTTCTGCTGACTGCGACCGAGAATTTATCTCTGTTCGAATGCATCGAAATTCTGAGCTGCCTCAGACGTCACTACGATGCTCCGCCAACTGATTACTGGACTTCCTTCGCCACCTTCAAAATTTGCAGCAGTGCGATCGCTTTATCAAGTCCGCCCACCGAGTTGGCAAACGCAGCCGCTTTGCGGATGTCACTGATTCCAACAGTGGCGCTGGAGCCGGGATCTTCCTTGACCTTCGTCTTAGGCTTTGCAGGAGACGACTCGTCGGGCACGCCTGGGGAACTTTCATTTTCCACAGCGTCCGACATCACCGGGGTGACATCGACTTCTGAGAACTCGGCTTTACGGGCTGTTGAATTTTTCTTAGCCATATCTTTGTCCAGTTCTGGTTGATTCAAGGTAAAGCGATGTCGAGAAGGACGACTTCGCCAATCGACGAATGGCGCATAAACGCCAATTTTCGATGGATTGCGGGGCGGCACTTTACACAGTTGGCATGAGTGTGTCTGCCGATCATCGCACCCTTCTCAGGGTCGAGGTGCGAGTCTCGGCATTCGACAAGATCCCGAGTGTATCAGTTGATCGGCGATCATGATCACTTCCGAAGGACTTCAGTCATTTTTGCCCCTCAGGCAATAAGTGTTGTCCTGTGATTCTAAGCGTGAGACGATTTCCGTGCTATTTTTTATGGGGAAGCGGGAGCCCATCGGGGCTCTTGAGCCACTCGAAGACCATTGCGGCTGCGGCGGAGTTTCCTTTGTGATTCCAGTGGCCAATCCCGGGCGTTGCGTTGTCGAAACCGACGAGGAATTCCGAACCTTCTTCCGCCAGCTTCTGCATCTCGGAGGCCAGCGTCAGCAACGGTACATTGAACTCTTTGCAGACCAGTTGCAGTCGACTTTGTGAATAGAACCAGTCATCGATATGCGACTCCGCGGCAATGGCATCACGCTGGCTCTGATCGGGCCAGACTTGAACAGGAGTCGGCACAGTGAATACACCAAAGGGAACTTCACTTCTGAGGCACTCTTCGGACATCAGGCCCAGCAGCCGGTCGGTGACCTGCCACGCACTGGCTTCCGAAGACGGTCCAGTTCCGGGATCCCGATAGATGTACCAGTTGTCTTTTACAGATGCCATCAGTTGCGATTTTACGTCCGGTTTCGCAGCCGTTGGTTCAGGCGTTGGCTTTCTCATCTGCTGAGCCAATTGAAGAACGCGTGAACGATTGATGATGCTGGCTTTGATTCGTTCGTACGAAGAGTTGCCGACCAGCCACTGCTGACTGGTTCTGAAAGACATGTCGGCAATTAAAGAACCATCGGAGGCGATTGTGAAGTACGGACGTGTCTCGGCGGTATCCAGCACGCGACTGTTGTTGCGAATATCGTTCTCCGGAAACACGGCCAGCAGCACGATGTCTGGTTTCAATGGCAGTACATAGTTCTGCAGCAGCAGCAGTTGCTGAGCCGTTCCGTAGCCGGATACGCCGCAGTTTATGACTTCATATGGACATTTTCGCGCTGAGTTTTGTGTGTCTGCTTCAGGTGAATTCAGCAGAGTCTGCAGTTGCGTGCAAAACGTGTCCGGTTCATCGACCTGCAGAGCTTCGATAAAAGAATCGCCCAATACGCAGATGCGAAAGACATCCTTCGGCTTATCCAGTGAAAACTCCGGGCCGCGAAAGCCCAGCGAATTGATGCTGATATGGCCATGCCCTTCACTTGTCCAGACTCCGGTAGTCGACTTTCGCAGTCGGGATCCGCAGAACACGTCGGGCTCAAAAAAGTTCGGAAAGCCGACCCCGGCCAGTCTCAGCGCAACCTCCAGCAAGCCCAGGCTCATCGCGAACCCGAGCGCAAGGGCGATGATTCGAATTCTCCACGGCTTTCGTCGGCGTTTTCGAATCGGCAGTGATTTGCCGGACGGAGAGGTTTCGGGCTGAGTCATGATGTTTGAAGTATAGAGTTGCCCGTCGCGAATCGGGAATCCGACAGCGGAATAGCCGACACTTTTTCCTTTCCAAATCTCAGGATTATCACCGCATCCGAGTAACTTTAGAGGCAACGTCTCCCCTGAGCCTGAGGCGCTAGCCGATTCCATAGCAAGCAATCGGCTAGCGCCTCAGCTTCAGAACTGTCGCTGTTTTCCACCGCCCGCCTTAACGCAAAACTGAGGTGTATCCATTTTCAGGGACAACTCATTCTCTTATCTTGAGTGTTTAGTGAGTTGTTCAAACTGAGCGGGAGTGAAGTATTCGATCGCGGAGTGCTTGCGTTCCAAGTTGTATCAGCGAACGTCGGGCGAGATCTGGTCGACTTCGGCTACATGCCCCCGGAACATCGACTGAAGCCGGATGAACTGGCAGAACTGAAAGAGTGATTGAAGAAGCAGCCCTGACTCCTGAGTCGCTGAACCCCGAGTGATCTCAGCGAACTGACACAATTCCATCCTGTCACCTGGCCATAGGAGCATCGAACTCATGAATCCATTTTTTCTATCGTCGTCAAACGCGGCCGCTGCGTTTTCGTTCCTTCTCGCACTGGCAAGCTCGCTGCCTCTTCACGCCGCCGATCCGGTCTCCATCAACGATCCACGAGCAACCATCCGGACGCCCAGTGGAGAGCTGCAGATCTTCCCTGCTGACAATCCGTGGAACCAGGATGTTTCGCAGCTTCCGGTCGATCCGAAGTCTGCCGCGTATTTGAAATCGATCGGACTGGAGACAGGACTGCACCCTGCCTTTGGTGCCGAGTATGAAGGGAACCCCAACGGAATTCCGTATGTCTTTGTGTCTGGCGATCAAGCAAAGGTCGCTGTGGAATTTGAGTACGCTGACGAAAGCGACGCTGGTCCGTACCCTGTTCCGGCCGATGCGCCGATCGAAGGTGGCCCCACTGCTCCTGCTGACAGCGACCGGCATGTTTTGATGATCGACCACCAGAATAAGATGTTGTACGAGCTGTTCCATGTAACTCCGCTTCCTGGCGGCGGTTGGAAGGCGGGCTCGGGAGCGATCTTCGATCTCACCAGCAACAGGCTGCGAACCGCGGGAATGACTTCCGCCGACGCGGCCGGATTGCCAATCTTCCCTGGTCTCGTGCGCTACGATGAAGTCGTGACAAACGGTGCGATTCATCACGCCTTGCGGTTCACAGTTCGCAAAACGCAGCGAGGATATATTGCCCCCGCCACACATTGGGCCAGTAACTCGAAAGACCGCAACCTGCCACCCATGGGTCTGCGCGTCCGATTGCGATCAGACTTCGACATCGCGAAATTCCCACCGCAGTCGAAGGTGGTTCTGCAATGTTTGAAGACCTATGGCATGCTGCTGGCCGACAATGGCAGCGACTGGTTCATCACCGGTGAACCACATCCAAAGTGGGATGACGATGATCTCCACGCCCTCAAGCGAGTGAAAGGCAGCGATCTGCAATGTGTGGATACAGGCGAGCTGGTAACACGATGACGACTGCCAGACGCGATGCTCCTGGCGTATTTGAATAGTGCGTCCTTTTCCCGTTGCTCACATCGCCTGTAGGTTTTTAAGAACGCGGAACGCCGAATTCCGATGAAGTGAATCCGGCGGTGGCGACTGACTATTCAGATCGCAGTATCTTTGTCATCACTCGCCCCTTCGCAAGTTCATCGACGATCTTGTCGAGGTATCGGACTTTTTGAGTCAACGGATTTTCGATGTCTTCAATGCGGTAGCCGCAGATGACGCCCTTGATCAAGTGTGCGTTGGGATTCAATTTCGCCTGTTCGAAGAACTGCTCAAACGTTGTTGCGTGTGTAATGTGTTTTTGCAGTGTTCGTTCCGTGAAACCTGTGAGCCACTTGATCACTTGATGCAGTTCGTCCTTGGTGCGGCCCTTCCTTTCCACTTTGGCGACATAATGTGGATACACGGACGAAAACGTTAACTTCGCCATTCGCTCATGGTGATCGTTTGCTTTGCTCATGTTTCAGTCCCTGGCTTTTTGTAACTTTGCGATCATGCGATGTGGGCCGAGCGGTGCGTTTCATTGTTGCAGGATCTTGTCGGAAAAACACCCCCTGAGTAATTCTGCAGTCCGCAATACTTTCAACCACAGTCAGATTCGCCCCGTGCCAGCTTGCCTGGTACGAGCGAAAGATTTGCATCTTGCCCGCATGAAGGAAACTAAGGCCACCCCGGTTGGCTTGTTCAACTGGGTTGTTGCACGCTGCAACCTGAGCGACGCTGCAAAACCTGACTTCCTGCGAGGCAAACAGGCTGCAATTCGTCGCCGACCGCAGGTTGGGCCTACACGCTGGTTTGTATCGCCAAAGCAACTCGACGTGGATTGAAAATTTCAGAAACAGTTTTCACGACCTGTCGATATCGTCCAATCCGCGACACGGACAATCTGCCGGCCTCAAAGCTTTCCAATGAGCCGCCCGATGGAATGAAGAAGTTCAGACTGATTCAGTGGGACTACAAGAACATCGTCAGGAGAAAAGGGAAACTCGTGAAGCTTGAATAGAGCTTTGATAGCTCGCGACTTGTCGGCCTTGCTGCAGGATTCCGTATTGCAAACTACAGGACAGGACGTTGGCGTAGAAGTGTGGCCTGCGGCGAGACACAATTTTCTGCAGGTGTAAGCAGAAAGCCATGAGTCGACACTCCCGGACTCAGATGCTGAAAACTTTCGCCATGAGCATTGCGTCAAATCTCACAGCGCATACCGCTTTTGAATAACTGAAGCCGGACGAAATTCCGGAAGGCTCCGAAGAGAAAACAGGATGACCTCTTCGCCAAAAATGGTGCTGATATCATGGTGCAAGCTGCTTGTTTTTGAACCAGTGATCGTTTCAATCAGAGTCTCGAGTGCGGGACGAGCGATCTCGATCAGTTGAGTTCTCACGTCCTTAAGAAGATCGCGCCCTCTTTCTGGAGCCACGGTCTGAACAAGATGCTTTTCTGCGGCCGTCAGAACTCCCTTAAGCCGTACGAGCACCAGATCACCAATCAGATAGCACTGAACCTCTTTGGGACCGCGACCCATGTATTCATGCTCAAAACGCGAAATGCCATCGCAAACTGCGGCTTCCATCTCGCCCTGAGTCATCATAAGAATGCTTCATTTCTTTAAAAGCAGTAAAAATTAATGTGAGCGTGTGAGTAGGCTCCGGAGTATCCAATCCCGCTCTATTCTTGATATTTGATGTTGTGTTGTAACACACGGGCAAGCCCTGCCGATCGACAATATTGCTATTTTAAGAGGTGCACATGTTTCCGCACACCGTGCGCGCAGCGTTTTGGCTCGCATCGTCGAGACATGAACGCGGAGTGCTTGTCGACCGCGGAGATTCAGGGCGACAGACTCGGGAATCCGACAACATGGAAGTCAAACTCGCATGAATGAGTATTGCTTTCCAGACGTTGCTTGTTAAAAGGTACCAACCAGCATCGTGGACTAATAAACCGCAGCAGGCTGGAATAGTTTCTCGGACGACTCAATAGATTGCACCGCATTTTCAGTAAATTTGCGGGGCAAGTTATCAGTAGGCCGACGTGAGTGATTCTCAACGGAATCATTCACGTCGGCTTTTTTTTTGCCACCTGTGAACGCACGTTACATAAACGTTGAGTGCAAGACTAAGTTCGAGCGGGATTATGAATTGCCAGATTTCCATCTGAGTCATGTCCGTTTAGAACTATCTGGCTACCACCGCTGACCTCGTGCCGGCATTTTGCGTAAGGATCAAGAGTCAGTTTTATGAATACTTTACTCACAGTTGTCGAAGGACCCGTACTGCCCGAACTCTCACTGGACGAAATGCAGCAGGCGGTCGAGGTCACAGTTGTGGAGCTCGGCGGAAATGAGGCCAGTTCATCGGCAAGCGAAAGTCACGGCACCGTCAAGCTGACCGCATCCGTTGGACAGACTCATGAATTGCCTCTTCCCGTTTCTTATGACTGGGGTTCACGCAGCCACGTTCAAATATTCGTGCTGGTGTTCGCCACGGCTGTCGGGTTGTACTTGTGCTATCTGCTGACGATGCCATTTTTGAACCCGATCATCTGGTCGCTGTCTTTGGCGGTTATTTGTGTGCCGTTGCAGCGATGTCTCGAATCAATTATCCGTAATCGAAATGTGGCCGCCGCAGTTTCTGTCTTCACAATCGGGCTGGTGGTTCTCATTCTGGTGTCCTTTGTTGGACAACGTCTCGTCAGTGAAGCTTCGAGCGGTGCTCAGATGGTGAACGCTCGAATTGAATCGGGCGAATGGCGAAAAGTATTGGAAGGACACCCACGACTCGCACCGTTGGGCGACTGGATAGAACAACAAAATCTTCCGCAAACAGTGAAATACACGATCACATGGTTGAGCACCGAGGGTATGTCTGTGGTTCGCGGATCTGTCATTGAAGTCATGAGCCTGCTGCTGACATTTTATCTGCTCTTCTTTTTTCTTCGTGATCGAAGCGCCGGGATCAGCGCACTCCGTTCTGTGGTGCCACTGACTCGGTCAGAAATGGACCGACTTCTGGCTCGGATTGCCGATACGATTCACGCCACGGTCTATGGGACACTGACTGTGGCGGCGGTTCAGGGATTTCTGGGAGGGCTCATGTTCTGGTGGCTGGGCGTGCAGGCACCTTTGCTTTGGGGCGTCGTGATGGGCTTGCTGGCAATTATCCCGATTCTTGGCGCGTTCATTGTCTGGATTCCGGCGGCATTGTTGCTGGCTATTGATGGACACTGGGGGCAGGCAATCGTCCTTTCGCTTTGGGGCCTGATCGTCGTTGGAACGATCGACAATCTGCTGCGGCCGATTCTGGTCGGGAAGCGTTTGAAACAGCATACGGTGCTGGCGTTTATCTCTCTTGTGGGAGGCATCCTGGTCTTTGGACCGGCCGGCCTGGTTCTGGGCCCCGTCGCGCTAACAACCACTGCGGTGTTGCTGGAGATCTGGCCACATCCGGCACAATTGCCTGCTTCTCAGTTAGCTGCTTCTCAGTTGGCAGACGAGGATGCGATCTCTCGTTTTGAAAACGAAGGCGGGCGGCCCGCGTCGACCTTTTGTGCCAGATTGAATGCAGTCCGGCCATCTTTTTGAAACGCGTGCAATTCATGGAGGCTAACATCATGTTGAAAATCTCTGACGACTTGACTCAATGCTCTTATGGTGATGACAGCAATTCGCTTGACGATCACCTTCGGCCTGTTCCTGATTCCGCATCGAACAGTGCACCTGATTCAGTCGGACCGATCATCTCTGACGCTCCCGACGTGCCTTCTAACCTCGAATCTCCCAAGCATCTGTTTATTCGTGAAAATCCGTGGTAGGGCAGCCGCAAACATCTAATCCCGATCTTAATGCAGCAGGCACACTCCGTGTGCCGTTCGCTGAACATATCGTTGGTTCAATCGTCCGGGATTGCTCGAATATTAATTGTCGCGTTTTGATCGAGTCATCTTCAATTGCAATCCGAAAGCTCTGTCGCAACAGAATAGTCGAACATGCTTCAAATAAAGCCAATCGAAACGTCCATTCAGATCAAGAATCGAAAGGACAGTCCTTCGTCAGACCGCTCGGTCGTGGTTGAAGTTCGCAACCTGAGCAAAACTTACGGTCATCAGTTGGCAGTCAAGGATGTTAGCTTTTCGTTTCATGGCGGAGAGGTTCTTGGACTACTCGGGCCAAACGGCGCGGGCAAAAGCACCGCCATGATGATGATCACGGGACTTCTTGCTTCGACATCCGGCGAGGTCATCGTCAATGGAGAAAAATACGACGGCCGACGCCTTCGGCAACGAAGACTGTTTGGAATCGTTCCACAGGAATACGCCATCTATCAGGATCTCAGCGCGCTCAGTAACCTGATGTTCTTCGGTCGACTTTACGAGTTGCGAGGTAAGATATTGAAGACTCGATGCGACGAAGTGCTCGATCAGATCGGGCTGACAGAACATGCGAACCGCAAATCTGCGACCTATTCCGGTGGTATGAAGCGTCGGCTCAATTTCGGCATCGCGCTCATCCACAAACCGCAGATCCTGATCCTTGATGAACCAACCCTGGGCGTTGATCCACAGTCGCGATTTCACCTGATGGAATGCATCAATCGGCAAACTGCTGAAGGTGGTAGTGTGCTCTACGCAAGTCATTACATGGAAGAAGCTCAGTCCATCTGCCAGCGAGTCGTCATCCTCGATCATGGCGAGGTCATTGCCGACGATTCTATCCACAACCTGCTGGCGGGACTGGCAGCCGACGTCTATCTGCATGTCGATCGAACGACAGGCATTAACGACGCACTCATCGGCCTTGCTCGAATCGCAACAGACGACGCTCAGGATCCTGCCGTTGTTGTCTCAGGGAATCCGCGTATTTCTGCCACAGAGAGCAAAGCCCTGCAAAGACGAACGAATTCGAATGCGGCGACAACAGCAACAGGCCCGGTCACCGCGCAGTTTGCCTCGCGACTTCAGGCAACGCTCGCCAAACTTCAGGAACTAAAGATTCAGGTCCTGAGCGTTGAAACACAGCAATCGAATCTTGAACGCGTGTTTCTGAATCTGACAGGAAAAGCGTTGCGAGATTAGTTCTCTGTCAAAACGTGGGATCGGGTACGAGTGATCAACCGCCGGACTTTAGACGTAAAATGAATTGTTTATCAGCCGCCGGGCGCCAGTTTTGAAGTTGCGCGTTTTATCATGGATTCATGAGTTGGAGCGGAATTCGGTTGGTAGAGCGTTCATGATCAAACTTTTCACCTTCTTGAGACCTCCGGAAGTTTTTAGTCTGTCTGACAGATATTTTAATTCGCCTT
>CAMTWR010000008.1:0-102069 GCA_947085455.1 uncultured Planctomycetota bacterium | reverse complement strand
TGTCTGCTGTGTCTGCTGTGTCTGCTGTGTCTGCTGTGTCTGCTGTGTCTGCTGTGTCTGCTGTGTCTGCTGTGTCTGCTGTGTCTGCTGTGTCTGCTGTGTCTGCTGTGTCTGCTGTGTCTGCTGTGTCTGCTGTCGGGATAGGAAGGAACGCGACCTCCAACTCAGTGGGCTCTGGGGCGACCTCGTAAAACAAGGACTCCGGCGGAAGGCCTCGAACAACCTCGAATGCCTTCGGCAATTTAGCCCGACGGTCCAGAAACGGCATTGGCTCTGGAGTCAGCTCGGCAGGCTCCAGAGCCTCCGGAAACTCGATCGCAGGCAATGCCGGCTGTTCAATTTCATTCAACGGTTCGAAAACAAGAGAATCCGATTCCTCAGTGGATTCCAGAACGGGAAGCGGCTGTGGGGCTTCGGTGACAATCTCCATGAAAGGCGTGGATTCTTGCTCGGCGCTTTCTCGGTCATCATCCAGCGGCATCTCGGATATTTCAACCACTGTCGAAACCGACTGATACGACATCGGCATCACTCGTTTTGCGTCTGGCGGAACGAAGTTATCCCGATGTGCATTCCTCAGCTGGTGGTTATCCAGCTTCACTTCTTCTTTGTCTGGTGCAGGCTCCACATGCGGAGGTGACGCATTGGCTGGTTCGAAAAATTCAAACGATTCATTTCGCGTAACATCCTGACTCGGCAATGGTTTAGATTCGGGAAGAGCCGGTATCGCGATGGGACCTGCATGGGGCGATTTCTCAGCTGCGGTGACAGGCCTGGTTGTGTCCGTGGTCGACTGGACCTTCGCCGATGTTACTATCACCGCGGTGGTCGTCTCTGCGGACATTTCAACCGGTGAGTTGTCATGCACGACATACGAGAATTCCCGTTCTAAAGTTTCGGCACTTGCAGATGTTGAGGAACTCACCTGACGCATCTGTTGGAGATTGCTGACTTCCTGACGAACCTGCAGGAGTTCTGATAACAGTTCACCGTTGTTGACGTTAATTGTCACAGGCACAGTGACAGAAGGGCCGCCGTTCGAAGAGTTTGTACTTCGTTCAACGGAGACAACGCTGCGGCTGGCCAGTGACGTTGAACCGCAACTCACGATTTGAGGCTCGTCCACGCAGTTTCGCGTAGTTGATGCTGCGGTCACGGAAGCGCCAGTGAAGACTGACGTTGATGCCGAGGACTGACCAACTGGATCGTCGGAGTAAAACTCCTGGTAGCGACTTTTTACGTCGCGTTGAAGAACGGCTCGGCTAGCGACTTCCTGAACCTGCATCGGGCTGCAAAAACACGACAGAACTGTCGCGATCATCAGAACCGATGCAATGATGATGACAGCAGCGGCAAGCAGTCGTCCGGGGACGCGGAGTTGTGATTCGAAGTTCATCCGTGACTCATCACAATAAAAGTTCTCGACCCGGCCTGCGCATTCCGTGTGCAGGAACTCGTTATCTGGCTATCGGCAATCAGCAAACTCGGACTCTACGAAAAAATCGGAAAAGTCATCGCGGATACCGCAAATTGACAGTTTCGCCAGTGTTGAGCGAAGACTGACGGGTCGGCGCGCAAAGAAAAACAGCGTGGTAAGGTCCCCTCAAAGCTCCTAGCTTTCCTTACCACGCTGTTAGTTTCATGTGTTTGATTGTCTGCGTCGCTGGGTCTCGTTGGCCTTGTTTGGCTCGATGTCCGCGGCAGTCAGCTAAACATAGGTCCCGGTTATGGGCCGTCAAATTATTATTTGGAATTTCGCAGTCACACTTTTCCCCATCGTTAAATCCCCCTGTGACTGCCCAGAGCTCCTTTTTGATGTTCCATACGGGCTGCGTCCACAGGCGAACAAATCGTTCCCGGGAGAGCAATCAGCTCACAGCCTATCGGATCAATGGCCTTATCGCGTTGTACGCTGGGCGGGGTTCGAGGCTTAACTTCGTCGTCCGGGAAGTGTGAAGCGGAACGTCGTGCCGACGCCGAGTTCGCTTTCGACGGTTACTTTTCCTTCATGTGCCTCGACAAATGTCTTCACGATGGCCAGACCGAGCCCGGATCCGCCCTCTTTCTCGGGATCTGTCTCGTGCTTGTCGAACACAACGTGGCATCGATCAGCGGAGATCCCGCCTCCGTTGTCGCGCACGAAGCATTCAATATCACCCGCCGCACCGCCGCTCTGCGCACCGATGATGACGTCTCCGCGCGGCGTATATTTAATGGCGTTCGCGATCAGGTTCTGGAAAATTCGTCTCACGAGGCTGGCATCGGCATACGCCACGCAATCTTCAGGCACTGCGTTCGTCAGGCGAGTCGTGGTGGTCTGGGCGACTGGGTGCAGATCGAGTGTCAGCGATTCTACCAAAGGCCAAAGATCAAACTCCCGGCGTTCCAGTTTGACGCCGATCTCCGCTTCGAGATTTGTGTTCTCTTCGATTACCTTGCCGACCAAAGTTTCGAGGTGCTGCACGTTCCGATTGAGAGCCTTCAACATCTGAGTCGTCTGAAGCGTCTCGGAGCTATCTCGATCGAGTACCATTTCAAGGACTCTCGAGGAAAGCGAAATGGCATTCAATGGAGTGCGAAGATCATGAGCGACAAATGCGAGATACTCCTCACGTCGCTGTTGAACCTCGAGCGCCTTCTGCACGGCGAACGATTGCACCGCCACCCCGATTGCACCATCGAGAACTCGGTTGAGAACATGGAACGGTCTCCCGCGCATGTTCAAACCGTTTTCTTCTGCCAGGTCGTGGATACAACCACGCAGAATGTTGTACTCGGCAACGACCTCCTCGATATTGAATGCGTCCTTGACTCGTTGTATGCCGTGTGCCGGCGGACTATCATCGAGAAGCGCGTGAGCAATGGTCTCATTCGACCCTTTTCTAAACGCAGCTGCCAGTTCCACAAGCAGTGTTGGGATGTGATCGTTCAGCGTCGGGATATCGAGATCCTTAGCCGAGGGCAGAGCACGGAGTTGCGTCCGCCATTTAACGAGCAGCCCGTCCCGTTGGTTTTCTATCAGCCTCGCAAGTTCTTCTAAAACGTCGATAGCCAATTACCCTGCGTTGATGCGATCGTTTGAGGTCGCTGCTGATATAGATGATCAACTTCCCGTGTGCGGGACTTAATGAGTCTGGCGAGGATGCATGAAATTGTCAACTTGCACGCGTCAAGTCTGGCAAAGAGTCGCAACGGATCACCGCTGCGAGCCCGACGAAGAGTTTCACGCTTCTGGGGTGATTAAGTGCGTGCACGAGGCAAGTCAGTCGGGTCGCATGAGGCAAAAGTTGTGAAACGTTCAAGTTGATCGGACTGCATGTACGGCCGGGAGCGTGTCGGATTGGCATTGAATGACAATCGCCCGGCGATTGAATCATTCGTCGATTTCCTGACTGGCCACAGGTACGCCTTGCATTTCTGATCGGTATGCGGTGACAATCACGCCTCGCCCGCCTGCGGAATGATGTTGGGAGATTGACGGATGACAGGAACTGTTCTGGAACGCAGTCTAAATTCTGTGATTGCACGATTGCAGAAACTCAGAATTCTTCGACGTCAGGCTGCCTGCTGGATTGTGCTGCTGTTACCGGCCATTTTGGTGACTCTGTTGCTGCCTCGTCGGACCGGCGCGATGTCGCCCGAATTGCTGGTCGTGCTTGTGACCACGCTGATTGGCATCTTTGTCGCAAGAATGCTCGTGCGAAATCCGTCAAGAACGGAAGCCGCCCGTTTAATTGAACAGTCGGATCCAGAACTCAACGATGCGGTGATCACGGCAGTGCAGGTGGCTGACCAGGCCGGTCGTCGACCTTCGGTGCTGGCCGCGATGGCGATTCACGAAGCCGATTTGCTGGCGCGACAGCGCGACTGGTCGGGGGCAGTTTCCAGTCGACAGATTATGGCCTGGACGGTGCTCAGCTTTTTGTCTTTTCTGCTCATGGTTTCCAGCGTGATGGCCGCCAATCGTTTTGGACGCGGTCTGTTGCGAACGTCTGCTGCAACCGCCGACGCTCCTCAGATGGCTGCCGGCGAGATTCCAATCACAGAACTGATGATCGAGCCCGGGGATACTGAACTTGAAGCCGGTTCATCACTCACTGTCGTGGCGAGGTTTCCTGGGGTTGTGCCTGCCCACGCGTCGCTCGAGTTCATGGACGGCAAGAACAAAATTCGCCGTATGGCCATGACGGAAACCGTGGATGCCGGCGTCTTCGCTGCTCGCATGGAAGAAATGGTGGCCGATGGGACGTATCGAGTTCTCTACGATCAGGTAAATGGCGTTTCCGAAAAGCCTCTGATTTCACCGTCGTATCAGGTGCAGACTTTTGTTCGGCCGAGTCTGGATCGTGTTGACGCAATTATCACTCCGCCTGTCTGGACGGGACTTGGCGCGGAGACTGTTGAAGACGTGATGCGACTGAAGGTAACGCAAGGTTCTACGGTCACTCTGAAATTATTTCTGAACAAACCGGTCGTGCTTGCCGAACTGCGGCCGAAAGAAGGAGCGTCGATCGCATTGGCAAAAAGCGAGGCCGATTCTGCGGCGGTTGAAGCCACGTTTGAGGTTCACGAAAGCAATTCGTGGATTGTCTTTCTGCAGGATGCTGATGGACGGACTCCGGCCGAGGAAGACCAGATCTCGATCAAGGTGACGCTGAACGAGCCCGCCAAAATTAAGATGACGTTTCCTGGCAAAGACAGCAATGTTTCACCGCTGCAGGAATTTCTGGTAGAAGCCAACGCAACTGACGACTTCAACCTGGTGGACTACGGAATTCAATTTTCACTGTCTGGCGGAGCGGTGCAGGACTTCTCGCTCAAGCAGATTTCTCCGCCTTCGCCGGTTCCCTTTGCGCCCTCTTCAGCCGCGCCGGCTCTCGAGGAAGACCGATCGAGTTCATCAGACAACACGGCGTCCGTGGGTAAGACCGAACCAATGCGAAGTGCGGCACTGTCGCATCGGATTGAGATGGAGACTTTGAAGGCTCAGCCGGATGATCTCGTGACGTATTCCTTCTGGGCGACGGACACCGGCCCCGATGGAAAAGAACGCCGCAGCTACAGCGATTTAATGTTTGCAGAAGTGCGACGTTTTGAAGAAATCTTCAGAGAAGCTCAGCAGGCCGGCCAGCCGCCTCAGGAATCGCAGCAACAGCAGGGCGAAAAACAGCAGGAAAGTGCCGTTGACGGAGTACTCAAACTGCAGAAAGAAATTATTTCTGCCACCTGGAACATGATTCGAGCGGAATCGCTCAGCGGCCGCGGCGAAAGCTTTAAAGGCGACATACAGACCATCGCCGAATCACAGGGGCAGGCCGTTCAGCAACTGGAAGAAGCGGTGGCGAAACTGAACGGCGAGCCATCCACGACTGAGGTCGCTCGCCGAGCAATGACAGAAATGACGTCGGCACGTCGGAAGCTGGAAGACGTTCGCGACGACACTGAAGGTGCTCGTCTGGCCGATGCGTTGCCGCTGGAACAGGCGGTCGTCCAGTTGTTGCTAAAAATGCGTGCTGCCGAGTTTCAGGTTCAGCAACAGCAGCAGCAAAAAGGTGGTGGCGGCGGGGGCGGAAGCAGCGCGTCTGAACAGCAAATGCAGCAGCTCGAACTGGACAACGATCGCAATCGTTATGAATCGGAAAAGCAGGCTCAGGTGCAGCAGGAGCAAACTCCGCAGCAGCGTGAACAGGTTCAGGTCCTGAATCGGCTGAAAGAACTGGCTCGTCGGCAGCAGATGGTCAATGAACGTCTGAAACAGCTGGAATCCGAGCTGCGCGCGGCGACCAATGAAACGGAACGCCAGGAGATTGAACGTGAACTCAAGCGTCTGCGCGAAGAGCAGCGAGAAATGCTGCGTGATGTCGACGAATTGGCCGAGCGGATGGATCAGGCGGCGGATCCGCAGAATGCTCAATCGTCGGAAATGAAACAGGAGATGCAGCAGGCGCGCGAGAATGTGCAACAGGCATCACGGGCGATGGACGAAGGTCGATTGGCCGAAGCGATTTCGGAAGGAACTCGGGCCGAGCGTCAGTTTGAAGATCTGAAGGAAGACTTCCGAAATCAGACTTCATCCGGGTTCAAAGCTGCCGTGCGAGATCTCCAGGAACAGGCAAAAGAACTGGCCGACACGCAGCAGGAACTCTCACGTCAACTGAAGGGCGAAGCCTCCGGCGATCAAAGTTCGAAGAAGCCCTCACTGAAATCCGCAAGAAATCGCGAGCAACTTCAGAAGCAGTTTGGAGAACAGCGAGATCGACTGAACCGTGTGGTAGAACAGACCAGGCAGATGGTCGAGCAGGCCGAACAAACCGAGCCTCTGCTTTCGAATAAGCTGTACGATACTCTGCGCGAGCTGAAGGATTCTAAACCCGAGGAAGCATTGGAAGCCACAGAGTTCCTGGCAGGTCGCGGCATGTGGTCGCAGTCGCAGGAAGCCGAACAGGCCGCTCGTCGAGGCATCGAGCAACTGACAAATGGCATTGATAAAGCGGCCGATTCCGTACTTGGCAGCGAGTCCGAATCGCTGCGGCGGGCTCAGGAGCAGTTGGCGGAAGCGACGAAGGACCTTGCTGCAGAAGTGCAGAGCGCCACTGGCGAGTCGCCATCGTCCGAGCGTGACGGCAGTCGGTCAGGCGACGGCGAAAAATCATCAGCATCACAGTCGAAAGAATCGCAATCCGGTTCTGAATCGGGCTCCAAATCCGGCGGTGAGTCGGACGCACCGCAACAGGGACAATCGCCAGAAGAAGAGGCTAAAAGCGGCCGTGGGCAGTCGGAACAAAAGAATGGGAAAGGTCAGCCCAGTAACGCGGAGAATGCTTCCGAGCAGGACATGTCGGAGCAGGACCAGACAGAGCAGGAACCGTCTGTGCAAAGTGCTGATGAAAAATCGGCAGCCGACTCTGGCCAGAAGTCCGGAAAGTCCAGGGAGAAAAGAGGATCTTCAGTAAAATCGGCAGAATTCAAAGGCAATAAGTCGTCGGACGGAAAAGGATCTGACGGCAAGTCGGAACAATCCGGCAGTTCGGAGCCCGGGGCTGGCGCAGGCTCGTCGCCGTCTGATTCTGAGTCTTCAAAATCTGAGCAACGATCGCAGTCGTCTTTGCTAAGCGGAGGGCGAGAGCAGGCAGGCGGTGAACAAGGCGGTGGTGGGGGAAATCGTTCCGCAGCGAGGCCGCTGACAGGTGACGATTTCAGCGAGTGGTCGGACCAGCTGCGAGACATTGAAGAGATGCTCGAAGATCCGGAACTGCGCAATCGAGTGGCTCAGGTCCGCGACCGTGCTCGCGCGATGCGAGCGGAATTTAAACGTCACGGTGAGATGCCTCAATGGGATCTGGTCAAGTCGCAGTTGCTGGGCGAGATGCAGGCGTTGCAGCAGCGAATCGATCAGGAGGTTGCAAGGCTGCAGTCGGATCGCGCCATGGTTCCGGTGGATCGTGAGCCTGTGCCGGAAGAATTCGATTCGCTTGTTCAGCGATACTACGAATTGCTGGGACAGGAACGCGGTCCCGACGAGCCAGCTCCGGTGAAGCCATAGAGACAGACATGTCCGATTCTTCTCCGCGTCGCCGTCGTCGGCCGCTGACACTTCGACTCAAACTGCTACTGCTTGGGCTCGGTGCTTTTGCAGGCCTGGCGGTGCTCGAGATTGCTTTGCGCGTGGCGGGAATTTCCTATCCGGTTCCGTACGCGACAGATCCGTGGTGCGGCAGTCGGCTGCAGTCCAATTTTCGCGGCTATTGGTCGAAAGAAGGGCGTGCCTCGTTCACAACGAACAGTCTCGGTTTTCGTGACAAAGAGCATTCCCTCGCAAAGCCAGCTGGCACGGTGCGAGTTGCCGTGCTGGGGGATTCTTATGTTGAAGCCTTGCAGGTTGCCGACGACATTATTTTTGCACGTTGCCTGGAAGACGAACTTGCAAAACAACTGCCAGTCGATGTTGGACCGATCGAAGTGTTGAGCTTCGGAGTATCCGGATGGGGCACCGCTCAGGAGTTGCAGGCGCTCCGGCATTATATGTGGCAGTTTGATCCTGACGTCGTGCTGCTGGCGTTTCTTCCCGGGAACGACGTTCGAAATAATTCGAAGCCGCTGGAGCCGATGCAATGCCGGCCCTTCTTCAAGCTGCAGGATCACGCTCTTATTCTGGACGACGCTTTCCTCAAGCATCCAGATTATTTGATCAGCGAACGAGTCAGCACGCACAGGAAAAACTGGGTCATCAATTCGTCGCGAATCATCCAGTTGGGTCGCGCACTCCGTGATATTGCTGCGGAAACCAATCAAGAAACTGCAACCGATGCGGACATCAAGAAGCAGTCAGGCGAGGCCAAAGTCGAAGATGGTCTGGAGGAAACAGCCATGGTCGCTCCGCAAGCGGCCGATTGGATTCAGGCCTGGGAACTCACCGATCGTCTGATTCAGCAAATGGCGGAAGACGTGCAGCAGCAACAGCGAATGTTCGCGGTGATGACAATCCCTGCGGCCGTTCAGGTCGACCCGGATCCCGCGGTGCGCGCCGCGATGCAGCGACAACTGCAGGTGACCGATCTTGAATATGCAGAACACCGCGTGTCGGATCTGGCTTCGCACTTTAACTTTCTGCACATCTTGCTTGCTGAAAAACTGCGTACCACTGCCGAACGCGAAAAGTCTTACCTGCACGGTTTTTCGAACACTCGTCTGGGCACCGGGCACTGGAACGAAAACGGTCATCGCGAAGCCGCAAAGGTTGCCGCCGCATCGCTCGCCCCGGTGCTCATGAGCCGATAGTGCTATGTCACGGAAAAGCTTAGGTCCTGAATGAAGACCTGCGTCAGTTGGCCGCTCCGTCGCCGAAAACAATTGCGCCCGCAACTCTCAAAAAACAGGCGTTGAGGAACCAATCTTCTGCATCGCCGTGCATTCCGAAAATAAAATCGTTCGCACTGGCAGAAGTGAAACGATCGATTTTCGAGGTAGCAGTGCAGAAATCGTCCAAATAAGGCCTGTCGCACATGGGATTTTCCTGCCACCGATGCATAGGAAATTGCAGAGCGGCAGATTTATGGCAGCAATCGGGATTTCAGGACGAGCACGGCTGGTGAATTTCTGGAAACGACTGCAATTCTGGAGTACAATTCAGGAGTGTCCTCGACATTCCTTCCGCCCTCCGACCCGCCCCTTCCGAATCTCTGCAGTCAAAAATGACCTTCGTCCTTCAGTATGTTTTGCGCTGGCAGTGCCCGGCCGAAACCGTTCAGAAGCGATTGTTGGTGTTTGGCTGAGTGCTGATTCCGGACCGTCTTCTACACTTGTTCGTCACTCCACTTCTTGATGTTGTCCGTTATGGGCATCGTCGATGATGTTTTTTCGGATCACAGAAAATGAATCCGTCCTTTCGATGTCCTTCCTGTAGTGCACGCTTTCGCGCCGAAGAAAAATACGTCGGTCGCCGAGTTCGCTGTCCGCGCGAGGAATGTGGCACTTCATTCGTCCTGGCTTTGGAATCTTCCGCAACGGAAACGGTTCGTGAGTCAGCTCAACCTTCTCAACCATCGGCGGCAAAGTGTGTTGTTCCTCCACGCGTCTTGTCGACGGAGAATCTGTCGGCAGAGAAGAAAAGCCCAGGCCAGCGCGTTGCGTCTTCGCCGTCTGCTGTAAAACCTGTGAATGTAAAAGTTGAGCCATCGTCAGTCGTTGTGCCATCGAAACCCACGACAAGTAATCGTGCTGTGGGATCTGCAGGCAGCCGTCGCAGTGGAACAGCTTCGCGATCTACCGAGCATTCTCGATATCAGGCTGGTCCATCACTGCTGCCACTGTTCATTGGGTTCGCTGCAACCGCAGTGATTGGCAGCCTTGGCCTGGGAGCGTACTGGTATTTCAATCAGCCTGGGGAAAACTTGGCAGAGGTTGCAAACAGCACTTCGAGCGAACTCAATTCCGTACATCCCGTGGCCGCCACAGCATCCGGATCCGTCGCCGCAACTGTGCAGGATGTACCTGCTTCGGAAAATGCTAACGGCAATTCATCGGCACTTGGCTCGGCCCAGCTGACGTCAGCGGTTTCAGGCGCAGTGCTGCGTCGAAATGCCGAACGTCAGCAATTGCTGGAGGAGAAAATTCTTCCGTTCCTGACAAAGCACTGCAATGATTGTCACAACGCGGATGAGCAGGAAGGCGGAATTGCGGTTCACGATCTGAAAGCGGTTGACCAGCTGTTGCAAGACCGTAAGAAGTGGGAACGCGTCTATCGCATGATCAATGCGAACGCTATGCCGCCAGCGAGCTACGATCCGAAACCCGAAGAATCCAGTCGCAAAGAAGTGGCCGATATTCTGTACGGTGAACTGTTCGATTTTGACTGCGAGCAATTGCATCATGCAGGTCGATCCACTTTGCACCGACTCAACCGCGCGGAATACAACAATACCATTCGCGACCTGTTTGGAGTCACAATCACGCCGGCCGACAAGTTTCCGCAGGATGATGTTGGAGAAGGTTTCGACAACATTGGGGACGTGCTCAGTCTGCCACCACTGTTGATGGAGAAGTATCTGGATGCCGCTGAAGAAGTGGCCGCAGCGGTGATTGATACGCGAGATTTCTCCAAAGGGATGACTCAGAAGTTCGTCTCCGACAAGTTCGATTCTTCAATCAAGGGGAACATCGACGGCGAAGGATTTTACGTCCTGCACACTAACGGAACACTGACCGTCAATCACGACACTGTGTCGAAAGGAAAATACAAAGTCCGAATTGAAGCGATGCAGATGCCGGCGGGTGATGATCCTTCGAAGATGGTACTGCAGATCGACGGGCAGCCAGTTCATGAATTTGAGGTCAAAGGTCGACGCAAAGTAGGCTGGTTTGAACACGATGTCACTCTCACCGCTGGCAAACACGCTGTCGCCGCAGTGTTCACCAACGACTTCTACAATGAGGCCGCTGAAGAGGGAAAACGCGATAGAAATCTGGGCGTGCGAACGATTGAAATCACTGGCCCGGAAGGCGGCAGTCCTCCTCAGTGGCATGAAACGCATCGTAGAATTGTGACCGCGCAGCCGTCCGCGTCGATGTCCGTGAAAGAAGCGGCGACCGTAGTGCTGACTCCGCTGCTGTATCGCAGTTTTCGTCGCCCGGTGACGGATGCGGAAGTCGCTCGATTTGCGGATCTTGTCGACCAGACTGTCAGCGTTCACAAAGAAACTTTCGAGTACGGCATGTATGTGGCTGTGCAGGCCATTTTGGTTTCGACCGATTTTCTGTTTCGAAAAGAAGCGGATCCCGAGGGTGACGCCACCGAACGCAGTTTGAACGAATACGAAGTGGCCTCCCGACTCAGCTACTTCCTGTGGAGCAGCATGCCGGACGAAGAGCTGTTTCAGCTGGCAGAGAATAAGCGTCTGTTTGATCGCACCGTTTTGCGAGGACAGATTGAACGCATGTTGAAGCATGAGAAGGCGGCTTCACTGGGCCAGAACTTTGCGTCGCAGTGGCTGAACCTGCGGAATCTCGCGGATGTACGTCCCAACCCTGATGTGTTTCCGGACTTTGATGATGCTCTGCGATCGGCAATGGGAAAAGAAACTATCTTGCTCTTCAATACGATCGTGCGTGAAGACCGCAGCATTGATGAGTTTCTGGGTGCCGATTACTCATTCGTGAATGAACGGCTGGCAAAGCATTACGGGATTGAAGGCGTAACCGGCGAAGAGTTTGTGCGCGTCTCACTGGAAGGGACGAAACGTTCAGGCGTGCTGACTCATGCAAGTGTGCTGACTCTTACTTCGAACCCGGGGCGAACAAGCCCTGTAAAACGAGGGAAGTGGATCCTGGAAAACATCCTCGGAGATGCCCCCCCCCCAGCACCTCCGGGAGTTCCGCCGCTTGATGAAGAAGCTAAGGACCTCAAAGGACTCAGTCTGCGAGAGCGGCTGGAACTTCATCGCACAGACCCGGGCTGTGCTTCGTGTCATAAGGCCATGGATCCGCTGGGAATGGGGCTGGAAAATTTTGATGCCGTGGGCCGCTGGCGTGATCAGGAAGGTGAAAAACCGATTGACGCATCCGGCGATTTGCCCACAGGCGAAAAGTTTGCTGGTCCCGCGGAAATGATGTCTATTATTCGAGGCCGACAGGAAAACTTCTCACGAACGTTTACAGAACGATTGATGGTCTACGCTCTGGGCCGCGGCCTTGAGTACTATGACAAGTGTGCAGTTGACCAGACGATGGATCTCATGAAAGAGCGGGGGAATCGCTTTTCTGCTCTTGTGGAAGGAATCGTGACATCCGATCCTTTCATAAAGAAGAGCAGGACGCGAGAAGCTCCGGCTTCCGTGACACAGTAGCACAGATTTTCTATTATTGATCGTTGTTCGTTTGGCTGCCTGACAGCCAGTCCGGTCGGTTGCTGATGAACCGGCCTCCTTCCTTCTGATTGCCCGCCTCAAATTCAGACCCAGGTGTTTAAGGAGTTCTCCTATGAGCTTTAAACCTTTCAGCCGTCGAACTGTTTTGCGAGGCGTCGGGACAGGCTTGTCGCTTCCGCTGTTGGAAGTCATGCAGTCAGGTCGTGCCATTGGCGCCTCGGGCGCTGCAGCTCCAACCGTCCGCATGGCCTGTTTGTTTTTCGCAAACGGCGTCAACGTGGATCAGTGGCGACCCACAGGCGAAGGAGCCGATTATCAGCTATCATCTACATTGGAGCCGCTTGCGGAACTCAAGGGTGACATGATTGTTATGGAAGGGCTGACACAGAATCACGCCCGTGCAAACGGCGACGGTGCCGGTGACCATGCTCGCAACGCCAGTGCCTATCTCACTGGCGCTCAACCTCGCAAAACATCCGGAGCGGATATTTCCGCAGGACAGTCCATCGACCAGGCAATTGCCGAACGCATCGGAATCTCAACGCCATTACCATCCATCGAACTGGGAATTGATCGCGGCCGCAATGCCGGCAATTGCGATTCAGGCTACAGCTGTGCTTACTCGTCAAATATTTCCTGGAAGTCTGCGTCGACACCCTGTGCAAAGGAAGTCAATCCGCGAGCTGCTTTTGAGCGTCTTTTCGGCAGCCCTGAAACGGCAGCCGATATGGAACGACGCAATCGAAACCGCAGAAGCATTCTGGATTTCGTCAGCACCGACGCGAAACGCATTCAGCCTCAGTTGAGCGGCGCGGATCGACGAAAACTGGACGAGTATTTTTCCAGCGTGCGTGACATCGAGCAGCGAGTTGCGCGAGCGGATCGTGGTTCACGAGAGATTCCGGAACTGGCTTTGCCGGACGGTGTTCCCGCGGAACTTCCGGAACACATGAACCTCATGTTCGACATTCTCACACTGGCGTTCCAGACGGATTCCACTCGCGTGGCTACGCTGATGGTCGCCGACGCCGGCAGCAATCGGACGTACCCGGAGATCGGAATCAACAGCGGCCACCATGAGCTGTCTCATCACGAGAAAGATGCTGCCAAGCTGGAACAGATCGCGAAGATCGACCGTTACCTTGTCGAGCGATTTGCGTACTTCCTCAAGAAGTTGAAGTCGACTCCGGACGGTGAATCCAACCTGCTGGACAACAGCATGATTCTCTACGGAAGTGCGATCTCCGACGGCAATCGTCATAACCATGATGACCTTCCAATCATTCTGGCCGGACGCGGCGGTGGCACTATCAACACCGGTCGCTATGTGAAGTACGAGAACGAAACACCGCTGAACAATCTGTACGTGTCCATGGCAGAACGCATGGGCGTCAGTCTCGAAGCGCATGGCGACAGCAAGGGCAAGCTGAACTTGAGCTAGTCGGCCTGCTCCAGGCTTTCAGTTCAAACGTCATGCACGAAGCCGCTGGCCATACCGCCAGTGGCTTTTCTTTTGGTGCAAGCTCAGGATAGTCGCCTTTCGCTCCGCGAAAGAAGCGAACGCGGCCGCTTCTTTCGCAGAGCGAAAGGCGACTATTAGAAGCGATCAGGCACGCAGGGAGGCGGAGAGGCCGGACTCACAGTCGCTGATAATCTTCTGAACGACGGCGTCCACTTCGTCGGTGGTCAAAGTTCTGTCGGACGCCAAAAAGCGGCAGGTAATGAGATACGACTTCCGATCGGAGTCAATTTGTTTGCCACGATACTGGCCGCCGAAGGAAGTGCTTAGCAGCAATGTTCCCGCGGCTTTGGAAACCGTGGATGACAGCTGTGACCAGGATATGGATTCCGGAAGCACGAAATTCAGATCTCTTGAAACAGAAGGGAAACGTGGCAGCGGAGTGTACGTTCGGGAAGGCTCATACAATTCTTCGATCACTGGCAATCGCAGTTCGGCGATCGATACGGAATCCTGCAAATCTGATTTTTCAAGAACTTCGCGACTGAGTTCTCCGATCCAGCCCCAGTGAATTCCGTTCAGGCTGACGCTGGCACCACGTCCGGCGAGGTATTCCGGGTTCGAAACTGGGGACGTCGTCAATTTGGCATGCGGAGCCAGCTTGTTCGCCAGCGATTCGACAACACCCAGCAACGCGGCAAACGGCCGACCGGACACGATGCCAATGGTCAGCGGCTCGGCGACGTTTTCCGGATGCCCCTGACCGGCCGACAGATAAACGCGAGCCACTTCGAACAGCTCGGCATTCGGACTGCCATGACGTTCGTTTTGACGACGACATTGCAGCAAGCTTGGCACCAAACTCTGACGCAGCTGATTCTCATGACTGCGGCTGGAATGATTCACGGCCACGGGCGAAATCTCACCCAACGGGCGAAACAACTGCCGCTCATCTTCGCTCACAAATGACAGCGTCAGCGCTTCCGAAAGTCCGCACGAAACGAGATGACTCCGCAGGCTGTCCTGCACACGTTCGCGTCGAGTCCTTGCTGTAGAAACCACCGGCAGCGTTGCGTCCGCCGGAATATGCTCGTAGCCATGAATCCGCGCGACCTCTTCAATCAGGTCGATCTCGCGCAACAGATCAGGACGCCAGCTGGGCGGGATGAAAGTCGCGGAGGTGTCGTCTTTGCGGACACGTTTCAAGCCGAGCCGTTCCAGAATCTCGACGCTGTCTGCCGGAGGAATCTCAATCCCCAGCAAACGGGCGATCTGTGCAAATCGCAGCGTGACGGATTCTCGTTCGGCAGGCAGTCGATCGCCCGCCACAACGGATCCAGACAGCAACGTTCCTCCAGCCACTTTCAGGATCAGCTCACAGCAGCGGCGAGAAGCCCAGTCAAGCCACAGGCGATCGACCTTACGTTCGAAACGATAAGACGACGGGCTGTGCAGCTTCAGAGCTCTTGCGGTCGAACGCACGGAGAGTGACGCAAACGCGGCCGATTCGATCAGCACATTGACTGTGGAATCGGAAATCTCTGTGTCAAAGCCACCCATGACGCCAGCCACTGCCACGGGGCGTGATGCGTCCGCGATGACGCACATGTCTTCGGACAGAATGTACTGACGCTGATCGATGGCGGTGATGGTTTCCCCTTTGACCGCACGACGCACTACGATTCGGCCTCCGTTCAGACGGTCGAGGTCGAACGCGTGCAGAGGCTGACCGCATTCCATCATCACAAAGTTGGTGACGTCCACCACATTGTTGACGGAGTTGATTCCAACAGCCGCAAGTCGATCTTTCAGCCATACAGGGCTGGGGCCGATCTTCACGCCACGAATCACTCGCGCGTGATACTCGGGACACAAGTCGGATGCTTCGATCGATACCGATGTCGCGGCCAACGCTTTGTCTGCGCCTTCCGTAACTGCTGCAGCGGGAATGGTCAGAGGCTTTTGGAAGAGCACAGAGACTTCCCGTGCGACTCCGATATGGCCCAGACAATCGGGACGATTGCTGGTCACTTCCACATCGACAGCAACGTCCGGTTTGGTCAGTCCTTCATGCACATCGTGAAATTCTTCCAGATTCAGCCCGGACATTGTCAGGCGATTGGTGAGTTCTTCCACGCTTGTTGGCAGCGAAACGTATTCCGCCAGCCAGTTCCTGCTCACGATCATGAATTGCACACTGCAGTCAAAAAACCGGCCCGAATGTTCCGCATCGGTCCATTCCTTTGCGACAATTTCGGAAAGACGCAAAGTGTAATGAAACGTTCGCCAACTCAAAACCGCTTTACGCACTTCCTTTCGAAAGGAGTTGACAGCTAATATCAACTGCATTAAAACCGCAGCCGTCTGATCGCCGATGATCGGTACGACAGACGAATTTCCGGTCTCCGGTCGTGAACGGAGCCAACGGGTAGGGAAACCGTCTTTTTGTGGATGCGCTGTTCCTTCTGATTTTCATGAATTTCCTGCAGTTTTGCAGGAAATCGTGCCAAAGCTCCGAGGACACAGCGATGACAAATTCGGCGATTTTCCATGTCTCCTGCAGCAGTTCGTGCCGAAACAATTCTGGAGTTGCGCCGCCAGCTTGTTTCTTCGCAAAAAAGCCGCTTCACTCCTCAATGCATTCCGACAGGGCTCAGTACTCTGGATCAGCTGCTGCCTGACGGAGGCGTGCCTGTATCATCGCTGGTGGAATGGATCAGTGAAGATTCTGGTCAGGCCGCAGCCTCGATGGCTCTTCGCTCCATCAGCCAGATGCTGGTGTTGCCCGGATGTCTGACGGTGATCGATGAGCGGCATGATTTTCATGCGGACGCGGCCCGAGCTCAGGGGATTCCGCTGTCTCGCCTGTTGATCGTCAGGCCCAGACGTCAGCCCGATGCTCCCGTGGGCGCACGTTCGAGATTTGTCCGCCGAACGTCCGCTTCCGAGTGTGAAACATTGTGGGCGCTGGAACAGGCAGCTCGATGTTCGGGAGTTCGTGTGATCCTCTGCTGGCTGGATCGAGCCTCCTCGTCCGTAATGCGTCGCCTGCAACTGGCAATCGAACGCAGTGGTGTGACCATTATGCTGATCCGTTCGGCCACCGCGCTCTCACAGGCCTCCTTTGCTGACCTGCGACTTCATGTGCGAGCGATGAGTCTCCCGGCCAGCGCATCCCGGCCTGAACAGCGAGTCAAACAGCAGCGAGATTTCTCCGTGCAGTTGCTGCGTTCGCGTCACGGAATTCAGCATGACGGATCCGCACGGCTGTGCCAGGATTCATGGAACGAACAGTTGCGATCGTGCTCGTTGGCATACAGTCAGCAATGACATCGTGGCAACACCGCAAAATGCGACGACAACATCGCGTTTGCATAGTGTGATCGAGATCGACTGCCTACAATCCCGCTGTTCCCGACTACGACTACCCGCTATGGCTGCCGCAAGCCCGTCAAAACAGAAACGAACATGTCAGAACCAGAAAACACTCAGGACAATGTCGAAACCATCGAGCTGGATCGTTTTCTGAAACTGGCTCAGATTGCGCAGTCAGGTGGCGAAGCCAAAGTGATCATCAAATCCGGCGCAATTCTGGTGAACGGCATCGTGGAAACTCGCCGAGGCCGCAAGTTGCGACCGGGCGACCGTGTCGAACACAACGGCGAAGAGTACGTCATTGAATCCGACGGTCAGGATCCGCCCGAGTAAGCTCTGATGCACGCATTCGAATCCGGCCGGCGACGTCGCACTGTTGGGCTGTCAATCGGATGATGGGTATCTGAAGTCGTGAGACTTCAGCAATCCCGAACTCTCACGAGTCCGGCTACGAATCAAGCAGTGGTTGAAACGGTACTACCACGGATCTTCGCGAAACCAGCCGCCTGCCATTTTGCTGGGTGGCACCAAAGTCGGCGCGGGAATAGCCTGAGCCAGCGACTTTGCATCACGAACCACGACGGCAGCGGGCACCAGTCCGATGGCCGGCGGAAATTGTGAGTCTTCTGAAGTCATAGCGGCAGCAGTGGTACTTCTACTCCCTTGACGTTCTTCCCACCAATGTGGTCGTCGATCTTCCCTAAGCAGCTCTGCGCTGTTTCCAGGCTGTTCTCCGCGAAGCTCGCGAGGTCGCTTCCATTCTTCCAACGCTGTCACACTACCCGCGTTGCTCACGTACAGAGTCTGACTATCGCTCATCCTGCGTCGATCCTGATTGGAAAACATTGTTAAATGACCGTCTTTCGCTTTGAAGTCCCGTCCTCAGGACCCAATGCGTTTTCAAAATGTCGATCACCGATGATGCCAGGACTTGGTGAATCAGACAGCTGCGGTCGGCTGGACCATTAACAATGCAATCGGTGTGCCATGTTTATTTTTCGGCGTGAAATTATCACGGATGGCGGTACTTGCCATGGCCTCTGCTGAAACGATTGATTAACCAGCTGACGTATCTGAGCCGCAGACTTCTCGCAAGTTTTCAATGGCAGCAGGGTATCCCCTAGCTGCCGCAAGTTCCGCGACCGGACGGTACAGCAGTTGCTCCATTGTAATGTGCGAACATCACGCCCACATCCGATACTCAGGACTCAGCCAAAGGAACCCTTTATGTCTGCATCCAAGCATTCCAGCCTGCGAACCAACGAAGAGCGGATGAAAGGGTTCTGGATTCATCTTTTCTTCTACGTGCTGGTCAACGCAGGACTCATTGCTCTGGATCTGTCTAAGGCACCGGAAAAGACTTGGTTCTATTGGCCGCTGGGTGGATGGGGTATCGGACTGATCTGCCACGCTTGTGCTGTTTTCAATTATCGTCGACGTGAGCAAGCTTCGCAGGCTGCAGCAGGACAGCCGACAAAAACGGCCCATGACGGTCGATAGCAGTTATCCTGTAAGTTGGCGTTCGGCTTTGCCCAGGTTCAACTGATCATCTCTTCCACAACATTGTCGGACTGGTGCGATTTCAGATGCGAGCAGAACCAGTCTGCAGCGCAGCTTGCCATCGCCTCCAATGTGTTGGGCTCTTCGAAAAGATGCGAGGCATTCGGAATAATGTCTATCCCGCTCTGCCGATGATCCGCATTCCAGAGGGCAAGTCCCACCTTGAACTCTGTTCGATCGGAAGCTCAGTCAACCGTGAGTCTGCACGGCTGTGCAATTCGTGACCACACGCCTGTGCGAATTTTGGCCATGCACATCGGTCGGATCAGTAATGAGTCCCCCTAACTCGGAAAATAACGGCCATTTTGCTGCGAAGTGTGCGTGGCATGAAGATTGCCGGAAAGTCGTTGCTGATCACAGATTCAAGCCGGGAACCTTGACGCCTGTTTGCAGTACAAAGGCCAACACCATGCACAGTTCGCTTCGAATCGTGATTGCTGACAGTGAACCTTTGCTGCGCGCATTTCTCTGGCGTTCGCTGACTCATGAAGGACATCGTGTTGTTGCAGTCGCAGAAACGGGACCACAGCTGATCCACGAATGTCGACAGCACCTCGCCGACCTGGTGATCACAGAAATCGAAATGCCCGAGCTGGATGGCCTTTCGGCAATTCATGAAATTTCCCTGACCATTCCCGTGCCCGCAATCGTTGTCAGTTCGACTCGCAAACTGGACGTGCTGACTCGCGCCAGTCGCGAAATGGTTTTCGCATTTCTGGTGAAGCCGATCAAAATGGATGACCTGCAACCTGCCATTTGGATGACGATGTCTCGCTATGCCGAAGTCAACAGCCTCCGCTCACGTCTCGCCGCCGCCGCGGCGAATCACTCGGACGGTTCGTTGAAAGAGATTCGTCCTTCCACCGAGAACTGATCCGCTCACTCAACGACGAACGTGCTTAGCATCGTGCGGTTTTCAGAGTCGCCTTTCGCTCTGCGAAAGAAGCGCATTCGCAACTTTCGCAGTGCGAAAGGCGACTATGACCGAAGCGAATCAGTGGACATCAACGATTCGGCTATGTCGATTCCGTCGAGTCATTTATCGTACGATTGTGGCGTCTGGCCATGATCGCGCGGCGGTAATCGGAAAACACGTGGCCGGCTAACAACGTCGACTCGGTGGAAAGCTCTTCGACTCGGCTGCGAAAGAACGCCAGAGCGCCAGTGGCGGGAATGGCGACACCGAGACCCTGCAGAGTTGTGATCAGGGCCTTGTAAACGCCCGGGGCCAGTTCAGAAATCTGAGGATTGGCCTTCAGTTCGAACTCCATGAACGCAATGATCATCCCCCAAACAGTTCCCATCAGCCCCAGCATCGGTGCCAAAGTACTGATCACCGCCAGATGCTCGATTCGCCGAAAGGACCGTGCCGTCTGTTCGGCGGCCGAGTCTTCGATGGCTTTCTCCACCGTGGCGTAGTTGCCCGTACCAGCCTCTTCCAAACCGGCATGCAACAGACGGCCGAGAAATCCCGGATGCTGCTCGCAGACCTTCAGACCTTCGCTGAATTTTCTGGAGGACAGACATTGATGAATCTCCTCGGCCAGACCTGGAGGAATAAACAGGCTCCGACGGACCTGAATCGCGTTATCAATAATCAAAGCCACCATGATGAAGCTGAGAAACATGATGACGTAGCCGATCGTGCCGCCCGCCGCGAGCATGTCTCGCACGTTCAGAAACGAACTGGCTTCCTTTGCCGCAGCCGGTGCGACATCAGCCGCTTGCCCGAATGCGGTGGAGACCACGAAGAGGCAAAGAAACATTCCACACAGCATCAAGCCCTGGCGAAGAGCCGAAGGCTGTGGTACAGAATTGTGCGGAATTCGCATAGCGACAGTCCATTGTCGGTGAAGTTTGGAGGAGACACTTTCAGAAGTGTACACAAGCCGTCCCGCTTCGAAAAGTTGCCTCTCCAGGTCGCAGGATAACACTCGCAGTCTCGAATTCCGGTAGGTCCTCCTTGCCGAGGAGGACTTCGCGGCTTGCCGCGAGCTTGTGTGCACGTTAACCACGGTATCGGGTCGACAGACTGACGCCCGTTGCACGCAGGGTTCGCCTTGCGGCGAAAGTCCATTCCGGCAGAAAGGACCTACTTATTCGTCCGTGCCTGCACCCAAAGACAACAATCATCAATGAAGCAACCGCAGCCTGCACGAATCACAAACCGACATAATACAGGCTAACCGATGAATCGACCCATCAGGTCCCATCCGTTTGGTAACGCGATGGAAGACGCGGCCGCGGTGATTTCGCTGTAGGAAGATGCCGAGTCCGCTGCTATTCCTGTTCCGCACATGGCAAACGGACAGTAGCCGTGGCTGTGAGTTCGAGTTCTCAGGAAGGTCGGATGATCGGGGCAGACGAGCAGTCGATAGTCGCCCTGTTGCTTCAGCCACGCATGCAGCGGCCCGACGATGTGCTGGTCGATGTTTTCTACAGCGCGGATCTTTTCGTGAACATGTCCCTCATGAGATGCTTCGTCAGTCGCCTCAACGTGGACGACTACGAAATCGACATCCGGCCGCGACAGTGTTGCAATCGCCGCTCTGCCTTTCGCCGCGTAGTCGGTATCGAGATAACCGGTGGCCCCTTCGACTTCCACAACCTCCCAGCCAATCAGTCGGCCGATGCCTCGCAGCAGATCGACAGCAGTGATCACCGCGCCACGCACTCCGTAGCGTTCCACAAACGATTTGAACGCAGGACGCTGGCCGAGTCCCCACAGCCAGATTTGAGTGGCCGCGAGTTCCCCTGCCTGACGGCGCTTCACATTGGGTTCTGCATTCGCAAACAGTTCTTTGCTGTGTTCCATTAACTGCAGAAGTACATCTGCACCTGCGCCTTTGGGAAGATAATCGGCGATCAGCTGATCTGTGATGTCGTGCGGTGGAGTGCCATCGGTCTGTCGGTTGAACGGAGCCGCAAGGCCGCGGGCTCGGTAGAGCAGCAGGTTGCGATAGCTCACACCCGGATGAAACTTCCAGTGGCTGTCACCGCACTGATCGCGTTGCAGCAGAGTGATCAGTTCCCGCGCCATCTCGTTGGGATACTGGCCAGCGGTGAAACTGGTCATTCGGCCGTCGGTCACGTTTACGAGATTGCAGCG
The DNA here is from genome assembly GCA_947085455.1 of uncultured Planctomycetota bacterium. GTDB lineage: Bacteria > Planctomycetota > Planctomycetia > Planctomycetales > Planctomycetaceae > SXXK01. The sequence continues at coordinate 80,204 of CAMTWR010000008.1, read as the reverse complement.
AATCGCCCAATCTCCTTCATGCAGCTCAATTCCCTGAGCAGCAGCTTCCAGAGGCGCGCGGCCTGTGTGAAATTCGAGCGGGCTGTAACCGAAAAGGCTCATCGTGCCAACATCGCTGCCCGACGGCATCGAAGCCGGGACATTGTCCGTCTGTCCCACAAGGCCCGCACGGGCGACTTCGTCCATATGCGGGATTTGCGCGGCCTGCAGCGGCGTTTGTCCGCCAAGTTCCGGCTGCGGTTCGTCAGCAACTCCATCGGGGATCACAAGTGCAAATTTCATGGGATTATTGTCAGGTCCGAATGTCTGAGAATGGATGCAGCCGGGAGCAGGAAGATCGCCTGCGACTAAAACCGGCTCGGTTGTATGCGCTGCACCGTCGCGGAACAAGGCTGAACGATATTCGGGCAGCACGACAATGTATGATGAGCCATTATCGTCCCACGAAGGCGAAAATCCATCGAACCGATGGAACTCGTGCAGCAGCCTGGATGAGTGCCTCAAGCGGCTGTCACCTGCCAGCAGATTGAGCGCTTTGCGGCGATGCGAAGGCGTCGACGTCGTGAACGCTGAACACGCGTTTGCTTTGCAGTGTGCTGGAGGACTGGTGCCTTCGGTTCTTTCAAATGGGTGACTTCTGTTGATTGATTCCGCCGTTGAAGACCTGCTACTCTGCAAATGACGGCATGGAAGCCGAGGTCAGAAAGGCGAAGACACGGAAGGCACTGACATTTCATTTCGCTCGACCTGTATCCCGCAGAGTGGCTCATGACACACACGACACATCTGGTCGAAAGTTTAATGATCGCCGCTCGCACTGCACCTGCCCCGAGGGACGGACTGCAATGGATCGATTTTCTGGCGCTGGGCATCTATCTGCTGGTCACGATGGGCATTGTGATCTGGTCATCACGGCGAGAGGCCAGCACCGGAGAATTTTTCCTCGGCGGCCGTCGAATGCCCTGGATGGCAGTGGGGCTCAGTGTTCTGGCCACGCTGATGTCCAGCATCTCTTACATGGGTGTTCCCGGAGAGATGATCAAGAACGGCGTGGCCATGTTTGCCCAGTATCTGGCATTGCCACTCAGCATGACCGTGGTGCTGTTTGTCTGGGTTCCGTTTTTCATGCGTCTGCGGTTCACAAGTGCCTACGAATATCTCGAGCGACGATTTGATGTGCAGACTCGGATCATCGGCAGCCTCTTGTTCCTGATGCTGCGACTGGGCTGGATGTCGATGGTGACGTATGTTGGGTCGCTGGCATTGTCGCAGATGGTCGGAACGTTGATTCCTGCCGATACCGTGGATCCCATTGCCAGATGGTTCGATCCCTCCGCAGCGGAGCCCGCGATGATGCGCGCATCTTTCCTGTACTGGATCATCGTTTCCGTAGGTCTGTCAGCGACCGTGTATGGCAGTGTCGGCGGGTTTCGAGCGGCCATTTGGAACGATGTGCTGCAGTCTGTCATGCTCTTTGGCGGCACCGTCATGACGTTGGGTTATGTGATCTGGACAACCGGAACCGGCCCTGTCGAATGGTGGAATCTGGCGGCAGAGAACTCTGCCGGTCATACGAAGCCCATTCTCTTCAGCTTCGATCCGACCGTTCGCATGACGGTCGTCACCGCGGCGATGCTGAATTTCTTCTGGGTGATCTGCACCCATGGTTCTGATCAGGTGGTTCTGCAGCGATACTTCTCCACGACGTCGCTGAAATCGGCCAGAAAAAGTTACCTTGTCGCGGCGTTCACTGATGTCACGATCGGAATTCTTCTGGCACTCTGCGGACTGGCCCTGCTGGCCTTTTATCTGCAGCATCCTTCGTACCTGCCGGATGGAATTTTTGTCGTTGAAAATGGTAAGACAATCGTTAAACAAGGCGATAAAGTTCTGCCCCACTTTTTTGCCCACCAGTTGCCGGCTGGAATCGGTGGCGTGATTTTGGCGGTGCTTGTGTGTGACGCCATGCAGACGCTGGTATCGGGAGTCAACAGTATCAGTGCTGTGTTCGCCGGAGATCTGTATGGCCGTTTGCGGCCCGATCGAAAACCGATCCTTTCGGACGTAGGATTTGCTCGTTTCCTGTCCATTGGGGTAGGACTTGTGGTGACTTCCCTTGCGATCGGAGTTGCCTATCTGGCTCAGAATTCCGGCCGTAATATCTTTGACCTCATGGCTCCCGCATTCAACATGTTCCTCGGGCCACTCGCGTCGCTGTTTCTCGTGGGGATGTTTCTGAAATGTGACGGACGCGTGGTCAAGATTGCCGTCGCGTGCAGCATTGTCATCTCCTTCCTGTGGAGCTACTGGCAGATCCTGTTCGGAACCAGTTACCAGCCAACGATCACACTCGGCACCGCAGTCCCGTACCTCGCGAGCTTTGTGATTGCGGCGATCGTCGGTCGATTTCTTCCCACTCGGGCCGGCGATCCTGGTCTGGAATACACCTGGGCGATTGTAATGCGCCGCCCGGCACCGACCGATGACGATCCCGTGCCATCCCACGAATCAGCCCGATCCATCGCCTAAATGCCCAAAGTGTCGTGAACGCTGTGGTACTCTGCGTTAGACTGCCGGACCCACCCCTTCAGTTGACACTTGCAAGGCCTGACCCGATGTCGGATGTCGTCGAATATGATCCGTATGCGCTCCCGGACGATGCCATTCAGGAGCCGCCAGTTTCGCTGTGGTCCGCTCTGAAGATGATCGGGCCGGGAATCATTCTCGCAGGGACGATTGTTGGATCCGGCGAACTGTTGCTGACAACGTCCCTGGGCGCAAAGCACGGCTTCGTCTTTCTTTGGCTGATTCTGTTCAGCTGTTTGATCAAGGTCTTCATTCAGGTCGAACTGGGCCGATACGCGATCTCATCCGGCAAGCCTACGCTCGGTGCCATCAACGAACTCAGCGGACCTCGCCTGGGAACTCACTGGATCGCGTGGTGGTGGCTGATCATGATGCTGTCCACAGTGTTTCAGTTGGGTGCAATTACGGGAACTGTCGGTCAGGCTTTGAATCTGGCGTTTCCGTCTGTCGGGCAGGGACTCACAGCACTGCTGCAGGGCACGATTCCATCGCTCGCCGCGGTGACTCGCGATCGTCCGGAGTTCCCGTGGGCTGTCTTCACATGTCTTTCCGCGATTGCATTGCTGTGGAGTGGCACTTACCGGCGTATCGAAATCGTCACCACGTTCCTTGTGGTCGGTGTGACGGTGCTGACCGTTGCGGCCGCGTGTGCGCTGCCTGCGACCAGATTTCCGATTCCATGGCCGGATGTGGTGAAGGGACTTTCGTTCGGCATGCCAGCGGAAGGAATTGCTGTCGCGTTTGGCGTGTTTGGAATTACCGGCGTGGGTGCAACGGAATTGTTCTTCTATCCCTATTGGTGTCTGGAAAAAGGCTACGCTCGCTACACAGGACGAGTGCAGCCGGGAGCTGACTGGGAGCGGCGTGCAAGGGGCTGGATTCGAGTGATGCACCTGGATGCCTGGGTCAGCATGATCGTGTTTACAGTTTCCACGCTGGCCTTCTATTTTATGGGTGCCACAGTGCTGCATGCTCAGGGACTGCATCCTCAGGGCAAGGACATGATCCTGACGTTGTCACGCATGTTCGTGGATTCCTTCGGCGCATGGACTCAGATGGTTTTCCTGATCGGGGCTGCTGCGGTTCTGTTCAAGACTTTGTATTTGTCGAGCGCCGGGAATGCGCGGCTGGTTGCGGACTTCCTCAGTCTCGCCGGATTTGTGACCTATCGAAAACCGACTCAGCGAGGAAACGCGATTCACTGGGTCTCGTTGCTGATCCCGGTTTTAGCGCTGTTCCTTTTCCTCGCGTTTAAAGAACCCAAATGGATGGTTGTGGTAGGCGGTTTTGGTCAGGCATTAACGCTGCCGATGATTGCGGCCGTCACGATTTATTTTCGCTACCGTAAACTTGATCGTCGCATCACCCCAGCCCTGTTTCTGGACGTCTGCATGTGGATCGCTTTTGTCGCCATCACACTTGTGGCGATTTACGCCATGCGAGACCAGTTTGGAAAGTTCTTCCCGTCAGAACCAGCGGCGGCGAACGTTGCGAAGTAGTCTATTCCTCTTCGATTTAACCGTTACTGTCATTCCTCGCTCGGTCGTTGCAAACGAAGGTCTCGTCGGGTTCGCTGGCGATGGCTGAAACGCTGGGGATGGTGTCAGAAACGCTTCCGTTTTCGCCCAGCAGATGATGTGTATCGTCTGGATGGTCGAGCCACCAGTGTTCGGCGTTTCTCCAGGTCCATTCCTGTGAGGAATCACAGAGATCCAAAGCTTCCTGAAGATCTCGTGGCGACTGAAATCGATCGTCGGGATTCTTGTTCAGACATTTCATGATCACGGCCGAAAGATCCGACGGAACAGGAACACCGATCTCCTGAAACGACTTCGCTGGTGTATTGGCGTGGGCAACGACCAGCATGACCGGATTGTCGTCTTCGAAAGGCGCATGGCCGGCCAGCAGAAAGTAGGCCACACAGGCAAGTGAATACAAATCGCCGCGGCAGTCCGGCTTCTGTCCCTGAGCTTGTTCGGGACACATAAATCGGGGCGACCCCTGAAGCTGGCGGCTGACATTTCTAATCGGACAGGTTCCAAACGAAGCGGGACGGACGAGTCCGAAGTCGAGTAGTTTTGCGATGTCAAACATCTGTCCGCGTTCCGTCAGAAAGATGTTGCTTGGCTTAATATCGCGATGGACCAGGCCAAACAGTGCCGCCTCGTTCAGCGCGCCACACAACTGCCGCAGGATGAAGATCACGCGCCCGGGTGGCAGAGGTCCGTTTTTATCAACCAGCTGCCGCAGGTTCAGGCCCTGAAGGTACTCCATCGCGTAATAAAAGGTGCCATTCTTTGTGCAGCCATAATCATACACCTGCACGGTGTTCCAGTGTGTCAGCTGAGCCGTCGCTTTGACTTCTCGTTCAAACCGTGCCAGCATTTTTCGATTGGAAGCCTTGTCGCTGCGAATCAGTTTGACCGCGCAACGTCGCTTCAGCAGTTCATGTTCGGCAAGATAAACTTCACCCATCCCGCCGGATCCGATCAGCTTTATTAGCTTATACGGTCCGAGGTGCTCGCGTCGTTGCTGCTCGGCGATCAGCGATCGATTCACGCGGCAGCCGTAGACGGCCAGCCCGAAGCCGATCACAGACGTGACCATGTTCTGATGTAGAAAGTGCAATGTCGGGTTGTGCGGCAGCACGCCGGATTCCAGCACTGTCGAGAAGACACGTGCGACGAACAAGCCACCCACGGTGATCGCGGCCACGACGCTCAACTGCCGCCAGGGAATTTTCGAACCAACGGAAGGCGACTGCAGCCGAGCGGCAAACGACGGACGGCCCGAGACCGCGGACGGCGTTCCATCAGCCGGGAACGAAACTGCATCGAACGACCCATCACAGGTCAGCTCTTCAACAGCGCTCGGAAGACTCATGACTGATTGCATAACACAATATTCCGAAGGAAGATCTGTACACAAAATGTGCACGAGAGGCTGCTACAGCATAGAACAAAACAGATGGCCGAGCGTTCCGGAGATATCAGGAAACGACTGGTAGAATCGACCGGGTAGGAAATACGCCCATGGGGTTCTCCGTAAGTTTAGATGCGGAGCGGAAGAGAGAGTTGCCCCGAAGCAACAAAACGGTGCGTGTCTGGCCAAAGTTGTGGCGTTTTGACAACATACCGGCTACTGACTACTGAGTTGCCCTCTCCGGGAACCTGCCCTCCGTGATTCCGCCCAAGGATATTCCCACGATGCGACTAATGTTCCTTTTTTTTCCACCTGCGACACTCGTGACGCTGATCGTTGTCTCCGTTTGGACGACCTCGCTGGCGGCCGACGAGTTCGCTCTGCAGACATTTGCACGCCAGCAGTTGACCGACGTTTATTATTCGGAAGGCGCATCGGCGGGTGACCTGAACAACGACGGGCATTCCGATGTGGTCTATGGGCCGCATTGGTACGCAGGGCCGGACTTCTTAACGAAGAATGAGCTGTATCCGGCTGTACCGCAGAAGCGTGAAGGTTACGCAGATAATTTCTTCAGCTGGGTATTTGATTTCGACAAAGACGGATGGAATGACATCCTGACAGCCGGATTTCCTGGGACACCAGGTTTTGTCTATCACAATCCTGGCAAAGATGGACTCACCGGACTGTGGGAAAAACTGCAAGTCGCGGATTCGGTCGCCAACGAAGCGCCGCAGTTCGCAGACATCACGGGCGATGGGATTCCGGAACTTATCTGCACGCGACAGGGTCATTATGGATTTTATCTTCCCGATCAGACCCGGCCGCTGGATGCATGGAAGTTCGTTTCCATCTCCGAAAAGACAGCTCCCGATCCGTTCGGCCACGGGCTCGGCGTGGGCGATGTCAATGGTGACGGACGTCTCGACATGATTGCTACCGACGGCTGGCTCGAACAGCCGGCTGAAGGCCCGGTAAAAGGAGTCTGGAAGTTTCGCAAAGTCCCGTTTGCCCGAGCCGGTGCGGACATGTTCGCTTACGACGTGGACGGGGACGGGGATCACGATGTGGTGACAGCCCTCAGCGCTCACGACTTCGGGCTGGCATGGTTCGAGAACAAAGGCGCAGACGCCGCGGGTGACATCGAGTTCGAAAAGCATTTGCTGATGGGTGAGACAAAGGAAGACAGTCCCTATGGAGTACTCTTCACTGAACTTCACGCGGTGAAGCTTGCCGATATGAACGGCGACGGGTTGCAGGATATCGTCACGGGAAAGACTTATTGGTCGCATCATACTCAGAGTCCGCTCTGGGATGCTGGAGCGGTTGTGTACTGGTTTGAACTTCAGCGTGGTGAGAATGGTGTCGTTGACTTCGTGCCTCATCTTGCGGACAGCGAAGCTGGGATCGGACGCGGGCTCGCCGTGGAAGATCTTAATAAGGACGGTTTGCCGGATATTGTTTGTGGCGGCATGAAGGGCGCTCATGTGCTGATGCATGCGGCTAAGTCCGTTTCGAAAGAAGAATTCGAAGCCGCGCAGCCTCAGAAACGCAAGGAGATGGCAGAAGGATTGAAGCCGGAAGAGGCGGCTCAGCAGATGACCGTTCCTGCCGGATTCAAAGTGCAGCTGGCTGCCGGCGAACCGATGGTGCATCAGCCCGTGGCGATGTGCTTCGATCACAAGGGCCGACTATGGGTCGCCGAGGCTCATACCTATCCGCTTCGTGCGCACGAGGGCGAAGGAAAAGACAAGATCGTCATCTTCGAGGACACGACCGGCGATGGCGTGTTTGATTCGTCGAAAGTGTTCATCGAAGGCTTGAACCTTGTGAGCGGCCTGGAAGTTGGCTTCGGCGGTGTCTACGTCGGCGCGGCTCCGTACTTGATGTTTATTCCAGACTGCAACGGCGACGATGTGCCGGATGACGCAATGTTCGTCGCTGATTCCGAGGCTCCAGCCGCAGTAGATTCAGGAGGCAGGAGCCTCCATGCAGTGCGTTCCAGGGCTGGAGCCATGGAACGAGGGGAGTTGCAGTTCCCCAAAGACGTTCCCCCCGGCGCAATTGTGCTGCGAGATGGATTTGGCTGGCAGGACACTCATGAAACTCTCAACGCCTTTATCTGGGGACCGGATGGCTGGCTGTATGGCTGTCACGGAGTCTTCACGCATTCCAAAGTCGGGAAGCCGGGCGATGCGAATGCGGATCGACTGCCGCTGAATGCGTCCGTGTGGCGCTACCATCCTCAGAAGGATATTTTTGAAGCCTTCATGAATGGCACCAGCAATCCGTGGGGCGTCGATTTCAACGACAAAGGTCAGGGCTTTATCACCGCGTGTGTGATTCCACATTTGTGGCACGTGATTCAGGGCGCGAGGTATCATCGACAGGGCGGCCAGCACTTCAATCCTTATACCTACGACGATATCAAGACGATCGCCGACCATCAGCATTATGTCGGCAACCTTGCCGATTCGGCCTGGTGGGGCCACGAACCAAAAGCCTCCGGAGCCACAGCAGACGCCGGTGGCGGACACGCTCACTGCGGTGCCATGGTGTACCTCGGGGATAACTGGCCCGACGAGTATCGCAATCAGATTTTCTTTCACAACGTGCACGGCAATCGGATCAACTGTGACATCCTCGAACCCGTTGCCGGAACGTCCGCGTACGTTGGTCATCACGGCAAAGATCTGATGCTGGCGAACGATCACTACTTTCGTGGCATCAACCTGCGATGTGCTCCGGACGGTACCGTGTATCTGATCGACTGGTACGACAAGAACGCCTGTCATCGGACGAACCCGGAGATCTGGGATCGAACCAGCGGACGCATCTATCGCGTTTCGTACGGCACTGCGAAAACGGCTGCTCCGGCAGTAAATCTGGAGGAGTGGTCCGAGCAGGAACTAGTCGCCGCGCATGAACACCGAAATGAATGGTATCCCCGGATGGCTCGCAAGGTGCTGATGCAGAAAGGCTGTTCACCGGCGACGCTTGCGAGTTTGCATGCGCTCGTGACGGATGCGACTCGAACCGTCGAATCGCGTCTGCGTTATCTCTGGACACTGCATGCGGTCAATGGTCTCGACGAAGCGTTGACGTTGAAGCTGTTGGCCGATTCACAGGATTACATCCGGGCATGGGCGATCCAACTGGACCTCGAGGACAGTCAGGCGTCAGAAAATGTTGTTCATCAGCTGGAACAGATGGCGAAGACGGATCCATCTGCGATTGTCCGGCTGTATCTCGCATCCGCATTACAACGATTGCCGAACGCTTCACGCTGGGGCATCGCGACGGCGCTCGCGGCGCATGCTGAAGATGCAAACGATCACAATCTGCCGCTGATGACTTGGTACGGCACCGAGCCGCTGGTGGCGGAAGATCCAAACCGAGCGATCGAGCTGGCGATGCAGACGAAGATTCCGCTGCTGCGATCTTATCTTCTGCGGCGTGCTTCCGCAGCGAATGAAACTCTGCCAGCGGTGATCGCCGCTCTGGGGGATGCCACGAATGTGAACCTGCAGCGAGAGATTCTTAGTCAGATGATGGCTGCATTTGAAGGTCGAGTTGACATTCCGATGCCATCGGCCTGGTCGACCACTTATGCAGCATTGCTGAAAAGTGAGCAACAGGATATCCGCGATCAGGCCAATCAGCTGGCGGTGCTGTTTGGAGATCAGCGAGTGTTTCCGCCGATGCGACAGCTGTTGGGCGATTCCACTCAGGAGATTGCTCGCCGGCAGCAGGCACTCAGTGTGCTGGTGAAGGGCCAGGACAAAGCTTCGGCCGATGTGCTGTTGAGCGATGCTGTTCTTGGCGATTCGGAACTTCAGGCAGCGGCCGTGAAGGCCCTTGCGACGCTCGGAAACGACAAGACTCCTGCAGCGATACTGGAGCGGTATTCCAAACTGAACGCTGCCGTGAAGGGCGACGCGGTGAGCACGCTTGTTTCACGTCCGGCATGGACGGAGTTTCTGCTGACCAGTATCGGACGTGGAGATGTGCCGAGCAGCGACTTGCACGCGTATCACGTGCGTCAAATTCTGTCGTTCAACGATGCGAAACTGAATGACCTTCTCAGAAAGCATTGGGGCGAAATTCGAGAATCGTCTGCCGACCGCAAGGAGCAGGCAGCCGCGTGGAAGAAACAGCTCGGCAAGAACGTTCTGTCAAAAGCCAACAAGGGGAACGGCCGCCGTGTGTTCTCAAAGACCTGCCAGAACTGTCATCGACTCTTTGGAACCGGCGGAGAAATCGGCCCCGACATCACAGGCTCGAACCGTTCCAACATCGATTACATCCTGGAGAATATTCTCGACCCAGGCGCCGTGGTGGGACGCGACTATCAAATGACGGTGCTGGCCTTGAATGACGGGCGAGTCATCAACGGGCTGCTGAAACAGGAAACCGACAGCGCGCTGACGATTCAGACGATCAATGATAAAATTGTGGTGCCGAAATCGGAGATTGAAGAGCGAAGCCTGTCAACAGTTTCGATGATGCCCGAACGTCAGCTGGAGACTCTGACGAAGGACGAAGTGAGAGACATGATCGCTTATCTGGCCAACCCGACTCAGGTAATCCTCAGCGGCCCGGCATCGCCGATCGAAGACAGCACCGGCAAGGTCCCGAATGCCATCGAAGGAGAGACCATGAAGATCGTCGAGAAGACCGGGGGCAACGCCGTCAGTCAGAATATGAGCGGCTTCAAAGCCGATCGATGGAGCGGCAACGATCAGCTATGGTGGACCGGTGCCAAACCGGGCGATCGGTTGAGTCTCGAAGTGCCGGTGGAGAAAGAAGGCACTTACGATCTTGAAATCGTGCTGACTCGGGCCAGTGATTATGGCATTGTCAGCCTGACTCTGGACGAAACCGTTCTTGATGCGGCTGTGGATCTTTACAATAATCCTGAGGTGATCACTTCCGGTGTTTTGCGGTACAACAAGATTGCCATCAAGCCCGGCACGCATCGGCTAACGCTGGAGATTCAGGGCGCAAACCCGGAGGCAGTTAAAGCGTATCTGGTGGCGGTTGACTATTTACGTCTGGTCCCCAGCGAGCAATAGCTCAACCTGTTTTGCGGCGGCGTGATATTGCGACGGCGTAATTGTCTCCAGCAGCGTCAGTTCTGAAGAAAGCCGCCAGGAAATTGATCTGCGGAGCGAATATTGCCCCATGAAAAGTCGTCAGATTATCTTCGGTGCTGTGACGTGGGTGAGTCTTCTCATCGGGGCTGCTGTCGCGGTTCAAAGCCATTTTCAGAGCGATTCCAGAGGTTTCGCCGATGTGGTGTCCGGTATCAGTCGGTGGATCTCCGGGGCTCCAAAGGAATTTGATGCCGTCTCTGCGGTGCCGCTGTTGCTGGCTCCCGGCGATCCTGTGTTTCTGAAAATTGCTGATGGAAGTTACCGTCAGATTGGACGAGTGCGCAACCATTTCTCGCCCGAGGCCAACAAGGCTGACAGCACGATCGTGGAGCAGATGGCGGAGGTTTACACAAATAAAGCTTCCGTTGTTTTGTACGACGATGCTGTGCACCAGATGTATCCCAGCGGATTTCGACTGGAGCATTACACGACGCCGACATCGCTCGACTGGGTTGTTACGACAATGTTCACTTCTGAGCGTCAGAAGGCGATCGCTGCGATCATCGCGAAGGACTGGGAAAAGCATCGTGAAGAAATCCTGCTGAAGCTTCGGCCCGTCATGGAAACCAGCATCGCGAAGGCCATCAGCGCGATCGATACAGAATTGCCAGCCGTGATGCACGCGCATCGAGGCGACTTTGCCAAACTGGCCGATCGGTATCAGGCCGATATCGTCCGCAAGCAGCTTGTTCCGCTGGTTCGTACTGAAATTTTGCCCATCGTGCAGGAAGAAGTGCGTCCGCTGGCGTTGAGTCTCGGGAACGATTTGTGGAATCGTGTTTCGTTGTGGTCGTTTACCTGGAGATACATCTACGATGTTTCGCCGCTTCCAGAAAAAAATGCGGTTGGGCAGGAGTTTGCGAGGTTCATGAAAGACGAAATCACTCCGGCGCTCGAGTCCAGATCTGAAGAGTTTGTCGCAGTGACCGAACGGATTCTGCGGCGGATCAGTCGTAACGAGAAGGTGCGTGCAGTCCTTCGCGAAAACCTCAGAAATGTGGCGACCGATGGCGAACTGCAGACGATTGTGTGGCAGATGGTGCAGGAAGCGGTCGTCAACAATCAGAAACTCCGCAGTTCACTGAGCGAGTACTGGGCAAGCGATGAAGTGCAACATGCGATGGCCGTTGCGTCCACCAGCTTTGAACCGACGGCAAGAGCTGTCGGTGATGCCATTTTCGGAGGCCGCGAGGTCGGAATCACTCCGGAATTTTCCCGAGTGCTGCGTGCCCAGATTCTGATGAAAGATCGCCGCTGGCTGGTGATCGTGCCGCTGTCCGCCGAAACCGCTATCCCGCCGAAATCGCCCGCAGGCAGCCTTCTGATGTTTCCCTCCAGCGCACCGATGCCGTTCCCAATTGAGTTTGAGGGAACAGAGCAAAGCCCCTTGACGCCAGAAGGCTGAGTCGGCCAGCATTTGTTGACGTTGTTGTAACGCGAACACCACGGCCCTGAATTTATCGGAAGTTCCGTGGCTTTGCGTCAATCTGCCGCAACATCTCGCTGACATCATCGAGACGCTCGCAGACCACATGGATGACATCGCCTTCTCTTTGCAGTCGGCCTGTGGCCAGCATCACAGTCGAGAACCGCGCCGTCTGACGAAAGTGTTGCCAGACGGACGGATACACAACCAGATTTGCCACGCCGGTTTCATCTTCCAGAGTCACAAAAGTGATACCGCTGGCTGTCGCAGGACGCTGCCGCATTAGAACCAGGCCAGCTACCTTCACTCGTCGATCGGGCTCCAGCTCGCTCAACTGTTCGGACGTAACGACCCGGAGTGTTATCAATTGGTCACGAAGAAAGCTGAGGGGATGCTTTCGAAGCGTCAGGCCGGCCGACGAATAATCTTCCACAACTTCATCCTGCGCGGACATTTGGGGAAGCTCGGGGACCGGTTCATCTTCCGCAGTGGCGTCGGCATGATTAAACAGCGGCAGACTTTCTCGCGCGGGAAGCGATTGCCAGTAAGCGTCGCGACGATCAATCTTCAGCGACGCAAATGCATCCGCCCGTGACAACAGCTGCAGTGTTGTTCGCCCCAGCTGGGTACGTCGAGCGAACTCTTCCAGCGATGGGAACTGCCCGCGTTTTCTGGAAGATTCAATCTGACGACCATGCTCTTCCGAGAAACCTCGCAGCAGTCGAAATCCCAGTCGCAACGCCAGCTTTTCGTCGCGATGCCGAAACGGAACTTTTGAAAGATCGGCAGTTGCAGGCTGCGGTTCCAGCGTGCAGTCCCAGTCGCTGTGGTTTACATCCGGCGGCAATACGATGACACCGTGTTCGCGGGCATCTCGTACCAGTTGAGCGGGCGCGTAGAAGCCCATCGGCTGGCTGTTAATCAGTGCCGCAGCAAACACGGCCGGGTGATAACGCTTGATCCAGGACGACACGTACACCAGCAACGCAAAACTGGCCGCGTGTGATTCTGGAAAGCCGTATTCTCCGAAGCCGCTGATCTGTTTAAAGAGACGTTCAGCGAACTCGTTGTCGTAACCTCGTTCGATCATTCCGGTGACCAGCTTCTCATGGAACTTCGCAATCACGCCGGTCTTTCGCCATGCGCCCATCGCTCGCCGCAGTTGATCGGCTTCCCCTGGCGTGAAGCCTGCGGCCACAATCGCCAGCCGCATCGCCTGTTCCTGAAAAATGGGGACACCCAGCGTCTTATGCAGCACGGAACGAACAGCGGCATTCGGATATTCAACCTGTTCTTCGCCGGACCGCCTTCGTAAATAAGGATGCACCATATCGCCCTGAATCGGCCCTGGACGCACAATTGCCGTTTCGATCACCAGATCGTAAAAGCAGTGCGGCTTCAGGCGAGGCAGCATGCTCATCTGAGCACGGCTTTCAATCTGAAACACGCCGATGGTGTCGGCTGCCGAGACCATGTCATAGACCTGAGAATCCTCCGAAGGCACGTTCGCCAGCGTCAAGATTCGGTTGTGGTGCTGACGGATTAAATCAAACGCGCGACGAATGCAGCTCAGCATCCCCAGCGACAGACAGTCGACCTTCAACAGGCCAAGAGCGTCCAGATCATCTTTGTCCCACTGGATCACAGTTCGACCCGGCATCGACGCGTTCTCAATGGGCACCAGTTCGCTCAGCAGCCCGCGAGACATCACCATTCCGCCCGAATGCTGCGACAGATGACGGGGAAATGTCAGCAGTGCATTCAGCAACTCCAGCATGCGACGCCCGAGCAGCGATTCGGGATCGATCCCGCCTTCACGCATGCGATCCGGAAACTGTTCTTCGCTGTCCACATGTTCCATCTGTCCGGCCAGCTTGTCGATGCGGTCGTTCGACAACGCCAGTGCGCGACCGATATCACGAATTGCAGAACGTGGCCGATAGGTAATGACGGCACCCGTCATACCGGCTCGATCGCGTCCGTAGCGATCAAACAGATACTGCAGAACTTCTTCACGCCGCTCGTGTTCAAAATCCACATCAATGTCGGGCGCCTCGTTGCGTTCGCGACTGATGAATCTCTCAAACAGAACATCGATGCGGCTCGGATCCACCGACGTGATGCCGAGACAGTAGCACACTACGGAGTTTGCTGCAGATCCACGTCCCTGACACAGAATCTTTCGATCCCGCGCGAATCGGACCAGATCGTAAACGGTCAGGAAATACGCTTCGTAATGCAATTCTTCAATCAACGTCAGTTCATGCTGAATCAGATTGCGAACCTTCTCCGGAACGCCGTCCGGGTAACGTCCCTTCGCACCGTTCCATGCTAAACCGGTGAGATACTCGATGGACGTTGTGCCGGCCGGAACAAGCTCCTCGGGATACTCATAACGCAGCTCGGCCAAAGAGAACGAACAACGGTCGGCAATCTCCACGGTGCGTTCAATCAGATCGCGTCGACCCTCAAACAGTGCCGTCAATTCTTCGCCGGATTTCAAATGTCGCTCGCCGTTCGGAAACAGCTCGTGGCCAAGCGACTGCAAATCCGTCGAGTGGCGAATTGCAGTGACCACATCGTGCAGAGCGCGGCGTCGGGCCACGTGGTAATGAACATCGTTGCTGGCCGCCAGCGGAACGCCGCACGCGACACTCTGCTGCAACCAGCGCTGCAGGCGAACTTCATCATCGGGTCCCCGGTGCCGTTCGGCCAATCCGTAGCAACGGTCGCCAAACATTTCCTTCAGCCGGAGCAGCTCCTGATTGGTCACTTCGCACGACAGACCCGGCTGATATCGTCTCTCAAATCGAAGTCGAGATTCTGTACTCAGCGGAACGCAGCACAGCAGGCCCTCCGAATGCTCGGCGATGTCGTTCATCGTGAGACGACATTCTCCCTTGGGTGCTCGCCGACGGCCAACAGTGATCAGCCGCGACAGGCGTCCATAGGCAGCTCGGTCCGTCGAAAGCAGGACGACAGACGGACCGTCGGTTGGCACAATTTCGGCACCGACTAACAACTTCAGACCGACCTCTTTTGCCGCAACATGAGCACGCACGACTCCGGCGAGCGAATTTCTGTCGGTCACCGCGAGAGCATTCAGTCCCAGTTGCTGCGCGCGAGCGGCCAGTTCGTCGGCATGCGATGCGCCTTCGAGGAACGAGTAGTTGGTGCGGCAGTGCAGTTCAGCGTAGGAAATGTGCGAGGATGAAACGCTGGCTGATGGGAGAGTCACGGCAGCCGCAACCGCCCCCGCATCCGGGCGCAGAAAAGTGCTGCCATCAGGACTTGATGTCATGCGCTGGCGACGTTTGGAAGGAGGCGGATCCGGCATGACGGCATTGTATTTGTTCGAGCTCCCGAATTGCTACACCGTCCGCATGCACCCGAATGGCGTGGGCTTAAGGGAAATTTGTAGCGGAAGTCGCGTAAACTTCCGGTGATTTGCCAGGAAAGCCGGAATTCTTGGCGAGTTCCGCTACGCTAAGTCCACGCCATTCGGCATGCACCCACCGCGACGACGACTTTCCCGCTCACACTGTGCGTTCGAAACCGCTTGCCGTAAAATAACGCCGGCAATTTCGCGCAGGCCGCGTTCCTTTGGACTGCTGTGACTCCGGCAATGCGTGCGTTTGAAAGTCTCTTTGACGAAAGTTCAATAAACAATGCGACTGGGACTTATCAACAGCGCCTGGGCACAAGCGGGACGCGATACGGCGTGGGGAATTCAGAAGACGCGCGAGATTGGCTTTGACTGCATTGACATCTTCGCTGACCCTTTGGATATCGATGTTCGGGAGAGAAAGCTGATTCGGCGAGAATGTCAGAAAGCTGAACTGCCGATTGTGTCGGTGTGTTGTGTGGCAACCGGGCTGATCGACTTTAATCCGTCCGTTCAGCGGTTTCACATGGACCGCTGTCGAAAATATCTGGATCTTTGCTACGAACTGGAAGCAGAAAACCTGCTGCTGGTACTGGGTGAATACATCTGGAATCAGGAAGTCATTCCACCGGCCGAACAATGGGCAACCGGTGTCGCCAACTGCACTCGACTGGCCGAGTATGCGGAGTCACTTGGTCTGAAGATTGCAATGGAACTGGAACCGTTCCCATTGTCGCTTGTGAACAGCGTCGACACGATGGTCAAGTTTCTCGGCGAAGCCCGTCATCCGGCTCTATGCGCGAATATTGATATCTCACATCTGCATCTTGCGCACGTCGAAGCGGCCGAGATCGCTCGTCTGAAGAATCATGCGATCCATGTGCACATATCCGACTGTGACGGAGTACGACATGGCGATCTTCCACCAGGACTCGGCGTTGTGGATTTCGAACCGTATCTGAATGAGATTGCAAAGCTTAAGATGTCAGGAGCCATGTCGATCGAGCTCGAATATTCGCCTGAACCCGATCGGATCGAAGAATGGGTCCGAAACGCTTTTGTCGGCACTGCGTCGCTAATGAAAGACGCCGGCCTCCGCAGTTAGTTCGATCCTGGCGATAAATTGATCTCTGAAAGCTGCGCGAATCTGTTCGTCTGAAAGAGAAACACATCTCTCATCGACCTTGGTAACGTGTGAAGATTCAACCGCGAACCGCTGCGTCAGTTTTGCGGTTTCGAGTCTGTGACCATCCCAACCCGAAGCGTCAGTTTTGAAGTTGTGCATTTCAGCATTGCGGTTGATCAGGCGTGGCAAACAGCGGAATTTATCCTAACCCGAAGCGTCAGCGAGTGATCTCGTGGAACACTGCCCTCGACGCAGAAACGCAATCCCTCGCTGACGCAGCGGGTTAGGATGAACGGTCGTTATTCGGGGGCGGTTACTTAGCCCAGTTCAGAGCGAACTCGTTCAAGCAGTGCTTTGGTGGCACGAATACCGGCGAACTCGTCCAGCACGCTGCCTTCGTACTCAATGCCGACAAAGCCTGAATATCCTGCGTCGAGCACGATCTTCATCATCTTGAAGTAGTCGGTCTTTGTTTCGTTGCCCTTGTCGTCGAAGTCGTGAGACTTGGCGCTGACGGCCTTCGCGAATGGCATCAGTTCTGTCACGCCTTTGTAGCGATCGTACCATTCGTCATCCTTCAGACGGAAGTTGCCGAAGTCCGGCAGAGTTCCGCAGTTCTTCAGGTCGACTCGCTTCATGACGCCGGCCAGCCACTCCCCGTTGGAAGAAAGCCCGCCGTGGTTTTCGACGATCACATTCAAGCTGTGCTCAGCTGCAAATTCTGACAGCGCATGCAAACCGTCGGCCGCGCGATACATCTGATCTTCGTAGCTGCCAGCGCTGCCCGCGTTGACTCGGACGGAATGACATCCCAATTCCTTCGCTGCCTCGACCCACTTAAAATGATTCTCAACAGCCTGACCACGCTTCTTCAGACTTGGGTCGCCGAGATTGCCTTCGCCGTCAACCATGATCAGCAGTTGCTTCACACCGTTGTCGGCAGCTCGCTTGTTCAGTTCCGCCAGATAGGCCTTGTCCTGAGCCTTGTCCTTGAAAAACTGATTGACATACTCGATGCCTTCGATGCCGAACTCTTTCTTCGCTGTCATCGCGAAGTCAAGATTGTCCATTTTCTTTGCGAACAGTGTTTTGTGCAGAGACCACTCGGCCAGAGAAATCTCAAACTTCGCCGCTGCCGGACGAATGGCCGCAGGGACGGTGGATCCAATAACGCCAACGGCGGCCGCTGCTGCAGAACTGGCAAGAAATGATCGTCGGGACAAAAAGCTGCTCATTGTGGGGACGCTTTCAGAAGGACGCAAAAACACCGTGGGCCACAGGCCGCACAGGATAAAACAGAACGGGTAAAACACAAGACGGCAACTGCTCAGTTCCGTTGAGCTGCACTCGCCCGCCGCCGGAACGCTCTGAGTTTAGCGAATGGGCCGGGATTCCTACAAATCAGGCGGCCAGCAATGAGCGTTGGTCTTCCTGAGTTCCGTGTCTACGATGCGTCCACGATCGAAGATTCATCGCCGGTTCAGCAGACTGGCTGGCGGTGAGGAATTCGTCGGAGTCATTCTATTTTCTAAGGCGTCGTTCATGAATCCATCCGGCTCAGTCGCAAAGTCCGAGACAACTGGCACCCTGGCCGCCCGCGCCGTGGTCATTGCAGGCTGCGGCTACGTGGGACAACGTGCGGCTCAGTTATGGGCTGCGGATGGAATTCGCACATTCGCGGTCACGCGGGCAACTGCACGATCGGAGCACTTTCAGGCTCAGGGGATTCAGCCGCTGGTGTTCGATCTGGCTGCTGCGAACAGCTGGCCTGATCTTCCGGATGCGGATGTCGTGCTGTGGTCTGTCGGCTTTGATCGTAGTCCGGGTTCCAACCGGCAGGCCACGTGGGTCGATGGTTTGCAGAGACTTCTGGCGGCTTTGCCAGCCAGAAAGAATCCTCGCCGAATTCTCTACACTTCCAGCACTGGCGTCTACGGTGATGGAGCCGGTCAGGATGTGGATGAGTTTACACCGGTCAATCCGAACACAGAAGGCGGTGCTGCGTGTGTCGCTGCTGAAGAGATTCTGCACGGCCACGCGAAGCAGACGGGAAACGAAGTGGTGATATTGAGGCTGGCCGGGATCTACGGTCCCGATCGTTTGCTGCGTCGAGTCGATGAGCTTCGAAAGGGCACACCGTTGACAAGCGAACCGGAGGACTGGCTGAATCTGATTCACGTGGACGATGCTGTGCGAATGATCAACTGGTGCGGTCGGCATGAAAGCTGGTCCGTATTGAATTCCATGAAAGCGCGGTTCGCGGATTTGCGGCCGGTGCAAAGTCAGTCCAGCGTCGTGACCATCAATGTGGTGTCGTCGCACAGTGTGACTCGCCGCATGTACTATTCTGAACTCGCCCGACAAACAGCGGCGCCCGAGCCGGTATTTGGCAGTTCGCCGGACGCCACGACTGTTTCAGGCAGCCATCGCGGGCGAAGTGGAAATCGCCGAGTGGTGAGTCGACTGCGTGAGTCCCTGCCGGTTAACTTTCAATTCGACGACTGTCAAAAAGGGTTGGCCGATGCGGTTACGCGCAGTCATTGGCCGTCTTAAGGCCTGCAGAGATATTGGGAAGCTTGCGTAAATGTTGGTTTTCTACTGTTCCATGGCAAGCCGTTTTTTGACTATCGTTCACAGGGTTTCGTATGCGTCTTTGAATGTCGCACCGTACTTGTTCAACGATCGCTCCTGTTCACGCACAGTGGGGCTGGTGTCCGTAAGTTGGCGGTCTCAGGCCATCGCTGAGTGCAGACAGAAACTGCGAGTGTGGAATGCGTCTTTGTCGGCCCGTTTGATTTGTTGTGGTTTTGTTATCGTCCTGTTTTATCTGAGGATCTCTTCTGTTGAACACATCCAGTCTCCCGATCATTGTTCGTGAAGCCTGTCGGGACGATATCCCGGGACTTGAGATTTTGGTCGACCGTTTTGTTCAGGCCAACCGCCTGTTGCCTCGTACCACGGATGAGCTAAGCGACCTGATTCCGTTTGGCTTTGTGGCAGTCGCGGGTGACGAAGTCGTGGGTTTTGCTGCGTTGGAGATTTATTCCGCCAAGCTGGCAGAAATCCGCAGTCTGGCTGTTCACGACAATTTCCAGGGCCGCGGTATTGGCAAGTCGCTCGTGCAGAAGTGCGTCGATCTGGCGGTGAAACGCAACATTCTGGAAGTCATGGCCATCACGTCGTCCGAGGGCTTTTTCCAGGCGTGCGGTTTCGACTTCACTCTGCCCGGAGAAAAGAAGGCGTTGTTCATGCAAACGCGGGATGAGTACTAACATCGGGCGCAGAAGGTTCGTGGGGAGAGATCGGAATATCCTGCAAAATCCGTTGCGGTCGGACAATTGGCGACGATTTGGTGCGTGAAGCCTCGCTGAGCACTCGTTATACTGAACACTCCCGCCTCGAGCGTCCTGCTGTCTCGAACTTCTTCGCTGAACGGTGTTTTATGCGGATTTGGTTACCTGCCGTTGTTTGTGCCACGCTGCTTTCTGCCACTGTCAACCCTTTGGCTGCTCAGAACGTTGACTTCAACAAAGACGTGCGGCCGATTTTGTCTAATCGTTGTCTTGCCTGTCACGGGCCGGACGAAGCCAGGCAAGAAGCCGGCCTGCGGCTTGATCTTCAAGAGATCGCCACAAAAGTGCTGGAATCCGGCCAGGCTGCGATCGTGCCCGGAAAGCCGGCCGAAAGCGAAGTGCTCGCACGAATCAGCAGTACAGATGAATCCGTGCGGATGCCACCGCCGCATTTTGGTAAACCACTGACTCCTGCCGAAATTAAAATCCTCGAACGCTGGATTCAGCAAGGGGCTCCGTTTGCGCGGCACTGGTCGTATGTGTCGCCCGCCCATTCGGCTGTCCCCGAGATTACCGGCGAGTATGCGAAGTGGCCGAAGAACGCGATCGACAATTTCGCACTGCACAAGATGCTGGAATTGAAACTTCAGCCTTCACCAGCCGCAGACAGTACGTCCATCGTCCGCCGTGTGTTCCTTGACCTGATTGGATTGCCGCCGACGCCGGAAGAGGCGGATGACTGGAGCCGTCGACTGACAGCTTCGGATTCGAATTCCCTGGACGACGGTGTCTATCAGGAACTGGTCGATCATCTTCTGCAGCGGCCTGAGTACGGAGAGCACTGGGCTCGCAAATGGCTGGACCTGGCTCGCTACGCGGATTCATCCGGATACGCTGACGACCCGGCTCGCACAATTTGGCCGTGGCGCGACTGGACCATCCGCGCGATCAACAGCAACATGCCTTTTGACCAGTTCACAGTCGAGCAGCTGGCGGGCGATTTGCTTCCCAATCCTACGGAAGATCAGCTGATTGCTACGGCATTCCATCGCAATACGATGACGAATAATGAGGGCGGAACTCAGGATGAAGAATTCCGCAACGTGGCTGTTGTCGATCGAGTGAATACGACCATGGCTGTTTGGATGGGAACCACGATTGCGTGTGCTCAGTGCCACAGTCACAAGTACGATCCGATCACTCAGGATGAATATTTTGAGGTTTTCGCGATTCTGAACAACACCGAAGACGCGGACCGTGGTGATGATTCGCCACGCATTCAGTTGTACTCAGCCGAACAGCGACAGCGTCGTTCGTTCGTGGAAACTCGGCTGGCCGAACTTGCGGCAATCATGGCAACTCCGACGGACGCCGTCGCGTCTTCGCAGAAGCTGTGGGATCAGCGCCTTCAGTCCAGTCCATCATGGACCGTACAGAAGCCGTCGTCGGTCCGGCGAGTTGGAATGGGTGACGCTGTCATTCAGGACGATGGAACGATTGCGATTCCATCAGCGGCATCGAAAGATGTCTACACGATTGAGATTCCGTTGACAGAATCTGCAGGCGCTACGGTTGCCGCATTGAATATTGAAACGCTTCCGTCCCCTGATCTGCCTGGCCAGGGCAGTGGGTTCGGTGGTGGAAACTTCGTGATCACCGAGTTGAAGGCTCAGTTCATTCCCGCAGCGGGCATGATTCCACAAGCCCGTTTTGTAAGAGTCGAAATTCCGGGCAAGGAGAAGATTCTTTCTCTGGCGGAGGTCCAGGTGTTTTCAGCCGGCCAAAACGTGGCCACTGCTGGCAAGGCCACACAGAGCACTACCGATTTCGGCGGTGAGGCCGAGTACGCCGTCGACGGAAACACGGACGGCAAGTTCGAGAACAAATCTGTCACGCATTCCGCGATCTCTGAAAACCCATGGTGGGAACTGAATCTCGGCAGCGATGTGGCTGTCGAACGCGTCGTTCTTTGGAATCGAGCTGGGGACGGAGTTCATACGCGACTGGCGAACTTCAAACTGTCTTTGCTGGATGATGCGAAGAATGTCGTCTGGACTCAGAATGTGGCCGAGCCGCCGGATCTTTCGGCCGAATATTCACCGAGCAACATTCGCGACATTTCCTTCTCAGGCGCTGCTGCCGATTTTCAGCAGGCCGGCTTCGCGGCAGAGGAAGTGTTTGACGGAAAGACAGAGCCGGACAATGGCTGGGCCGTTGGTGGTGAAACTCAGAACGCGCATTCGCTGACTCTGGTGCCGTCATCTCCGATTGCAGTCAAGGATGGATCGCTGCTGCGAGTCATCATCGAGCAGAATTCACCGTACGACAACCATGTGCTCGGGCGTTTTCGAGTTCGCACAACGGCCGATGCGTCGGTGATTGAAAGATCAGCGTTGCCAGTGGCGATCATTGCCATTGTGGATAAACCGGCCGATCAACGCACCGAGCCCGAACAGGCGCAACTGGCGACCTACTATCGGGAGAACGCGGCGCCGGAACTGGCGGAACCTCGCAGCGAGCAACAGCAACTGCGTGCGGAATTTGATGGGATGAAGCCCGATACCTCGGTGCCGGTTCTGCGTGAGTTGGCGAATGATGCGCGTCGCAAGACACTGTTTCAGTTCCGAGGAAATTATCTGGACAAGGGCCACGAAGTTCACGAGGGAGTTCCGGCTCTGTTTCCACCGATTGCCGATGGACTGCCCGTTAACCGTCTGACGTTCGCCAAGTGGCTGGTCAGCGATGAAAACCCGCTCACCGCGCGAGTGGTGGCGAATCGATACTGGGAGAATCTGTTCGGCCGTGGGATTGTTTCGACCAGCGAAGAATTCGGTTCACAGGGCGACCTGCCCACGCATCCGGAATTACTCGACTGGTTATCTCTGGAACTGATCGAATCCCGGTGGGACACTCGAAAGCTGTTGAGAACGATTGTCAGTTCCGCAACGTACCGTCAGTCAGTGAAAGTCAGTCCCGAAGCGGCAAGTTCTGATCCCGACAATCGCTGGCTGGCACGCGGACCACGCGTTCGGCTGAGTGCGGAAATGGTGCGAGATCAGGCGTTGCATGCGGCCGGTCTGTTGAGCAAAAAGATGTATGGACCGCCCGTAAAGCCACCGCAGCCAAGTTCCGGTCTTTCCGCCGCGTTTGGCAGTTCGACGGACTGGCAGACCAGCATGGGAGAAGACCGTTACCGACGGGCAATCTATACCACATGGCGACGCAGTAACCCGTATCCTTCGATGGCGACATTCGACGCGCCAAATCGAGAAGTCTGTACGCTGAAACGCAATCGGACGAATACGCCGCTGCAGGCTTTGGTGACGATGAATGATCCCGTGTATGTTGAGGCTGCTCAGGCATTGGGTCGTCTCATGCTTGGCCACGTTGGAAGCCTGTCGGAAAAAATCCAGTTTGGTTTTCGCCGCTGTGTGCTGCGTTCGGCAACCGAAGCAGAATTGACGGCACTCGCTGGGCTGTACGAGGACACTCTGGCGGAGCTTAAACCCGCACCAGCAGACGCGGTGAAATTGGCGACAGATCCTCTTGGCCCTCTTCCCGAAGGCACCGATCCAGTGCAGGCCGCAGCCATGACCGTGGTTGGCAACGTGCTGCTGAATCTGGATGAACTGTTTCTTAAGCGTTAATTCAGTGTCACTCAGTGACGATGCATTTTAGAGCAACGGCAATTCCTCTGGGGAGCTTTGAAGTACCAGTCGAGTTCTGTTCCGCCGGTGAGTGTGTCCGCGGCGGCATCGTCCAGCACATTGATCGTGGCCTTCAGTGAGCTTACCCGTTACACCTGCGACGTTGACCGCGACTGTGACGCCAAGCGCCCCAACATGATCGTCCCGAACGTCACGCCGTCATCGGTTGCCACCTCAGATTCTGAACGGTGGACAATATCGTCAAAATCGGCTGACGTGAGAGAATCTTGCAGGAACGACCGAATTTCGCTCGCCATTTGGACGATTCCTGATAGAGTTCCCCCACAACTGAACCAGGTCCGCTTTGACATTGTGAATAGTTTTCACGCAGTGTTGACCTGTCAGCGAAGCATTCAGTTTCGATTCCATAGGCTGCGTAGCCTCTCAAAACTTCGGTTTTGAACTCGCTTTTCAATGGACGACTGCCAGTTCCAATAGTTCTAGAGACCGCTTTAGATCGCGTCTCCTGCATTCGGTCCTGGGAATGTTTCATTAACGGAAACGTCGGAAGAAGTGTCAGGTTCCTTTTTGTGCCGCGCACCAAGGGAATTCTCGTCGAAGGGGGCCTGACACTTCTTCCTGCCGCTCCACAACCCAGGAAAAAGAATGAATTTCAAAGACTTCGGGCTCGCCGAGCCCCTGTTGCGCGCCGTATTGCATGAAGGCTACACAGTTGCCACTCCGATTCAGGCTCAGGCCATCCCCACGGTTCTCGAAGGCCACGACGTAATCGGGATCGCTCAGACGGGTACTGGCAAGACGGCGGCTTTTGCGCTGCCACTCCTGCATCGATTGCTGAACGCTGCTCCGTCAACCAAAGCCGGTCCTCGTCAGATCAGAGTACTCGTTCTTGCAAGCACGCGAGAGTTGGCGGTACAGATCCATGAAAGTTTCACGAACTACGGAGCATTTGCCTCCATTCGTGTGGCCACAATTTATGGTGGGGTGGGACAACAGCCACAGGTCAGTGCTCTGCGAAAGGGCGTTGACGTTGTCGTAGCAACTCCCGGTCGCCTGATGGACCTCATCAAGCAGGGCTATGTTCATCTGGAGGGTTTGCAGACCCTTGTGCTGGACGAAGCCGACCGCATGCTGGACATGGGTTTCTTCCCGGCCATTCGCAGAATCCTTGAGTACGTGCCACGCAAGCGGCAGACTCTGATGTTTTCTGCAACAATGAAGCCAGAAATTCGAGACCTCGCGAATTCGATTCTGAACAACCCGGTCAGCATTGCGATTGTTCCGAAGCAGAAGACGACTGAACTTGTTGAACAGAGTGTTTGCTTTGTTCCGCAGAAGCAGAAGACTCGTTTGTTGATTGAGCTGCTGACTCAGCACAATCCATCGCGTGCGATTGTTTTCAGTCGCACGAAGCATGGTGCGGACAGAATCGTTCGCAACCTGGTTGCTGCCGGATTTAAGTCTGAGGCCATTCACGCGAACAAGAGTCAGAATAAGCGTCAGCGAATTCTGGAAGAATTCAAAGGCCAGCGTCCTCCGATTTTGGTCGCCACCGACATTGCCGCTCGCGGAATTGATGTCGACCTTGTGTCGCACGTTTATCTGCACGACATGCCGACGGAAGAAGAAACTTACGTGCATCGCATCGGTCGCTCAGGTCGAGCTGGAGCCACTGGCATTTCCGTGTCTCTGTGCGATTCTGAAGAGCGACGAATGCTGCGAAGTATCGAAAAGCTGATCGGCATGAAGATCGACGTTCTCGAAGTGCCTGGGTTTGATATGAACCTGCACGTTGAAGAACCGGCAGGAGATTCGCGACATCGTGGCGAGCGTCCTCAGCGTGGCGGACAGCGTCCTGGTCAGGGACAGCGTCCTGGTCAGCGTCCGGCTCGCATGCATCCTTTGCAGGCGGCTCGTGGAGAACAGGCACCTGTTGTTTCGGACCGTAGCGATCGACCATCTCGACCTGCTGCGGAACGTGATGATCGTCCACGCGGGCCACGTGCATCGGATCGAACCGAACCGCCTCGACGAGATCTGGGGCGTGATGCCGAACGTCAGCGACGTCCGGATCCTCGCGGTCAGGATCGACCTGTAGCCAACACCGATTTGCGTCGCCAGTCAAACCGCCCGCCTGCCGGTCCTCCGTCAAGCGGACCGTTGGCCGGTAGAACACAGGCTCGCCGACCACATATCGGTGATTCTCGAAGCGACGCTCAGAACAGCTTCGGTGACGGTGTTGAGACTGAAGATCGCGGTCCATCATCGCAGGGCGAGCGACGTCCGGAGCGCCGTCGGCGTCCGGCGACTCGAACGAATTGATCGGTCATTTTTCCCGGCCACAGTTGTGAAATCACAACGACCATGAGTGCCCTTCCGGCGGCCGCTCATGGTGGGTCAGGAATAAGAAGGCGGATTTCTCCGCCAGAAGCCGGTCACAGTATCGACGCAGCACTTCGGACCTTAACGCAGGCCGGCTGATCGATTTCCCCTGTTAACCGCCGCGTTTCATTTCAACAAACACAGTGCAGGCCAGCCGCTTATTCAGCGGTGCCCGCATTGAGAAGACATATCGAACTATGGAACAAGAACTCATGTCCGTCAGTGAAATTACTGAACCAATGAATCCTCAGGAACTTGAATTGAGCCACTCTGAATCAACCGGCTGTCCGACACAGATCGCTGTCGAGCCTCAGGTAGAATCAGTCCACACTCCGATCTCTGGAGTCGCTGAGATTGAAGTACCGGTTGCTGAAGTACCGGTTGCTGAAGTACCGGTTGCTGAAGTACCGGTTGCTGAAGTACCGGTTGCTCAAGTACCGGTTGCTGAAGTACCGGTTGCTGAAGTACCGGTTGCTGAAGTACCGGTTGCTCAAGTACCGGTTGCTCAAGTACCGGTTGCTGCGTCCGTCATTGCTCCTGCACCTGCAGTGGTGGAAGAAGCTGTGTTGGTGGCCCCTGCTGTTGTGGCTCGCCCCGTGCTCCGTCCAAAGGCAGCTCCCGTCGTCAAAGAGGCCGTTGTTGTTCCGGTCGCAAATTCCATCGTGGCTGCCGAAGAAAGTGACTCTGCGGCACCGGTCAATGGATTCCGAAAGCTCGGTCTTTGCGATGAATTGATGTCCGCGATCGAAGAGTCTGGCTACACCAACCCAACGCCGATCCAGGAGCAGACGATCGCTCTGCTGTTGCAGGGGCGAGACATGGTTGGCCAGGCGCAGACCGGTTCCGGCAAGACGGGTGCGTTCGCGTTGCCGTTGTTGCAGCGAATCGATCTGAATCTCAAACAGCCACAGGTTCTGGTGCTCGTTCCAACGCGTGAGCTTGCGATTCAGGTCGCGGCAGCGTTTGAAAAATATGCAGCGAAGATGAGCCAGTTGCGAGTCGTCGCGATTTATGGCGGCTCGGCTTACCAGCCACAACTGGCCCAATTGCGTCGCGGCGTTCAGGTGATCGTGGGAACTCCTGGTCGCGTGATGGACCATATGAATCGCGGTTCACTGAACCTCAGCAATCTGAAATGCCTTGTACTTGACGAAGCCGATGAAATGCTTCGCATGGGCTTCGCCGAAAGTGTGGAATGGGTTCTAACACAGCTTCCTGCTGAACGTCAGATCGCTCTGTTCTCCGCAACGATGCCTGATCAGATTCGACGCATTGCTCAGCAGCATCTTCGAAATCCTGCAGAAGTCACAATCCGTCAAAAGACGGCCACAGCTGACACAATTCGTCAGCGATTCGTGGTGGTGGGGCAGTTCCAGAAAGAACAGGCACTGGGTCGCGTTCTGGAAGCCGAAGCGATCGACGGAGTCCTCATCTTCGTCAAATTGAAGTGCACGACGGAACCTCTGGCGGACTTTTTGGGTACTCGCGGTTACAAAGCTGCGGCTTTGAACGGCGACATTGCTCAGGCTCAGCGCGAAAGAATTATCGAGCACCTGAAGTCCGGCAAGCTGGATATCGTGGTTGCCACGGACGTCGCCGCTCGAGGGCTGGACGTGCAGCGAATCAGTCACGTGATCAACTACGACCTGCCAGGCGACAGCGAAGCTTATGTGCATCGCATCGGCCGAACAGGACGTGCGGGTCGAAGCGGGGAAGCCATTCTGTTCATCCATCCGAAGGCTCAGCGAATGCTGAAGAGCCTCGAGTATGCGACTCGTCAGAAGATTGACCCGATGGAACTGCCGACCAATCGGCAGATCAACAAGACTCGAGTTTCCAGGTTCCACGCTCAGATCATTGAAACAATGGCCCATCCTCTTGCTGATGCGATGGGATCGATCGTCGAACAGTTTCGACGCGAGAACCCTGAGATGCCAGTGGAGAAGGTGATTGCCGCATTGGCCGTGCTGGCCAATAACGGTAACCCGCTTCTGCTGAAGGAAGAGATGAAGCAGGAGGCGTTCTTCGAAAGCCGTGGCCGTGACAGTCGCGACAGCCGTGACAGCCGCGGACCAAGGGATGCTCGCGGCCCTCGTGATGGCGGTTTCCAGGGTCGAGGAACTCGAACTGACTTTTCGACAAACGGTCCACGTTACGCACGATCACCAGGCGAACGAGGATTTCAGGAAAGCGATGGTCCTCGTGAAGACCGTGGCTTCCAGGCAGATCGTGGTTTCCAGGGAGATCGAGGCTTCAGTAATGACCGACGGCCTCGTGAAGATCGTGGACCAAGATCTCCTCGCCCGGGCGATGAGAACATGGAAACGTTCCGCATCGAAGTGGGCCACATGCATCAGGTGAAGCCTGGTAATATTGTCGGAGCCATTGCTAACGAAGCAGGAATCGACAGTGCTCAGATCGGTCGCATCGAAATCTTTGACGAGTTCAGTACCGTCGATCTTCCTCAGGGCATGCCTGAGGAAACATTCTTCGCTCTGAAGAAAGTCTGGATCTCCGGTCGTCAGCTGAAGATCTGCAAGGCGGACGGTGCGAGAACAGAAACGGCCTCGGCACGTCGGCCCGATAGTCCTGATCGGCCGTTCCGCACGGAGCGCTCTGGTCGCCCGCCAGCACGTCGTCCAGGAAATCGCGGCCCGCGGTCTTAAGCCGCAACGCCGGTTGAAGTGAGAATCGAAACGTCCCGAGCTTACCACTCCGGGGCGTTTTTCATTTCTCTGTCAAGCTTTTTTCATCTGGTCTCTGATGGATGGAACGGCAGGGGTGTAGTCGCGGATGATTGTTAACTTGGGAGGGCGAGGCTCCTGGCGAGCCACTGCACTGCGGAAACGCACGGCTCGGCAGGAGCCTCGCCCTCCCGGAATTGCACTTCGTTGCGAGCTACCGAAATCCGCGACTGCACCCGAACGGCAGCAACATGGATGGTCGGACTTGTGTTTCGCAGGAGCAACGCGACAATGAAAACGCGATTGGTTTGTTGTTTCGGCGAGCATTCGTATGTCAGGTTCACGCAGTTATACAGGACTCACTCCCGGCGCGCAGCGAACGGTCGCTCGATGTCGCCGCATGGCTGCCGAATTTGCGCAGTCAGATTCCTGGGCGGCCTGTTTGCTGCTGACATTGTTGCAGGATGAGTCACTGGCGTCGGCATGTCTGAGAACTTTAGGCATCACACCACAGTGGATTTTGGACAGCCAGCTCGGCGTTGACCGGACAGGCCTGGCCGCATGGAGTGCAGACGCCGAAGTTGAACTGGATCCAGCGGACGAAGAGATCTTTGCAGGAGATAGCTGCCAGCCGGTCCCGAACAGGCTGGACGGAATCAACGATCCGCTCGAGTTCACTCGTGTGCTGGACCGCGCAACTGAACTGGCGCGCCGGGGACTCAGCGACGGTGGCGTGTCGAGCGCCAATCTGTTGCTCGCGGTTGTGGAAACGAATGGAGCAATTCGCGACCGCTTTGCCGCCATCGGAGTGACTATTCAACGCATTCAGGCGGAATTGTATCCCGAGCAGTTCAGTCAGCAGGCCCCGTTGAGCGTTGATGATTCATTGTTGTTCACCCAGTCGCCCATCACGCCTGCCACTAACGCCGCGGCACCTGTGGCTCAAATGGAAGTCTGGCGAGTGCTTGATGCGTGTCTGAATCGAGCTCGTGAGGGCTTACGAGTTCTGGAAGACTTCGCCAGATTTCTTGCCAACGACAGTCAGATCAGTCAGGAACTGAAATCTCTTCGTCATGAGTTGGTCGCTGCGGAGAAGAGTCTGTATCAGCACTCTACCTCGGGTACCTTAGCAGGTTCTGTCCTGAAGCAGCGTGATACGCTCGGCGATGTAGGCACGACACAGTCCACAGCGGGCGAGAAGTCCCGCGCGTCGCTGGGGGATGTGGTCACTGCCAATTCGCGGCGTGTTCAGGAATCGTTGCGAAGCCTGGAAGAGTTTGGCAAGCTTGTGTCGGCTGACTTCGGTTCTCGAATGAAACAGTTGCGATATAGAAGCTACACGGTCGAGAAAATGCTGGCTCCATTGCTGCTGTCAGAAGCAATTCCTCAGAATTTCGAGCCCGCGGAATCTGTCGCCTGGGCTGCGTCCACGGTGGAACGCAGAACTCGCCTGCTGTCCGCACGACTTTATGTTTTGATCACACAATCGATGTGCCGGCTTCCCTGGAAACAGGTGGTGGAACAGTCGCTGGCCGGCGGTGCTGATGTTTTGCAGCTGCGAGAAAAATCGTTAAACGATCGCGAACTGCTGGCCCGTGCCAGGTGGGTTCGAGATGCCTGTCACCGGGCAGGCGCGCTGTTTATTATGAACGATCGGCCGGATCTCGCAGTGGCCTCGGAGGCGGACGGGCTGCATATTGGTCAGGAAGAATTTACCGTGGCCGAAGCGCGCTGCATCCTTCATCCATCACAGCTGATAGGAGTGTCCACTCACGACGTCAGTCAGGCATCACAGGCCGTACAGGACGGAGCCGACTATCTGGGGGTCGGACCCGTGTTTCCTTCTCACACGAAATCGTTTACTGATTTTCCCGGACTGAGCTTCGTTTCCGAAGTATCAAGTCAGATTGCTCGACCATGGTTCGCGATTGGCGGCGTCACCTTGCCGTTACTGTCCTCGCTGATCGACGCAGGCGCAGCCCGAGTGGCGGTGACATCCGCAATCGCAGGCGGTGCATGCCCACGTGATCTCGCAAGTGCTTTCAAAGCACGGCTCAATGCTGTCAGTTCTGAAATCCAGACAACGCCATGGAACAGCTTGCCATGAGTGCCACAGGGACGACCATACGAAGCATAAAGTCGTCGCTGCGATCGGTTCTGGATTTTGTCTTTCCACCTCAGTGTGGACTCTGCGGAGCCGTCGATTTTGAATCGAACTCAGAGTCAGGTGCGTATTGCCCGCAATGCGTTGAACTGCTCTGCCCAGCGCCGGTCAATAGATGCAAATGCTGTGCAGCGGAAATTGGTCCGCATTCGAAGTCTGATGACGGATGCACTCATTGCCGAAATCGGACGCTTAGATTCGATTCGGTCGTGTGTCTGGGCATGTATGAATCCAAACTGCGGCAGGCCATTCTTTCGGCGAAGTGGTCATTTTCCGCAGTGAAGATCAAATCACTCGGCCGGCTTCTGGCGATTCATCAGCAAGCCGAATTGGAAGCGTTAAAGATCGATCGAGTGATCCCGATTCCTCAACACTGGCAGCAACGCGTGGTTCGTCATTTCAATCCGGCCTGGATCATCGCAAGAGAAATTGCCGATCGCCTGAACGTACCCTGTGATGCTCACCTACTGCGAAAAGAACGACGAACAAGGCCTCAAAAACGAGTGGTCGTCAGTCACAGGTTTGAAAATCAGGAAGACGCCTTTGGACTGAAGGACCCGCATATCGTGAAGGGCGAACGTCTGCTGTTGATTGATGACGTCCTGACGACCGGAGCCACTTGTTCGTCAGCTGCGAGGCTGCTCAAAAAGGCGGGCGCGAAGTCCTGCCATGTGGCCGTTCTCGGGCGAGTCCTTGATCATTCCGCCTGATTGCTGCAGATGGAGTTTCCCCAGGTGGACTGCAGGAAACAAACGTCAAGGATTCAACTCTGTATGGCAACGCGGTGAAGTATTCTCCCGAAGGAATCAGTCCGTCTTTCGTAGCCGGAGTCGTCAGACCTCCGAACCGGTCGAGAACGAACGCCCGCATCTTCACGTATCCGGCTACGAAAATACTTCACAACGTTGTCTGTTCCGGGCTGACGAGCGATCGATCGAAATAATTTACACCCATGCCAGCATCGATAACGATCCCCTGTGCGTTGATTCCGGAGGAGCGAGGGCTGAGCAGAAACGCGACTGTGGACGCGACTTCTTCCGTCTGCACGGCCTGCTTACGCAGCGTGGCTTTTTCGGCGAACAGATAGCTGTCCACATAACCCGGAATTCCCGCGGACGCGGAAGTCTTCAGCAGGCCTGGGCAGACTGCGTTGAATCGGATCTTCGAAAACTGCGAAAACGACTTCGCCAGAAAGCAAAGTGACGAATCCAGCGCTGCTTTGACAGGTGCCATGTAGCCGTAGTTTTCAGCGGCCATTCGAGTGGTGGAGATGGAGATCGTAACCACGCTTCCAGTCTCCGGATCCAGCATCAGCCGGAACGCTTCGGACAGTGCCAGAAGTGAATAGCACGAAATATTGATTGCCTGCAGAAACGCGGGCCGAGGCGTTTGATGAAACGGCAACCAGCCGGCCGAAAAGTCCGCGAAGGCGACTGCATGCACAATCCCGTGGATGACGTCCACAGTGGAAGCAACGCTGGCTTTCAAAGCGTCGATCTGTTCCTGATGTTCGACATCGCAGACGAATACCGCCGAGTCCGGAAACAGCTTTCTGACTGATTCTGCTCGGGCTTCACTGCGGACGGAGAAGATCAGATTCGCTCCTGCTTCCCTAAGCACCTTCGCCGAATGCCACGCCACGCTTTTTCTATTGGCAACGCCCACGATCAGGATGTTCTTGCCGGTAAGTTGCAGAAAATTCATGGTGCGTCGGAAGCTTGTAAAGTGAGAAACCCACAAAGGGAAATGCATCAAAACCGTTGAACAAATTTCGTAAGGTATGACAAGGGAAACGCAGCATACCGAAACAAATCAGGAGTAATCGGTGTGCCAGCTTTCGTTATCGATCACTTGTCACATCCTGCAGCAGAATGTCGAAATTCGCAGGGTGTGTCAAACGAGTGAACGCGAGTGCAGGCACAACAAAGAACGCCTTGCCATCAAACAACGCACCATCAACATTGGCTCACCCGGTGACCAGGCTGCACGGCTTGACGGTCGCAAAAGATGGTGAGCGTGCGTTCCGCATGTCACACCCTACGAAAAAGAATTGAGATGCATTTTTCGCCATCAATTCGATCGAAGCACGTGAACTCGAACGACGACTTGTTGCAGAATTCATCCGAATTCAGTCGGCCTGCGAATCTCGCCTTTGCACAATTTCGAGTACAACCACTGGTCTTCACACACCATCCGCGAACAGAGCGCACTGAAATGCTGCAACCCTCCTCCGTCTGTTCAAATAAGTCCATGCCTGCAACGGAGACTTTTCCGATGTTGCGATTCACGCTGAGCCTTCTCTGCTGCTTGGTTATCCCGAATTTTCTGCAGGCCGACGAACCTGATCACGCTCTGTCAGATGCGAACAAACTCGCGTATCTGGACAAATGCAGTCCATGGTATCCGCACACGGATTTTCCGAAGCTCATCACGCCTCAGTGGGTCGGCGAAGAAGGCGTTGAAGCCGTCATCGTGCTTGCCATTGACGACATGCGAGATCCCGCGAAGTACGAAGCATACCTTCGACCCATTCTGAATCGACTCAAGCAAATCAACGGCCGCGCTCCCGTCAGCATCATGACGTGCGATGTGAAGCCGGACGACCCGCAGCTGCAGAGCTGGCTCGGGGAAGGCCTGAGCCTCGAATGTCATACGATCGATCATCCGTGCCCGATCCTGCAGGGCGGCGACCTTCCGAAAGCCAAGTCAACATACGACCGCTGCGTCGATCTTATGGGTCAGATCCCGGGCAATAGTCCTGTCGCGTTTCGCACGCCCTGTTGCGATTCACTGAACACAGTCAGCCCGCGGTTCTTCTCTGAGATCTTCAGCAAGACCACCGAGAGCCGAAAGTTTCTGCAAATCGATTCCTCCGTCTTCACGTTCTTCACATCGGAAGATGAATCGCTGCCCAAAGAACTGGTTCTCGATGCCAACGGCAAGGAACGATTTTGGAAGTACCTGCCGAAGAACAACAAGTACAGCGGCAATACGCACGACAACTTCGTCAACTACATCAAGAACTATCCGTATCCCTACGTGATCAACAATTCCTGCTGGGAAATACCGTGCATTGCGCCGAGCGACTGGTCCGCTCAGCATCTTCACGGCATCAATAATCCTGTCACTGTCGAAGACTGGAAAGCCGCGATCGATCTGACGGTTCACAAGCAAGGCTGCTTCAGTTTGGTCTTCCATCCGCATGGCTGGATTAAACCCGAACAAGTCGTCGAGATGATCGATCATGCGGTGGCGAAGCATGGGAACAAGGTGAAGTTCATGAACTTCCGGGAGGTGGCGGAGAGGTTGAACAAAGCGGAAAGCGGAGAGCTGACAGCCGAATGGGCGAAACTTGCTCGTCGGGTCGAACCAGCGAGCATCGCGAACGCAGGCCCACTGGTGAGCGCGATCGACTCTGATCCGAAGCTCAAAGAATGGTGGGCTGGCGCTGCGGTGGACCCACCCTACGGCTTGAAGCCAGTTCGCCGAGAAGACAAAACTCCAAACGGTTTCTTCATTCACGATAACCACTTCTGCTGGATCAACGAAGACACGGCGAAGCTGCCGGATTTGATGTATCGCGTTTCGTTTGATGAGGTGCTGGCGGCACAGGAGAAAGCGGAAGGCGGAAGGCGGAAAGCCGGAGAGCAGAATTCAACATCTCAAATTTCAAATTTGAAATCCGAAACTGACCACAAAGCCTACTCCTCCGTCCCCATCGGAGCTGCGGTCGTTGACATCACGCCGGATTATCCCGTGCGTCTCACCGGTTACGGCAACCGCATGAAAGAATCGGATGGAGTTGCGACACAAATTCATGCGCGGGCGCTGGTGATTGAAGTAGGTCCTGCCTGCCGGGCAGGACTTCCGCCGCAGGCGGACCCGCAGAGTGCAGCAGGTTCTGTGAAGCCGGTAACTCAATTGGATGATGCATTAACAAACGAGTCGCAGCAAGCTGCGAAGTCCCGCCCGGCAGGCGGGACCTACACTGTTCTAATCACCGTCGACAGCTGCGGCGTGCCGCTCGAAATGACCGAAGCCGTCTTTGAACGCATTGCCGCGAAGTACGATATTCCTCGGCAAAACTTCGTCATCTGTTCAACTCACTCCCATTCCGCGCCGTGGCTGCGGGGTTTTGCGCCGAATATTTTTGAGGAGATTCCTGAGGACCATGCGGCTCATCTGGCCCAGTATGAAAAAGAGCTGACCGACAAACTGGTGGACGTCGTCGAGAAAGCTGTCGTCAGTCAACGGCCCGGGCATCTGTCTTACGGTTTCGGTGAAGCAGGCTTTGCGATGAATCGACGAGCCCTCTCAAACGGCAAATGGTCTGGGTTCGGGGAAGTGCCGGATGGACCGACGGACAAGCGAGTCCCCGTGTTGGCGGCTCATGATGTTGACGGAAAACTGATCGCGGTGCTGGCGAATTATGCGTGTCATTGCACGACGGAAACGGGTGAGTTCAATCAGATCAGCGGCGACTGGGCGGGCTTTGCGGCGGACATGCTGGAAGCCGATCATCCGGGTGCGGTGGCATTGATCGCGATCGGCTGCGGAGCGGATGCGAATCCGTCGCCGCGGGGGACTCATGAGCAGGCGACGGTGCATGGCCGAACGATGGCGGATGAGGTGAATCGCATTCTGGCTGAAGTAGGTCCTGCCTGCCGGGCAGGACTTCCGCCGCTGGCGGACCTTCCGAGTGCCGACCCGACAAAGGACGCAGATGCCACTCAAAACGACGCTGCCACAACAGAGTCGCGGCAAGCCGCGAAGTCCCGCCCGACAGGCGGGACCTACAGATGGATCAATCCCGCGATCCTCACCAAAATGGCCCGCATCGATCTGCCGCTCGGGCCGATTCCATCGCGAGAAACCTGGGAACAACAGGCCAAGGAGCCGGGCGTTGCAGGTTCGCGAGCCCGCTATTTTCTGCAGATGCTCAACGACGGCAAAGAGATTCCTACAACGATTCCCGATTACCCCGTCCAGACGTGGTGCTTTGGCGATGATCTGGCGATGGTGTTCCTCGGCGGCGAAGTCGTGGTGGATTATTCCATCCGCATGAACGAAATGTTCAACAGCGATCGACTGTGGATCAATGCGTATTCGAACGATGTGCCCTGCTATATCGCATCGGCACGCGTTCTTCGCGAAGGTGGATTCGAATGTGATTCATCGATGCTGTACTATCGTCGACCGACGCGTCTGGCTCCTGAGGCCGAAGATGTTCTGTGCGATGCCGTGCAGAAGATCATGCCGCATCAGTTCTATTCGGAAAAACTGCAGCAGGATTTTCCAGCTTCGAAGTCTCCGGAAGATTCTTTGAAGACAATGACGACAAAGCCCGATCTGCGCGTCGTGCTTGCGGCAGCGGAACCTCTGATTCGCGATCCTGTTGCGTTTGATTGGGATGAACGAGGCCGGTTGTGGGTTGTGGAGATGGGGGATTATCCAAAGGGGGATCTTATCACTTCGTCCCCTCTCCCCCGTGGTGGAGAGGGTCAGGGTGAGGGGGCTGCTTCCGATATTCAAACAGCAATCAGCACGTCAAGCCCCCTCATCCGGCCTTCGGCCACCTTCTCCCCCGATCTCGGGGGAGAAGGACCAAAGTATCGAGGTCGCGTGCAGATGCTCGAAGACACCGACAAAAACGGCGTCTACGATAAGGCCACTACGTTTCTCGACAACCTCGCGTTTCCCAACGGCATTCACTGCTGGCGAGGCGGCGTGATTGTCACAATGGCTCCGGAGATCTTCTATGCAGAAGACACTGACGGTGATGGCAAGGCGGATGTCCGCGAGACGATGTATCAGGGTTTCGTCGAAGGCAATCAGCAGCACCGCGTGAATGGGCTACGTTGGGGACTGGACGGCTGGTTGCATTTGGCGAATGGTGATAGTGGCGGTGAGATTGCGGGGACGGGGTTTGTTCCTGGCGCTAATTTGTCCCCTGTCCCCCGCGCCGGGGGAGAGAGCCAAAGTGAGGGGGCCGCCACGAACGGCGAAAAAGCATCCAACGCGTCAAGCCCCCTCATCCAGCCTTCGGCCACCTTCTCCCCCGATCTCGGGGGAGAAGGGACAAATGGGAAGACGATTTCTTTGCGTGGTCGTGATCTTCGTATCAACCCGGATACAAACGAATTGGATACCGTCTCCGGGCAAACTCAGTTTGGGCGTGAACGAGACGACTTTGGTAACTGGTTCGGTAACAACAATTCCAATCCGATCTGGCAGTATGTGCTCGAGGATCGCTATGTGCGACGAAATCCGCATGCCGGGATTTCTCAGGTGACGGCGCAAGTGGCCGTGGTTCCCGGAGCTGCTCCGGTTTATCCCACCAGCCGCACACTGGCTCGGTTCAATGACTTTGCGTTTGCGAATCGATTCACCTCCGCGTGCAGCACGATGATTTATCGAGACAACGACCTTGGCGAACAATACTATGGCAACGCGTTTACGTCCGAGCCGGTTCATAATCTCGTTTCGCGGCTGGTGATGACTCGCGATGGTTACGGATTCAAAGGCGAACGAGCACCCGATGAGCAGGCGTCAGAGTTTCTGGCATCGAGCGATAACTGGTTCCGCCCGACGATGATTCGCACCGGTCCTGACGGAGCCATCTGGGTCGCCGACATGTACCGTGCGGTGATTGAGCATCCGGAATGGATCCCGCCTGAATACCAGCGGAAGATGAATCTCTATGCTGGCAGCGATCGCGGGAGGATCTATCGCATCGTGCCCGCCAGCGAATGTTGTGGCGATTCGGCGAGCGGGGCGGCGTCAGCCCTCCGAGACCACGCGCCAATCGCAGAGACTCAAGAGCAACAAAACACACACGGCGAGCTCACGCCCAACCGCTCGCCGGAGAGGAATGGCTTCCTGAATCAGCCATGGAACCAGATACCGCTCGTACAACTGCGCGACAAAATGCGGAGTCCAAACGGATGGTGGCGAGATACGGCTCATCGAATTCTGATGCACCGCATTGCGGAACTGGAACCACGCGATATCGCATCACTGATTCAGTCCATGACCTCAGACCCCAACGAAGCGGTCGTTGTTCAGGCCGGTTCGTTGTTGTCGTCCATCGGTAACACTCCCGGCGCGGCACAAGCCAGTGCGGCCAGAGCGGAAGCAATCCCGGCGATGCTTACAGATGTCCGACCGGCGACGCGCAAGCTCGGCATTCAGATGTTCGAGTCCGCGGTGAAGGAACGACCTGCCGGTGAGATGATCATGTCGCTGCTCGACGGGATTACAGCCGACGAAGATCGCAGTGTTCGTCTGCAACTGGCACTGACTCTGGGAGAAATTGACCATCCCAAAACTCCTGCACTCCTTGCAAAACTTCTGCGAAGCGACTTTGAGGACAAGGTCATTCGTGACGCTGTAATGTCCTCATTGACGATCAAAAACATCGAGCCTATCCTCACGGAGACATTCCACTTGTCGCCGGAAGATCCTGATGAACGACTCATCGGCGTCCTCTTGGCTCAGGCCGCAGCAATGGGCAAACAGGATGCCATTGCACACCCGCTGCTTGCTATGACAGCAGCACTGATGGCCGATTCCTCCGCAGGGAAAATTGATTCACTGGCAACCACGGTCACTAACGTGGCCAGTGGTGACGTTGTAAGAATTCTCCGGGCGGATGCTGAATTCCTGAAAGCCATGACCGACGCTGCCGGGATCGCCTTGAAAATCGCGACTGATGAAACCGCTGATGTGGATCGACGAGCGGCCGCGATTCGATTCGTCGGTGTTTCGGGACTTGTCACTGATGATAAGACCACTGATTTCTTTCAGTTCCTTACACCTCAATCACCATTGCCGATCCAACTGGCGGCTGTGCAGTTGATGGGACGCGACCTCACTCCGTCGATCGTGCAGCAGCTTGTGGAAAGATGGAAGAGTCTTGCACCAACCGTGCGAGCCGAAGCGATGGCCAGCATGCTGAGCCGCGAGAATTCCATCGGTCATCTGCTGGATCGAATCGAAGCGGGAGATTTGGCGTCGAATGCCCTCGATGCATCTCAGCGTGATCGCCTGATCAATCACAGCAGCGGGAAGATTTCCGAACGGGCTCGCAAGGTGCTCGGCGAAGAAACCCCGTCAGCGCGATCCGCGATTGTCGAAGATTTCAAATCTCAGATTTCAAATTTGAAATCTGAAATTTCAAAAGACGAACATGCCGCGGCAGGCAAGCTGGTCTTTGAAAAGCGATGTGCCACCTGCCATCGCTTGCAGGACATCGGCAAGGAAGTAGGAGCCGATTTGGCGGCGTTGAAAGATCGGTCGACGGACGCGCTGCTCACGGCGATTCTGGACCCGAACAAGGCGGTGGAGTCCAAGTTCATGGTTTACACAGTCGTCACAAAAGACGGGCTGCAGCATTCGGGAATGTTGAAGGGCGAAACCGGCGGCAGTCTCACTTTGATCGGCAATGATGGAAAAGAGATCACCGTGGTGCGAGCGGACATTGATGATCTTGTCGGTTCGCAGCGATCACTGATGCCGGAAGGACTGGAGAAAGATCTTTCAGTGATAGACCTTGCGAATGTGATGGCCTTTGTGCAGTCAACGGGCACACCGTGGAAGCGGGTTGACGGGAATGCGCCGAAGTTTGTCGCGGCCAATGAGGACGGCACGGTGACTCTGCCGGCTGCTGCGGCGGAGATCTACGGGCCAAATCTTGTCTTCGAGGAGAAGTATGGAAATCTCGGTTACTGGACGTCGGCCGAGGACTACGCCAAATGGACGTTCGAAGTCCCGAAGTCCGGGCACTGGACGGTCGAATTCGACTTCGCCTGTGATGACAGCAACGCGGGCAGTCTGATCAAGTTTTCCACCGGCAATCGTATGCTGACTGCTCGCGTACCCGGCAGCGGGACGTGGGACAACTATCAAACATGGCAGGCCGGCACGATCGATCTGCATCGCGGCCGCGGTCAGTTGATCATCACCGCTCCGGAGAAGCCACCGTTTGCGTTGATTGATCTGCGGGCCGTGAGATTGATCCCGCCGGAATGAGATCAAGCAGATCCCACATGATGTCCAGCCAGACTGGAATCCTGATTGGGGGCGTGGTAAACAGATGTTTCATGCGTGTCGCAGATTGTTGGGACACACTTTTCACTGTTGACTGCATCAGGACCCCACCGATGACGACCTTCCCCTCCACTCGTCGCAATTTTCTTTCCCGCACTGCGATCGGCGCGGCAGCTGTTATGGCTGCTCCGGCGGTCGTTACGGCCAGTCGCACCAACAGCGAAGTCATCGTCGGCGAAGGCGACTACAAGTATCGAGTCAATCATGCGTTCGCTCAGCTGCCCGACAAATACACCTGGCAGACGACGCATAACGTAGCCGTCGACAAAGCCGGCAACCTGTACGTCATTCACGAAGGTCGACGCGAGCAGAAAGATCATCCGGCGATCTTTGTATTCGACCCGACCGGCAAGTTTATCAAAGCCTTTGGAGCACAGTTTCAGGGCGGCGGTCACGGGATTGAAGTTCGCGACGAAGGTGGCACAGAATACCTGTACGTGGCCGCCTACCAGCAAGTGAAAGCATTCGCCAAGCTGACATTAAATGGTGACATCGTCTGGTTTCGAAAAGCACCGATAGAATCAGGACTCTACGCCGCCGGTGAAGACACCTCCACCGAACCTACATGGACTCGCCAGGGTTTCCTGCCGACAAATTTTGCCTTCCTTGATGATGGGGGCTTCCTGCTTGCCGACGGGTATGGCACCTTCTGCATTCATCGGTACGACAAAGATGCAAAGTGGATCAGCAGCTTCGGCGGCGCTGGCGAGGGACAGGGGAAATTCAACACAGCGCACGGGTTGTGG
This sequence comes from uncultured Planctomycetota bacterium, assembly GCA_947085455.1. Lineage (GTDB taxonomy): Bacteria > Planctomycetota > Planctomycetia > Planctomycetales > Planctomycetaceae > SXXK01. Next base: position 39,558 of record CAMTWR010000008.1, on the reverse strand, counting down.
GTCGACAATCGCCCGGGGCGGGAGCCATCCATTGTGGTGACCGACCGTGCTCATGACACGCTGCAGATTTTTTCCATGGACGGTCAGTACAAGGAAACATTGTCTGGCTTCGGACTTCCCGCCAACATTGACACATGGCAGAACCTGATGCTCGTGCCGGAGCTAAAATCCAGCGTGACTCTGCTGAACGAAAAGAACGAAGTCGTGGCACGGCTGGGCAGTGCAGTCGAGCGTTTGGGTGCTGTGGAAAATCTTCGAGGCAAACCCGATCAGTGGCTGGATGGTCAGTTCGTACATCCGCACGATGCCTGTTTTGCTCCGAATGGTGATATCTTTGTGGCTGAGTGGGTGGCGACGGGTAGAATCACAAAGCTGGAACGCGTCTAAGCGTCCGGCCGAATGAAATTGATTCTTCAGCGAGGCGATTCTGTTGCAGAATCGCCTCGTTCCTACCGTCTTTCGGATGACGTCCAGGGCGGCTTCGATGCCTCTGCTGCCATGAAACGCTTCGCTCAGCTTTATCAGGAACTTGATGAAACGACGAAAACTTCTCGCAAGGTTTCGGCGCTCGTCCAGTATCTCGGCGATGTCAGTCCAACAGACGCGGTGTGGGCCGTGTGGTTTCTTTGCGGGCATCGCCCCAAACGAACGGTTGCCGTCGGAAAACTTCGAGAATGGTGCGCGGAAGTTTGTGCGATCCCCGAATGGCTGTTCTCAGAAACATACGATTTCGTTGGCGATCTTGCAGAAACAATCGCCCTGTTGCTGCCGCCGCCAACACGAGTATCGGAAAGAACACTGAGCGAGTGGATTCTGACCGGGCTGCTCCCTCTGACACGTATGAAAGAGCTGGAGAAAAAGTCGGCTATCGTGGGAGCATGGAATGAACTCGCACAGCTCGAGCGATTTGTGTTCAACAAGCTGCTGACGGGTGGATTTCGAGTCGGTCTGTCGCAGAAACTTGTCAGCAAAGCGATCGCCCAGTTCAGTGGTGTGCCTGTTGATGTCATCGCGCATCGCCTGATGGGAGACTGGCAGCCGACGGAGAATTTCTATCTTTCTCTGTTATCACACGACACACAAAGCAGTGAGACTTCACGACCGTACCCTTTCTGTTTGGCTCATGCGATGACGACTGCAGAATTGGATGTTGTCGAAGATCGGGATGCAGTCGATCTGCCAGATCCGATGGTTCAGCTGACTGAGCGACTTGGACCAGTTCAGGACTGGATGCTGGAATGGAAATGGGACGGCATCAGAGCTCAGATCATTCGCCGCAATCAACAGACGTTTGTCTGGTCGCGCGGCGAAGAATTACTGACCGAGCGATTCCCCGAGGTTGTCTGCGATGTCGACCAGTTGCCGGACGGCACAGTGCTGGACGGTGAACTCGTTGGCTGGAAGAACTCGCACGTGCTTCCGTTTGCGGACCTGCAGAAACGGATCACCCGGAAGTCCGTGGGGCGGAAATTGCTCGACGATGTCCCCGTGCGTTTTCTGGCATTTGATCTGCTGGAATATGGCGGCGAGGATCTTCGTTCGCGTCCTTTGAAAGAGCGTCGCGAACGGCTTGAGACTTTGCTGCCAACTGCCACGGCTGCCACATCGGCCAGCGCACTGGCAATCGCCGAAAGTCTGCAACCGGACTCGTGGGCCGATGCTTTTGCGTTGCGGCAGTCAAGTCGCGAACGGCGAGTCGAGGGCTTGATGTTGAAGCGAATGGATTCCGAATACGGGGTTGGTCGTGTGACGGGACTTTGGTGGAAATGGAAGATCGAACCCTATCATTGCGATGCAGTTCTGATTTACGCTCAGCGCGGGCACGGACGCCGAGCGTCAAAGTTTACCGACTACACTTTTGCCGCATGGGATGATGAGCAGCTGGTTCCGTTTGCAAAGGCGTATTCCGGGCTGACGGATGCGGAAATTCGGGAGGTTGATAAGTTCATCCGGGAGAATACTCTGGATCGGTTTGGACCAGTCCAAACCGTAAAAGCCCAGCTTGTGTTTGAACTGGCGTTTGAAGGGCTGCAGATTTCCAATCGTCACAAGGCCGGAATCGCTGTGCGTTTCCCACGCATCACGCGATGGCGGCGCGACAAAAAAATAGAGGACGCGGATTCCATTTCTTCCATCCGCAGCCTCGTTCAGCAGACAGTACCTGTCGCGATTCAATCTCCCCCGCGAGCCGGGCTTAGAAAACGTAAGCCAAACCCGGCAAATTCGCCAGCAAAACTGGGCGGTCTGTTTGCGGACATGGACGAAGACTGAGTTCGCATTTGACCGGCTTAAAAGCTCTTTTCGTCCTCGTCATCCTCTTCTTCTTCGTCCAGATCATCATCGTTGTCGTCGAAATCATCGTCGTCAAAATCGGCATCCGGATGCAGCGGGTCGTTCTGTGAAAAAAAGAAGTCACCAAGTCCCATCGGAACGTTGTTACCACCCAGCGACTGGCTGCGTTTATCGGCCAGTGATTTCAGATCGATAGCGTCCTGGCCCAGACACTTTTCGAGCGATTCTCGCCAGGCATCGTCACGAGCCAGCGGGTGTTCAGGGTCCTGGGCAATGCGCTTTAGCGCAAATCGCAGAATGTTCATCCCGTCGCGGGTTGAGAAATCCAGATTCAGCGAATGCGATTCCTGCAGGAAGTCGACGGTCAGATTCAACATCTGATCGTCAGCAAACGGCAGATGATATTTCAGAATGGCAAGTTCATCCTCACGAGCCGGGTGACCGAGCGTAAGCGTTGGCTGCAGGCGACTGAGAATGTAATCGGGGATCTCAAAGGTGGATTCGTCTTCATTCATCGTGACGGCACAGCGAAAATTTGGATGAGCGGGAATTGAAATTCCCGCCACAATCGATTCGACATACCGCCGATGGTCAAGCAGCGGGGCAAGGCTGGCCCATGACTTTTCGTTCATGCGGTTGCCTTCGTCCAGAATGCAGATTCCGCCCCGCAGCATCGCGGTGACCAGCGGCGACGCGTGGTAAGCGATCTTGCCGCTTTCCGCGAGTACCGGTGTGATGAGCAAATCTTCCGGACGAGTGTCCGCAGTGCACTGATAGATATACAGTTCCTGACCGCGTTGGCGTGCGCCGGAGATGGCGAGCGTTGTTTTGCCGATGCCGGGCGTTCCCACAAGGCGTGGAGTCAGCGGCATGTCGCGTGGATCGACCACCAGCCAGCATGCCAAAAGTTGCTTCAAAACTTCGCGCTGACCGATCCATTCACCCTCAGTTGGGTCCGGTGTGCCAAGGTGCAGCGTAATTCCGTCGATCGAGTGAGTTCGGCTCATGAAATTCTGTCGTGTCCGTTGTACGTGTTCCATCGCGGCATGCCTGCCGGTTTGTCTGAATTGAATCCGAATCAGCGCGAATCGGACTGCGGTTGTCAACTGATTGGAAATGATTGTTTGACGCTTCGACTCAAAGCGGATCACTTAGAAGTTTGCCGAGAAACCTCTAAGATGCACCGACGATCAACGAATCGTCGCCTGAATCGCGACAACCGTCTCCTGTGCCGCAGTCTCTACGAGCCCCATGATGCCCGCTTCCGCCGAATCAGGCCCTCAATCTTCTGACCCCGCGGCTGGCACCGGCAGCGTTCGCGGCACTCGTGTGGAAGTCACAAATCTGACTGTTTCTGCCGGCGACAGAGCGTTGCTGCAGGATACGTCTGTCACGTTTCCGGCCGGCGAGCTGATTCTGCTGCTGGGCTGGAGTGGCGTTGGGAAATCCGTTCTGCTGCGAATTTTGGCTGGCCTTATCGATTCGAGTCACACGGGAATTCGCTATTCCGGCAAGATTGATTTTGTCACGTCGTCCGGCAGCCATCGGGCGGAGCACGATACATCGCATCCTGTCGCTGTCGTGTTTCAGAATTTCGCCCTGCTGGACGAATTGACGCCGTTGCAAAACGTCCAGATCGGACTTGACCACTCGCGAACACAGAACGCACTTTCTCCGTCGCGTGCCAGCGATCTGCTCGCGGAATTGCGAGTTCCCACGGATCGACCGACGTCAGTTCTGAGCGGCGGGCAGCAGCAGCGTCTTGCGATTGCCCGCGCGATTGCGACGGAAACTGACGTAGTGCTTTATGACGAACCCACATCGGGGCTCGACGCACGAACGGCTCAACAGGTCACAGATGTTATCCGCGAGACTCAGCAGCGGCATCAGCGAACGTCCATTTTGATCACTCACGATTTCGAGACACTGCGGCGCATTGCCGATCGAATTATTCTGCTGGATCATACACACCAGAAGTTGGTCGAGCTGGCTCGAGAAGACTGGGACAAGCTGCCGGAAGTGCTTGGCCCTCCACCGGACATTTCGACAGTCCGCCAGCCGCAGTCATGGCGCCGTGTGGTATCGGCTGCGGTGGCCAATGCATTGGCAGTGACGGGAAGCTTTGCCGAAGAATTGGTGCTGCTGCCAGCGTCGTTGCTTCCTCTGTGGCGCAGTGTGCGATGGGGTCTGCGTTATACGTTCTACTATTTGATGCTCGTCGCCGGGCCGTCAGCCTGCATTTACATTTCCGTCGCCGGACTGATTCTGGGCTTCGTCGCGCAGGATTTTGTGTTCCGCTATCTGCCGTTCCGTCAGTTCACAGAGCCGTTGTTGAGTGAGAATCTGCTGCACGCGACAGGGTTCTCTTTGTATCGTTTTCTGGTCCCAATCCTCGCGACGATCCTGATTGCCGCTCGATCCGGAGCAGCAGTCGCGTCGGACGTCGGCAGCAAAATATATGGCAATCAATTTGATGCCATGCGAACGCTCGGTATCGACCCGGTGCGGACTCTGCGAACCCCGGTTCTGTACGCTTTTCTGATCGGCACGCCGTTTCTTGCGCTGCTCAGCTATGCGATGTCCGCGGTCGCCGCATCATTCGCCTTTTTGCTGACGCACGCGGAACTGGGCATTGGATTTTGGGACGCTCACTTTCACAAAGAACTGATTCAGCCGACCGGAATTTTCTACAAAGGGTCTGGCTGGTTGATTGTGAAATTGCTCACCTGCGGACTGGGAGTCGCCATGATCTCGTGGCGCTGCGCAGTCACTCCGAAGTTGTCTGGATCCGAAATCAGCATCGGAGTCACTCGCACAATTCTGTGGGCGACACTCTTCGTGCTGTTCGTCCACTTCGGCTATTCCTTGTTTGAATTCCGACCGCAGTCCTGATCGCAGTCCTGACCGCAGTCTTGACCCTCTGTCGCCCTGTGGCTCCGCAAAAGCAGCGTTTACGTTCGCAGCTTTCGCAGAGCGAAAGGCGACTATCATAAATTCACAGCCACAGAATGAAATACGACGCAAACGCATTTCTGTGGCAGATGGCCTACTCAATCTGTTCCTGCTGTTCCTGCTGTTCGAGCGCCGCGCGGCGGGACAGGCGGTAGAAGGCGATGCCGAACCCGGCGAAGACTGTTGCCGGCATGCCCAGCATAAAGAGAATACTGTACATGTAAGCCTTTGGACGCAGGTCGTCTGTTTCGTTTGCTGTTTTACAGCCTGGGCAGGCCTGCACTTGGCTGAGCGGTCCGCAAGGAAGGACGCCGACAGTGCCTGCAAACAAAACAGCAATCAAGGTGGCTCGCAGTGAGTTCTTCATAACAAAGCTCCTTAACCCAATTCAGATCGTAAACCGATTTTTCAGAAGACAGCTCACCATGGTCACGACGCACAAGCGACCGTTTGGGCACCAGTCTGCCATGGCCAATGGTAGAGCATTCCGTAAATGACTACACCTGTGATCGACACAAACAGCCAAATGGGAAGCGTGATTTTGGCAAGCCGGCGATGTTCTGGCCAGCGTTCACGGTAGGCATGCACAAAAACGCGGATAGCCAAAATGGGCACAAAAACAGCCAGAATCACATGCGGTATGAGAATGCTGCGGTACACCAGTGTGGCCAGGCTGGAGCCTGTAAATGGTCGCCCGCGGAGTCCCGTATATCGATACAAAGCCTCGTGATACGTCAGATAGCAGGCCAAAAAGACGACGGAAACGACGAATGCGGTGATCATCAAATTTCGATGTCCGTCTCGATGGCCGGTTCGAATGGCTACATAACCAGCGATCAAAAGCACGGTGCAAAGCGAATTCAATGCGGCGTTAATCGTCGGAAGTCGAGCCGCCCAAAGCGGAAGTTTTGCGGCAATCACGTCCGCAGCAGCCGATTCTGGCGCGGCGTCAGAAGCAGAGGAACTTGACTGACCCTCTTCCGAAGTTCCCTCCGAAGCGTCGGGTGCCTTTGCCGGTGCAGCGCCATCTGTGGATGATTCTGCAGGGTCCTCAACCGGAACAATATTCAGCGGCACCGTTGGATTTTCTCCGTCTTCAGGAGTCACCGTTAACGCCGGGCCCGGTTGCGGAAAATCGTCCTTGCCTTCAATCACACGACGGAGCCGAACGACATGCTCGGGATCAGTCATCAAATACGTGGCCACAGGAATGCCATCTTCGTTGACCAGCACAGCTCTGTTGGAATGCGCCACCTCGAAGCCTGGCTTACGCATTTCCCCGAGATTCGTCTGAACGTACTGCGCGAATCCGCGGCGGATCAAATCGTGAATCTCGTTTTCATCCCCGGTCAAAAACTTCCAGCGTTCATGATCGGCGCGGAATGTTTCGCCGTACTTCTTCAAAACTTCCGCCGTATCAAAGCTGGAATCCACGGAAAATGTAACGAAACGAAAGTCTGGATTGCTGTCGGCAACACGGCTGTGAAGCTCGGAAACGCTGCGAGTGATCACGGGGCAGGTTTCTACGCAGCGTGTGAACACAAAACTGGCCAGCCAGCGCTTGCCCAGCATGCTCTCGCGACTAACCGTGCCGCCCATGCACTCGGGGAACTCGAACTCCGGAAGTTTCCGACTGGGGAAACTGAACACTATAGACGGGGGCTTGGCCTCGATCGCGTTGTCATCTTCTGACTCTTCCGCAGCAGCATTCTCTGTTCCCGCAGGCGGTTCCTTTGACTTGTTCAGCACCAACGTCCACACGGCGGCCAACACCAACAGCCACAGGATGCTGCCCAGCACAAAACTGAAAGTCGACATACCACATCGCACAGAAGAATGCCGTTTGGGAAGCCCCATATCAGTGGGGCATTTACTGAAAGACTTCATAAATCCTCCGAGCCGAAGAATGCGGGCACAGGACCGGTCTGATTAGATTCTATCAGACTCCCGCAGCGCCGTCCGACGGACGCTCTTCTTTCCCGGATCAGGGCACGGGTAGTCTCCCAATCGAGAAGGATTGAATGAAGAAAACAAAAAATGCGGCCACCTACCGAGCCCGCCTTAGGCCGTGGTAAGCCCGATGCAGACTTCGATCCACGGGAACTTAACATTCATTTAACCGATGAAACGGGCTCAGTAATTGAGTTTCCCGAGGCTGTTTTAGGGATCACAGGCCGGATCGGCCGAACTGCAGCGAAGTATCATTTAGACCCGTCCATCGGGATTGTTAAGACGACACAGTACAAGGCGACAACAGCTTCTCATAACACCGATAAAACATTTTGCCAGCCTGACGAAACTCATTAGCTTGCCTCGACTACGGATTTCACGACGATCAACCAAGGTCTCGTCAGGGGCACCTGTTAACTGACGGCCTTCTTCCGCGACGGGAGCCCCAGAATCGAGCGGGCTCCCAGAAGATTTCAACCATGACTACACACAAGTTTGTTTGTCTCCTTGCTGTCAATTTGCTGGGGGCTGTGTCGTGGTTGTCTCCCGCTGTTGGCGACGAGTCGCTCGAAAGCCCGACCGGGGATCGGTTTGAGGCGGCCCTGCTGGATCTGCAGGCGCGCATGGAGACGATGGAGGCTCGCAATACAGAACTGCAGGACCAGTTAACAAAATTTGAGGACGACGCGGACGCGGCCGAAAAGGCTGCAAAAAAGAAAAAAGAAGAGGACGCAAAGAAAGAGAAAAAGTGGTTCGAGAAATACACGATTCGCGGATACGCGCAGTTTCGTGTAAATGATGTTTTTGATGAAGGCAATGGTGCTCGCCCGCAGGCTGTCGGCGACAGCTCCATTGGAGACAACCAAAGCTTTCTGATTCGACGTGCGCGTCTGATTCTGCAGGGCGATGTTTCCGAGCACGTGTCTCTGTATTTTCAACCTGACTTTGCAGTTGCTCCTCCTGGAAGTCCCGACGCCAACCAGTTCGCTCAAGTTCGCGACTTGTACGCAGATGTGTATCTGGACGACGAAAAGGAATACCGATTTCGAGTCGGGCAGTCCAAGGTTCCTTACGGCTGGGAGAATCTGCAGTCCAGTTCCAATCGAATTCCCCTGGACCGAAACGACGCCTTGAACAGCGCCATGAGGAACGAACGAGATTTGGGTGTGTTCTTCTACTGGACGCCGCTCGAGGTCCAGGATGCCTTTAAATACATTCAGGACGAAAACCTCAAAGGATCAGGAAACTACGGTCTGTTTGGCTTCGGTCTGTTCAACGGCCAGGGCGGCTCTTTGCGCGAACAGAACGACAATCTGCATGCCGTGGCGCGCGTGGCCTATCCATTCTGGATCAGTGATTCTCAACTGGTCGAAGTCGGCATGCAGGGATACGCGGGAAAGTATTCCGTGCTGTCGTCGCCCATCAGTCCTCTTGGCGTTGGACCTGCCGTCCGGCCCACTGGCACACTGGAGACGGATAACCCCGGTGGCATTCAGGATGAACGTCTCGCCTGGACTTTCGTGTATTATCCACAGCCGATTGGATTTCAGTCCGAGTGGAATGTGGGGCGTGGACCATCTTTGAATGCGACGCAAACCGCCGTCGAAGAATCCCATTTGTATGGCGGTTACGCGATGCTGCTGTATCGCCAAAAACTTCAGAAGGGCGAGCTGTTCCCATTCGCCCGGTGGAACTATTACAGCGGTGGTTACAAGACCGAACGCAACGCTCCGTTCAGCCAGATCGAAGAGTGGGAGATCGGTACCGAGTGGCAGTTTTCCAAATCGCTGGAGCTGGTCACGATGTACACAATCACCGACCGCACGAACACGCAGGCTCAGGGAACGGCCAATACGTTGTCCTATGGACAGTTCGAGGGCCAGATGCTGCGATTCCAAGTGCAGGTCACCTTCTAGTTGATGCCCACGGTCTGGATCCGGTCGGTCGAGTTCAGCAGACGCCACGGCTCGAATGCCCCGTGCTGCCAACTGCCGATGACACGCGCCGGCTGCGGGCTTTGTCACTCCCTGCCGTCGTGACGTTCAATCACGCCAGACCGGCGTGATGGCCTTAACAGAACCCCATTAGCCAAGCCGGTTCTCTTAACAAAGCCACTCGCCCGCTGAAGCTCTTGAGCTCCATTCAAGCGCCAACATTAACGATTGGCACGATGGTTCCGTCCGCAACGCCCTGTAGCAGCAGAAGCCGCCGCTTGAAGTCGCCAATGCATCGGATTTACCAATCTCACATTGTTAAGACCGCCGCCTTTACGGCGTCCTGGAGGCGAACTTAGGACGATAGACCTTCCGCAGTACTTGGTAGTCTAGCTAACCTGGGATCAATGCGTTGAATTCGTCAGGATCCGCACAACCGTCAGACTGCCGTAGGGAATGGAATCCAACTTTGTTAAGGCCAGTGGCAATGATTCGAATTTCGTGGCGTACCGTGGTGGCGACGTTGTTTGCAGCGTCGCTGACGTCTCCCGTGGTGGCGGACGACCTGGGTGATCTAAAGGCTCGACTGGACGCCATTGAGCAGGAGAACGCTCAGCTACGTGAAGATCTGGATTCGGTCCGAAAAACCGACGACCAGATCGTCGGGCAGATGTCGGAGCTGGACAAAGCGATAGACGGCAAGGCTGACAAGAAGACAGAAGACCCCAACGCATTTTCCGCGAAGTGGAATCATGGCTTCGAAGCGACGTCGAAAGACAAACGGTTCAAGTTTCACGTAGGCGGCCGAGTTCAGCTGGATGCGGTGTTCCTGCAAAATGACCCCGCGTATTACGCCGGGACAGGTCCCTTCACTGATCAGGATTCCGTCAACTTTCGTCGAGCTCGATTGCGTGCCGATGGAACGATGTATGAGACGATCGACTGGTGCGCCGAGTTCGACTTTGTGAATTCTGTAAACGTTGATCCCACATCTCCCGCCACGGAATCCACGATCGATCACGTTACGGCCCCGACTGACCTGTGGTTAACGTTCCGTGAAGTTCCCGGCGTTGGCAATATCCGCGTCGGCAATGTGAAGGAGCCGATCGGCCTCGAACACCTTCACAGCAGTCGCTACCTCGACTTCATGGAACGCTCGTACAATCAGGATGCGTTTTACGGACCGTCGAACAACGGATTTACACCCGGCATTTTGGCATACGACAACTGGGCCGACGAACATGGAACATGGTCAACCGGTTTCTTTAAGAACACTCAGAATGCGTTCGCTTACGGAATTGGCGAAGGCGAATACGCCTGGACAAGCCGTATGACGTATCTGCCATGGTATGAAGAAGAAGGAAGATATTTGTCACACTTCGGGATCTCTGGCAGCATTCGCGATCCCAATAACGGCCAGTCCCGATACCGCGCTCGAGGCTCTCTGCGAAACGGCCCGGGTGGCACCAATCCTGTGCTTGCGAGTACAGGATCGTTTGCTTCATCGGAAACAGATATGTTGAACTTTGAATCAGCCTTCCAGTTTGATTCACTGCTGCTGGAGGCCGAATACTGCGTGGCTCAGGATCAGGACACGACCTTCGGCACGTCCACCGTCCACGGTTACTACGCCCAGGCGCTGTACTTTCTGACCGGCGAACATCGAGACTATGAGAAGAAGCAAGGCGTGTTCGGTCGCGTGATTCCTCACAAGAACTTCGGTGAATGTGGTAGCATCGGAGCGTGGCAGGTGGGTGCTCGTTACTCACATTTGAATCTGATGGATCAAGGTATGGACGGCGGGGTTCTGGACGACTGCACGCTGGGGCTCAATTGGTTCCTCAATCCGAACCTCAAGATTCAGAACAATTACATTTATACCGTACGAGACGCTCAGGCCAGCCCGGACGGTGGTGATTCGTACGGTTACGGCATGCGACTCGCCTGGGACTTTTGATTGGTGCGATCGCTTATTCTAGTGTTTCCCCAGGAAGCCCGGCTGGTTCAGCCGGGCTTCTTGCAGTTTCAGGCGACTTGGAAGAGGCACAAACGATTGCGAAAAGGGCAGTTGAGAATCTTCGTGACTGGCCTCGTTTCACCGGTGAGTCCACAAAATCGGGCTGAATCGTTTGAGGAACCGTAGACGCGTTGTTCAAATTCCAGATCTCACTCGTGTATTGATCCACGCTGTATCGTCTGGAGGATTCCCGCCGTGCTATTTCTGAAACGTGTCGGCTGCTGTCTGGCAGCATCTGTCACAATGTCACTTGCTGGCTCATCGCTGTTCGCCGTGGCACCGCCAAAGCCGATCGCTTCCACACCGGTCGTCACGTCGGAAACTCCAGACCACGCGGTAAAGATTGAAGCCGAACTGAAGGGCGCGAAGAACCTCTATCTGGTCGTCACCGACGGCGGCAATGGCTACGGCAGCGACTGGGCTGACTGGGCCGAGCCTAAACTGATCGGCAGCAAAGGCGAGTTGAAACTCACCGATCTGAAATGGAAGAATGCGGCCACTGGCTGGGGCGAAGTGGGCATTAATAAAAATGTCAACGGCGGCGACATGAAGATTGCTGGCAAGCCGGTTGAGTTTGGGATCGGCACGCATGCCAATTCTGTGATTCATTTCGAACTGCCGGAAGGCTATGACAAGTTTGTCGCACGAGCTGGTCTGGACAATGGTGGCACCGATCAGGGCATGGGAACCAGCGTGCAGTTCTTTGTCTACACGGAGAATCCAGGTCCCGTTGACGGCTCATCACCGACAGTCGATCGCACTCCGGAAAGCGCCGTCGCGGGACTGGATGTAGCTGACGGAGTTGAAGTGAAGCTGTTCGCAGCCGAACCGATGCTGCTCAGCCCGTCGAACATCGACATCGATCATCTCGGACGCATCTGGGTTTGCGAAGTCGTCAACTATCGACGCTTCGCCAACGGCGACAATGCAGAGCGAGTCGAAGGTGACCGCATTCTAATTCTGGAAGACACCAATAACGACGGCATGGCCGACAAGGAAACTGTCTTCTATCAGGGCCGCGAAATTGATTCGGCTCACGGTGTCTGCGTGCTGGGTAATCGAGTCATCGTCTCGGCTGGCGACAGTGTGTTCAGCTTCTACGACGACAACGGCGACTCAAAGGCTGATCGCAAGGAAGTGCTCTTCACCGGCATCAAGGGAACTCAACACGACCACGGCATTCATAGCTTCACGTTCGGTCCTGACGGTCGCCTGTATTTCAACTTCGGCAACGCTGGTGAGGAACTGCACAATCCGGACGGTTCGATCGTCGTCGATGTGGCAGGCAATGAAGTGCGAGCCGCTCGCAAGCCGTATCAGGAAGGTATGGCGTTTCGCTGCGAACTGGATGGAAGCAAAGTCGATACGCTCGGCTGGAACTTTCGTAACAACTGGGAACTGTGCGTCGACAGCTTCGGCACCGTCTGGCAGTCCGACAACGATGACGACGGCAACAAGGGCGTTCGCATCAACTACGTGATGGAATACGGCAACTATGGCTACAAGGACGAGCTCACCGGAGCCGGCTGGCAGACGCCTCGCACGAATATGGAAGAAGAGATTCCTCGCCGCCATTGGCATCTGAACGATCCGGGCGTTGTTCCGAATCTGCTGCAGACCGGAGCTGGCTCACCGACCGGCATTCTGATCTACGAAGGCGACAAACTGCCCGAGCGATTCATCAATCAGCTCATCCACTGCGACGCCGGTCCGAACGTCGTTCGCAGCTATGCGGTGACTGACGATGGTGCCGGCTACAAAGCCGAGATCAATGACATCCTGAATGGGACACGCGACCAGTGGTTCCGTCCGTCTGATGTCTGCGTGGCGCCGGATGGATCCTTGATCGTCGCCGACTGGTACGATCTAGGCGTTGGCGGTCATCGTCAGGGCGACGTTGATCGAGGCCGTTTGTTCCGAGTCGCATTGCCCGGCCAGAAGTACTCTGTTCCAAAGCACGACTTTTCAACTGTCGAAGGTGCCGCCGAAGCTCTGAAGAGCCCGAACGTGGCAACTCGATATCTCGCCTTCACTAAACTGAAAGAATCCGGTGCCGCGGCTGAAGCCGTGCTGGCGAAAATGTTCGAATCCGATCCTAACCCCCGTTTCCGCTCACGTGCCTTGTGGTTGCTGGGTCAGATCGATGGGAAGACTTCAAAGTATGTGGATCAGGCGATTGCAGATAAAGACAAGGACATTCGGATCGCAGGAATTCGGTTGGCTCGCAGAATGGCAGCGGATGTTATTCCAGTCGTAGAAAAGCTGGTGAAGGATGAGTCTACTCAGGTTCGACGGGAGTGTGCGATTGCATTGAGCCGTGTGACTGGGAAGAACGCTGTTGCGTTGCTTGTTGAATTGTTGAAAAAGATGGACGTCAACGACCACTGGAGCCTTGAGGCACTCGGGATTGGTGCGAATCATCGATTCGGTGAGTTACTCGCGATGGCAGACAAAGCTTCGCTTCCACCGATATCGGGACCAATTGCAAAGTATGGGGATAACGTTGACGCGATGTTGTGGCGAAGTCGGGATACAGAGTTTTCCGGCGTTCCAGCAGACAACCGGAAGTTGCTCAAGTTTGGAGATGTTGAGTTTCTTGAACCCCACTCTGTGATCGCGTTTCGAATTGCTGAACGCATCGCCTATCCGTCGGGACCAAAAGGACAGACGCCGCAGGGAAATTCACCTGCAGCAGGGGCATGGTTCCGTGCTCTTGATTTCCAGCCCGCTGACGCAACAGCGGCAGCATGCCTCGCTCTGTTGAAGTCAGCATCAAAAGATGGCTTAAAGCGTCTTGACTCATCACAAAAAGCTTTTATGATCAGTGAGGCACTGAAGAGAGTCCACGCGAAGGACTTGAGCGACCCGGAAATTGCGTCTATCCTGGACGCCGCCGTGGAGCAGTCTAAGACGAGCGGACAGTTTGTATCGCTCGTACGACAGACACGACTCGAAAAGCACTACCCTGCGATTCTCGAACTCGCTCAAAAAGGATCATTCGAACAATCAGGCGTCGAAGCCATCTCAGCGCTCCTTGAACTCAAGCAATGGGATCTGATTGGAAGTGCGTTACGGGGCGATGATTCAGCAGCAGCAATTGCCACGGCGGACGCACTTGGCAATTCCCAGAACGGGGCAATCAGCGGCCTATTGCTGCCTGTTGTGAACGATGCAAAAGTGAACATCGATGTCCGTCGAGCGGCCGTGAAGGCGGCGTCCAAGGTCAACAATGCGGCGATGGAATTGGTGAAGCTTGTTGACGAAAAGACTCTCGATCCGGAGTTGGAGCAATCCGTTGCGGCGGCATTGCACAGTTCATCATCCCGCAATGCTCAAGAGGCGGCTCAGCGGTTGTTCCCGTTGCCACCGTCGAAGGACAACATGCCGACTCCGCCAATCAGCGAACTCACAAAGCTGAAGGGCGATCTGGCAAATGGCCGCATGGTGTTCTTCTCCACCGGCACCTGTCACAAATGCCACGTCGTGGACAACATGGGCCGTGAGATTGGGCCAAACCTGACGGAGATCGGCAGCAAGCTCAGCCGCGAAGCGATGTTCGAATCGGTGCTCTATCCAAGTGCCGGCATCAGCCACAACTTCGAACTCTGGACTGTCGTCAAAACCGATGGCACGACTCTGAACGGACTGCTCGTATCCAACACCGATGCCGAAGTCAGCATCAAAGGCGACGACGCACTCGTGCGAGCCATCCCGAAGTCGGAAGTCGAAGAACTGGTCAAACAAAAGATCAGCCTCATGCCCGCCGATCTGCAGAAGACCATGACAACTCAGGAACTCGCTGACGTCACCGAGTACATGCAGTCGCTGAAGAAAAAGTAGGCCCGCAACGTTGCAATCCTGTCGGCGGAGTTACGTAGCCCGGCCGCTCCGCCGTCAGGAAACTGGGCGCACTCAAACAGCGATCTCGGTTACGGGTGTTTGAAGGTTGGTGGTATGCACAAATGAAATTGTCGACACGGCTTTTCCCGCAGCGTCTGTCAGCGTCCGACAGATGTTATGACGTCATGCCCATTTTCGTGAGCGCGTCCTGGAGGCCAGGGATATTCATTCCGCCTGCGATGTCGGCCATTTCTTTCGACGCTGTTTCTTTGGCCTTTTGGATCGTCTGCTGCATTGCGGCCGTCATCAACTCTTCCATGAGCTCGCGATTCTTTGAATCAACCAGCCACTGATGAATCACAACGCTGGTGACTCGAAAGTCCCCGGTCATGCGAACGGTTACAGCATCGCCCCCGGCCGTTCCTTCGACCTCAAGCCGTCCGATACGTTCTTTGGCTTCCGCAACTTTGCCCTCGATGTCGCCTGCCTGACTCATCAGACTGGCCATACTCGCCAGATTTTTTAGTCCACCAAACATTATTCTGTCCTTAGAAGGCCGAACAAAAAATTTACGGGTAGCCGAACTCGTGAGACTTCAAAGAGATCTCTGAACTCGCGCGAGTTCCGCTACGGTTTTCTCAGGTGTCGATAGATAAATTTGATCTCGTCGCTTACGAAGCCGCCTCAGTATCGGCTATCTGCACCGCTGGGGCCACAGTGACTTTCACGACGGTCGCTCCGAAGGTTTCTATTACCTGACGTACGAAGGGATCGCGAGAAGGATCAATTTCCCCCAGGAGATTGCGTTGCGGAATAGCTTCCGGGACTGCTCGCGGCTTGGCTGCGGGTTTTGCCGCCCCGGCATCGGTGGCCGATCTGCTGTTGGATGGCTTTGCAGACCTGTCCGACGCTGGCGACGCGTCCTGAACAGGCGCAGCGACCGGGCGTGTCGAGGCCAGAAGTCGCAGGTTCACGGTCATGGAGTGCCCCGTCAGCTTTAAGATCTCCGCTTCAATGCGAGTCCGGCTGTCAGGTTGATCGAGAACTTTCTTTGCAAAGTCGTACGAGCCATCGAGGTGGATTTCCAGGCGGTTCGGTCCGACCAGAACGAGGTCACTCGCCATCTTTAGACCGGCGGAAATCGTCAGTCCTACGCATTTCAGAAGCTCCTGAAACAGTCGAGGGCAATCGGCCTGAGTCAGCGAAGAGACCTGCGCCACCGCTGCGGGCACTGGTACCGCTGCAACAGGTGCTGAAACCGGTTCAACGCGAGGCGGCGGAGTTGAAGCTGTGATGGTAGAAAGCGAAGTTGCTGGCACATGCCCAGGATCGTCATCGGAATCATCCGACTCTGATTCATGTTCGTACTCATCCAGTTCCGGCAGTACATCGAGAGGAACGGTCTTCTTTGTCGCCGGCGGAATCAGGTGGTCAATGTTTTTTTTTTCGACGTTGGCAGTATTTGACTGACCAGTGCTGGAGATGTTCGTTGCGACGCTTCCCGCTGGCAGGTCCGGCAACGTCGGAAGTCGCCCGGAAAGCAGTTCGCTGATCGCCGTAAGATTTTCCAGCAGACTCAGCTGCACCATGCCCATTTCCAGAACGGTTCGAGCGAACGTGCTGCGAAACATCTGGTTCTTTGCATCGGAAAGAATCTGAAACGCAGCCATGACAGAATGCATGCCCAGTCGAGAAGCCTGCTGCATCAGCGTTTCACGATGTCGATTGGCGACGCTGGCAAGCCCAACGGCATCACCACCGGACAGTGTCACCATCAGGTCGCGCACGTAGCCGATACACTGATCCATCAATTCGCCCGGCTGCACACCGGTTCCAAACGCGATATCCAGTTGCGAGAGCACTTCGCCCGGTCGGTGCTCGATAATCGCATCGAACAGTTCCAGAAGGCGTTCGTCTCCTGCGGTTCCCAACATGCGATGCACGTCTTCGCTGGAAACAGTCCCGTCGCTGAACGCCAATAGCTGATCGAACAGAGACTGGCTGTCACGCATGGATCCGCGGGCTCGCCGAGCGACAAGTTCCAGAGCGTCCTCGGCAACCTCAAAGCCTTCCGCAGCCGCGATTTCTCGAAGTCGATCGCCGATGGAACGATCATTGATGCTGGAAAAATCAAATCGCTGACATCGCGACAGAATCGTGTCGGGAACTTTGTTCGGCTCTGTAGTGCAAAAAACAAACTTCACATTCGGCGGCGGTTCTTCAAGCGTCTTCAACAGCGCATTGAAGGCTTCGCGTGTGAGCATGTGAACTTCGTCGATGATGTAAACTTTAAACTGAGTCCGCATGGAGCGAACACCGACGTTGGCTCGCAGCGACCGAATATCATCGATGCCGCGGTTGGAGGCTCCGTCGATCTCGAGCACATCGACATCGTTGCCCGCCGAAATTCCGTCACAGATGTCGCACTGATTGCACGGCACTCCATCCACCACGTGTGGGCAGTTCAAAGCCTTGGCCAGAATTCGCGCCGTCGAAGTCTTACCAACCCCTCGAGCCCCAGTGAAGATGTACGCGTGCGCCACGCGGCCCGCTCGAATCGCATTTCTCAACGCACGAGATACATGATCCTGTCCGACAACGTCGTCAAAAGCCTGAGGCCTGAAACGGCGAGCCAGTACGGTGTAGTGTGAGCCTGTTGTTGCGTTCATGAGTTCAATATCGTTCTGTGTTCAGGAGCGGCAGATTCAACTCGATCCCCGCGAATTCCGCTATCAACGGTTTCT
Source organism: uncultured Planctomycetota bacterium (assembly GCA_947085455.1). Taxonomy (GTDB): domain Bacteria; phylum Planctomycetota; class Planctomycetia; order Planctomycetales; family Planctomycetaceae; genus SXXK01. Next base: position 21,829 of record CAMTWR010000008.1, on the reverse strand, counting down.
GCCGGCATTGTGCAGGAAATCAAGCCGTTCATCTACCCTGGCTGGTTGACACAGATGAACAATCGCAGAATGCCTTCATCCTGCGATTTTGTCGACAGCGTGCGGACACGGTGAGTGATCATGTCCTGCGAATCTCAGGGAAAACTGTGATTTCCCCGCGACAAGATGCGGTGCTGCCGATAGATTCCGTTCGGAAGTCGAGAGAAATGAGTTCTTTCGGGAAGCAGCCGTTCATCGAAAATTTATCAATGAACGCTCAGCTGCACGCTTTACGCCGGGATCGTTGAAAAATTGTTCAATAGTCGCCCGGCCGTCGACTCAGGGATGCGATCGATGCAAAGAATATTCATGTTGTTTGGGTTCGCGGTGCTGATACTGGGCGCAGGACTGTTGGCCGGTCAGCGAGTGCAGTCTTCGCAGGAATCCGATTCCGCTCTGAGAGATCCGGGCGTGACGAATCAGGCCCGAACGGACAGTGCCTGCGAAAATCCAAAGACGGCCTGTGCATTGCCGATGCAGTGTGCCACCGACGGAACTGCTGTCGATTCCGAGGCATTGCATGTGCCACAGGTTGATTCGCTCATCATGCCGGTAAGCCACCAGAGAACAGTCGAAGAAGATTTCGCAATCACGGGCGCCTTAGAGAACACGGCTTCGGTCAACGCTCAGAAGACCGAAGCGATCCGCAGTCTCATTCAACGCAGTTTTCCGGATGCCAGCGGTGAGACCGTCAATGTGTGGACTGAAGTTTATGCTGCGATGGATCCAGCGGAAGTGGAGTTTATTCTGGAGCAGAAACGAGCGTTCTCTGGAGCTCTGGATTCTCAAATCCCCGGCATCATGATTTCTCCCGGCTCGGCGTCTCCAGGTCGCCTTGTTGGCAGCAGTGATACGAGCGTCGGAAGTGCATCGACTGTGACTCGCGCCGTCGAGATCATTCGGCAGAACCTAAACAACGCGTGGTCCGTTGGGTTTCGCAGGACCGTAGTGCTGCCGCGGGCGAGCGTGGTTGGCAAGTCTGATTCAGCCATGGATACAGCAAAATTCTCGCCGACGATGTTTACGGACTTTGATTCCGGACGGCTGATTTCATCCCCGATGCCACTGCATGTGGCCATTCAAGAACATCCGACGTGGATGTTCCGCCTGGACGGTGACATGCTGACTCGTCGAGGTGACTTTGAATTGCTTCCCGATCGACGCATTGGACTGATGGTTTCCGGAAACGCTCACGCTCTTGCGAATTCGCCGACGTTACCGGAAGACGCTCGCCGTCCGTCCATAAACGCCGCCGGAGGCATTGAATACACCGACCAGTCGGGCGCGATCGTTCGAGCAGGACAGTTGGAAATTGTGAAAGTTGCGGAGCTTGATCAGCTGGCGTCCGCGGATGGAATTCACTTCACCAGTCGCTCATTGAAAACGTTGGAACCTGTGACCGTTGAAGATTGTTTCGTTGCGGTCGGAAGTCTGGAACTTTCCAACGTCGATCGAGAAGAAGAAGCGGCCCTGTTGAGTCATTTTCGGACTGCGCGAGAGAATCCGTAATTCGAACGCGACCTTCCAACGTTGCGTGTGTGCTGTTCAATGATCTGCAGGCCTGATAACCTTTTGAAGTCGTTTGCCACGTGAGCAGCGACAGTTCCACTATCATATTACTTCCACCTGTTTCCGGGCTGCGTTCGCAATGAAGTCACATCACCTGACAATGCTTGCCGTGATTTTTATTGTGTCTGTAGCGTTTGCAGCAGGGCCATTCGGCGTGGCAGATGCGGAAGAGAAGACAGTTCCTGCGGTGAGCGACATTACGTTGAAGGCAGGAACATGGAAGGACGTGGAATCTCTTGTGAAAGCCAACAAGGGCAAGGTCGTGATTGTGGATGTCTGGTCCACATCCTGCCTGCCGTGCATGACCGAGTTCCCTAATCTTGTGAAGATCCATAACGCTCACAAAGAGCAGATTGTTTGTATTAGCTTCAATGTCGACTACGTCGGCATCAAGAACAAAGGCGCGGACTACTACCGCCCGCGTGTGGAAGAGTTTTTGAAGAAGGAGAATGCGTCCTTCACAAACATTCTGTGCACGACGGAATCTGATAAGGTCTTCGAAGCTCTCGAACTGTCGTCCATTCCTGCAGTTTATGTGTACGACGCCGAAGGCAAGCTGGCACAGCGATTTGACGACAGTATGCTCGAAGACGGAGAAGAAGAAGCGTTCACGTACGAGAAGGACATCAATCCATTTCTCAAGAGCCTTCTTCAGAGTGTGAAGTAGAAAACCGCGCGTTGATGAGTTCTCATTCGCGTCCGCCGGAATCTGATGTTGTCTTGATTGCTGAACACTTTGGGATTTCTGCGGAGTCCTGTTCACGCATGGGCGGTGGTTTTAGTGGAGCCACGATTTACCGAGTGACGTCCAGCGATCAGCGGCAGTACGCCGTTCGCTGCACTCCTCTGGATTTATCGCTTGCTAAAGAACGCCTGCAGGCACTGCATCAGCTTCTGTTCCGCATGCAACAGGCAGGATTGCAGACTGTTGCAGTGCCGTTGCGACATTGCTTCACGAGAGACATTTGGCAGCCTGAGCAGCGTGCAAACAACATCCAGGCGACGAGCGTTTCCGAGACCATGCTTCAGCTGCATGGCAACGTGTGGCAGATGGAACCATGGTTGCCTGGGGAGGCTGTTTTACATTCACCAACGACCGCTCAGTTGCGATCAGCACTGCAGAAACTGTCCGAATTCCACACGTCCGCGGCGGCTCAGATTCGTCCCGAACCGGTCAACGACTGGTTCACGGTGGCGATGCAACATTCGCCGGGGGTCCTGCGACGGCGTGGAATTTCGCGAGAGCTGTCGAGCGGTCTGCTGCATGAATTTCGCCGACGATTCAGGGAAGAGTCAGATCCAAAGTTTCGCGAGATTGCTCTTCGAGTCTGCTCGGTTCTGGATCGGTGGCTTCCCTGGTTGTCGTCGCAACTTGAGAAGCTCGCACAGTGCAATTTTCGTCTGCAGCCTGTTATTCGCGACTTATGGAGCGCGCATGTTTTGTTCACTGATGATGAGGTGTCCGGGCTGATTGATCTCTCCTCCATGTCCACCGATCACGTGTCTTTCGACCTTTCGCGATTGCTTCGCAGTTGGTTCGGAGCCAGTCGGGACCGTCTGCATGAGGCTGTCGGAGAATTCGCGAAAGTTGGGCCGTTGGACTCCGCTGAACGTCAGTTGCTGCAGGGCGTGGATGCCGCGACAGTCCTGTTAAGCCCCGTCACATGGCTTCGGCGGCGGCTCACGGAAGGCAATTCTTTGCCCGCCGATATCACGATCATCACGCGGCTGAATGAACTCACAATCGTCGCGGAACAGTTTGAGCCGCTCTGAAGAAATCAGGGGACTCGGCGGTGACAACACAGGCGAAGGTAGCGACAGTCGACTATCATGCGACTCTGCAGGAAGATCTTGTGGTCAGAGGTGTTTGTCGGACGCCGACTGTTGTCCACACGGAGCATTCTGCGTGTGGCTTGTTGATCACTCTATTTGCGAACCCGAGCTCGTATGAAATCCGGCCTTACTATCGGAACGACGGGCAGTCTGACATGGACTGTTGACGCGACAATGATCATCACGCTTGGCGGGGATTCACGGGCAACCGTGTTTTCCACCCCCAACATGATCCTGCTAATGGAACGCGCGGCTCGCGAAGCACTGCGTGAATATATCGATCCCGGTGAAGAATCTGTCGGCATCGAAGTGAATATTCAGCACATTGGTGGTGCGGCTCTGGGTTCAACAGTGCGAGGCCTCGCGAAAGTTACCGGCATCGATGGTCGCCGTGTTACCTTTGACGTGGAAGCATGGGCCGGCGATCGTCAGATCGGACGAGGAACTCATTCCCGAGCCATCGTGCAACTGAGCCGGATCATTGAAAATCTTGACAAGTTATCGAACGATGAAAGTCGCGCCATGAATTTGTCCCCCAACACGGGTTCGATGCCAACCTTCCAGACGCTGCTGGTTTCGATCGCCAATCGACTTGCCATAGTCACGCTGAACCGAACACGATCGCTCAATGCCGTGAATGTTCAGATGACGGAAGATCTTGAGAAGCTTGTGGCCTGGCTGCTCGGTCATCCGGAAGAAGTTCGAGTCGTGTTGCTCACGGGAGCTGGTGCCGCTTTTTGTGCGGGTGATGATGTGAAAGAACTGCGAACGCTGTCCCTTGCCGACGCGCGAACACTCAGCCTGCGTCAGGCGGAACTGTATCTGGCGTTCGAACGACTGCCACAACCGATCATTGCGCTGGTGAATGGAGACGCGTTCGGTGGCGGCTGTGTGGCGGCTTATTCAGCGGACTTGAGAATAGCATCTCATGCGGCACGATTTGCCATGCCGGAAGTGAAGCTCGGCTGGCCACCGGGCTACGGCATCGCGCAACTCACCGCGCTCGTTGGAAAGTCCCGAGCTCTTGAAATGTGTCTGATGGGTGAGCCGATTTCCCCAACGAAAGCACTCGAGTGGGGATTGGTCAGTGAAGTGGTTCCCGGAACGAGCCTGATAAGTCGAGGTCGACAGATTGCAGAAAAAATGCTGCAGATGCCAGCAGTTGCACTTCGCGAAACCAAACGCATCATTCACATTGATGAGGGATCACAGCCAAAGGTGGCCCATCGTGTCGACACCGACGCCTACCTGCGTTGTCTGGAACAGCAGGACGCTCAGGAAGGGATCGCTGCGTTTTCAGAGAAGCGAGCTCCGCGCTTCAGTGGCCGCTGATTTTTCCAAATTCTTGTGAAGCAGCCACGGAACTGGAATTCGACGGTGGCAGAGAGTTCAGGCAACTCAAAAAGTTCACGAATTTGTCGGACTTGCCGGACTGGATTGCAAGGCCCGTCATCACGCTCCACAATCCCACGATCGGGGAATCGCTTCCCACTTGAGAATCCCTGAGTCTGCAGCCATCGGCTGGCTGCGAGCACTGATCTGTCGTTTCTTCAATCTGGAGTTGATATGCGAACATTGCACGCGAGTTTCCTGACCGGCCTTCTAATGATTTCCTCCTCCGGATTTGCGCAGGACACTTATGTCACAGTGGAAGACGCCGGACCTGACTATGCTATTCAGGGTGAGTACACCGGGGAATTCAAACAGGAAGGCGAGACCGTCAAACTGGGTATGCAAGTCATTGCACTTGGCGACGGTAAGTTTGACGCTGTAGCCTATCCGGGCGGTCTGCCGGGTGACGGCTGGGTCGGCGGAGAAAAGTTCCGAGCAACCGGCGCAACAGAAAACGGCGAGACAAAAGTCAGCGCGGCCGGTCACGGCTATGCGATTTTGAAGAATGGCGAAGCTCTGCTGCACAATGACGGTGGCGAAGCTCGTGGCAGTCTGAAGAAAGTGGAACGCAGGAGCTCGACTCTCAGCGCCAAGCCACCCGCAGGTGCGATCGTTCTGTTTGACGGAACTTCGGCCGATCACTTCAAGAATGGCAAGCTGACGATGAAGGATCTGCTGGCCGCCGATTGCGAAACCAAAGACACGTTTGGCGACCATACGCTGCACATCGAATTCCGAACCCCATTCCGTCCAGGGGCACGGGGCCAGGAACGTGGCAACAGCGGCGTGTATGTGCAGGGACGCTATGAATGTCAGGTGCTGGATTCGTTCGGACTTGAAGGCGAAAACAACGAGTGTGGCGGGATTTATTCAATCGCGCGACCAAAAGTGAACGCCTGCTTTCCACCACTCACATGGCAGACCTATGACATGGACTTCAAAGCGGCCGTGTTTGCGAATGACAAGAAGGTGACGAACGCTCGAGTCACGATTCGGCAGAATGGAATTCTGATTCACGACGATCTCGAACTGACTCATGGCACACCAGGCAAGAATCCAGAAGCTGCCGGACCGGACGTCATCTACCTGCAGGGCCACGGCAATCCGGTTGTCTATCGCAACATCTGGATTGTGAAGAAGTAGTTCGGCCGTCAGTGCACAGTTCACAACCTCCATCGCGCTTTTAAAACGCTGTGGAAGTGAAACAAAAGAACGAGGCCCGGCTTAAGAAAGCCGGGCCTCGTTTCAATGCGTCGAAGGTCAGTTTTTGTCCAGCTCCATAACGATCAGGGAGAGCCGAAGAAGCACCAGCAACTTCGATTCTCAGGATGAACGTGTATTAGTTCCGCATCCCGCTGCCAAGAAGATAGTTAATCTGGAAGACGCTCAGGAACACATTTCCCAATTCTTCCGCCAGTGTGTATCGAACGAGAACGACGTCGTTGGGCTGAATGAGAACTCGTTCTGACGGATGCTCGAGAGCTCGGTTTAAGTCGACCTTCATCGCAATCGAATCTCCACACGCAAGCTCGCGGATAATCACCGCTTCAGATGGCTGGCAAAAACCGCCGCCCCGACCGCCACCACCACCACCACCACCACCACCACCCATACCGCCGCCGCCGCCACCGCCACCGATGGCCATTACTCCTGTTCCCGATTGGCCCAGTCCACCGCGTGCCATGGCGACGGCCCCGATGATGTCCAAATCTTTGTCACGCGGTAGTGCATATTCCCCACCACCGAGCACACCAGCTGCTGTGAATGTTTCACGATCACGGCTGCGGATGATGATGATGTCGCCGTCCTGCAGGATGATGTCCTTCTGCGAGAACACTGGAGGATTTGCGGGGTTGTATCGCAGAGGAATACGAGTCACATTTGGAGGATCCGGCAGCGGTGTTTCATTGCAGAAGCACGGATCGTCGCAGTCACTCTGACAAGCTTCCGTCAGGATTGTGTCTGCATCAACACCACTCTTAAAGAGTCCTCGATAAATCAGAATCTCATTCTTCGCATCCGTACCTGGCATCCCGCCTGTTTCATTCAGGGCGTGCAGCACGTCGTTTTCATAAGCCGGCAGGTCAACGACCTTACCCGTGCCTCGCTTGGAAACACCTTCCTGGCCGCCGGCTTCTTCGCGAATAACCTGGACTCGCACTTTACGAGCCTGAATCAGAGTGACGATGATACTTTCCTCACCCTTCTTGATGATTTCCCGGGGATAAGTGTAGGCGTTTTGAACGGCTGTCGTGGCTTCTACCAGCGACATGCCTTCCACTTTCAGAGGATCAATGAAAGGCAGGGCCAGTGATCCGTCTTCGCGAATCGGGACGGGGTAACCAATCGCTGGCGGACGATTACCGTCTTCGGGATAGTGAACCGGAGGCAGTTCTTCTTCACCGCCCAGAACACCTTTGACGTAAACCCCAAGAACATCGCCAGGGCCAAGCAAGTAGGTATCGGGCGGATCCTGGCGAAGACGCAGCAGAGAGATGTCCTTGAAGTTGTCTTTCAGCTCCGTCGACAGAATTTCAGAAGGAACTCGCGACACCGGCACCGCGTTGATTGTCTGGCAGCCAGACTCCGCCAGCGATGCCGCTGTAATAAGCCCGAGCAGAAATCGACGAGTTCTCTGACCGGCACGGAGCAATGATCGATCGGCGGACATTTTGAAACCTGACATCTGACTATCCTCCAGGATCCCGTGAGCGTCCAGGCATGGACGACTTATTGAAGACGACTAACCGCCGTGATTGAGTGGCGGATAAATTCAAACTGCTATGTTCTTAGCCAAAGCCCTGACGATATCTGCCGCTACCGCGTGCTTCCGGAGTCGTCATACGGTCGAACAGGAATCTCAGGTTCTGCGCCAGACTCCATTTCGACTTCGGGTGTCAGCCTCAATTCCATCGGAGGCTCCTCTGGTATGCCAGCATCGCGTATCTCCGATGTTGTAACCGGATCCGACATATTTCCCTCACTCATTCCGGCAAAGCATGCCGCAGCGGGAGGTGCCTGTCGGGTCATCCAGTTCGCCTTAGCTGTCGGCGAGATTGGCAACTGCTGCATGTTGCCGAAGCCATCCTGCTGAGCAGCAACGGCTCCGTGAGTGAAACCATCAAACCATGCCGCGATCTTGAATCCACCTGCGGCTGACTGATAGCACGGCTTCCAGTACCAACGAGGTGGCAACGTAGGCTGACAGCCTTTTCCGCCTTCAAGGATGTTTTGATATCCCTCCTTGAAGCCTTTGGCAAAGTGCATCTTATTGTCCATGCCTTTGTAGTTGGACGCCCATCGCATCCAGCCCTTCTCGGCAAGTACGCAGTTGCGGGTGCTGGTCTCAAAGCTAATGCAGTGATCCTGAATTGCACTGCAACCGGCTGCTGCAAAAAACAGCAGGGCGAGCCCTGCTTTCATGGATTTCCGAATCATGTTCCTGTCTCCGTCCGATCAGCCTGTTCCTGGCTGACATATGACCCACGATTCCCGACTGCCACGCCAATGGTGACAGTGAAAAAACTCTATACCGATTTATTCCCAGAGCGGGGCAATTGTCATTGCCGCGTTTGGTGACCGTCCTTCGTAGCGAGCCGTTGCTGCTCGGGCAGCCTCACGAGTTTCGCTGCTGGCGTCACTTTGAGCGATCGAAATAAGCTTGGCCACTACCTCAGGAGACACCTGTTCGAAATCCCCAAGCGTGACTGCGGCAGCCGCGCGAAGGTCTGGTGAATCAGTTTCGAGCAACGCAGCAAGCGCCTCGACACAGTCTGTCTGTGAATCACTGCCAACGAAATGACGGAGGCATGAACAGGCCTGAATCCGAACGTCCATGGGCCCGTCTTCCATCAGGCTGATAAGACACGCAGCGGTGGTCGTGTCGTGCTCGTTTCTCTGAATTCTGGAATCACTGATCGCAAGTCGCAGGTAAGTGTCTTTTGCATTATGACTTGCGGTTTCGAGTGCCTTGCGGATCTCCGCATTGTCAGTATCACAATCTCCCATGAGCGTAGCGGCCAGGCACTGAGCTTCGAGCGAGTCGCCATACCGAAGCCCGCGAAGCAGCAGATCAGAGTGTTCTGCTGAGGTGTCGACCACCGCCAGAATCTCGTCTGCGGTCACCGTGTTTGATCGGAGTTCCGGCGCAGGCGATACCGTTTCGGCAGAAACTGTCTTTACATGATTGATGGTGGAATTCACCGTCGCTGCTGCTGTCGTTACCGCCGAGGTTGCCCCAGCCTCAATTTCCTCAGCCAGTTCGGAGCTCGGCTGTGTTAAGACGGAAGAAACAATCGCCGCGGGGGCCTTCGAAGTCGGCTTTATCGTTTTGGAACCCAGTGACGCCTGAGCCATGCCGGTGCTAGTCCCAGTGTTGGTGCCACTGCTAGTTCCGACTTTCGCCAGAGCTTCAGGCTGTGGGGCAACTGAGCCCGCGGAAGAATGCGTTCTTGCCGATGCTGCGGAATCGGCTTGGGCTATCGCTTCTTTGACAGGGTCCGCTGCGAAATTGTTTCCTTTTCGACGTTCAGCAAGCTGCTGTAGCTGCGTTCGAATCGTGGGGTCGTTCGGATTCTGCTTGAGTGCCTTCCGATACATGACCTCCGCCTGGCCGTAGCGTCCCTGATTTTCAAAGACTCGAGCGATTGCCGCCATCTGCCCGGACGAATTGCGACCCTGCCGTGCCGCTGGGCGGGAATCACTGACAACGGCGGTAATGGCCGAGCATCCGATGCCGGAGGCTGAAAGCAATCCTCCCAGCAACAGCGCTAATGGATGTCGAAACTTCATGTGCACTCCCCCCGGATTTGGCTACTACTGCCTATGCAGACTGGCGAACCAAAATCCCCCCGGATGTGGTCCTGCCAGTTCCTGAACAACGAATGTTCAGCTTGCTTCAATTAGAAAGATGTCACTTCTGCCTGATCGCGCTCACCGAATCCAGTGTCGCTATCGTCAATCGCCTCATGACTATGCTTATCTGGATAATTCATCGGACCGTCACGTTTCCTTACATTCGGACTTTTTGCAAAATTGGTGCAATTGCTACCCCTCCGCCGTTCGCCGATTTTTCTTGATGATCTGAGCGATACAACTCAAGTTCAATTTCCAATGCAGTCACGGACGCATGTAAAACCGCATCGCTTTTGCCGGACACAACTTTCGCCGCAACTCGAACCGTGTATGCAACAAGCGACAGAATACCGGCCCGAGACATTGGCTGACGTGCACGCATGATCGCGACATTCCGAGCAGTCCACCTCGGCAAGGAGGACATACCGAAATCCGCAGCTGCACCCAGTTCTAACGCCATGGCTATCAGCTGCTTGCCACATGACGTTGGACGCCACTATCATCATGGGCTCTAACCGAACCGTTGCTGGATTCGTGAGAGTTCAGAATCGTGTCCAAATTCTTACGAATGCGGCATATCGAGAACATCGGCGAATTCTCGCAAATCCGGTTGCATGCGATCGTTTTTGTCAGGCGTTCTAAAGCGTTTTTGCCATCGCGGAAAAGTTTTGCATGACGTTGATCAATTCCAGTCTGCTGATTGGACTGTTGCTGGCTGCCGTTCCCGTCATCCTGCACATGGTCATGCGCGCGAAGCCGAAGCGAATTGAATTCCCTGCGCTGCGTCTGTTGAAATCTCGACAGCCGTCGAACGCGCGGCGGATGCAGTTGCGACACTGGCTGCTGCTGTTCCTTCGCGCTCTGCTTATCGCTGTTCTTGTATTGGCAATCGCGCGACCTTCTCTGCCCGCCGCTCGGTACGGCCTGCAACCCTGGGAATGGCTGGCTCTGGCATTGGCAGTCGGCGGCGCAGTGGGAACGTACTTCTGGCTGACACGGAAATCGAATCCGCTTTCGCTGTCTGTCGACACTCGCGAGCGCCACGGAAAACTGCGAATGTGGTGTGTGCTGGGCGGGTTTCTGGCGGCGCTCACGGGAGTGGGAGTTCCCTGGGGGCTGCGAGTTCGTGCGGAGCTGTCATCGCCTCGACCGGAAGCCACCGAGAACATTCCGGTCGCTGCCATTTTCATCCTCGATACCAGCTACAGCATGAAGTATCGCCATGAAAATAACACGCGACTGGAATACGCTCGCGACGCTGTCAAAGAACATTTGGGACGCCTTCCGCAGGGTAGCCGAGCTGCGATTTCCGGAATCGCTACCGACGAAGATATCATCTTTCAGGCGGATTTGGCGGGAGCTGGCGGCCGACTCGATACACTCGAACCCACCGCTGTGCCGGACAGTTTGAATCGTCGAATCAAAGCGGCCATGCAGGCGCAGATTGACGATCGCAAGCGAGTTCAGGAAGACGCCGGAACAGGAGGCAGTGCCGACTTGTTCGCTCGTGAGATCTACGTCTTCAGCGACTTTTCAAAAGTGGCCTGGCAGGAACCGGACGAGAGTGGAATTGCTGATCTCCTCACGCAGCTCGACTGGCTCCAGGTGTACCTTGTCGATGTCTCCGTGACTCAACCAGTCAACACGGCAGTTTCCAGACTCCGGCTTTCGGAACAAACCACGGTTGCCGGTCGCGATCTTGTGCTCAGCATGCATGTCGTCAGCACCGTTGGGACTGTGGGAACACCGACAGTGGAAACCTGGCTCATTGATCAAAGTGGTGTCGCCGCGCGATTCGGTGCACCGCAGATTGTCAATTTTCAAAACGGTACTGCACAGGTTCAGACAGTTGTGCGAGCGAGCAGCGATCAGAAGTTCATGGAAGGATTTGTCAGGCTGACGTCAGAAGATCCGCTGGCGGATGACAATGTTCGATATTTCTCGTGCGGAATTCGTCCGCGGCCGCGGCTGCTGCTGGTTTCCGATCGCGTGGAAGAGAGCCAGTACTTCAAGCATGTTTTCGTGCCGACTGAGCTCGAGATGCTGGGCACGGCTTCCAGTGAATGTATCAGCGTGGCGACGGCGCAGGTGAGTCAGCAGTCACTGTCAAACTTTGACGCTGTCTTTCTGGTGAACTGTGCGCGTCCGGAGGAATCGTTTTGGAATGAGCTGAAACGTTTCACAGAATCCGGCGGAGGTGTCTTTATTGTCGCGGGGTCAGCTCGCATTGATCCGTTCGCATGGAACGTCGATTCTGCGAAGGCTCTTCTTCCCGCGGTTCCTATTCGAAGTGTGCCGTTTCGAAATGAACCTGGTCGGCTGCGTATCGCGGATCCGCAGCATCCGATCATGAAAGAATTTGTGAACCTGGACGGTGCCAGCGCTGAACTTGGTGCTGTCGTTTTTGATCGACGCTGGGCGGTCGAACTGGATGCGGAGGCGTCCGTGCTGATGGCGTATGTGGGCGAAAAAGACCTTCCCGCGCTGATCGAACGGAACGTAGGAAAGGGCCGGTGTCTGCTGTTTACGTCAGCGATGGACAATTTGAGTGACGGCGGCAGCAAGTGGAATAACTTCGTCACCAGCTGGAGTTTCGTAATGCTGGCTGACAAGTTGCTGCAGCACGTCACGGGAGCCAACGATCTGAAACGCAATTTTCAGGCAGGGGAAGCGGTTGAATTGCCCGTCCCTGTGAGTCAGCGATTTGAACAGTTTCTTTTGCAGCGACCGGGAGGACGGCAGACTCGCGATACGCTTCCCGTTGACGAGTCGTCTGTGCTGCTGACCGACGCCGTGGATCCCGGTCATTATCTATTGAAGCCGTTTGAGTCTCGCAGCCCGTATCAGGCGGCGTTCGCAGTCAACTTTGATGACGAGGAGTCCGATCTGACTCGCGTCACGGACGACAGCCTGTTCCAAATGCTGGGTAAAGAACGAGTCAGCATTGTTCACAACGTTAGTGAGCTTCAACGAGCTGTGCGAGCTGGTCGGCTGGGTGTCGAACTGTTTCCGTTCCTGATGGGACTGCTAATCCTGGTCTTCTGTGCCGAGCATCTGATGGCCAATTTCTTTTACGACGAACAGCCGGTTGCAAAACCTTCCGCCGCCTGATGATGCCGTTGATCAATGGTTTCATAACCCGACGCGTCAGCGAGGGATTGCGATTTTGCCTTTCGGTGGTGTTTCCCCAAATTCCTCGCTAACGCTTCGGGTTGTGATAAATCACACTGTTTTCGAACCGATGATCGAACGGATGCCAGATATGGCATCGTTGCAAACATCCGGCTATCCATTGGCGTCCGGAAGAACTAAGGCGTTTCCAAGTTGGCTGGTTTCCAGCCGCTGTCCATCTGGAAGGAAGAGTCCAGAGACTTTACCGTCTTTGGCGACGCAGGTTTTCGGACAGCCTGCTTTGGCTGGGGAGTGTCAAACTCTACATCGAACGGGTTCTCTGCCAGATCTGCAGCCGCATTTTTAGCTGAATTCACGTCGGCTTCAAAAGCGTTGGCGGCGCTGGTTGCTCGTTTCATCAGCGGTTCTGTCGTGTCCATTTCCTCGAAGTCAGGACTTCCGAAATCAGCTTCTTCGACGACGGCAGCAGCGGCCGTCCTTGAAGTGGTCTTCATCGAATTCATAGTAGAGACGGACGCCGCCTTCGCTGACGACACAGCCGCGCCGGCATCGCCCGCGGCCGAATTCCAGCGTTGCTGTTCCTGAGTGGCCCAGGAGGCAAAATCTCCCACAGGCCGCTCGACAGTATCTGACGCCGCGGCTGTCGCTTGAGATGCCTTCGCGCTGGCCGTAGCCGAACCGTCCTGCAGGAACTCACTAAATCCAGCGACTTCATGCGACAGGTCAGGCAGTGCGGCAGCTCGAGCGGCTGGTGAAATCGCGCGGGGGCTCGTTGCGGTGGGCGCTATTCCGGATGGCCGAGCGGTTGCTGCAGCAGCAGATGCGATCGTCGATGGCAACTGTTCGACCGCTGCCCCGGCTTCTGCGACAGCCGCCTTCTTACCCAGAAAATCTGACAGAGCCGGACCCTGATAGGATTTGATGACATGCTTATCTGCGGTTGGTGAACTCGCAGCAGCTTTGTCCGAACGGGTCGCGTTGGAAAAGGAGCCGGTGCCCGCCACGCCGTCGCTGGATGCGCCCGTCTGAACTATGGATTTGCCGGGTTCTGGAGACCTGCCGGTTTCAGCCGACGACTCCTGCTCTCCCAGCGTTGCGCGTCCTTCTTTACTGTCTGCGCTTCGACGCTCATTCGATTCGTCATCCGCAGCGAGCGCATCGGCATCCATAAACGGATCCTGCATCTCGTCATAATCTTTACGAGAAAACCACCGATTCTTTGCAGCGCAGCCACTGCAGAACAGCAAGCTCGAAGCCACAATAAATAAGACAGGTTTTCTGATCATATTAAAGATCCTCTGCAGGATAACGGTTGCAGCCGTCTGGTCGTCGGCATTACCGGTGGAATTCAAATTGACTGTTGAAATTTTACGGTCCCGAACGAGTCTCACCGGAAGAACGTGAGTTGCCGGTGTGTTCGATGGACTCGCTGGTTTGCGGACTTGCGACGGAAGCAGCTCGAGAGTGAAAACGAGAATTGAAAACAGAAGGGTCGAAAGCGTCGCGATTTCGTGCTCGCGCGGCCTGTTTCAGAAATTGAGCGTCAGTTTCTGCAGTTGAAATCTTCCGAGTTGGCTGCATCTGTTCTTCCTGTTCAAGGACAGACAGACCCGTTGTAGAGTCGGACTTAGATTGGCCGCTATCCCTCACATTGGCGGATGCCAAAGAGACAGATCCGGCGAATTCTTCATCTTCCTCTGCTGCGGCATCAGATCCCGCCGCGTCCGGTGCGATATCGTTTGCCGCCATACGAACCCAGTCGCGAAGAAGATTCAGTTGCTGATTTCCACTGCGGCCTCGAAAGATCGGAGTGGTCAGTCCGCCATGAGTCCCGTCGATGCCGCTTAACAGAGGGCTGGAAGCGGCGTCAGAAAAGTTGATCTGCTTCAGGACTGCGGCGAGATTCTTTTCAGCGATGGACGTATTTGTTCCACGATGTGCAGACACAAGATGGAACGAAGACGTATGTCCGCCGCCGTGGCAACCACCATTGGCGCACTTATTCATCAGCAGAGGTTGTACGTGTCGCGTGAAAGACTGAGCGACAGGGCGAGACAGTCCGGCCAACGATCTTGCTTCCGTCGGAGACGCGAGTGTTTGCCTGGTCGAAGGGTATTCGGTCAGGCCTGAACCTGATGTCCTGCCGGAAGGGTCAGCGGAGATCGCGACCATGGTCTCCAGCATTCGTTTTGCATCAAGGCGATTAGGATCCAGTCGCAGTGCATCCAGGACTTCACGGCGAGCCTCTTCAGGCATCTTGTTTCGAGTACACCACTGCGCGAGTTCCAGATGAACCTCTGGAGTCAGCAAGGAATACGAATCACGCATCCGCTGGTAAGCATCTTCCATGGACTTCGCAATGAAGCGGACTCGCTGCGATTCCACAAACATGCGACCGCCGGGCACCTGAATGTCATACCCATCCGGTCGTGGCAGGCAGCGACCGTTCAAAAGTTGTCCGTCGACAAGCACAAGAATCACAACATCGGAATTCGCGGCATCGGGCACGATGCTGCCTGGCGAACTGACCTGCGCATCTGTGAAAGACGGAACAAGGCCAACCGCAAACAGTGTTAGAAAGATGCAACGACAGTCCATTGTGTTGCCGGCTGTAAAGTAAACTTTTGACCGCTGCGGTGTCAGAAGAGCGCGCATCCGCAGAAGGATTGAGAGAGACGTCACAGGGTAAGTATCTGAGTCCCCGTTTTTTGGGTCAATATGAGCTGCCCCTCGCGGGAGTCCAATTTTCCTCGGGAATGCAATGTTTCTCGGATAAGTCGGAGAACCGTGACGTAGCCAGACGGCAATCCGCGAAATCTGCCGGACCGTGCAAGCGGGTCTTTTGTCCAGAGTGTTCTTGTGTGCAGTATAGAGGCGTGGCGGTCAGCGGCTGGGGTTTCACGGGCCTGGGGTCCCAGAATCAGTATCTCTGAACGGATGACTTGATCTACGTCGCAAACAAACAAGAGCTCCAGCCCCTCACTGACGCTTCGGGTTCGAATAGTCACAAACGCACAACTTCAAAACTGACAGGTTGGAATCAACGGGACGTATTCGGGCATGTTCCCGAGCCTTTCCGGGGCAGGTGACTGGTCGCCAGAGATTGCCGTTGGAGCCGGTATGACCGGAAACATCCCTGCAAACATCAAATTCAACCTGTTCGGAACAATTGGATCAAAGTTCAAAGTCGCAACCGGACGATATCGACGACAGCAGACTGTGTTTTCTACACGGTTGGGTACTGTCCATGGCGACCGAGTTGTCTGCCTTCGGCGCTGGCGGAAAAATTTCCTCCAGTGATTGTCTATGGATGATCTGACTTTTTGATGAAGGTCCGGCTCGCATGATCCGTCCGAACCTGCGTTCTTTCGCAGCAGCCGTCGCCTGCCTGATTTCCAGTTCGTCCCTGGTCAGCGCTCAGGATGCGATCTACAGTGATCGCCCGGCACCTCCAGGGCCTGGAGGCCGCTACCCGATTGAGGACCACTTCCAGCGAGGAAATACTCAGCTGTGGGACGAGAGTCGTCCCATTGAGAGATTCGTTGGCAAGGTGGCCAGTCAAAGCTGGCTGAAGCTTGAGTTCCTGATGTGGAACTATCACGGCGGCAGTCACGACCAGATCGGTGCACCGGTTCTCGGCCTTCAGACGAACTCGGCCGGCGAAGTGCAGGGACAATCGCAGACTGTTCCACTGCTTGACAATTTGAACGGCGGCGCGGACATTGGCGAGGCCTTGTTTCCCTACGCATCTGCACTCGACAATCAAGACGTCCCCGGCATCCGCGGCACTTTAGGTGTCGCATTGACAGGCGGCGAGATGGAACTCAGTTTCTTCGGCATGGAGCAATCGACGTCTTCGATGGCCGCAGAAGATCTTAGTGCCGCACGAACTCGTGTTGGCTTGGCGGATGTTGCCTTTGGAACTACAGACTTTCCGAATCTGGCGGTGCCGCTGCTCACTGACGGTCTGCCAGGGACTGTTGCCGACCTGAATGCGTTGATCTTCTCTGAATCCTTCTCTGCAAAAATGGATTCGCAGATGTGGGGCTCAGAATTCGCACTGCTCACGGAAAAATCCGCTCCCGGCGGTGCGGGCGCTTCGTGGCAATGGCTGGGAGGTTTTCGATACGTCAATCTTGATGAGGGATTCGGATTCTCCGGCACCAGCGTTGGAACACCGATAACCTCTGTGAATTCCAGCACGGTCAATAATTTCTATGGACCACAAATGGGTGGTCGGGCAGCATTGACCTCGAAGTATTTCACCCTCAGTGCAACACCTCGCATCATGATGGGTTTGAACGACAATACGTCCACAGTCAGCTCTGTCTATCAGGGAGTTGCGGGGACCAGCTATCGCGACCGCACGGTCGACTTCGGAACGGTCACTCAGATCAATCTGGCAGCTGAACTGCATGTTTCGCCGCAATTTTCGATCTACGGTGGATACGACTTTATGGTTCTGACCGGCGTCAGCCAGGCCTTCGATAACGTCGTTTATGATACAGCGGTGGATGGCACCGGAGCACGCCTCGCAGATATCAAGCAGAACGTCGATCTCGGTCAGGTCTTCGTCAACGGGTTCAGTCTCGGTGGGGTGTTCCGCTACTAAACCCGGTATGATTTCCGGGGCTCGTTTCCGTTACTGATGCTGTGCTTCTTTGCCATGCTCGATCGAAGCGAAATGTACTTAAAACAGGTCGACGCAGGATGCAAACGGCCGACCTTATCGAACCGAGTTTCGCTGGCGTCGGTTGAGTCCGCTGACAGTGACATCTAATGAAAACAGCCCTGCGGTGTACAAACGCCGCAGGACTGTTTTCGTTGATCGTTCGTGGCCGAGCGGTTATTGTCGAGCCCACGCATGTTAGCGATTGCTTTCCGTGACGCCTTTCAATTTCGTGAGCGTGTTGACTGCCGCTTCTTCCCAGGCGGCCTTCTCGGCAGTAAAGAAGCCCACGGCTGTCTGATACGTTCCATCGAATCCGGCCGGCATGGTTTTCTCCGAAAAGCTCATCAGTCTTAGCTTGCGATACACATCCGGAGCATCCGTGTATTGAAGCCAGACGTCTTCGGACGCCGGCTGTTGCTGCAACCGGCAAACAGCACCGCATTTGTGTGCAGCGTCATACACGGCCATCCATCGAGCCGTTCGTTCGAGTCCCTCTGCAGTTGGAGCGTCTGTTGCCGGAAATTGGCCACGCTTTTGTACTCCGCTTTCATCACCGAAAAGATAATGCGTCATCTCTGGCGACCATGCGTACATCAGCGGATAACAGATTTTCAGCCGCGTTTCCGTGTGCGTCTGCAACCGCACGGTTTCGATCAGCACATCATTGTGAACGGAAACTCGGGACTGCAGTTTGACCGATCGGATGGTGGACGTTCGATGCATTTGGAAAGACTGGCCGGCCAGATGCAGCTGTCTGACATTGGAACTCACAGGTGCTCCATCAACGATGAACTGCAGCCCGGTCACGTTCTCTTTTTCAACGCCCCCCGGCCGGCCCGGAATATCAAGGAAGTCGCTGTTCCGAGCAGTCCCACGCCTTCGATGTTAAGAACCGTTCCGTAGGCGCTGTCCCGGGTGGCGACCGATTCATTCTTGTAATCAATCCCGCTCAGAGTCCATCGCTTCGGTCCGTCAATCTGGAAGCCGAGGTCGCCAATCCGGCATTCCACAAGTTCTGGAAACATCGCGTCCGGAGTCAGCGACTGCGGTTCATCGGCAAAACAGAGTCTTGAACAGAGTTGCAGAACAACACCGAATGCTGTCAGTCGACTGATCGCTGGATTCGCCATACTGAAATTTTCCCCAGGTCTGCAGTGGGCGTCTTGATGTTTCGAAATCGCCAGTGGAGTTGATTGCAAGCGGATCTACTCCGTCGGGGATGGAGACTGATCGATGTTCTCAACGGTTTTAGAACTGTCGGTCGTTGCTGGCGGCACGGATGCTTTGACTTTTGAGGCATCAGAATCTGATAGAGTTTCCTTTGCCGTATCCGCAGGAGATGACTGCGAATTCTGGCTTTCATGCATCGACTTTCCCAGCGCCTTGAGTTCTTCAACGGCGGCTGCGCGCCTCGCTTCTTCAGCCCGTTGCTGCCTGGCGTTGATATCGCAGCCGAAGAGCGACACGACCAGCAGGAACCAAAGCGGCACCATTCTAAACATTGGAACGATTCCTAAAGCGACGCGTGAGATTCAGTGAAAAGCCAAAGGGTAAAACTTATCGTCGCGCGGCCGGTGACATTGATTTCAGAAACGCCGAGCGATTACCAACGTGCCATTTTTTGGACTGTCGTTTTACATAATCCCGCCCCGTGTTCCTTCGTCGATTTCACGGGTTCATTCTGCAAAAGTTGTCCAAAGACAACACCGGCATCGTATCTCCACAATGCATTGACGGCCACCATCAGCGTGACGGGCGGCACTGAAAGAGATGCCGTCTCGGATTTCGACGTTAGCGAATTGAAGGGTCATTCCCCGGAGTGCGAGCCTCCTGCCGAGCCTATGAAATCCGGGACTGGACCACTTCTGCTGTCCTTTTG
Source organism: uncultured Planctomycetota bacterium (assembly GCA_947085455.1). Taxonomy (GTDB): domain Bacteria; phylum Planctomycetota; class Planctomycetia; order Planctomycetales; family Planctomycetaceae; genus SXXK01. The sequence goes on along the minus strand of CAMTWR010000008.1, from coordinate 2,459 downwards.
CGTTAGCGCTTGTCTGACATGACGTTATGTGCCAGAACACACAGCCGGACATCAATTCAGATGTTCGGTTACAGGTTCTTGATCAGGGCGCGTCTATGTCGACACAGCAAAAGCAGATCCGCAAATTTGACGCAGGCTTCACATCAATGAAGATGCTGCTCCTGATCTGCACCATAACCGTCCGGAGCAAAGCCGTCGTCGCCGATGAGCTGCAAGACGGCGCAGCTCAGCTGGCTGAGAAGCTCTCAACTGTCAGTCGTGCCAATTCCGACCTGGTGGCCGACGTCGAAATCTTCCATAAAGGCGTGGTCTGGGCACTTCGATACGATGCGCCGCTTGCGCCGAACGATGAACTGTTGGTGAAGCAGGCACTCACCAGCGGTACGCAGCGAGCCGAAGCACTGGCGGCGGGCAAAACAAGCTGGACGAAAAAGAAGGGCAACGTGCTAAGGGGTTTTGTTTCCGCGGTTGATGGTTCCACTCAACCCTATGGCGTGATCATCCCCGAGAGCTATGACGGCAGCCGACCAATGCGGCTCGATGTCGTCCTGCATGGCAGCTCCAAACCGACCGGCATGAGTGAACTGAGATTCGCCGCACGTTTCGATCCGGATGATAACTACGATACGCCCGCCCCGGACGTTGATTTTATCGAACTTCATCCGCTGGGTCGCGTCGAGAATTGCTACCGGTGGGCCGGTGAAACGGATGTCTTTGAAGCGATTGAGGCTGTTTGTCGCAACTACAACATCGACCGCGACCGCATTGTGCTTCGTGGCATGTCGATGGGAGCGTCGGGAACATGGCATCTGGGATTGAAGCACCCGGATCGTTTTGTCGCGATCGGGCCGTATTGCGGCTATGTCGATACGCACCGCTTTTCGGAGACCCCGGTTCCTGAATTCATCAAGGTCGGTCCACTCCCTGCGCATCAGGAAATGGGATTGCACATGCTGGACTCGGTGGACTATGCCGCGAATGCCGCTGTCGTTCCGGCCATCGCAGCGATCGGAGATCAGGACGTGTTCTTCCATGCTCATGTCATCATGGGCGAAGCGTTCGCGAAGGAAAAATTGCCATTCGTCAACTTGATTTCTCCGGGCACTGGCCACGTTATTGATCCGGTGACTCACAAGGAGCAAATGCGGCGCATCGGCGAATATGCCGCTAAAGGGATCAACCGCACTCCACGATATCTTCGCTTCGTGACATGGACGCTGAAATACAATCGATGCCACTGGCTCGAGGTGCTCACCCTGAAGCAGCACTACGAACGCGCTGAGATTATTGCCAGCGTCGCGGACGACGGCAGCATCGACATTGAGGAGCCGACGAACATCACACAGTTCGCCATTCATTTACCCATGCTGAAGAACCCCAATTCGAGACTCAGGATTGGGGGGATTGACGTCGCGATCCCACAACATGAATCCGCAGTCGTAATCGCGCAGAAAGATGGCGAATGGAAAGGTCCTGGCAGTCGCAGCGAGGTGGTCTCCACCGGAAAACGTCCGGGGCTGCAGGGGCCAATTGATGATGCTTTCTCGGCACCATTCCTGTGTGTGCGAGGCACCGGGACGCCGTGGAACGCAGACGTCAATGACTGGGCATCGGCCAGCCTGCGACGCTTCGAATATGAATGGGCTCGCTACATGCGTGGGGAGCTTCCAATCAAGAACGATACTGATGTCTCAGAAGCCGATGTGCGGGATAAAAACCTGATTCTCTTTGGCGATCCGGGAAGCAACTCATGGATTGCCCGCGCGCTGCCGCAACTACCCGTCACATGGACGCGAGAGAGCGTCCGTTTTCACGGTGAGAAGTATCTCGCCGTAGATCACTCGCCCGTTTTCATCTGTGCCAGCCCGCTCGCTGCCAACCGCTACGTTGTGATCAACAGCGGCCATACGTTCCACGAAAAGGAATTCGCGGCCTTCAATTATCTGCTGTTCCCACGACTGGGCGACTGGGCCATCACAAAAGTGCTGCCTGGATCCGAACTATGGCTGCCAACATCGCCCGTATTTCCCGAGGATGTCATTCGAGCGGGCTATTTTGACGAGTTGTGGCATCCGTGATTAAGCCGCGACCTGTGGCTAAAGCCATAGGCTATCGTTACGCCGTTACGTCGCTGCTCCGCAGCGAATCGCCCAGCGGCCTATTGGCCAGCCCTTTGAAGGTGTGATTGCGTAGTATTCAATTGGTGTTTGAGAATCTGCGGTTATCGGGGAAGACAGCGGAGTGTCTGGGTTCAGAACTATCCCGAAATCTGATGAGTTAACAAGGATGTTACTCAGTGCTCCGTTCGCAAAGTTACTCAGTGCTCCGTTCGCAAAGTTTGTCGAAGCCAGTCCGGTCAGCGTGATGATGCGGGCGATCATCGAGAATCAGTTTCATCCGCAGCGCCTGCAGCGGATCTTCGAAGAAAACGCGGTCAACCAGGATACGCGGACACTTCC
>CAMTWR010000007.1:0-46882 GCA_947085455.1 uncultured Planctomycetota bacterium | reverse complement strand
TTGTTTGAACGGATTTGGAAGGATAGTTTTCTCCTCTGTCGCCGTTCTCGAACGAGCAAAGCTCACCCAGATTCTTTGTCTGCCACCCCTTCTTCATAGCAGCGCCTTGATGTTGCCCAGCACTTCCGCACTTTCCAGATCCAGTGCCGCGATCTCGTCCATGATGTCCTGCGGACTGCGGTGGATGACTTCTTCGCCGCCATCGGGGTTCTTCACGGACAGATCGAATGTCGTCTGGTCGATGCCGCTGGCTTCCACGCTCCAGCTTTTCGGCGAGTCAGCAAATGTCTTCTGCAATTCCACGAACTCAGTCAGATCGTCGTCGTTCAGCGGATTGGTCTTGCCCATGTTTCGACCGGGGTCGAGTTGGTAGTACCAAACCTTCCGCGTTGCTGATCCTTTCTCGAAGAACAGCACGACCGTTTTTACTCCGGCTCCCTGGAACGTGCCGCCGGGGCAGTCCAGAACGGTGTGCAGGTTGCAGCTTTCCAGCAGCAGTTTTCGAAGTCCCACGGAGGCGTTGTCGGTGTTCGACAGGAACGTGTTCTTGATCACGATGCCCGCACGTCCGCCAGCTTTCAGCACCTTGATGAAGTGCTGCAGAAACAGGAACGCGGTTTCACCCGTGCGGATCGGGAAGTTCTGCTGGACCTCTTTGCGTTCCTTACCGCCAAACGGCGGATTAGCCAGCACGATGTGGAAGCGGTCTTTCTCCTGAATGTCGGCGAGGTTCTCGGCCAGCGTGTTGGTGTGCATGACGTTCGGGGCTTCAATCCCGTGCAGGATCATGTTCATAATCCCGATGACATAGGCCAGCGATTTCTTTTCCTTGCCGTAGAACGTTTTCTCCTGCAGAGTCTGACCCTGTGCCGTCGTGCGTTTCGGGTTGGTCTGCTTCAGGTAGTCGAACGCTTCGCAGAGAAACCCCATGGAACCGCCAGCCGGGTCACAGATGGTCTCGCCCAACTTTGGATTCACCACTTTGACCATCGCCCGAATCAGCGGTCGAGGCGTGTAGTACTCGCCGCCGTTCCGCCCGGCGTTGCCCATGTTCTTGATCTTGGCTTCGTACAGGTGCGACAGCTCATGCTTTTCCGCCTGAGATCCGAAGCGTAGCTCGTCGATCTGGTCGATGATCTCCCGCAGGTTGTAACCGCTTTGGATGCGGTTGGTGAGTTCCCCGAAGATTTCACCGATCTTGTATTCGATCGTGTTCGGCCCGCTGGCTTTCTGCTTGAATGCCTGCAGATACGGGAACAGCTTGTTGTTGACGAACTTCGTGAAGTCATCGCCGACCATGGCAACGTTATGGTCAATCTTGCCGTCCTTCCCTTTCGGTGCGGCCCACGTGTCCCAGCGGTACGGCTTGTCGAGAATGTGCGTGTACTTCTGGCCTTCCAGCTCCGCTTCGCTGGCTTTGTCTCGCTCCAGTGCGTCGAGGTATTTCAGGAACAGCAGCCAGGACGATTGCTCGGTGTAGTCCAGTTCACTGGCGCATCCGGCTTCTTTGCGAAGAACGTCGTCAATGTTCCGAAACGCTTGTTCAAACATTCTCAGTGGGCCAGTCGTGTCTCAGCGGTTGAGGTGCAAACCTGCGGGCAGCGACCTATCCAAATTGCCGCCCGTGGGGGAGGATTGTAGCCACATCGGCCGGGGTTGGTACTGAACATGAACGCGGCCCGCTGCATGTCGGCGGTTCATTACGCCCGCATCACTATTCCAAAGATTCCGCAGGCAAAGAACGCCGTCAGGATAAACAGTGACACGCGATCGGATATCGACCGAAGGACAAGCAACCGAAGGCGTATCACTGGACGCACAGCAGACAAAGATTCAGGCATGGTGTCTGGCGAATGATGTTGAGCTTGGAAACGTCTTTATTGATGCCGGGCTGTCTGGCTCGCGGGCGGCAGGCGTTGACCTGAAGGTGATTCAGAAACGACTGGGGCATCGAGACTTTGCAACGACTGCCAACATTTACAGCCATCTTCTGCAAGGGGCCGAGAACGATGCGGTTCTGAAGGTCGACGCATTCATGCGACAGCGAGTGGAAAAAGTGGCAGAACAGCCTGCCGAATAGCTGGTGGCTGTAAATCATGGCTGCAGGCGAGACGCAAAAAAAGCCAGCGATCAGTTTTCAGGCTGAATTCACTGGCTTTTTGAATGCCCCCGATGCGATTCGAACGCATGACCTTCGGTTTAGGAATTGTAACCTATGCGGTTTTCCCAATGTTTTGTGCAATGCAACCCATCGAATTTACTGGGTAATTCACACACTGAGAAAACTGGTTGTTGTCAGCGTTGTTGTCAAATGTTGGCAGCGTTGTTGTCAACTGGTGTCAGGCTGACATGGCAGGCACTGGCAACACGCAAAGTCCGGAAGAGTTTCTGTGAAGGGGATAGGGCATCGCCAGAAACCGACCCCCACCCCGGTACCACAGATGGACGTTTACGCACAATCCAGTTTAATGGGTACCACTTCGGATACTCTTTCACAGTTCGCAGGACTTGCCATAGGCCATTCTGAGGTCGAATTCACATGGTTGACCACCTGTTAGTCTTCATCTGTGTGTGCAATCTTCCAAAGCAAGATCTGCACGTTCGTAAAGAATGCGTTCAGCCAGATATAAACAATCCACCAAGCACCAATCGAAATAAGGGCTCCGCCAATTACGGCCGCTGCAGATTCGACGATTCCCAGTACACAAAACATGAGCCCACACAAACACACGAGTCGCGGCAACAGGTAATTTGGGTGTGCCATTTTAGTGTCAGACCGCTTCGGTTTTGCAGGCTCTGGGGCCACAAAACTGAGCGGTCGCCATTTTGCTGACCCAGCCTCTGAGAAAAGCATCTGCCGATTTAGTTTTCCCGAATGCAATGCTTCGACTAATTCGTCTGCGGACATCGGATCACTAACGACATCAACTGCGTATCTCACAACAAACTGTTTTTCAACCGAATGCGGCGTCGATGGATTGACTGAATCAGTTGGATTCAATTCCGATGCTAGAGGGAGGACAAGCACTAACTCACCGCATTTTGGACACTTGAGTTTCTTGCCTGCATGCTGACTGCTAACAGCAAGCTTTGCGTTACATGCAGGGCACTGAATGGTGATTCGATCGTCCATGCTGCCAAGTACTCCACACAAACTTAAGAGAATCAGCGGTTTCGCCAGCAGTTGCAAGATTGAATGCCATTTGGCTTCGCTGCATCATAAACAACTTCAACGCTGGCTGCCATTATGGCGTAATCTGTTGCTGCGTAACGACTTACAACCCGCCTACCATTATTTCTGACTCAGAAACCATTCTGAGGGATTCTAGGTTATGTGACATTATGTTCAGTATCGGATACACATGTCTTCAATAGAAAAGAGCCGCTGAGCTTTCACTCAAACGGCTCGTCTCTATTGGCTGAATGCTCGACTGGCTACGCAACCAGAGAATGGCGGGTGTTGAAGCCGTGAAGGACTTCAGCCTTCGTCCGTGCTTCCACAGCTTCATCAAAGGTTTTGTAGCGACCCAGATAGATTCCCTTGCCATTCACTTTAATTCGAGCCTCGTATCGCACGCCCTTACCAGTCTGGATCACGGTGATTCCGTACTGCCGACCCAGTTTACGCTGATGGATCGGGTTCCTCATGTTATTTGCGGGCACATCAATTGCTAGATTCTCCCAACGATTATTCTCGTTATTCCCGTCAAGGTGATACACCACAGAGTTACCGGGGTCTATTCCTGTGTGGATAAAGACGATCAAGCGATGAACAAGATAGTTATGCCGACGTCCATGCAGGTGTAGACTCAGGAGTAGGCCTCTGTTTTCTTTGACACTGCCCACAGGTAGCTCCGTCTTCCGGTTGATAAAGAGCCCGGTTTCTTCCTCGTAGCGATATCGTTCTTTCAGATACTTCAGACCGTGGGCGATGTTGTTCGTTGTTACGTTTGTCCGTGAACTCATTCGAAATGCCTTTCATGACTGACGTTTGATGTAAGTCGTTTACAGATAACACTTTACGCAATATTTGTTATGTAATACGCAACCTCAGAGCTGCGTTTTGAAGCGTGGACTGAACCCGAAATGTTGGACTGCCAGATCCGAACACCAGATTGAAACCTCTTTTGCTCGTGAGGCAGGAATCAGCAACGCATCGTGAATAGTCAAAGCAGGCGTCCCAGCGTTGACCACGAAGGGCAGTAGCAAATCTAGGAAGAATGAGCCCTCAGCATTCGTCAACACATCGCTCAGCCACGAAACGTCGTGGTGACGTCGCTTGTGCCGAATAAACCTTGCCAAATCGGGGTACAGGCGTTCCATCGCAATGAATAGCGGCGTCTTTCCGAAGTCCCGTTTGCCAAACAGACAGTCTTTGTTGACTGCAGCTTTCAGCGACTGAGTGTCAGTGAATACGTTCCCAGTCGCCTGATTAAGCTTCTGGTAGAAACAGCCATCACTCAGATCTGAAATCAGGTTGTCCTTACTGCGTGAATCATCCAGCATCCTCGTCAGCAACACCCAGTAAGTCGAAGACATGTCGATCTCTGCTGTCTTCTCGATCAGTCCGTTGTGCTGGAACTGCAGATGGTTTCTTCTCAGAGTCTTTGGTTGATTCGTGAGGCCGAAGTAGACCCGTCCCGCTTTTCTGGTTAAGTACGACAATGGACGCTCCTGCCACGATCCCCACGAATGCTGATAGGTATTGGCTTTAACTTCAGGCGATGCCCCCGAGAGGTTTCTGGAAAGAGAAGCAGCAGACAGATAGTCTTCCCGTGTCGGCGTACCGATGACCAGCTTGGCAATTGAGTCCTCAATACACGAAACGTATTTGAATTTATCAGGCCACAGTCCGAGGCAGGCTTGCCGAAACGAGCGATGATATCCCGCCAACCATTCAACAGGCAGATGCGTGATTACAACCGTTCCAGCGTACTGCCATATCGTTCGGAAATAGGCATAATCATCTACGTCGCATTCACTATGTTGGTACCCAGAAACTCGCTGTAACTTAGCTCCGCACATCGTCCAAATAACACTGTTTCTGCCTGCAGAATAGCTTTTAGCAACTTCAAAGAATGGAGACTCCTTGAAGAATGAGACGATACGTTTCCTTTTCTCGCAACCGACGGCGGCCATGCAGTCCATCACTCTTTGACTGAAAGAGAACTGACAGTTGCTATCTTTCAACGCTGTCCAAATGAGCAAGTAAACTATTCGTTGGCATTCAGCATTCGATGCCTTCGTTTTGTGGTGCCCTTCGAGAGGAAAGAAGGAGCAAGCTTCCGACCATACTCGCCTGTCTATCGCCACTTGTATGGTTTGAGATGCTTGCTCTTTCACGGGGCGAATCCTTTCCACCGAATCCCACTGCCTATTTTATTTCGAATCCCACTGCCTCAGCCAACTTCTCAGCAGTCGATAGACAGATTCCTCGCGTTCCCTTCAGGAATCTGCTGATGTTGTTCGCATCGATCCCCGTCATCCTCGCTAAGCGGTACTTGCTCAACCCAGAATTTATAATCGCCGTTCGCAATGACTCTGTTAGGCTTGTAGCCATTCTAGTTCTCCAAATCAGTGTGGTTTCATTCATCGTCTCCCCGCATGCTAGTGGGCACATGCAACCTGTCAACTAATAAATCTAAAAGAAATACACCATATATAGTTGATACAATACTTAAGGATACAACCTATGGTATTTGTGACCCACCGATGAATCTTTCTGAGGAAGCAGTATTGAGGCAGTCCCTGATACAGGTGACAGTTTCAAATGTGAGGGAACCACTCACAGTGATGTCGCACATTCACATGGTGGGAATAACAATCGATTACAACCATCAGAACCAATCGTCACTCATCAGAAGGTGGAACCACCATCAGCAGCAGCAGCAGGAGCCACCATTTATGTTGGTGTCAAGGAATGAGCCCAACCGACCGTATGAAGCAGTGGCCAGCGTATCGAGAACAAGGTGGAATCCACTGTTCGACACAGCAACAACCAACAGCCAGCAGTGAGGACAAGCGAAGCAGAGGCAGAGCCCACGACCATCACGCTCCTCCATTTATGTTGGTACCAAGAATCGAGACACATCAGCCCACATTGAGCCATCAGAAACCATCTGCGGACATCTGGAGACATCTCATCCCACATTGACTGAGGATCTCCGTTACTCACAGGACTGGACACCGCTCAGCGTAAATGACGATACTCAGCTCCACACAATTCAATTCAGACGATCACTCACGATGAAGGTGAAGAGCTATGGCGAGCAAACGGGCAAACGGTGAAGGAAACGTCATACTGCGATCTGACGGGCGATGGATGGGAAGCCTGAGTGTGTCACGGGATGTTGACGGAAAGGCACATCGATTGACTGTCTATGGATCGACTCAGGCCGAAGTCGTCGAGAAGCTGAAGAACCTGAGGCAGCAGAGAGACACGAATGCCAAGTCGGTTGTCAGTAAAGATTCAGTCGCCGGTTATCTCAGTCGCTGGCTGGAGAATGATGTCGATCTGAATCGAGAGGGCAAGACGTACCAAGAATACGAAGGTACCGTCAGGCTTTACATCTCGCCATTCATCGGGCACATCAAGCTTTCAAGACTCGATGGTGAGCAACTGGTTGCATGGCAAGGAACGCTGAAGAAGAAAGGCTTCAGTCCCAACATGAGGCTTCGGTCGATTCGTGTACTCCGGAACGCTTTGAACAAGGCCATCAAACTTCGGATACTGCCATTCAATCCGATCATGGCACTCGATAAGCCGAAGGTTACTCGTAAACAGGTGACACCGCTGGAGCCTGAAGTGTGTCAGGATCTGTTCAAGGCTTGCCAGTCTCATCGACTTGGAGATCTCATCGTCTTGGCAGCCATGACCGGCCTTCGTAAAGGTGAGCTGTTCGCACTCGACTGGAATGCCGTCAACCTCACAGAAGGTGTTCTGGTTGTCCGTAAGACTCTGCAGGAGCTGCGTGGATTGAAGCTGAAGGAGCCCAAGACATCTGCCGGTAAAAGAGTCGTCTCTCTCGACCCTGTTGCCGTAGATGCTCTCCGGAGCAGGCTGAAGAAAGCCAAAGATGAAGGCTTTGAACCTGAGGACGTTCCTATCGTGTTTCCCAATATTCGAGGCGGTTATCTGCGGGGCTCCAACTTCGACCGCAACGTGTGGTATCCCATCAGAAAGGCTGCAGGCATTCCGGACACCTTCGTCTTCCACGACCTGCGACATACTCAAGCATCGTTGATGCTGGCGTCTGGAGTCGATCTCAAGGTTATTCAGGCGAGACTGGGACACCGAGACTTCGCAACAACGGCCAACACTTACTCCCACCTTCTTCAGAATGCTCAGAATGAGGCGGTCGAGAAGATGTCTGCGATGATGAAAAGGACCACCAAGAAAGACACCGAATAAAAGCTGGTTGTTGTCAAACGTTGTTGTCAAGCAGAAACGAAGACAGCGAACTTTCCGCCCTAAAGTCTTTACTGTCTAAGCTTTAGAAAAATGCCCCCGATGCGATTCGAACGCATGACCTTCGGTTTAGGAAACCGACGCTCTATCCAGCTGAGCTACGAGGACGTGAAAAAAACACTGTTTCTACGCTTTCCGGCAGCGGTTCTGACTGAGACCACACCTGGAAAGATTTGAAACAATGGCAGCGACTTCCGATGCAAAGCCCTGGAAACCGTATCAGGAATTCCCTTTGTTTGCTCACCAGAATGGGCAGTGGGCGAAGAAAATCCAGGGAAAGCAGTGGTTTTTTGGCGTTTGGGCGGATCCCGACGCCGCGTTTGGGAAGTATCTCGACGAAGTTGCTGAGATTCAAGCCGGTCGGGATCCCCAACGCTCGGGTCTCGTGCAGGTGTCGTTGGATCAACTCACGGTCTACGATTTTTGCAACGCCTTCTCGGAACGAAAACTGGCCGGCGCGAAAGCCGCGGAAGTCAGCAACAGGCATTTCAGCGCGGCGCACAGGGGCAGAAGTTCGGTTGTCACGCGAAGGCGCGGAGACGCGAAGAGTTGGTGTCTCACGGTTGTTCCCTTCGCGGCTTCGCGACTTCGCGTGAACTTTCATTCAGCAAATGATGAACGGCGGCGGAGAGGAGTTGGGTGCTAAAGGATTCCGATTGGGTGAGTTTGCATTCCAAGGCGGCGCACTGGGGCAGAAGCTCGGTTGTCACGCGAAGGCGCGAAGAAGACGAAAGTCAGGTTTGGCTTCGAAAGCTCGGTGAAGTTTTCTGGGGGCATGTTAACTCAACTGAAGTCAGATTTTCGTGAAGGTGGGAAGTAGACAAAAATCGAGATTGTTCTCTTCTCGCCTCCGCGCCTTCGCGTGCTGAGATCCTCATATTCCTAAATACAACTCAGCGAACTGGTCTCAGGGGGCGAGGGTCGTGAAGGAAATCCAAAGACAGGGGCACGCGAAGGCGCGGAGGCGCGAAGAAGACAGGAGTCAGGTTTGCTCCCTTTGGGGCTTTGCCCCTTCGCGTCCACTTTCTTCTTTCCAGTCCGCCGCTCCATTCGATACGCGCGACAACCCATCCTTGATCAACTCGGCACCGAAGTTGATGAGATAGCCCAGTCGTCTGTTCGTCAGCCGCAAATATGTCAACAATTGTTTCTTATGGACCGGCTGAACTTGCTCAACCGATTTCAACTCGAGGATCACCGAGCCGGCAACAATGATGTCTGCACGGAATCCCTCATCGAAACAGAGTTCGTCGTAGACGATAGGGATTGGCACCTGACGCTCCACCGATAGTCCGCGTTTCTTGATCTCGTACGCCAAGGCCACTTCATAGACCGACTCCAGTAGACCAGGGCCTAGCTTCTGATGTACTTTGAAGGCACAGTCGACGACTATTTTGCCAATTTCGTTTTCTGTCATCGGGAGGTTCCACATAAGAAGAGGTGTCACGCGAAGGCGCTAAGGCGCGAAGTTTAAGAAAAAGGCGCGGTGAATTGCAGTTCATCTTCGCGGCTTCGCGACTTCGCGTGAGCTATTCAGTGCCTGGAACAACTCGTCCTTCAGTCGGTCGCGAGTCTTTTGTAACTCAGCCATCAGTAACTGGTAGTCAGCGAGCAATTCATCCGGATCAGCGTGGGCTTCGCTGCTGTCGTGCGGGTTTTTGATGTCGAGGTTGTAGCCGTTGGACTGGATCTGCTCGATGGAGACTCGCCAGGCTTGCGGTGATTCGACGCGACTGGTGAAGAAGTGGGAGGGCGTCACGAATGATGGCGTCCACACCAAACCACCAGGTCTTTTCAAGATCAAACCCTTCAATCCGGATGGGCTTGGTTTTGTTGTACGACTTGGCTCCCGGTGGATACAGGTAGCGGCGCGCTGCATTTCCATCGATTACATCTGGCCTTATCACACGCCGCATTCCGCATAACGCGGCTGAATCTGCAGGATCTTTTGCCGCAGGCGATAGTTCGATTTAATCAATAGTTCGCGACTTATGATTGAATTAGTCAATCTCCGATGAAGTGTTAGACTGTTTGAGATGGGACTTTCGCACAGTCATTTCCGCAGTTTTCTTAAAGGACGCTCCAACCATGGACGTGCAGCTTCTGGATCGAAATGTTGGGATCACTTCTGAGCAGCAGGCAAGTATCGAGCGGTGTCTGCAGTTTGCTTTTGATCGTTTCTCTTCACACATTCGCACGATCGACGTCTCGCTCAGTGACGTCAACGGGCCCAAAGGCGGTGACGATCTTCAGTGCCGGATGAAGATTTTGCTGAATGGAAAAGGGGAGCTCGTTGTGGAAGGAAAAGGCATTACGGCAGAAGTGGTTGTCGCCGAGACGGCTGACCGAGCCGCACTGGCTGTGTCCCGACGTCTGGACCGCCTCCGTGATTCGCAGGGAACGTCCATGTCGGGGCAGTAGAACAGAAGCGTCAGATCGGCAGAGATCGGGATCCTTAACGATGCATCTGGCCAACGTGTTGCAGGCTGCGCAGCATGGAAAGCATGTGCTGTGTGAGAAACCTCTGGCGATGAACGAGACCGACATCACACGCATGATCGAGACGATGGACATGGCCGGGCTGATGCTGTTCACCGGCTTCACCTATCGATTCAGCGGTTCGTCGAAAGAAATCCATCGGTTTGTTCGCAATGGCGCTATCGGTCAGGTGCGTGCTCTGCGGCTCACCTACCTTTGGAATCTGCACGGCAAATGGAAATGGGATGAAAAAGGCGAACGCATCGCCAGTCCACTGCGAGTCGGTCGGATGCTGGAGGGCGGCCCTATGGTGGATTGCGGGATCCATCAGATCGATCTGGCTCGCTGGTGGCTGCGTTCCGAAATCGAATGGCAGCGCGGCATTGGGGTCTGGGTTGAAGACTATAATGCGCCCGATCACGTCTATCTGCACATGGGCCATACATGCGGAGTTCGCGCATGCCCTGCACACCGGTGATCGGCGAGATATGCCAACGGCGATGGATGGACTTCTGGCGACCCGCCTCGCACGATTGGCAACGGAAGAAGCCATTCGAGATCGTGAACATACAAGCCAGGGCTGTCCATCCAGACTGGCCCGTGCGCAGGATTCGGCTTCAGCTGAAATCACAAGCCCGCTCGATCTGGCAGAACCAGACGACCTACCAGCATCAACTCTCTCGGCTCTTTTTGAACGGACCAGACAACAATGATGGATTTTCTGTCGACCGAAGCGCTTGTTGCGTTGTTCACGCTGACTTCTCTGGAAATCGTGCTGGGAATTGACAACGTCATATTCATAGCAATCCTCGCGGCCAAACTTCCGGAATCTCAGCGGGACTCCGCAAGGAAACTGGGGCTGACGGTGGCGGTTGCCTCGCGCGCAGTTCTCGTTCTAGCCATCGGTTTCGTGATGCAGCTGAATCAGCCGCTGTTTTCGGTGTTCGGAACGGGATTTTCGGGGAAGGACATGATCCTCGTACTCGGAGGACTCTTCCTGCTGGGCAAAGCCACGTACGAGATTCATCGCAAAATTGAACACGCCACCGATCCTGAATCTGCGACGCTCGGCGCAACGAGCCTAAAGGCCGTGTTGACTCAGATACTCATCGTTGACGTCGTCTTCTCTCTCGATTCCGTGATCACCGCCGTCGGCATGACGGAGGGTCTGAAGCAGCCGATTCCGATCATGATTGCGGCGATTGTCATCTCCGTAATCGTGATGCTGGTGTTTTCAAAGGCGATTGTCAGCTTTATCGAGCGTCATCCAGCAATCAAAATTCTAGCCCTCTCCTTCCTGTTACTGATCGGAACTCTGCTGGTGGCTGAAGGCTTCCACCAGAAAATACCCAAGGGCTATGTTTACTTCGCGATGGCGTTCTGCCTTGGGGTTGAACTGCTGCAGATGAAAACCAAAATGCCTGCGGTCGCTTCACCACCAAAGTCTTCGTGAACGAAGCAACAAGATCCGCGTCGGCAAAGCGGCCGTGCTGCAGCAGACCCATCGCTCTGCCGACGGGGTTTCCATTTCTGTTCTCCTCGAAATTAAAGTCGACTTCCTATAAAGGAACGTGCTGTGGTTATTCTAATGCTGATTCTGGGGCTTGTCGTTTTGACTGTGGGAGCCGAGCTGCTGGTTCGCGGTGCTTCTCGACTGGCACTCGCGCTGGAATGGAGCCATGCTCCTTGGCTACTACGTGGCGTACACCGCGTCGATCATCATGGCAGCCACCGTCCCCAGTTTTCATCGCACGTTCGCTGTTGTGATGGTTGGCATCGTCATTCCATGTTTGTAAGTTTCTTCAAGCAGTGATATCGTGATCGCGCGACCGATTGTAAGATCCGGCTTGTGAACCTTTCAGAGTCCTTTAGTACTGGCTGTAGCCTCCATGTCATCGCCCACCGCCGCTCTTCCACAGCGGCTTGTATCTCTCGACCAGTTTCGTGGTTACACAGTTTTGGGGATGTTTCTGGTCAACTATGTGGGAGGCTTTGTTGTCGTCCCGGAGGTTCTGAAACATCACAACGACTACTGCAGCTACGCCGATGTGATTATGCCGCAGTTTCTGTTTGCCGTTGGCTTTGCCTTTCGGATGACATTCGAGCGTCGAGTCCAGCGTGAAGGACTGGCTCCGGCTTATGGGCGTGTCGTCAAACGTCTGGCCGGTCTGGCACTAGTCTCGATGGTTGTGTACGGCGCATCGTCGCCAGCGGAGACATGGAAACAGCTGGTGGACCTTGGGCCGCTGGCAGCACTGGCTCCGGCCCTGAAACGCAACTGGTTTCAGACCCTGATGCATATCGCCGCCACTTCACTTTGGATCTTGCCTGTGATCCGTGCGGGGATTGGCGTGAGACTCATTTTTGCACTGGCTTCGGCAATTTTGCATGTCTTCCTGTCGTGGCAGTTTAACTTTGAGTGGTGCAATACATCACCCAATGCCATCGACGGAGGACCTCTGGGATTTCTGACGTGGTCAATTCCGGCCATCATCGGAACTGTGGCCTGCGACTGGGTGACGATGCCCGACAGACAAACCCCCTGGCTGCGAATGATTGTCGTGTCCACCGTCCTGATGGTCGTCGGCTGGGGCTTTTCCTGTGGCACTCGTTTTTACGACGTGCCAGCAGAGCGTGTGGAAGAACTGAAGGAAGTGGTGCTGGCAGAGAACCCGGTTTTGCCTGCGGGAGATCAGCTAAAGTATCGAGGCCTCGCGGAGGCACCGTTTGTTCAGCCGCCACCGAAGGCGGAACGAAAATGGAATTACTGGATGATGAGTCAGCGAGCTGGTACGTTGTCGTATCTGACATTCTCCGCAGGATTTTCCCTGCTGGTGTATGTGTTTTTTCACTTCGTCTGCGACAAGCTGCGGTGGGAATTTGGACTGTTTCGACTCTTCGGCACGAACGCATTGATTTCGTACATCCTGCATTCGATGGTCATGGGCGCCATCAAACCATTTGTGCCCCGTGACGCTCCCGTATGGTATGTCTCCGCCTCGCTGCTGCTGTTCTTCAGCATCATGTGGCTGTTTGTCCGTTACCTGGAACGCAACAAAGTATTCCTGCGGCTATGACCTGCCCGGGCGAACGGTTGACTGGCAAGCGACCGTCGCAAATCTGGCAGCATATGAATCAGTGGCCACAGTAATTACGGGTACTGAGCCCGCTGCCGAAATTCTTTGACGGTGGTTTCCAAAGCAGGGTCGTCCTGCAGAGCCGCTTTGAATCGTGCGTCTGCTGCGGACGTATTGCGTTGTTGCAGGAAAATATTCCCAAGGTTCAGGTTGGCAGCTGAGCGTTGCTCGGCTGTTGTTGCAGTCGCCAGAGCCTTCTGAAAGTATTCGGAGGCCAACTGGGTTTTACCGAGGTACTGATAGACACTACCGAGTGCCAGTTGCGCGTTGCAGAAGTTGGGATGCTGCGAATTCAATTCTTCAAGCCGCTCGATGGCTTCGTCATTGCGACCAAAATTCGCCAGCATGATCGCAGCCTTAAGTTGCGCCGATCGATCCTCCGGAACCGCAGCCGCAATATTCTGAACGCGTTCAAACAGGGAGTAGAGCCAGCTTTGCTCGACTTCACCGGACGGCAATCGGGATTTTCCCATCAGGCTGTTCGTGTAAAAATCCTCAAGTCCATCTTTCTGTTTCGTTGTGAGCGAAGGCTCAAGCAAGTCTGTCGTGAACAGCAGCCCAAGCACCAACAGCGCCGGTGCGCATTTGAGGAAATGTGAGAATTCCTTGATGCGGACTTCCTTGCCTCGCCGGTTGGTGCCGCTCTGATCAAGTCCCAGTCCGACCTGGTTCGTCGTCTCGCGGACTTTCCAGATGAAGCCG
The DNA here is from genome assembly GCA_947085455.1 of uncultured Planctomycetota bacterium. Taxonomy (GTDB): domain Bacteria; phylum Planctomycetota; class Planctomycetia; order Planctomycetales; family Planctomycetaceae; genus SXXK01. Next base: position 33,097 of record CAMTWR010000007.1, on the reverse strand, counting down.
TCGTAGTAATAGTGCAGGATGGTTGAGGTGAACAGAATTCCGAAAAAGATGCGTTGAACTGTGCCGTCGAGTACCAGCTGACCTGTAAATGCGAATGCTCCGTAGGCCGTAATGAGTCCGAGGTACAGCAGGACCATCCCTCGACGGAAGATGTATTTAATAAACCAACCCAGATCGGCCTTTGAATCAGCACGACGGCAATTGATCAGCCACACAATCGCCAGATACTGGACGTCATGGCAGATATCAAACAGGGCGACGCCTAAGAGCAGATTTTCAACGCCGAGCATCGCATACCACCAGATTCCAATACCGCTCGTCAGCATTAGTAGCTTCAGGAGACTGGGTTTCGGGCCGCTACGCCATTGAATAGCGAAGTTCACCGTAAACCCAAGCAGCACGGCAATGGAGAACACCAATGCAGACCAGCGTATAACGTCCAGAACTGAAGCAGAAACCCACGGTCCGCCTGAAGCATACCAGTCATCGAGCATGCTGGAGAGTAGTTCCGGGCGAAGTAGCTGCGGAGTCACGAACGCACACAGGCAAAGCAGCCAGTCCCAGTATGCTGTGCTCCGGGAAACGCATCCCACTTTGGCGTCGTAGATTCGTACGAAACCATACAGCTGCATCAGGCCGTGCCACGTGGCCCAGACGAGGATGATCAGTCTGTACAAACTAAAGTGGTAGGTATAAAGCGGAAAGTAGGCAAGAAACACGATCGGCGGCGCGAGCAGAAAACGCCAGCGAAACCGGTCGAAAAGTTCGCGATCTCCGTAGGCCCTGATCAGACCGGGAAGGTGATGTCCGGTGGCAAAAAAGGCAGCGACGATCAAACTAATTGTTTCCGCTCGCACACCGACCCACGATGAGTACAGGATCATGATCGCGGGAATTGCCAGCAGAGGCGTGAGGACGATGAAGACGGTATCGACCCATGGATTGGCGATCCATCCCCGAGCTGCCCTTGGCGCAATCACAGGCGCCGGATTCGGAGGAGCTGCAGGAGGAACGGAGACGGCTGACATCACGAAGCTCCGAAATCGACCCTTCTTGACAAGAGCCAGTGCTCTGTCAATGCTTGAATATGGTGTTCACAGAATGAGCCGCATGGCGCTGGCCCACGGCTCAGAAACAGACGTGTCTATCGCGATCGCTAAATCATTCCCCGGGAGGTTTTGTTCAGTTTAACCCGTGGCCGAGAGGCCAGGAGCATTGAAAACCGGGCCTCTCGGCCACGGGTTAGACAGAAAAAAAATTCTAGACACGCCACTGTCGCAACTTGCCCGAGTGGCAGAACACCACTTCTGTATCATCGCATGCATGCAGACCAGCGAGTTACTTCGACTTCAAATCGTAGTTCATGGCTTCCTGCGGTGCACCTGTTGCAACGGTCAATTTAAAGTCGTTCTTCTTGGCGTTTTGATACTTCTTCTTGAACAAGTCTACTCCCGAGTCATTTTTTTTGAGCTTCGGTACGTAGGTGAACGCGACCAGATAGTTGCCAGGCTCCACGCCATCGCAGTTCAGGTTTGTGGACCAGCAGTACTTGCCCTCAAAATCTGTGCGGCATTCCCGAACCCAATTTCCGAATTCACCGTCACGAAATAAGTACAGATTAACTCCTTCAGTAGGGCTTCCATCGACATTCACGATACCCTTGACTGGCACAACTTCCTTTAGTTCGCCGCCGGCCATGGACTTCAACCGGTCCTGAGATAAGTCCTCTTTTCCGTCGGAACATCCAGACGCTACCAGTCCCAACAAACACGCCGAAAGAATCAGTGGCAATTTCACAATCAAATTTCCATACAAGAGGCAATAGTTTGGTTGTAGGAACAAGAACGCACCAATCCGAGTTTCTTCGAATTGGTGCGTGACTTAGTGAGATCGAGATGAACTGCCGAAACAAGGATTTCGGCGTTCAATTAATACTTAGAATTCACCCAAAACCTGACCGTCATTCACATGCACCAGTCGAGCCAATGTTTCGAGATCGACATTCTGACTGACGAAGCGAACAGATCCGTCAACCAAAAGGATTTGCGCGCCACCGGTATGGAAGCTGTAGTAGTTGTCGTAGTTCGTGCAGTTGATCGCACAGTTCCCGCTTGCATCTGCGTTTGCGCCAACTCCATTTTTCCATGTACCGGGCGCTCTGCCGCGGAGATCGGACCCAACTGACCATTGCCAATCGTTCCACGCTGGGCCCATCGCCATATTTGGGCCGCAGATATCACACAACGGGCCCTTGCCTTGACCCAATGCCCAAACCTTCGAACCCGGAGCTGCGTTTTCTCCTACGAGGATCGTATTTGAAGTTCCGTCGGTAACATTTGCGATCTTCACACCACCACAACCAGCACCGCTGCTCGAATTAATATCCAACATTGCGTGTGATGTGCCGTAATTCACACCGCTAGCAGCAAAGGTCCCATGAACGTTGCCACGGGGCCACTTGCCCACGTAGTCCAGCGGGCTACCGGAATGATAGGTTGTAGAGCCAAAGCTACCCGCGATCCAGTCGTCAACATAGGTGTACGTGTTTGATGAATGGGGAGTCGATGGGCAAATGAACCCGGTAATGACCGTAGTTGCCGGCAGCAGACTTTGAGCGGTCGAGAAATTGCCGCCAGTAATTACATTCGCCACGGTTCCTGTGGCAAGCGTGCTATCGGTATAGTTCATGCCGACTGAAAAATTGATCGAACTGTACAGATTTGTCTGCTCCATGAATGGCAGAATCAACTCTGGCCAAGCGTGGAAGTTGCCATCATCCGTCGAGCTGACAATACCTTCACCAACAGCCGCGTTCATAATCGGGCCTCTGAGCATGGTCAGTGCTGGCGCGAAGCGATTGTAGGTGCTTTCGTAGTTGTGGAACGCCAAGCCGAGTTGCTTCAGGTTGTTCTTGCACTGCGTTCGGCGGGCCGCTTCGCGGGCCTGCTGAACTGCTGGCAGGAGCAGTGCGATCAGAATTGCGATAATGGCAATAACGACCAGGAGTTCAATCAGCGTAAATGCGCGCTGACGTTTTGCAGGACCAATTCTGACCAGTTTGCTCATACAGAATACCTTTCCCAGATGAAATAAATCACAACAGAACCAAAAACAGCGATGTAAACCAAAATCGCCAAGTGGCCGTTTGACTGTCGAATTTTCTTCGATACTCATCGGAAATTCTTTTAGCGGAGCTCCATTCAAGCGTCTCGAACGGGAAAATCGATGAGTTCCATAGGTTTAACAGCTGAATACTGTACATTAATAACATAGTCCATCAATGAGACTTTGTGCGGATTGACATGAAATTAACGAGTAATGTTTGACACAATGGCCCCTGGTGCTTTTTAGCAAAATCCCCAGGGGCGACTACTGACCGATCGACTAAACACAATGGTCGTCCAGCGACGCGTTGCATTCTGCTTCTACTTCTGCGCGAAATGGCGTGCTCGTCGACATCCGTGTCTGAAATGAATCAACCGTTGATTACGGTCAATGATGTTGTGATTGAGCCTGACAGGGCTCCTGCAGGTCAGCCTCGGGCAAGAGAATCCACGACTGTGGATGAACGCCGCCCCAAGTGACAGACAAGTCCAATCATGAACCCTGCAAGAGCAACTTAAAGCCGCTTTGCTGCTTTGCGTTGCTCTTGCAGGGCAGATTGAGGTGCCGTTCACTGCAACCTGGCCGTTACCTCAGGATGATTTGCCCTGGCCCGTTGGGCCGCTCCAATTGGTTTTATGCTGGACCTGCGGATCGATGCGGCTCTTCCGCTCTTGCTCTCGCTCGGTCAACTTAGATTTGATTTAACAAAATCAAAAGCAGACTCTATTGCCCTGACAACTTTAAACCGGCTTCTGCACGCTGGATTTGTGGCAACAATCTGGGGTCGTCTGGCCGTAACTTCCTGGCTTCGAGAAGTTGAGCAAGGCCGTCTGCGAATTGTCGCTGAGCAATCAGCAACAGACCAAGATTGAATCGTGCATCAAAAGAATTCGGGGCGAGTGCGACGAGTTCAATTCCCTGTTGTATCGCCTTATTGTTTTGGCCCGTTTGTGCCAAAACCATTACGAGATGGGCTCGCAGATCAATGGACCGGGGCGAGTGCCTGACTGCCGTTTCAAAGCTCAACTGCGCTTCGCGTGGCCGATTCAGTTGCAGCAGCAGTAGCCCCATATGCAGGCTGGCCGTCGAAAATTCCGGCGCAATTCTAACGGCTTCACGGTAGGCTCTGATGGCCTCCTCAAATTCCGCGAGCTGAGTCAGTGCCTGCGCCAACTCGAAATGCGCCGTCGATGAATTTGGATTCTCCTGAAGATATTGGCGTAACTCTGCTGAGGCCTCCTGGAAGCGGCCCGTTTCATTGAGAAGTTTTCCCAGATTGAAACGGACCTTGAAGAAATCCGGATTCTGCGAAAGCAAGGCACGATACGTTTGCTCTGCGTCGGTTCGTTGTCCGGTTTGAGCCAGGCAATCGCCCAGCAAAGCGGTGGCCGTTGGAAATTCCGACGTGGCCTGAACTACCTCCTTCAACAGACCAATTGCTTCATCCATCTGCGTCGCGGATTGAGTACTCGTGCTCTCCAGAACGAGGTGTTTCGCTTTCTCGTATCTCGCCAAATAGGGGAGAAAATCTTTAACATCGGGCAATGCGTTGCGGGGACGAGAATCGCTTTCTGCTTCATGCTTGCCGCCGCCGACGTATCCCAAAGATCTCAAATTTTCCAGGTCCTTCTCCGAGAGATTTACGTCGTCCGCGTGAGAGACCTTGAAGGATGCCTGCAAGGCCTCAAGACAACCCTGAAGCCGCTGGCATTCTTCGCTGGCTGTTCGTGCCAAATCCTTTAATTCGCCGGAGTCATTCTCTAGATCGTAAAGTTCCGGCCGAGTTGTCTGAATATACTTCCAACGCCCTGAAATCACCGTCTGAAGCGGCGACCACCCGTTCAGAACAAATGGAGTTTCCGCTTCCGCGTAAGAGTCGCGGGCTTCGAGCGGCTGGCCTTGCATGGCTGCCAACAGCGTTCTTCCACTGACGTGCTCCGGAGCTGGGATTCGAAGCACATCCAGCAGAGTCGGCATGAGATCGACGAGCGAGACAGCCGGTGATATCCGAGTCCCCGGGTGACAGAGTTGTTCTGGACCGACAAAAACAAATGGGACATGGAGTGTGGTATTGTAAACCAGCATGCCATGTTCGTCTTCCTGATGATCGTTTAGCCCTTCTCCGTGATCGCCCGCGACGACAACCATGGTGCGGGATTGAAGGGCGTGATCCTTCAGATAGCCCGTGATCCGCCCGAATTGCTGCACTTCCCATGCAACTCCCGCGTCGTACGGGTTTGACGCGAATCGTTGCTGGTAAGCATCAACGCGCGGATCATACGGTCCATGTGCGTCGTAAAGATGAATCCAGCAGAAGAACGGTTTGTCCGTTCGCTCCTCAAGCCATTGAATGGCCGAATCAACGATGACTTTTCCGTCTCGTCGCGGCTCACCGTGGCTCTCAGCGGAATCAGAAAACTCGTCGTCATAAACATCGAATCCACGATCGAGACCGTATTGAGAGTCCAGGACCGGCGCGGCAATAAAGGCCGCGGTGTCGTAGCCGTGCTCCTTCAGGATTTCGGGAAGAAACGGGATTCCACGGGGCAGCTTGCCTGATCCGTTGATACGCAGACCATGTTCTGGCGGGTACAGTCCTGTCAGCATCGTCGCATGAGAAGGCAATGTGATCGGCCCCGGTGCATAAGCCTGTTCGAAGACGACACCTTCTTTGGCGAAGTCATCGAAAGCATCGGTCAAACCATGTTCGTATCCGTAAGCTCCCAATCGATCGGCACGAGTCGTATCGAAAGTCACGAGAATGATATTCGGCCTGGGCGCACGCCGCTGCCAGTAGAACACGCCCGTCACTACCAGAGCAATCAATCCGCAAACGGTTAACCACTGGCCCCGACGATTCGTACCAGAATGCTGCGATGAGAATACCATCTGACTTTGAGTTCCCTCTGCAAACCTGGAACGTTCTCGACAATCTCAGTGTAGCAACGTCGATCTGGTTAAGGATTGTCAGCGGATTCGGAAAGCGGTTCTAAAAACCACTCGATGTGCGGGGCGATTGGCGGTTTTGGTGGAGGTAGTTCCTCCCCCGTCAACTTCCTGACTGACCAACGCACTGCGGCCGCAAGTGGTGGAGGACTGGAGAACTGCGGCACCAATTCGCGCAGCATCGGCGCCAGATCGACGGCATTCATTCGCGCCAATGAAATCATTGAAATCTGTTTGACGAACAGGCTTTCAGGTGTCACGTCGTTGAAATCCTGGATTCGATCGCTGAGTGCTTCCTCGATCTCGGGATTGCGTGTTCCTTCATGAATCAAACCGATCGCCCAGATCGCGGCGCCACGCGGTCGCTCCCCCAAAATCAGTTGCTTGGGCACGTATGTCAGCAGCAGAGGCATGGCGTCAGTTGCCTTCAGTACACCAAGCGCCTCGAACAGCAGTGAAATCTGGCGACTGACGGCCGCATCATTGGGCAAATCTGTCTTCCTCAACTCTGTTTGGCGTTTCGCCTTGTCGATGAGCGCCGGCACCGTCTCCTGCACAGCCAGTTTGCGGAGCGACCACGCGGCCATGATCAGCACTTCGTCCCGAGGCGATTCCAGCAGCTCCACAAGCCTTGCCGATGCCGGCTCATAGTCCCTCATTCCAACGAGCCATGCTGCCTGTTCCTGCCCTTGCCACGAATCACCGGCAAGAATCTGCATTGCTCCCTTGTCAATCAGATCAGCAAAGTCCGACTGTTCGGCGACATCCACCAGACCTTTGCAGACTTCGCGGCGAACGCCGGGATGGGGATCAGCGAGCAGCAGAATCAGCGACGCAACTCGCTCGATGGTCGGGGACTTCAAACTGGCTCGGGCCCCTTCCAGACGGACTCGCGGGTCGAGACTTTTCATCGCAGACTCCGCCAACGGGACAACCAATGTGGAGTCAATCGAGTTCAACCGCTGAAGTGCAGCCACGGCGACGACAGGTTCTTTGTGCGTTGCCAAACTGAGCAAAAGTTGCTGAGCGCTCGTGGAAGTATGTTGAGCCAGCAACTGGATCGCGCAGAGTTGATTCACGAATTGCGAAGTTCGCGTATCCCGTGCCAGTCGTTCGGCATCAGGTTCGAGGCCTGTTTCCGAAATCTTCCCGATCGCTGCCGCCGCTTCCAGTCGAAGATCTGGTTCGCGTCCTAAGTCCATTGCGATGGTCAGCAGTGGAGGGACCGCTGATTGCGCATGGAGTTCAGCTAATCCCCGGATTGCAAGAACGAGGTCACGACGCTTTGTACTGGGAGACTCAAGTCGCTGCAGCCACATCGGCGCCGCGGCCTCGTAGTGCCATGCGGCCAGTGATGGTTCAATCAACTGACGGAGCTCCGACCCGGAAGTCTGTGATACTTCGAACAATTGCTGGCTGGATTTTCGAGAGTCGAGAACGATCAATGCTCGCGCCGCTGCAAATCGCGAGGCAGGGTGTGACGATTCCGCCGGCAGAATCTTCTCGAGCGACGGGACCGCCTCGATAAGGTCCGGCATGCCTGCCTCGTGCGCGCGGGCGATCGTTTCGGCCGCCATGCGCTGCATGTCAGCTTCAGGACGTTGCAGAGCCGCAATCCACAACTTTTTGTAAGCGGGATTGACATTGGCAACGGGTGCAGGAATCTCCAACTGTGGATCGCTATCCATTAGAAAGTCGGGCGAAGTATCTTCACCCAGAGCGTTCCGATCTTCACCCAAAACCACTGACAGTCCAACGATGTTCAACAGGAAAGCGGCAACTCGCAAATGCGTATTCATGTGTGACTCCTCACCGTGGTTTTGAAAGACTGCGAGTTTTGAGGAGCAGAACAACGAGCGACAGGACGGAACAGATCCCAAGGAACCACCAGTTGGCTGGAACAAGGTTGTAATTCTGAAAGCCGGGCATCTGAACGACAGAGAATGCTGCTGCGATGGAGCTGAGCGATAAGGCCGCTTCGACCATATCGTGACCAAACGGGGCATCTCGACCGGCCCAGACCAGTAAGGGCAGAACGCACACAGAAATCACAACACCGTAGGCCGTTGCAGTGGCTGCGGCCGTTCGATTGAACAGGCATCCCACGGCGGCGCTGGACAGCATTGCAAAGACGGCCGTCAAAGCAAGGCAAATGAGAACTCGCTGCACCTGCTGGCCCATGCCGGGAGCGATATAGGCCATCACAAGGTAGCCAGGCATTGTGGCGCATAACACCAGCATCAGTGGCAACACAGCACTCAATAACTTACCCGTCAGGATGCGGACATTCGTCATGGGCGTGGTCTGCAGCAGCTGCCATCCGCCATGTTCCTGTTCGGCACTGATCAGGCCGGCTGACAGGCTGGGGGCAATCAGAATGATTAAGGACACCTGCATCACAACCATGATCGCACCAATTGTTTCGACGCCCCAGTCAAAGGTGCCAGCCGTTGTTGCATAGGTTAATCCCAGGGACAGAATCGCACAGATCGCCACAAGTCGCAGCAGCCAGTGCAGGCGGCCAAAACGTCGGCAGCGAAATTCTTTGACCATCACAGGATTGAAGAATGCGGGGGCTCCCGTAGAACGCTTTTGAGGATCCACAAGGAAGAAGAGTCGTCGCAGCAACTGCATCGGCTTCGATCGATCGTCGCTCATCGTCCCGGCTGCACGAGACTGGTCAAAGATTTTGTGATTGAGACGGCTCATGGTCCAGACGGAAGCGATCACAGTGCACGTCAGGGCCCAGACCGAATAGCGATCGGTCAGATTGGCGGAGTTCATGAGTCCCTGATTGCCCACAGCATCAGCGCCCGGCAAACAGGCCAGCGGCGACATGCATCGCAGTAAGTCACCAAGTTGTTCCAGCGGTCCGCCTGTGCCCTGAAAGAAATAATGAGGCCCCAGGGCCAGGACGCTGGTGCCAAGGACAATGCCATAGGTGACTCGCACTGCGGAATCGACCGACTGGGCGTAGCTGCTTACCAGTAACCCGATCGCCGTGTATTGCAACGCGGCGAGAAACAATAACTGGTAGACTTTGCCAATATCGTTCGACAGCGACAGGCCGCCCATGGAATAGCAGGCTCCTGCAGCTGGCAGGCTCATGGCCAGAATCATGCAGGACATCGCGACCGCCGCAAGAAGCTTTCCGACAAAAATCTTCCACGATCCAATGGGCGTATTGAGCAGCAAAGCCAGCGTGCCGCTTTTCTTTTCACTGACAATACTGGTGGCTGGAAAAACGGGGAGCAGCAACAGCAATGCAGCCATCAAGCCGTAACTAAAGAGTCGAAACATCTGCTGCGACCGTGCGCCGGTCATTGCCATCCGACCGTCGGTGGGCCAGCGGATCGCAATCAGCAATGCAAAGATAAACGCCAGACCAATCTGGAAGACAATCATTCGCCTGCGACGCAGGGGAGTGATCAGTTCTCGCCGCAGCACCACCTTAAGCATTGGAATTGGCTCCAACAGCGGACGCACTGCCTGATTCCGCCGGGCGAGCGAACGACATGAAGGCTTCTTCAAGATCCGTCTGAACTTCACGGAACTGAGTGACGTTAATGCTGTCCAGAATCAACTTTCGCAGAAGGTGCCCCAGTTCGAATTCTGTCCGAGAAGTGCGAAACCGAACAGTGGCTTCCGCAGGAGCTTCGATAACCTCTGCGCCGTCTTCCAGAAACTGTCGGATAATTTTCGCAGCCGCGGAAACCTGTTCAGCAGACTCCAATTGCGCTTCGGTCGTACGCTTCTGGCTGACCTGGCGACCGATCTCGCTAACCGTGCCGTAAGCTCTGAGTTTGCCGTTGGTCATAATGGCTACGTGGTGACAGATGCGAGCCAGTTCCGGAAGGATGTGGCTTGTGACCAGCAGCGATTTTCCCTGTGCCGCAAGTTCAATCAAAAGGTCGCGCATTTCGATGCGGGCCTGAGGATCAAGTCCATTCACGGGCTCGTCCAGGATCAGAAATTCCGGATCATGCAGCAGCGTTCTTGCAAGGCCGACGCGTTGCTGCATCCCGTGACTCAGGCTCTCAACATACCGATCCTTCATGTACGTTGTATGAGTCAGCTCCATGACCTGATCGACTCGTTTTGTTCGTTCACGCACCGGCATGTCGAACGCCGACGCGAAGAAGTCGAGATACTCACGAACTCGCATGTTGTCATACGAACCGAACTTGTCAGGCATGTAGCCGACCAGTCGCTTGATGGCTCGCGAATCGCTCAGGCAATCGACGCCGGAAATCGTCGCTTTCCCGGACGTCGGCTTGATCAGCCCCACTAGAATTTTGATCGTCGTTGTTTTGCCAGCGCCGTTGGGACCAATGAGACCCAGAATCTGGCCGGCGTTCAGCGACAAAGAAAGATCATCCAGTGCGGTGAAGTTGCCATACCGCTTCGTCAGATTTTCCAGGCAGAGTACGGGAGGTTCGGTTGATCGATCCCGCGTTGCATCCAATTTCATTCTGATTCCTCTGCCAACAATTCCGTAGTCACGCCCCACAATTGCAATGTCAGGGACTCAATACGCCAATAATTCTTTGGGGACGCTGTCATAATGTCTACCGTTGCCTGCGGATCCAACACGTCCGTCATGCCGGCGGTAATTCCCAGGCTCAACTGTCCGTCCATCGTCACGTTCAACACTGTTGGGTCGTCGATATCAAACTGCAGCAACCCCGCAGGGTCGCGAACCGTTTGAAGCGGGACCTCAGTGCCATCTTTGACTCCGATAATTTTGATCTCACCCATCGCACCCGATACTTTTGCAATGATTTGGGCGCGAGTCGCTTTGAGAGGCAGAATACTGCGCGGCAGCTGAAAGCTCAGCCATGTCGTACTGGTTCCCGACCGTTCCTGCCATTCTCCGCGAAGGTCATCCCAGAATCCTGCAGGCAACGAACCGTCCGGGGCCTGGCATCCGGCGTAACTGATTAGCGGCGATGGTACGACAATCTCGGTTCCCACGGGCGGACGCGAAAATTCCAGTGGCACCGCCATCAGCGTTTCACCGCGTGCTTGCAATCCTTCACCAAACTGAAAGCCATTGTCCCAGTCGTTGATCCAGACCAGCAGCTGGGGGCTCGACAGCGATTTTTTCCACGTCGGGCCAGTCAGCAGTTGCTGAATAATTCGACGGCGTCGATCCTGTACTTCGCCGACAAACTGCACGTCCAGAAACTGATCGGGCTGCAACACCTGATCGGCAGTGGCCGTAAATTTTCCGTTATCGCCGAACGTGACGCTCATGCGGCCATTCTGGGTGGTCATGACAGCGTCCGCATTGACAGCCGATCGACCGTGCAAGGATCCGACAATTCCATTCGAATCCAGGGTGGCGTTGGCGACGATGCGGTCGGGAAAAGATTGAGACGATGACTGCGGATACGTGTGCAGTCCGGCGGTTTGCGGCAGTCCCTCCCAGTGAAACTTGCCAAGATCCGTCGTCACCAAGCGGCGAGTGGAGCCTTCACTTCCGGCCAGATCAGGCAACAGCATCCCGCCCTGTGTGGCGGAAACAGGTGATGAACTTCCTTCCCGGCGAAATACGGCGGTTGTGCCATGCGTCCGGACGTCATCTGAGCCGCTGATGGCTTCGGCAAACTGAACGGTGGCGACCGTCTCCGGAACTCCGTATCGATACGAGACACCAACGATAACGAACAGGCCTGCGAAAAGTCCGGCGAGAACGGAACCAACCCAGCCAAAGTGCTCCATTTGCTTTGAATGCCAAAGCCACAATCCTGCGGAAGTCAGGAACAGCAGAAAGGCGAACATTACCCCGGTGACCAAAGCCCACGAGGGAACTCGATAGGAAATAAATTCCTGCGTCAAAGATTCCAGTTCCGCAGGCGGCAACGGCTCGGGGTCGCGATTGCTGAACACAAACGCCGCCAGATCTTCCATTGGGGCAATGGGTTTAAACGCCGAAGTTTTATCATTCAGCCGATTTGTTGATGACGCAGGAGCAATCGACTGTGCGGGCGTGATCCAGCCTCGAGCCCCAACAGTTGTGATCAGAAGACGGCCTTCGCCACACTTTCCCATCATCGCCGCCGGCCAGCCGTCCACAATGTGGGAAACCTCCATTCCGGACACCACCACTCGAACCATATCGACGGGGTCTTCGTATTCGACCTGTTTGCCCTGCTCACCGTTAGGAGCCAGCAAAGTCCCGGCTTTATCAATCCGAACGGACGTGAGTCCGACGCGATCGACCACGTGTCCATCGAAGTCGTCACCCAGCAAACGTTCGACGAGTTCCGGGTCGGTGCGATCGAGCATGATCCATAGTCGGCCTCCTGCGTGCAGCCAGCGTCGTAACGCAACGAGACCAGAAAGATCATCAAGCAATCGATTTTCGGCGATGACAATGTGGTCCAAAAAACGCAGACTCGTTTCATCAGAAGGAAGAAAGTGTCCGGCCAAAGCGGTCACGCTGTTATTCAATCCCTGATTGACTCGCCCAGCAACAATCAGATCCAGAACATCCTGCGGAATGGAATCGTTGGAACTCCAGCCAGCGACGATCCCGCTGTTGCGTGCCGTCGGAGTCACAAGCAGCGAACGTTCCTGAAGCAACTGACCGGCTTCATTCTTCAGAATGAGTTCATTTCCTGCCGATCGATCAATCAGCAGCGAATGAATATCGGCAACTTCGTTCTTGAATTCGTCAGCCTTCGGAAACAGCATCAGATGTGAGATGTTAAGACGCGACTTTCCTGGCAGCCATACCTGACGACCAAACTGCAGTGATGACTGGGATCCCACATACGTTGTGGACAACAAATCTCGCGGCGTCGCACCGGAGTTCTCCAGACGCAGGTGAAGTTCGCCCCATTGCTCCGGAACGTAGGTCAGAATTCCGAATCGCGTATCTGACTCAATCGAAAGCGACACACTGGATCGGGAGTCAGCCGGTTGCGATTCCTGTCTGCTGGCGGAGTCCGTTGGGGCGATCACGGGCGAGGTGCCTTGGCCATTTGCAGACCTGGGGCCGGCGTTTGACAGCATCAACAGCACAATGGAAACGACGATGCGGATTGGGTTCGTCATGCGCGATACAGTGAAAATTGCCGTCGGGGCTCGTCGATGGATGATTAACTTTTATGTGTGCGGGCCAGCTCGACCACGAGTGCCGCAGGCGGCAGAGTATGAGTTCATCTGTTTTGTAAACAAGCAGTGGATGGAAGATCCCCCTTATTTTCACAAGTTCCTTTGAAACTCGCATCCCAACACATTCTTAACACGTCTGAATCAGACGTCCGGTGATAATTCTGACGGTACACTCCCGCAACTGTCGCTGAAGCAATCAGCGTTCTGCGACCATCAGAATTTAGTATCGCAGCTTCTGAACCGAGACAGATAAGGCTCGATGTGTTTTTCGTGCCGCGCGTTCTGCGTTGGTATTTGAAAATACCAGTCACGTGGGTGCTGTGTAATTTAGTTCTTAAGTAATGGCTATTGTTGAAGCTCGCTCGTGTTTCTGATCAAGCACCTCGGTGCGTGTTTAAAAGGAATTCAGGGATGACATGGCGGTGCAGATGCATGTTGAGATGTCTCAACGATAAGATTGCGACCACCCTGGCCCTGACACCGAGCATCCTCGGATTTCCAAAACAACTTGAACAGGTGATCTGTGAGTACAACCTCTGTGGTGTCCAATGAATCTGCCAGCACCTCGACTGCTCCGGCCGGCACTACGGCCACGGTACAGTCCGTGACTTCACGACTGGGTTCGCTGGATCAGTTCCGCGGATATTCAGTGGCTGTCATGTTCATTGTCAATTTTTGCGGCGGGCTGGCGGCGATTCCCGACTGGATTAAGCACCACGACACGTACTTCAGTTACGCTGATTCGATTATGCCCGGCTTTCTGTTTGCTGCGGGCTTTTCGTATCGGCTCACCATGTTGCGACGCATCGAACGCAGCGCCGCCTTTGCAGCCTACAGTCATGCGATCTGGCGCGGACTCGGGCTGGTGCTGGTGTCGCTCGCTATGTACGGCTTTAACGGATCATTCGTTGAAACATGGGCCGAAGTCGGTTCGTCGCAGGTCTGGGATTTCTTTGCCAGCCTGATCAAGGCCAATCTGTGGGAAACACTTGCCGTGATTGGCGTCAGTCAGATTGTGGTCCTGCCGTTCATCGCAAAGCGCACGGCCGTCGTCGCGTTGGGAATGTTGGGACTGCTGATTGGCCATATGCTGTTCTGTTACTCTTTCAACTTCGCCTTTATCTTTGGCCAGCCCAACTGGCTGAATGAATATTGGGGCGTGGCAGACAAGGGCTGCTGGGATGGGGGATGCTTTGGCACATTGTCCTGGGGGGCGATCATTCTCGGAGGCGCTTTGGCTCACGACATGGTGATCGGTCGGTCCTCGGGACGAGCCGCATTGAACCTGATCATGGCCGGCTTTTTGTGGATGTCAGTCGCGTACGGTCTGAGTTGTTTGTCGACCGTTTACGATATCTCGCCCGATGCACCGGCTGTGCCACGAGACCTTGCGGAGAATCCGGTTCTTCCATCAAAGGAACAATTGCAGACGCCCGGCATTCGACTGGCAGAGCTGCCTTTTGTAGCACCGCCTTTAAAGAACGCTGGCGGACTGCAGCAGTTGGAGTCCGAGGGCAAAGCGGCGTCTCCCGGGGTTATTCGACGTTACAACTATTGGATGATGAGCAAGCGAATCGTCTCGATTCCGTTCTCCATGTTTGCCATCGGATTTTCCATGGCAGTTCTGGCTGGCTTCGTCGTGCTGACTGACATTGGCGGAATCTCGATCGGGTTGTTTCGCACGTTCGGAACCAATGCACTCGCAGCGTACTTTCTGCACCATGCTTTGGAAGCCGCCGTGTTGGGCATCGTACCCAAGGACTCGCCACTGTGGTGGTGCCTTACCGGACTGGCCATCTTCTATCTGACGACGTACTACTTCATTCGATTTCTGGAGAAGCAGCGAGTCTTCATTCGGCTGTAGCAGGTGGACGAAGACAGCAAACGACGTTTCAAGGGGAATCACCCCTGCGTCTTTGGACACGATCGAGGCGGAGTTACCAGAAAACGTCTTTTTTCGCATAAACATTGTCCATGCCAGTCCTCGCAAAGATGCTTTAATCCTTCAAAGACTACCGTTCGTCACTTCCACGTTTTTAATCCACAGTAGTATTTCTATGGGTCTCACGCTGAATCAGCCGTGCTTCATCGAGACGACAGATCGAGATATCCTGATTGCTCAAGCCAGAGTGGTGGAGATCTCCGAAGACGGCGGCGCTCTGCAGTGCGAATCCGGGGAACAGTTTTCTGCCGTTCTGCAGCCTGCCGTGCTTGTTGCAATTAGTGGTCACCGTCTCAAGCGAATCGCAGTGACCATCACTCGAAAGGACTCAGGCGTTCCCACCGTGACATTTTCTCGTGTTTGATTGCCCGGGAATTGCCTGACCGCGTCGTGTCGATGCCGACCAACGAAAAAGTCTCCGCGACCGCGCCAGAGTCAACTCCACGCCGCCACATGTCTGGACGATGACACGGATCCCACAGTATGAGCCGATTGCGCAGTCGATACCGACTGGTGAATTCGTGCGGGCACAGATCGTGGGATGAGAACTTGTCTGGACTTTGCCTCAGGCGTATGCCGACAATTCACGGATGCCATGTGATGGTGCTGAAATGTGCGAGGACTGGTCAAAACCATCAGACCTTGATTTCCGGTCAGCAGCAGTATGAGGCATAATCAGGCTCGGGATTCTTACACAACGAATGTGATGAGAGTCCGGGCCGTGGAGTGAAGCTGTCCTGGTGCATGGGCCGATGGCCGTGGAGATCGACTATGACCTCGCGAATGAGCAACGTTCGAAGAATGCTGACGCTGGTACTGCTGCTCGTCGCCGTCAGCGATCACTGTCACGCTCAGGGATTGTTTGGCGACCGTCAATTGGGACGAGCCGTCAACAAGCGAAGTGCGCCGCAGTCGACGGGACCAGACAGCGGCGCGACGTCGGGTCGTCGGTTTCTTCGTGATGAGCGATCTGTAACAGACTTCGTTGGAAGCGCGATTGCTCAGGAGGCCGCAGGCAACTTCGTCGGCGGACAGTCTGCGGCATTGACGGCGGTGTCGTCCACTCTGGGACTGACGGAAGAAGCGCGGCCGGTTTTAAATCGACCTCGATTTGTACGACCGAGCGGAATGTATGCCGAGCGTTTGAAACTGACAGCCGACAGTTTGCCACCGTCAGCGTCGGCCAACGATGTGTTTCCCATTTCGGATTCCACAGCCGCGATCATTCTGGCGCGTTCGCTGACGATCGAGGTGTCTCCGGAAGGGAATTCAGCCATTTTGCTCGGATCGGTTCCTTCCGAACATGATCGCCAGATGACCGAGCTGCTCGTGAAGCTCGAACCCGGGATTCAAACGGTGGAAAACCGGCTGACTGTGGACCCTTCTCTTCCGCCTTTGCCTCGGGCTTCTCGTCGCTCTGGTCAGCGGGCGTCGAACTAGCGTCGGCCGTATTCAGCAGTTCGTCGGCGTCCGTCACAGTAGAAGAGTGCGTCGTGCTGGGCGACTGCTGGCCGGAGTTCTGCATGTTGCGGTGATAGAAGCCGCTGGTCAGATCGATCTCTGCAGTCTTCAGACCCGGATGTTTCTTGCGAGTCGATGTCGCAGATGAAGAAATGCGTGCAGCCGGCATGTGAGAATTTTCCGGTTGCTCATCGTCGGTCGTTTCATAACCAACCTGCTGAATTCCGCCTGCGGCGCGATTGCGAATCCGCCTGGTGAATTCATTCTCGTTGACATCCACTTCGCCCGTTGGCGATTCATTTGGAAACGGTGACGATGGACTCGCCCCCTGAAGAACGACGTGGGCCGGGCTCGACGTCATCTCAGTGCCCTCGGTGCTGACGAACCGACTGATCAGAGTGAGTTGCTGCAGCGGACCACCGGCTTCATCCCACGGAACCCAGAAGCTGTACGAGTGACCCAGCCGCGACTGACTGTAGTGCGTCTGCAATTTTTCGGTCGGGAAGACGTACTTGCGATCCGGCGCACGTTCCATGGACCCTTTGCTGTCGTCCCACGCGTAAACGACAAGTGTGCCTTCCACAAGAATCGGCTTGTGCTTATCTTCGCCGTAAAACATTACGCGGCCACCAAAGCCGCGAGTCGCAGCTTCGCCTGGCTGATGCAAAACGGTGTCAGACCATACCGGAACCATTTGCCGAGGCGTCTGAAACTTTGCTTCCTTCTTTGTGAAGGACATTTCGTTTAAAGTCAGCAGCGTGCAGCCCGTGCTGCCGGCGCTGAGGCAGGCGGCCAGCAGCAGCGCGGTGACACGACGTTTGGCCTGACGATTTTGCATGGGTGTGATGTTCAGCAGAAGATGACAGGAAGATGGAACAGCAGGCTGCGGCATTTGAGGACTGCCTATTTTTTAGACCAGATCGTTTTCTTCTTCGGTTCAGATTCCCTGACCGATTCGTCAGCTGCAGTGGAGTGTTTAGGTTTCGCTTCGTTCGTACCTGGTTGACGTGATGCACTGGAAATTGATGGACGAAACCGACTGGATCGCTTCGATGACATTTGCTGAATTGTGCCCGCCGATGTGTCTTCTGGTGCGGAGATCTGGTCGATTTTCCAGTCCGGGACGATCGTTGTGGTGCTCTGGCTTGAAGACGGAACAGTGTCTGGTGAAGGCTGGAGTGGCATCACATCCATCGGAGCAGGAGCTCCGGGAGTCTTATCCGGATAGATCGTGGGTATCGACGACGAATCCAGCTGACCGGCGACCATGGTGTCTGTATTCATCCAGTTGAAGATGTCACACGAAATCCAGGACATGCGGGCCATCTCGACCTGCTTAATGTATTCCGCTTCCGAGGGGCCTCGCACGACATGCGGCGTCAGGATAATCAGCAGTTCTTTGCGAGCGTTCTTGCTTCCATCGTAGCGAAACAGATTGCCCAGTACCGGCAGGTCGCTTAGCCACGGCACGCGGCGCGTGATCGTTGAATTACTGGTCGTGATCAGCCCGCCGATTACGATCGTCTGTCCGCTGGCAGAGCTGACCGTTGTCTGAGCCGTTGTGATGTTGACTCGAGGTGATCGAATCACTTCGCCTGTGGCCGAGATCGAGACCGGGATACCGTCGATTTCCGGGCCGACTTCGGACTTCTCCGCGTCAATTTCCATCACGACCATGCCTTCAGGACTGATTCGTGGTGTTACGCCCAGAATGAGTCCGACGTTTTCGAGTGCAACCGTGTTGACCTGTCCTACCTGATTGATGCTGGTGCCGACAATTCGGGGAACTCGCTGGCCTACTTGAATGAAGGCCGGCTGATTGTCGAGCGTCATGATTTGCGGCCGACTGAGAATCTCCATGCTGCGAGACTGATTCATCGCACGCAGCAGAACACTTACATTTTCACTGCTGGCCGACAATACCATCCCGCCAAAGTCCGTATCAGCATTGGTTCTGCCGAGACTGAAATGCGAGAGCGCCTGCCCACCGACCTCACGTCTGTTGGCCAGCGATGTTGCGTTATTGGCGTTGCCCAGCGGTTTGTTATTGAAGTCGTAACCCGGCGTCAGAATGCTGCCGAGCAGACTTCTGTCGAACAGCAACGAATCCTGCAGTCCAAGTTCCACTCCGAACTCATGCAGATTATCGAGTTCCACTTCGGCGAGTATCACCTGAATCATGACCTGCGGTGGCTGAGCGTCCAGACCCTCCACAAGTTCCATGATCTGATCAAAGTATCGTGGCGTGGCGCTGATGATGAGCGCATTTCCGACGGGCTCGGGAACGACGACCACTTCGGATTCAATTTGTGCAAACGGATTCTGTCGGCCTGGCGCTGCCTGATTGACGACTCGTTCGCTGCGCAGAAAATTATTGACGGCATTCGCGACGTCGAGAGCTGGTGAGTTCTTCAGGCGATACACCTCATTCACGCGTTCCTGCGAATCGGATTCATCCAGACGCAGCAGCAGCACTTCCATGATTCGCAGGTCACCCGAATTACCCGTCGCGATGATACTGTTGGTGCGAATGTCGACTGAAAATCGCACGGGCACAAGCGACGTTTCACCCTCGGCCGTCGCCAGCTGAGGAACGTTGGACGTCGCGACCTGTTCCGGAAACAGTGAACGCAGCACCTGCACGAGATCGCTGGCGTCTCCGTTGACGATCTGGAAGACCTTAATCTGAGCAGACGCAGCAGGCGATTCGTCGAGACTTTTAATCAGCTGTTCAACGAGCGGCAGACTGTCCGGGGGACCGGTAATAAAGATCCGATTCGTACGTGCATCGGGCGTAAGTTTGACGTCCCCCAGCAAACCCGAGGCGGCTACACTTTTTCCGTCCGGTCCCACCATCAACATTTCCAAAGCCGCCGAACGCTGAGTTCCCGTGCCGCCTCGTGCGGCCGTGACCGCAGCAGTGATCGTTTGGGAAACATCGACGGCAAGGGCGTTTTTCAGCTGGATGATTTTGGCCTGATTGACAGAAGCGGACGTGCCCGTGTCCAGTCGCTCGATCAGCTTTTCAACTTCCAGCAGGTCGCGCGGAGCAGCGTTCACAATGAGCGAGTTCGTGCGATCATCGGCGGTGATATTGACGTTTGGACCCAGACCGCCGCGGTCGTTCAGAAACTGATCAACGGTATTTTCCAGCTGAGTCGCTGACGCATGTTTGAGTGAAAAGACTTTCATCTGAGTCTGGGGCTCGACCGATTCATCCAGTCGCATGATCAGCTTTTGGGCCGCCTTGATTGCTTCCCCCCAACCGATCAGCAGTAACGCATTGGGTTTCACAAGCGGCGTGATGGAGACGCGTCCCTGCAACGGACCAGTCAGATCGTCCAGAACATCAGAAACAAGTTCTTCAAGAGCTTCACCATGCACGTTGTGCAAATAGACGACTTCAATCTCCGGAGCTGTTTCCGCGCTGAGCCGTTCGATCTCGCGAATGATTCGAGTCAGTTCTTCCACATCGGGATCACGCCCACGCAGAATCAGAACATCCAGATCCTGCAGCGGTTCCACCGTGACGTCGGATGACGGTCGCCGCAATTCCTCGGCCGCGTCATCCTGCATCGCATCGGCGTTGTTATCGGAGCCGGGTTGATCGGTCTCAATGGGAATCTCCGGATCACCAGGCACCTGCTGAAAACCGGCCGGTCGGACCAGCGAGTCAACGCGTCGGGCACCGCCCTGAGATTTTTCTTTACCGTTGTCTGAGTCCTGATTTCGCTGAGTCGACTGTTTCCAGATCAGAATGGCGCGGTTGAGAGTATCAGGATCGATATTTGCCAGTGGCACAAAGCGAATGGAGTCTGTAACTCCCTCATCCCTGGCGTCATCAAATTGCTTCAGCAGCTTTTCGAACTGCCCAACAAGGTCGGCCGTTCCTTCCAGCAGACATGATCGCGATGTTTCATTGAAGGTCAGCTCAACGTGGCGAGTACGGCCGGCGGAAAAGTCGTAGTGATGTTCTTCCAGTTCAGCAAACCGTGAACCGAGCAAACGATTCAGAGCGGCTTCCGCCTGCTGAATGGAAATGTTTCGGAATCGGAACCGGGTCACATGATCGGCTGCCGCCGGCGTCGCGCGTTCTTCTGAAAGACGGACCTGTCGCGCCGGCTGCTCTGTTGAATTTGTGGTCGTTGCCTGCCACGATTTCAGATCGTCCATCGCAGTTTCATGCGGTCTTCGAGCAGCAGACTTAGAAGCCGGCGAAGTCCCTTTGGAATTGTCCTGCATCGCGATTGTTTCACGCGACGAATTTTCAGAAACTGGTTTTTCCAGCGTTGGAGTCCAGTCTTCAAGGTCACCGAACAGCGGCTTTGGAACTTCATCAGCAACAGGCGAAGAATCATGAGAGGGCTGTAGCAGCTGCGCCGCCATTTTCTGATCCGCCTCGCTTGCAGCCACCACGATGCGTTCTCCGCTTCGATCGATGGAAATGCCCGCAGAAGGGGCCAAAGAACTCTTCAGAAGCTGGAATTTCTGATCAATCGAAGCCAGATCGCACGCGTAGCTTTTCAGTTCCAGCGCCGACTTTTCTGCCTTCGCCTTTTTCGACGGTGCATTCAATTTCTGCACCAGTTGCTGAGCAATCTCGTGCACTGGGTCCGGGCCGGAAACGAGCAATTCGGAGCGGTCCTGATTCGCAATCACCTGTGTGGTTTCGGCTTTGTCCCCAAGCAGTTCCACCAGCATCCGCCGTGCTTCAACAGGGCTGACATGGTCCAGACGGTAGGCTTGGAATCGACTTTCTTCCTGTGCGAAAACCTGGCAGGAGCCGCAGGACAGCAAACCGCCGGCCCAATGTCCCAGCAGGGAAAAGGCGATGAGAACCCGAGTGATGTTTCGGTGTAGAGTCATAGTAAGCTGATGCGGGCAGGACGGGCGAGCAGAGGAGGGATGATGAGGCTATGCAACGATCAGAATGGGCTCAAGATGAGCCTGACCGTGAGCCACTCGCCAGAATCAATTCGCTGGTCCACTGCGGCCACGTTTCGGAATTAAGTGCTGCTTTCCGATTGCAGGCCAGTCACTTTTGCCGCAGGTCCAGTTTCGCATGCTGCGTTTTCTGCCGCTTCAGCCGCGTTGGGGAACCGTTGCGGACAGCCCCTCAGGGATTTATCTGCCGCATGGTCGGGTCTTCTATCTCTTGATTCCGGACGTCTGCAAGTTTATGCATCTGGAGCGGGACTCGGAGATCACGGCAGGCGTTGATCCGATCCTGGCAAGATATGCGTGAACGGGGCTCGCGAAAAATCCAGAGTCCCATGGAACATCTGGAGAGACTAAGAAGCGCTAACAGAATCCGTAGCCGCGCTCGTGAGAGTTCAGAAGCCGCGTCCGAATTTTCACGATTCCGGCGACACGCGACATCCAAATTCTCACGATTCGGGCTACGGTCGAAAGCTTTGTCAGGCGTTCTAAAGCCTGGTCTGCAGAGCAGAACCAGGCAGTCTTCTTTGGCACCGGCTGATCACTCGCCTTCTGGATCTTCCAGATAGGTGTAACCGTTCAGAGCCTCTTCGTAGAACTTCACAAACTGACCGGCCTGAACGTGGTCAATTTTGTTTTCGCGAACGGCCACTTCCACGGCCGCCTGCAATCGATTAATCAGATCACGACCGCGGAACTGAACATAGTCCAGAACTTCGGCGACTGTTTCCCCTTTGATAATCGTATCGAGTACCACTTCACCGGACGGTGATAAATCGACGTGGACGGCGTTTGTGTCGCCGAACAGATTGTGCAGATCGCCGAGGATTTCCTGATACGCTCCGATGAGGAAGATTCCGAGGTAGTATGGAGCTCCCTTGAATTCGTGCAGCATCAGAGTTCGTCGGACGTCGCGTCGATCGATGAACTGATCGATTTTACCGTCTGAGTCGCAGGTGATATCGCTGAGCACGGCGTGGCGAGTCGGACGCTGGTCCAGCTGATGAATTGGCATCACCGGGAACAGCTGTTTGATCGCCCACGAATCCGGACACGACTGAAACAGTGAGAAGTTGCAGAAGTAATTGTCGGACAGAACTTTATCGAGTCGTTCCAGTTCTTCCGGAACGTACTCCATCGTCCCCGCGAGTTGCCAGATCTTATGACACAGCGCGAAGTAAATGTTTTCCGCAAGACAGCGTTGTTCCAGCGAAACGTAGCCGGTATTGAACAGTGTCATGACGGTATCGATAGCCGTCTGAGCATCGTGGTACGTTTCCAGGATATTCCGCTGAGTCAGGGCTTTGTAGCCCTGATGCAGATCGTGCAGTGACTGTTCGGCATCGTCCGGCGGAGCCAGCTCGGCCTCCGACGTATTTTCACCCTGCTGCGAAACTCCCAGCACGCTGAAGACCAGAACGCTGTGAAACGCCGAGATTGCTCGTCCGCTTTCCGAGATGATGTTCGGATGCGGAACGTTGGCTTCGTCACAAACAGTTTGAATCGTGTAGACGACGTCGCGAGCGTACTCCTCCAGCGTGTAATTCATACTGGATTCAAAGTTGGTTTGAGATCCGTCGTAATCCACGCCCAGACCGCCGCCGACGTCCAGGTATTTGAGACCGGCACCACGACCGACCAGTTCCGTGTACACACGGGCGGCTTCGTTCAAAGCCGCTTTGACCTGGCGAATGTTGGTAATCTGGCTGCCCAGATGGAAGTGCAGCAGCGTGAAGCAGTCTTCCATGCCGCGTTTCTTAAGTTCATCAAGCGCCATCAGAATTTCGTTGGCACGCAGTCCGAACTTGGACCGGTAACCGCCTGACGACTGCCAGCGTCCCGCGCCACGCGCTGCCAGCTTCACTCGCATCCCGATCTGCGGCCGGACATTCAACTTTTCGGCGTACTTCAGGATCAGTTCCAGTTCGGTGTACTTCTCGACCACCGGGATCACGTGGCGCCCGATCTTCTGAGCGAGCAATGCCATTTCAATGAACTCAGCGTCCTTGAAGCCATTGCAGATGATCGGAGTTTCGGCTTCCGTCATAGCCACGACTGCCAGAAGTTCAGGCTTGCTGCCCGCTTCCAGTCCGAAGCCAAACTCCCGCCCGTACTCGACAACCTTTTCGACAACTTCTCGCTGCTGGTTCACCTTGATGGGATAGACGCACGCATAGTTGCCCTTGTAACCGTGCTCTTTGATCGCATCGGAAAAAGCTTTGTGCAGTACGTAAAGACGGTCTCGAATGATGCCATTGAAACGCAGCAACACAGGAACATCCAGGCCTCGCATCTGAAGACGCTCAACCAGTTCTTTCAGGTCCACCGCGCGCGCGGGGTTCCGATCCGGATGCACCAGAACGTGACCGGCCGGACTGACCGAAAAATACCCATTACCCCAGCGGGGCACTTCATACATTTCTGCAGCGTCAACAGTACTCCAGCGCAGTGGCGATTCGTCGATCATTCCGTGGGCAACTCCACTTTCAACAAGGTGGACCAGAAAGGAAGAAAGCCCACTGACTAGCCGTCAGTGGGCAAATGTTTGGGCTGGCGATGCAGCGCCGGTGATGTTGTTGACCACCCGTTCAACGGGTTGAGTTCGGAGTCGTCGGACTTTGAGTAATACAGGCAGATCAGAAACAGACAGCTCTTTTGCGAAGTTGAATGTGTTCCAGCTTACTGAACTCTTCGTCCGGGCGTTTCCTTAGGCCTTGATCTTGCCCTGAACACGGTCAAGTGCCCAGATCAGAATTGGACTGGCAATGTAGATAGAACTATAGGTACCCGCGATACATCCGACCAGCAGGCACCACGCAAAACCATGAATCCCTGCACCACCGAAGGCGTACAAAATCAAGACCACGATGAATACGGTTGTTGCAGTCAGGATAGTACGTCCGAGCGTCTGGTTCAGCGACAGATTTACCATAGGAATTGTAATTGCCGGATTTTTGCCGCGAACTTCACGAATTCGGTCAAACATCACGATCGTGTCGTTCAGGGAGTATCCCACCAGGGTCAGGAACGCCGCAATCATCGACAGGTTAATTCGGAAGTCGTCGATCAGCAGCAGGTCGCCAATGGACGTTCCATGCACCCAGCTGGCCATGGCGACAAAGCCCAGTGCGACCAACACGTCGTGAACCAGTGCCACAACGGCCGCCACACCAAACACGATGCTTTGGAAACGGAACCAGATGTAGGCCGAAATTGCGACGATACTCAGGATGATCGCAATCAAAGCACTTTCTTTCATCTCACTGGCCACTGCCGAGGCGAAGGTATTCACTTCGTCGAACAGTGGAGTTGATGCGAGTGTTGCCTGAATGGACGTCAGAGCGGTCTTCAGGTCTTCCGGAAGAACAGCAGCCATGGAGCGAACCGTGAACTTGCTGAACTTTCTGACACTGCGTTCGCCGACCTTCAGGCCAGCTCCTTCGGTGCCTTCCAGGCCGAACAGTTCTTCAGTCGTTACATACTTTGGCTTTTCGCCATCTTTCAACTTGCCCAGTTCCGCGGCCAGCATGTCGCTGATCGTGCCGGTAGCCACGTCGTCGGAGAATGTCAGATCAACAGCAGAGCCGCCTTTGAAGCGACGTCGTGAGTTGGCTTCTGCGGATTGATCTTCGTCTGCGATAACGACCGGGGTCACTTCGCCGATCTCTACAGAAACCATATTAAGCTTGACGTTCTCGTTTCCTTTGAAGGATTCGTAAACCATCTCGCGAACGCGTTGCTCTGCTGATTTTTCGGAAGGATCTGAGGCAACGCTGTCCGTATGCGTGTCCTTCTCTGTGGATCGCAGGCGAAAATAAGTGCCGATCCCTTCCTGAGTCGCCGCACCAACCGTCAGGCGTTCCAGAGTGAACTCATCACCAAACTTCTCTTTTAACGCAGCAGCGACGTCGTCGGTCTTCTGAGGTTCCGTCGTCTGGAAGGAGACCATCGTCCCACCGGTGAAGTCGATGTCATAGTTCTTTTCGCCCCGAGCAAAGAAGGCAACCAAACCGACAGTGATCACGATCAGCGAAATTGCACACCAGAGAACTCTGTGTTTCAGGAAGTCGATATTCGTTTCGCCGATCAGCTGACACATGCTCAGCTGCTTCAACCAACGACGCTTTTCAGCGATATCAAAGATCAGACGACCGACAAACAGCACAGTGTACATGCTGATGGCGAGACCCAAAAATAGGGTAACAGCAAACCCCTTGATCTGGTCGGTACCAATTGCAAACAAAATCACGGCTGTCAACAACGTGGTGATGTTCGCATCAAAAATGGTGATGAACGCTTTCTCGAAACCGTTCTGAATGGCCATTCGGACGCTGGAACCCTTGGCGATTTCTTCTCGCATACGTTCGTAGATCAGAACGTTGGCATCCACCGCCATCCCGATTGTCAACACGATCCCTGCGATACCTGGCAGCGTGAAAGTCGCGTTGATTGCCACCATAGCGGCAATTGTCAGCAACAGATTCAGCATCAAAGAGATTACAGCCACGATACCGGAGAATCGGTAGTAGATCAGCATGAAGATCACAACGGCCAGACCGCTGATCAGCGTCGCGTTTACACCTTTGTTTCGAACGTCAGCTCCCAGAGTCGGGTCGACAGTCGCTTCGCTGAGCGGCTTGGGATCAATCGGAACTTCCAGAGCACCCGCGTTCAGAACGTTGGACAGCTCATCAGCTTCGATCCGAGTAAATCCGCCACCACCGCCGGAAATCTGACCTCGATTTGTGATCTGTTCATTAATGTCAGGAGCACTGAAAACTGTGCGGTCCAGCACGATTGCCAGCTTGCGGCGAGGCATACCGGGCTTGGGAGCATTTCGACCTGTGAGTTGCCCAAACAAGTATCCGCCGGTCTGGTCGAACGTAAAGCTGACGACGATCGCTCCATTCTGATCGAAGTCCGGGGTAGCCGAACGCAGATACTTGCCGGTGACGCTTTCTTCTTCGCTGTCCACCAGCAACAGATACTCTTCAGTTTCGTAGTTTTCGACTTTCCCGTTAACTTCGCGAATTTTCTGCACACTTCGACGAACGGCATCACGGTCCAAAAACTTCGGCACGCCACCTTTTTCGAAGGCTGGTACCCAGCGCGCGACCACGTCACCGTCCAGTTCCACAACCGTCTGAGACTTATCCAGTTCATTCGCCATGCGAACGATCTGCTGATCGGTGCTGTCGGCGCAGATGAAGAATTCCAGACTTCCAAGGCGAGTAATCTGTCGTTTGATTTCATCCACTGTCTGCGGATCTTCGCCAGGCACGATGACTTCAATTCGATCGCGACCCACTTTGCGGACAGTGACTTCTTCCGTACCGCTGCGATTAATACGCTGGCTGACGGCCCCGACCATTCGATCCATCACTTCTTCAGTGATCTCTTTACTTTCAGGCTTTACCTGAAACACCATGTTTGTACCGCCACCCAGATCGATCCCCAGACGGAACCGTTCCCAGATAGGCTCGCCGTTCAGCGCGGAAGTCAGAAACGGAGCGGCACCCACGGCGAGCGTAAAGAACACGACAGCCAGGCGGCTGGTCCATTCCTGAACCTTGAGTGCTTTGGCAACCAAAAAGGCGAGCACAAATGGCAGGACAAGCACAAACAGTGTTGTCAGCATGAAGGCAAAACTGCTGGCCCCGGACGCTTCCGCTGCGGGAAGTATTTCCGCCGATGCTTCTACGGTGTCAACAGCCGCCTTGGTTGCAGCGTTTGCAACTTCGGCGGCGGCATCGGGCGCCTGAAGGGCGAGGTTAAGCAATCCATACAGCAACTGGGACATCAGAATGGCTTCCTGGGGAAATCGCGAGTGCCAAAATTCCCTGCGTAAATGAACAGAACTTCAACATGGCCAGGGAAAAAACAGCCGAAAGTGGCGTATATGTATCGAATTGACACCAGTGAGCACAATTCAAGTCTCACTGATGCTCCACAAAGCGGGAAACTGGATCCAGAACGCAGGCTTCGACAGCCCACCTCGCCGGAAAATTCTCGCCAGTTCGCCTTAAGGTGCGCCGGAGGCTCCGGCAGAATCTGTCTTCTCTTCCAGCTCGCCTTGAATCGCCGAGCGAAGGAATCGCACCCGAGTCGTGTCGTCAACTCGCAGAGTCACGAAACGCTCGTCCGACGACAAATCGACGACAGTTCCGATCAGACCCCCGGTGGTGACCACTCGAGAATTCTTCTTCAGGCTCTTCAGGAAGTCCCGGCGTCGACGCTGCTCTTTTTGCTGCGGCTTAAGCAGAATGAAGTAGAAAAAGACGCCAATGATCAGAATGGGAGCAAACTGAACGATCGGATTGGGCTCGACAAGAGCTGGCCCTGCAGCGCCACCCGCAGCTGGAGCGTCCGCAGGACCTGCGGCAGCAGCCGGAACTGCGCCGGACGTTGCAGGCGCTGCGCCTTCCTGCATCCACAGCAGCAGCTCAGAAAGGCTCACGTAGAACTGAAACCAGGACACGGCATACACCTGTGTAAAGACCTAACAATCCCTGAGCCGAGGAACATCCATCGGCGATCACAAGCCTCTTGTAGAACCGGTCGGCGCCTCAAGCTATTGCCGGCGCCCGACTTGGGGAAAGGGGGCGTATCTTAGGACTGCCCATTCCACCGAGCAAGCTGATTCGACCTGAACTCTGCCAAACACCCGTCAAGAATCGCCTTTCGAAGCCCTCGCACAAGTCTTTGGTAGAATGCGACGTTGTGCAGTGAAAGCAGAATGGGCCCCAGCATCTCTTTCGCAATAAACAGATGCCTCAGATAGGCTCGCGAATACCGAACACACGCGGTGCAGTCACATTCCGGATCCAGCGGCCGCTCGTCTCGCTGATGGATCGCGTTTCGCATCCGCACAATGCCCGAACTGGTAAAAGCCGTTGCATTTCGGCCATTTCGAGTCGGCATAACACAGTCAAACATGTCGATTCCCCGCGAAACAGCTTCGACAATGTCTTCCGGCCGGCCCACTCCCATTAAATAACGTGGCTTGTTCGAAGGCAGAATGGGAACGGTGCAGTCCAGAGTCTGGTACATCAAATCCGGCGCCTCACCAACGCTCAGGCCGCCGACCGCGTAGCCCGGAAAGTCGATCGGCAGCAGCGCTTCGGCGGATCGCTGACGCATGGACGGATGAATTCCGCCCTGAACGATTCCAAACAAAGCCTGATCCGATCGCTTCTGAGCATCCCGGCACCGCCATGCCCAGCGAGTTGTGCGATCCACCGCTTTCTGGATTTTCTCCACGGATTCTCCGGAGGGCGGACATTCGTCCAGACACATGATGCAGTCCGCGCCCAGATCTTCCTGAATCTCAACCGCGCGTTCCGGTGAAAGCTCCAGCGTGCTGCCGTCAATATGCGACTTGAAGACAACTTTATCGTCGTCCAGCTTTCGCATCTGAGCCAGACTGAAGACCTGAAAGCCGCCACTGTCGGTCAGAATCGGGCCCTGCCAGTCCATGAATCGGTGCAGCCCGCCAAGTTCAGCGACGATCTTTGAGCCCGGCCGCAGGGCCAGATGATAGGTGTTGGCCAAAACCATCTGAGCGCCCGCTTCTCTCAATTGAGCGGGCAGCAACCCTTTGACCGTGGCCAGCGTACCGACCGGCATAAAGGCCGGAGTGTCAACAACACCGTGCGGAGTCACCCAGCGGCCTGCACGGCCGGACGTTGCTGGATCAACGGCATCAAGATGAAATTCAAAAGACATGGGCGGCCAACAGCAAAAAACGTCAGTTCAGAATTCGACGCAGGCTATCGTATCGCCGATCGATCCGGAATCGGTGTTCGTCGCTGGGAAAATCGTCGACAAAAACCACCGTTCCTGTCAGCGATTCCGCCACAGCACAGCGTCCTGAACAAGCAGCAGCCGAGCGGTCTCGGCGATGTCTTCACGAAAGCGTTTAGCGTCCTGCGGATATCCCTGAGTTGGCTTCAAACCCGGAATTCGCGCTGCCCAGAAAGCATTAAACTGATGCATCAGCACTTCGCGAAGATACTTGGAAACCATCGAAGCCAGCGCGACCGGCAGTAACTCTTCGGCCTTCGTTCGAAAGCAGAATTCCATGCGGCCCATCCGGTAACGCGATCGCTCGCGAGATTCTTCAAGACGAAACACGAACTGATCGTCAAACTGTGTGGAGATCACTTCGTCGTATCGATTACGGCCTCCATGCTTGTCACAGACAACCGTCGCAGGTTTCCCTTCACTGTGCTCATCGGACAGCAACCGAACCAGTTGCAGCGTGGCGGTCGACAGCACAGCGCCTTTGGATCCGGTCACATCCACGAGTACATTGAATTCTCGTGGAAACATGATTCGACTCCGCACACCCAGCAGCCGAATCTCTTTGGCGTCCATTTCTCTTTGCAGAGTTTCCTGCCATTCCAGAATGTGGTCTTCACTCGCGTCGCACGGTAGTGTCGTGCCAGGGCTGGGGTTCCAAATCTCTTCGCGATACAGATCCGCAAAGTCCGCGCCTGCGACCGCGTGACCGATAGTGTCGATGGTCGCCGTTTCCACGCCAAGCGTTTTCAGAAATGCAAGGACCGGCACTTCCAGATCTTCCAGCCCATCGCCGGAGGAATACACTTCTTTGGAATCCGCTACGAACAATCGGTCATCGCCGCGCACAGGGGCGTTGGTGAGTACCTTACTGAACTCCTGCCAGAGCGTTGATGGATCCACGTCGCCTGGAATTTCCCATGCGGTGCCGGTCACGGTCAACGGACCCAGATTGGGACCGTATCCTGCTTCGTCAGTGCCAATCAAAATTCTTCGCGACATCGGAACCTTTTTTCACACCAAGGACTTTGATCTCAGCTCTGACCGGCCAACGGGCGCATGATCTGGCCACATCAACCGCCCTTCTCCCCCTCGGGGGAGAAGGTGGCCGGAGGCCGGATGAGGGGGCATCACGCGGCAGACAACAAACAAGAACACAAGCACAAAACACAGAATCACAAAGCCCAAACCCCCTCACCCTGGCCCTCTCCCCCAGGGGGGCGAGGGGACAGCTGCAAGGCTTCAACCGAAATCAGTGCCGCATGATCTGGGCACTTCCCAACAGGCCGACTTACAACGATTCCAGAAAAGCACTGACCTGCATCACCGCGTCGGAGCGTACCTGCCAGTGAAGCAAATGTCCGGCCATTGGAAACTCAATGCAGGTCCCGTCCCGCAGCAGACTGACCAGGTGATTGGCATCCGGTTCGGGCAACATGCCGCCCCGAGACACGTCGCCGCGCATGATCAACACCGGGCACTGAATGCGAGCGAAGCAGGATTCCAGTTCCAGGTTGTCGGGCCAGCGGCCGTTGAGGATCACTTCCATCACGCCCGGGTCAAGATCCTGAACGCAGCGGGCTGTGAATCGTACGGACACGCCGTCTCGCACATCACTGATGCGCAACAGGCGGCCATCCGAAAATGTTTTCAGAGGTTCGGCTCCGAATCCTCGAGCCACTTCAGCGACGGGAAGGTCCAGGCGACCGGCCCATTTTCGCATGGCCTGAAAAGTTGGATAATAGTGAGTCGATTCCAGCTGATGCCAAAATCCGGGAGATGGCGGATCTTCCAGCACGACAGCCGAAACAA
Source organism: uncultured Planctomycetota bacterium (assembly GCA_947085455.1). Taxonomy (GTDB): domain Bacteria; phylum Planctomycetota; class Planctomycetia; order Planctomycetales; family Planctomycetaceae; genus SXXK01. Next base: position 1,971 of record CAMTWR010000007.1, on the reverse strand, counting down.
GATCGGGTCGCTGGGCCGCGACAGTCGTGGCAACCAGAGCGCCGAGCGAGTGACCATAGACAATCGTCGGTTTCCCAATCGCTTCCAGAGCGGCGATTGCATCGTGCACATAATCGACAACTCGATATCGGTCCCCCGCGCGTCCCGATGCTCCATGACCTCGAAAGTCGATCGCCTGGATGTGAAATCGCTGTGGAAACAAACTTGCGTACGACGAAAATGTCCGCCCGGCTCGACCGACACCGTGCAACATCAGCAAATCGTCGGCTCCGGACTTCAGCTCGAACAAATGAATGTTGACACCATCAGAGGTTGTCACCTGTGTGGATTGAATCGTCACCAGTCTTATTCCTCGGCTTGTCAGTTACGTGGCTTCTGCTCGTATCATAGTTGAACGCGCAGTCTACCGTCTGATCCACCTCAACTTCAAATCTCGCCGCGTATTCCAGGAATACTGTGCGAGTACTCGGATTTGAAATTTCAGATCAGAAATTTCAAATTGCTGCCGCATCACAATCAACTCTCCCGGGCCTCGACTGCACCTGCTACACTGCCGAAAATTCGAAACGCTGTCCGCTGACGCCACGAACGAAGTCTCATGAATTCGCAGCCTGCAACTAAACGTATTGCCGATCGCATCGCTGAAAAAGTGCGGCATGCCATCATCAGCCACCACAAACGCAGCGGCAAAGTTCTTTTCAGCGATACGACTCTGCGCGATGGCGAACAGATGCCCGGCGCAACGCTGGAGCCGCATGAGAAACTGCAGATTGCAAAGGCTTTGCAGGAGACCGGCATTCATTCGCTGGACGCGGGATTTCCAGCAAGCTCTGAAGCCGACGTCGAAGCCATCCGCATGATGATCGGTGTGATCACAAAGCCGGTGCTGACCGCGCTCTGCCGCACGGTTCGCACCGACATTGACGCGGCCGAACGAGCGCTCGATGGAAATCCTTTGCACAAAAAAGGTGTCAGTTTATTCTGCGGAACCAGTCCGCTGCATCGCACTTACAAACTAAATCGCAGTCGCATTGAGGTCCTGAAGATCATCACCGATTCCGTCAGTTACGCCGCCAGCAAATTTCGAATCGTGGCGTTCAGTCCGGAAGACGCCAGTCGCACCGAAGTCGACTATCTGTGCCAGTGCTATCGTGAAGCCATCGACGCAGGTGCCACCACGATCGGTTTCCCGGATACAGTGGGTCTGCTGACTCCCGAGAAGGCGGCCGACTTTATCAAAGCGATTCAGGATGGTGTGCCCAACTTAAATCGTGCGCTGCTGGCCGTCCATTTTCATAACGATCTGGGACTCGCCGTCGCTAACACCCTGGCCTGCATTCAACAGGGAGCCAATGTGGTGCAGTGCACGGTCAACGGCATTGGCGAACGGGCCGGTAACGCTTCGCTGGAAGAAGTCGTGATGGCATTGGCGCTCCACGGCGATCAGTACAAGCGATCGTTTGACATGGACACGACGAAACTCGCGCCGCTGTGTCAGCTGGTTGCCCAGCTGACCGGGATTTCCATTCCTCGCATGAAGCCAATCGGTGGCGCCAACATCTTCGCGACAGAAGCGGGAATCCATCAGGACGGGCTACTCAAAAATCCCGACACCTATCTTCCGTTCCGTCCGGAAAAAGTCGGTGGCGGTGATCTGCAACTGGTGCTCGGACGACACAGCGGACGCAAAGCGGTGGCTCATCGACTAGCCGAGCTCGCGCTCTCCGTCGATGACGCCGGTGTGGCCGCGATCATGGAGTTGATTAAACGCCAGCCAAAAGGCCAGGTCATCGACGAGCCGACTCTGCGCCGTCTGGCCCGCGAGGTCCGCTAAGGCAGCGAGCAAGAAATGATCTCCCCTGAAACGAGTGAATGTGAGATAGTGTGTGATTGGATAGACGAACAATCTCAGGGAAGAGATTCATGCAATCATCAATTTGTCGTGAAACGATAGAATCGCTGTGTTCAGCG
>CAMTWR010000006.1:0-135296 GCA_947085455.1 uncultured Planctomycetota bacterium | reverse complement strand
TTATGAGTAATCACGATTCCAGATTCAACTTGTACTTCGTACTTAGTTCCAATGAACATGCTAATATAACATAGAACTTAGCACCAAGCACCAAGCACCAAGCACCAAGCACTAAGCACTAAGCACTAAGCACTAAGCACTAAGCACCAAGCACCAAGCACCAAGCACTAAGCACCAAGCACCAAGCACCAAGCACCAAGCACTAAGCACCAAGCACTAAGCACCAAGCACCAAGCACCAAGCACCTGAGGTTTAACTCGACCCTGTGGATTTCATCCGTGAAACGGAGGCGGCTGACGAATGAAAACAGACATCGAACTCAGAAGTGACGGAATGAAGCTACTGCGGAGTCAGCTGGGCCTCGTGGAATCGGCACGGTTCCTGACCCTGATGTTGCGGGAGCCTTTCGACTACACGAGATGGCGACAGACACAATGGAATGATGAGTCAGTCGCCACGCTCGCAGAGAAAGCAAGAAGGCTGCGAGAGACGAGTAGCGAGTAGTTCTTGGTGCTTGGTTCTTAGTCACCAAGCACCTGCGATTCGACCCGGCACAACGCACCAAGCACCCTGCGATTCAACCAAGCACCAGCGATTCACCTTCACCCAAATGACCAATGACCAATGACCAATGACCAATGACCAATGACCAATGACCAATGACCAATGACCAATGACCAATGACCAATGACCAATGACAAATGACAAATGACAAATGACAAATGACAAATGACACTGATTTTCGGGATGATCACGATAGTCCCTGGAAGGAAGCTCTGGAACATTATTTTCCGGAATTTCTGTCGTTACTGTTTCCATCGATCCATGCTGAAATTGACTGGACGCGGCGTTTTGAATTTCTGGACCACGAACTGCAGCAGGTCGTGGGCGACGCCGAACTGGGACGTCGATACGCCGACAAGCTGGTGAAAGTCTTTACGCAGGAAGGTCGAGAAACCTGGGTCTTGATTCATGTGGAAGTGCAGGGCTCTACGGATTCTGAATTTGCAGAGCGGATGTTTGTCTATTACTACCGGCTGTTTGATCGGTATCATGTCGATGTGATCAGTGTGGCGGTGTTAACGGATGACTCACCGAGTTTTCATCCTGACCATTACCGTCGGGAACGTGGTGGTTGTGTTGTCGAATTTCGATTTCCCACTCAGAAGCTTTTGGAATGGGAACCACGCTGGACGGAACTGGAAGCCAGCTCGAATCCATTTTCACTGGTTGTACTCGCCCATTTGAAAGCGAGGGCCACACGGGACGGCGAGTCCCGCAAAGACTGGAAGCTCCACCTGATTCGTCTTATGTACGAACGAGGCTATGGCAAGGTCGATGTTCTTGAGTTGTTCCGGGTGATTGACTGGATCCTGCGGCTGCCGCCCGCATTGGAGCAGGAATTCCTGAAAGAAATCTACACGTACGAAAAGGCCCGACAAATGCCATATATTACCAGCGCTGAACGTTTTGGAATTCAAATAGGCCTCGAACAGGGACGCGAAGAGGGACGCGAAGAGGGAATTCGACGAGGTGAAGCGACTCTATTGTTGCGACTCATTGAATTAAGATTTGGTGCTGCCGATCAGGACGTGATCCGGCGAATACATGAAGCCGATTCGGAAACTCTCCTTCACTGGTCGGACCGAATTCTGACAGCCCAATCACTCTCCGAACTGCTGGAATAATTTCAAATTGGTCCTTGGTCCGTAGTTGAACAAAGCGCCAAGCAAATGCGATTCAACCTGCGATTTGACCAAGCACCTGCTTTTTCAAACAAGCACCAAGCACCTGCGACCTGCGTTTCCCTGCGATTCAACGAAGCACCAAGCACCGGTGTTTTGACCAAGCACACTGCGATTCAACCAAGCACCAAGCACTTGTGATTCTCTGCCCACTGCCCAATGACAAATGACAAACACCGCAATTAAAATCGAATCCGTCTCCAAACTCTACCGCCTCGGTACGGTCGGCACGGGCACGATGGCGCACGACCTGAACCGCTGGTGGCACCAGATCCAAGGTAAGGTAGGTCAGGTAAACGACCGAACGAAGGCAGCGGCGGGAAACGAGAAGCGAGTGAAGACTCTGCGACTGACTCGCCACTCGCCACTCGCAGCTCTCTTGCCAACCGCAATATCAGCCTTTCGTTTGAGCTGTTTGGATGAGAATCTATCTGGACACGTGCAGTTTGAATCGACCGACGGACGATAAATCTCAGTTCCGAGTTGCACTGGAAGCTGAAGCCGTCCTTGGGATACTTTTAGACTGTGAATCGGGACGAATACAGTTGGTCTCATCAGACGTATTGTTCGCAGAGATCAGCCGAAATCCCAATCCCCAAAAGAAAGCCAGTGTGACTTCTCCTTCTGACCTTATCGACTGAGACGATTGAGCTAAGCGATGCGATCGAAGCCAGGGCACTGACGCTGGAAACCCGTGGGTTTAAGGCTTTCGATGCACTCCATATTGCTTCGGCGGAGGCAGGCCGTGTGGAGTATTTCTGCAGTTGTGATGACCGTCTGCTCAAAAAGGCGAGGGGGCACCTGGATCTCATGACCAAAGTGGTGTCTCCGCTGGAACTTGCAAAGGACTTGTTTTCATGACAACTGAAATGGCATCCGTCGCACAGATCACTACCAGGGCATTGGCGATTCTCAGTAGAGAGTTAGGCCCGGTCAATACGGCTCGATTCATCAATCAGTTTAGTGTTGGGTCAGGAGACTACACGCAGGAACGAGACAGTATCATCGGTAATCTGACAGTCGCAGAGATCGTGGCCGAGATTAAAAAGCAGCGAAAACCGAGTAGCGACTAGAAATCAGAATGTCGCCCCATCTTTCTCGTACCCTATCGCCCTTCGCCAGCATGACCAATCACAACTGACCAATGACCCTTCTCACTTACCTTAGCTCTTCAGCTCTTCAGCAACTGACCAATGACCAATGACCAATGACCAATGACAAATGACAAATGACAAATGACCAATGACCAATGACAAATGACAAATGACCAATGACCAATGACCAATGACCAATGACCAACACCGCAATTAAAATCGAATCCATCTCCAAACTCTACCAATTCGCCGGACTGACCGTTCCCTGAACCCGGAGATCCTCATGCCGACATCTGAAAAACTCATCGAGTTTGATTGCCCGCGGGAGATTCTGCTGGGGCTTCATCTGAACGAACAGCAGTTTGGCGATCTTGTCAAGCATCAGTCAGCCATGGCGCTTTTCCGGGAAGGCAAACTGTCGTCAGGGATGGCAGCGCGATGGCTCGGAATTCCGCGGATCCATTTTCTGCTGAACGCCATGCAGCAGGCTAATATTTTTCTTCTCGAGAATGACTCGGAAGATTTCGCGAGAGAAACGTCACTGCTGTGATTGTCTTCTGCAATACGACACCATTTTGGCGTCACAAGTCGGGGAGTCGCCTGAATGAACCGAAGTCAAAAGTCAGCTCTACGCTGCCGTTGACCAGAACTACATAACCGATGAACAGTTTCGGCTCATCTACGAACAAGCAACCCAGACTCATAAACGCATCGGCGGCTTCATCCGCCATTTAACAAAACAAAGTCCTTAACGCAGCGTTCTTTGTTGTTCGTGCTTGGATCTGAGTTGAGCAAAGCACCTGCGATTCAACCAAGCACCAAGCACCAAGCACCAAGCACCAAGCACCCTGCACCAAGCACCAAGCACCCTTTTTTTTGACCAAGCACCCTGCGATTCCTGACGTTATGAAGATTGAGCGATTCGAAGACATTGAAGGCTGGAAGTTGGCCAGAGAGCTAACTCGCCTTGTTTATATCAGTCACGAAGCAGCCGGACTTCAGTAAAGATTTTGGACTGAAGGATCAAATTCAACGAGCAGCCGGGTCGGCCATGCACAACATTGCCGAAGGCTTTGATGGGGGCAGCGATTCTGAGTTCGTCAGATTTCTTCGCTACGCTCAACGGTCCTGCACGGAAGTGAAAAGTCAGCTTTACGCAGCTCTGGATCAGATCTACATCACACAACAGCAGTTCGACGAGATCTACGAACAAGCAACACAGACTCACAAGCGTATTGGTGGTTTCATCCGTTACCTGACGAACAGAAATGATTAGTCCTTGGTCCTTAGTCGTTTGTGATTCGACCGCGCACCCCGCAGCTGCGATTCGACTAAGCACCTGCTTTTTGACCAAGCACCAAGCACCAAGCACCAAGCACCAAGCACCAAGCACCAAGCACCAAGCACCAAGCACCAAGCACTGCGTTTCAACCAGCGATTTTGACCAAGCACCACAAACATCCCTTGCTGCCATCCCAGTCCGCACACATCATCCAGTTTCACTAGTCCCGCGAAAACCGCGTGGATATGGCACTCAATCGCTGACTTCATCCGTATTTTCAGAGTACGGTAGGGACACTGCGCAGCAAAAAAAAGCTTATCATCGATGACCTTTCCGTACGTGGCCGACACCGACAGGAACGAAGTCCGCGCTGACCCCTGAGGCAGTAGGCAGTAAGCCAAGCACCAGCGATTCGCCCTGCGTTCCCCTGCGATTCAACCTGCTTTGTCAACCTGCTTTGTCAACCAAGCACCGGTGTTTTGACCAAGCACACTGCGATTCAACCAAGCACCAAGCACTTGTGATTCTCTGCCCACTGCCCACTGCCCACTGACAAATGACAAATGACAAATGACAAATGACAAATGACAAACACCGCAATTAAAATTGAATCTGTCTCCAAACTCTACCGCCTTGGCACTGACACGATATTGACCGACGACAGGAGCAATGAACATGAATCTGACTGAGAAAGCATACGGCGAAGTTGTCGATCTCTTTGCCCGCGGAACGACTTCGATTGAGATCGTCGGGTTTAAGCCATCGCCGGAAAGCCAGGAACGGGCTCGTTATCTTCTGGATCGGTCAAAGTCAGATCAGTTGACCGACGAAGAGGCTGCGGAGTTGGAGCGTCTCGGACAAGTCGAATCGTTGATGCAACTGGTCAAAGCCAGGGCGAGGTATTTTGCGAAGAGAACATTTTGAGCACACGGATGGAAGAATAATTGCCTTGACTGCGATCGGACGCGTAACCGAGAGGCTGCTGAAGTTCAACTTGATGGATCGAGTTGAAATACTACGACTCCTTACGCAGATCTCTCGCTATCCAAAATAGCTCTCGGCTTTCTGCACCAGGCACCTGCGATTCCCCTTAGCCCTTAGCTCTCCGCCCCTCGCTCTTATGCCCACAGCCATTCGCATCGAATCCGTCTCCAAGCTCTACCGTCTCGGCACGGTCGGGACGGCGCATTATCGGGACGTCATGTGAAAGTGGTTAGCGGGATTCAGAACCCAGCACGGATTGCAATCCTTGACCCGCTTCGGGGCTTGGCGGCTGTCTCTGTCTGCTTGTATCATTTTGTGTGTGGAAACAAGGACTATTTGCCACAAGGCGATCCGCTGAGAAGCGTGGCCAGCTATGGGCATTTAGGCGTACCTGTATTCTTTGTGATCTCTGGGTTTGTGATCTGCTATTCGCTGGGCCAAAGAAATTACCAGCTTGCCGATGCGCCCGGCTTTTTATGGCGGCGACTGAAAAGGCTCGAACCGCCGTATCTGGGCGCGATAGTGATCAGTGTGGGTTTAACAATTCTGGCTTCTCGCGTCCCGGGGTTTAGCGGGCCAAAGCCGGAATTTACAGCCTTGCAGCTTGCCGCGCACCTTGGATACGGGGTGGAGTTCCTTGGATTTGACTGGGTCAACCCGGTATTCTGGACACTGGCCCTGGAGTTTCAGTTTTATCTTTTGATGGCATTGTGCTTCCCGTTATTGAATCAGCAAAGTGGCACGCGGAGCCTGCTCCCGGTGATCGGACTCAGTCTTCTGTACTTTGTGGCCATGGGGCATCGCTCAGTTGTTTTCCATTGGATGCCGCTTTTTACGCTGGGCATCACCTGCTGGGCCGCAATCACCTGTCGCATTCGGCCTGTCCAGGCGTTAATTTCTTATGGGGTCGCCGGGATATTGGTATTTGTCAGCACGGGTGCTGCAAATCTGCTCGCTGGTTTACTTACAGCCGCCGTCATTACGATATTTCAGCGGCGCCCTGTTTCGGTGTATCACACGATTCCGGCCTGGCTGGGGACATTTTCATATTCGCTTTACCTGCTGCATGTTCCATTCGGGACACGGATCACAAATCTGTCACTCCGGTTTCCGAACGAATGGTGGGTGCGATACCTCGCAGTGCTGTTGGCTCTTGCACTGACAATCGTTGTGTCGCGTCTCTTTTGGCACTTCGTTGAGAAGCCGTCCGCACGCTGGGCCCAGCACCGGCCAGCTTTCATCCCTGCAGTTCCCCTAAGCCCTTAGCCCTTAGCCACTTTCGTTCCCGTCTCCCCATAGCTCTCTGCTATCTGCTCTCTGCCCTTACCCCTCCGCCCCCGTCTGCTGTTCGTGTTTCACGCCACTCAGTTCTTTTCATTTGAGTCCAGAATTCATGAACATCTTTGAACGAATTCGTCGAAGCGTAAAATTCCGACTGGAGCGGAAGCGATTATTTGTCGGGGCACAGACTCAAACCGGTTCCACAACGTTAAGAATTCGGTGCAAAGAATTGTCGGTTACCTGGCCTGAGTCTGAGCACGCAGTGCATGGTCATGAGTTGTATAAAATCTTCTTTGAAGACTGTTATCGCCTAGAGACTGAGGCATTGAAGAACTCACTGAGCGTCGTGGACATTGGTGCAAATATTGGCTTATTCACCCTGGCAGCAGCACGCCAGTTTCCGAACGCGACTATCCATTGCTACGAACCGAATCCAGAGATACAAAAACATCTTGTCAAGAATGTTGAACCGCTCGGCATTAGATGCTTTGGTCAGGCTGTAGGTTTTGAATCCGGTCAAGTCTCGCTTTCACACGATGAGAACTCATTACATACCCGTATGTCACGTGATAGCCGTGGAGAAATCGAAGTGACATCCTTCAGTGAGGTCGTTAGTCGCATTGGAGAGAAGATTGACATGCTGAAACTTGATTGTGAAGGAGCCGAATGGGAGATCCTGACTGATCAGAAGGCAATGTCGCGGGTGTCATTTCTTACGATGGAGTATCACCTTTGGGCTCGCCCCAACAGCACCTTGGGCGAGTTTCTGACCTTATGCACTGCCGCAGGATTTCCAAATATGGAGGTCATCCCATCAGTTTGTGGGCAATTCGGGATGGCCTACGGCTGGAACCAAACCTGCATCGCCCGAAAATAACCGTAGCATTTTTGCGGATCGTTTCCTAACTCTCCTCTTCGCCACTTTCGTTCCCGTTTCCCCTTAGCCCAACGCTCTTATGCCCACAGCCATTCGCATCGAATCCGTCTCCAAGCTCTACCGTCTCGGCACGGTCGGCACCGGCACGATGGCCCACGACCTCAACCGCTGGTGGCACCAGATCCGAGGCAAAGAGGATCCATATGCGAAGGTAGGCCAGCTCAACGACCGTACTCTGTCCTCAGCAAAGGACCAAAAACAAAAGACGAAGGACGGCGCAGCACCCGACTACGTCTGGGCGTTGCGCGACATCAATCTTGAAGTTCAGCAGGGTGAGATTCTTGGCATCATCGGGCGCAACGGGGCAGGGAAGAGCACGTTGTTAAAGCTGTTGTCCCGCGTCACCGCACCAACAACGGGCAGTATTAAGACAAAGGGCCGCATCGCCAGCCTGTTAGAAGTCGGCACCGGCTTTCATCCCGAGTTGACAGGCCGGGAGAACATCTACATCAATGGTGCCATTCTGGGAATGAAGCGGCATGAAATAACAGGTCAACTCGACGCGATTATTGAATTCAGCGGCTGTGCGAAATACCTCGACACGCCTGTGAAGCGTTATAGCAGCGGCATGATGGTGAGGCTGGGATTCGCCGTGGCAGCACACCTGCGTTGTGAAATCCTGATTGTGGATGAAGTGCTTGCTGTCGGCGACCTTGAGTTTCAGGCAAAATGCATTGGCAAGATGAAGGACGTCGGTGCATCGGGTCGCACCGTGCTATTTGTCAGTCACAATTTGGCATCCGTAAGGAAGCTATGTAATAAAGGCGTCCTCATGGATCAGGGAACTCTCTCTGCACCTGTTCCGATTGAAGATGTGATTAATGCCTATACCGACTGCTTCGTCTTGTCCGAGGACTTGGTCGATCTTGACGTTTCCACCGCCGACCCGAGCTTCGGTTGTGCCACAAAGGTGCAAATTTTAGACGAACATAATAAGCCAACATCAAGCCTGCGGAGCTGCCGTCCATGGGGCCTACAAGTGTATTTCTCGGTCGCAAAACGGTTAGACCATTTCATAATAGGTTGGGGCCTATGTACAGAAGCAGAGACGCCGTGCCGAAACTCGTGGACGGCACCTCAAATTATCGAACCCGGGAATTATGTACTCGAAATGCGTGACACAGCAGTGCAATTAAGTCGAGGGCGTTATGTCCTAAACATAGGGCTTTCAGAGCGAGAATCGCCGTTTCACTACTGCCCAAATGCTGCCAGCCTAGAATTCTTGTCGGGTGACGAATCACTCACTCGCTTCAATGTCGCGGGCGTGACGCTGAACATGAGCGAATTTCAGATTACTCGAATATCCCAATAACGATAGTCCACACCCGAACACACAGAATCATAATACTTAAGGATGGCTTGGATGTTAGGTAAATTGAGACGAAGCTTGACGGGCTATAAACAGGCAAAGGCGTATAAGAAAGTTATGGAGCGTTGGCGTGCTGGAGGAAGCATCTTGCCACCACCCCATGAAGTGAAGAGGCTAGGGATTTTGGAATGCTCGAAATCTCGACACGTTCTTGTTGAGACAGGCACATATATGGGTGAAATGACGGAAGCAATGAGCGGGATTTTTTCCGCCATCCACACGTTCGAACTTTCCGAAGAAATCTATGGAACGACCAAGAGGCGTTTGAGTTACTTGCCTTCTGTTCAGTTCCATCTTGGCGACAGTGGCAAGATACTGGGCGAGGTGATTGCCGCTATTCACAACCCCATAACGTTTTGGCTGGACGGCCACTATTCAGGAGGGATTACAGCACAAGGAGATATTGATACACCAGTCTTGGCTGAGTTGACGCAAATCAAGAACCACGCTTTATCTGAACAGCACATAATTTTGATTGATGACGCACGATGCTTTACAGGCGAAGGCGAATTCAGAGACTATCCAACCATTGATCAAATTGACTCTTGGGCTCAAGAAAACCTTCCGAACCATAGACTGACTGTCGAATATGATGCAATTCGACTGCTGCCTCAAAAATGATGAAGTCATCAAGAATGCAACGGATCCCAGAGCTAGATGGGCTGCGAGGAATCGCGATCCTGATGGTTTTAATTTGGCATTACATAACTTGCCAAATTGTCGATCCGGAAATTGGATCTGCCGCCGCTTACGCAAAGAAGTATGGATCACTGCTCTACACCGGTGTTGACTTATTCTTCTGCCTTTCCGGGTTCTTGATTGTCGGTATCATTTGCGATAAGTCAAAAGGACCCTCATTTTGGCGGACTTTTTGGATACGGCGGACATGTCGAATTCTTCCTGTCTATTTTCTACTCTTGTTTTCTTATTTGCTGCTTACAACCGTAACTGGTCCAACTCAGTTTGACTGGCTGAAGCGTGGGCTGGACGACGCGCTCCCCACGTGGTCATATTTTACTTTTTGTCAAAATATTGTCATGGGTTACGAAAATTCCTGGGGGGGGCATTGTGTTGCAGTGACATGGTCGCTTTGTGTTGAAGAGCAGTTTTATCTGTGTGCACCGCTGGCGTTTTGGATCTTGGGGTATCGACGTTTCGTTTGCCTCTTGCTCCCCATGGCAATCTTAGCCCTCTTTCTGCGGATATTTGCGCCTGGTTTTCACGCATTCGTAAATTTGCCATTTAGGATGGACTGCTTGTGCATGGGTGCTTTTGCCGCAGTCACCGTTAGGTGGGCAACAGCAAAAAATTGCCAGATGCAGTTGCTGCACTTATTGGTGCCTGTCTGTCTGACGCTGTCTGCTGGCACTCTCATACACTTGAAGTGGGCTTGGCTGGGAGTAATGCTCGGCACATGGCTCGCCCTCAACTACACGGCCATAATCGCAATTTGCTTTTTAGGTTCTGGAATCCCGGCGTTGAAATTCCTCCGACCTCGGTATCTTACGTTTCTCGGCGAAATTTCGTATCCGCTCTACATGTTCCACCAGATGTTTCTTGGACTGGCGTTCGGAGCATTTTACGAAGGCGAACCGACGCTCGCTGTGGGCCCGTATTATACATTGGCGGCCACGATTGCGTCACTAGTGTTCGCTACGGTATCCACTAGACATTTCGAATCACACTTCAACTCTTTCGGTGCAAGGTTTCACTACGATCAGCCGGGATTGAAACCCTGATGGCGAGGATCTTCCTTTGCTACGAAACGTCAACGAACGCTTCGGTTCAAAGTGACACGTGGGATCGAAACTTCCGTCGGACAGTGGAAAAGATGGGGTGCGATGTTGTTTTCGTTGCGGCCAATCCGGGACGTGTGGCAGCGTCAACAGGGGACAACGACCTGCGGCTTGAATTTACCGATCATGTCGCTCAGGTCTTTGAAAGTGAAAATACGAGGAAGCCATTCGATCTTGCTTTCTTCTACCTGATGGAAGGGATGTTCGATCGAGATCGTTTTCAACAGATTCAATTCAAGGATGTTCCCAAGACAAATTTTTCATGCAACAACATTCATCAGTTTGACTTGGTGCGTGGAATCTCAGATCTGTTCGATCTCAACCTGTTCAGCGAGAAAGAAGCCGCAGAGAAATTTGAGTCCATTGGGGCCACTGCTAAATGGTGGCCGATGGCCTCCAACCCCGATTACTTCTCTCCGCGGAGAGTAGACTCCATCAATTCCGTTGCTTCCTTCGTCGGCGCACGATATGGCACCCGACTGGAACAGATTCATCAACTGCTGGAACATGGGATCGACGTAAGAGCGAACGGTCCTGGCTGGGAAAGATCATCTCCAGCGAAACAGATTGATTTAATGACAACACTCGGCAAATGGGCAATTGCTCGAATGCAGTTGGGAGCACTTCGACGGACCTTAACAAATCGGACTCAGCCTCCTTCAAAACACCGCGTGACGTCGACAACAGACAAGTACATTGATTGGCAAAACGCCCTTCACACCGAATGCGTAGAACGCTATCCCAATGCTTTCGGGCCGCCGGTTTCGGATGAGCAGTTGGTAAAACTGTACTCTTCTTCCGCAGTAACACTGGGATTCCTAGAAGTGTTTCTGAATCACGACCCGACACGAGCTCGCCTGAAACATATGCACCTGCGAGACTTTGAAGCGGCGATGTGCGGTGCTGTTTATTGCACCGATTATAGCGATGAGTTGGCCGAAATGTTTGAACCCGGAAAAGAGGTGCTCGCTTCTCGTTCTCTAGAGGAGAAGATCGACTTCATTCGCTTTTACACTCACCATCCCGCCGCAGGAACTAAGATCCGGGACGCTGCTCGAAAAAGGGCATTGGCCGAGCATACTTACGCTAAACGCTTCAGCGATCTGTTTCGACACCTCGGAATCTCCCGATGATTTCGCCGCTCGTTTCAGTCCTTATGCCAGCGTTCAACGCTGAAGCCTATATCGGTGAGGCGATTAAGTCCGTTATTGATCAGGGCTACCGCAATTGGGAGCTTGTGATTGTCAACGATGGCTCCTCCGATGGTACGGGCGTTACTGCGAGGCAGTTCGGTGATGAGCGAGTTCGAGTTATTGATTTGCCGGTCAACACTGGCCTGGCTGCGGTACGAAACAGAAGTGTTGCCGAGGCCAGGGGAGATCTCATTGCATTTCTGGACGCAGATGACCGGATGTCAGCGAATCGCCTTCAGATTCAGGTCCGTCAGTTTCTAGCAGATCCGAAACTTGGCCTTTGCGGTGGACAAATTGCGTTCTTCAAATCCGGGGAGTCCGCAACCCGCGAATCCAGCTTGCCGCTGTCCTGCGATGATATACAAGCCGCAATGCTGTTCTTTGATCCGATTGCCACATCCACGGTAATGGCGCGACGTTCACTCCTTCAGTCGTTTCCGTTTCGAGACGCCTTTCCGCCGCTGGAAGACTATGACGTCTGGCAAAGGATGACTCAGACGTGCGACGTTCTGAACCTGCCAGAGGTCGTTGCGGAATATCGAATCCATCATTCCCAGTCCTCCATTACCATCAACCACAGGAATGAGCAAAAGCTTAAGGACATACGAACCGAGAGACTGCGTTACATTTACCCTGGCTGTACGCAGCACGATGCAGATATGCACCACCTGATCTGTGAGTTAACCGCCTATTGGTCGCAATACGACTCGATCAGGCCGGCATGTGACTATGCAGTTCAGTTATGTCGGGTGGCACAGAAAACCTCGTCGCGGTCAACCACTGCGTTACGTCGGCTTGTGCGAGACAAATTACTCGCTCTCACTTATTATGCGCAGCCTCATGCCGCGTCAAGCCAGCGACTGACGTTGAGTAAGACGCTGCTCAAGGCCCCGCTTCGAATTGGTTGGTATCAATGTTGCAAGGACTTGATGAGCTATCGCCTTTTCTCGAGGGCCGTTCATTCCACCAGCACAAATCTTCAGCAACAGCGGCGTTCCGGTTAACAACCAGGTCGCTATAATCCCGCGAAAGCTGAGTCGGTCTTTCCTCTCTGTGAAAATTATCGTCTCAAGTTCGTCGCACACTTTTCCATCTGCTAACGGCGTAGTTTACGGTGCCAACCGCGCCGTCCTGGAAACTGCCAGGTTTCTGCAGGAGGAAGGGCACAGCGTTCACCTGATTGAGGTATCGCGGAATCCGAGCCGACAATTCAACAGCCTATTCGTTCAATCTGTAGAAGATTTGGATGAGCAGGCGGAGCTAATTCGTAGTATTGATTGCGACGTACTGATCTCTGTTTCTGACGCGTTGCTGTTTACAAGAGCACGTGGAAGAAAAAATGTCGTTTATCATCACAACCCGACTCATGTCGAAGGTATTGGCAACTACGGGCGTGAACTCTACGCTTCCATTCAGGGTATCGTTGTTGTTTCGGAGGCAGCTCGCCAGCAGCAAATCGCGTGGGGAGCACCAGCGAATAAGATTCATGTGGTCCCAAACGGAATGGACCCGGCCATCTTCTATCCCAGAGCCGTCGACCGTCGTTCTCACCAACTCGTCTTTGCTGGTAACATTGTCGATTACAAGGGTCTGGACGTTGTTCTTGCAGCATTTCGGATTTGTTCGCAGCAGTGTCCGCAACTGGAACTGATTGTTTGTGGAGGAGGGAAGCTGTACGCCGGCATGCTCGAAGCGATTGCGGGAACGCAGTGGATGGAAGCGCATGGGCTTTTGAGTAGCAACGGTTCTGTCGACTGGACTGAAGTGGAACGACAGTTTCCTGGCGTGAAGTACCTTGGGGCGTTATCTAGTGATGAGATGGCGAGAGTCTTTTCTGAATCCACTGCGCTCGTTTCGGGTAGCCGGATTCCAGAAACTTTTGGACTGATTTCGCTGGAAGCTCAGGCTTGCGGATGCATTCCGATTCTTCCGAACTTCGGCGGATTTCCCGAGACCGTTGAAGCGGGCATTACCGGCCTTCTCTACGCTCCTTGCGATGCGGAAGCGCTAGCAGACACGGTACTCAATTTCATCCTTCGAAGAAATTCAAACGTCAGTCAAGTTTCACGAGGCCGTGCGATCCAGAGAACTGCAGAGAGATTCACGTGGTCAAATTCTGGAGAGAAGTTCATTGAGGTTTTGGCCAAACTAGCACCAAGAAACTTCTTCAATGCCGTTCACGCCACGCTTTGGCGATCGGCAAGACTGATCAAACAGTGTTGTGTACGAACGATGCGACCGCCACGACACCGGTGAAAAAAGACTTATTGGCTGTAAATAAGGTTGCACGCGGTTTGTCAGACCAAGAGGTACTGCTGGATCCATTTCTCTTCGCAGTCAATCCAGGTCCCGTTAATTATTTCGGACTGTACGCGGCCCTCTGAGCGACAGTACTCTTCAAAATGCAGTGTCCTCCAGTAATCTTCATCGCATTCAACCGTCCTGATGTGACACAGCAGGTATTCTCACGAATTCGTGACGCGAAACCCGGCAAATTGTTCCTTGTGCAAGATGGCCCCAGAGCATCAGTTCCTGAAGACAAGGACAAGTGCATCGCTGTACGAAAAATTCTAGATGGGGTCGATTGGGAATGTGAGGTGCATCGGATCTTCTCAGAAGAGAATCTGGGCTGCGAAATTCGCGTGGCATCTGGCATTAGCGAAGCCTTCTCAAAGGTCGATCGAGCGATCATACTCGAGGACGATTGCCTCCCGCATTCGGATTTCTTCAAGTTCTGCGGTGTGCTGCTGGAGAACTTTAAAGACGATGAAAGGGTCATGCATGTTTCAGGTACCTGCTTCCCTGGCGATCAAGAACGACAACGCGACTCATCAGAGACAGCCTATTTCTCGAAGTATCCATTCATGTGGGGTTGGGCAACGTGGCAGAGGGCTTGGAAGCATTACGATAGGGAGATGATCGTATGGAGGACTCCAGTCCTCCGTGACGCAATCCTGAAAGCAATGGACTCAGATCTCGAACGGGAACAATGGACGTATCGCTACAACAGTCTTCTGAACGGACAAATCTCCACTTGGGATTGGCAGTGGCAATTGAGTGTTTGGGCCCAGAATGGGTTAACTGTTGCACCTCGAAAGAACCTAATCACAAACATTGGATTTAGGGATGATGCGACACATACAAAATCGGAACAATCATGGCAGTCGGTTCCCTGCACAAATTTGCCAGTAGTAGTCGTTCCACAATACATGATTAGAGATCTTGAAGCCGACACAAATCAGTTTCGGAACTTTATGTGTGCAAGACCTGAACCAGTAACACGATCTCCTCTCCACCGGAGGCTCGCAACGGCCTGCAAAAGCTTAATGCGTCGAACTCTCGGAAAGATTAGTAAATTTCAGTAAATAGAAATAGCTAATCCCCGTTTAGGTATTTAGAGGTCATTTCAAACCCCATTCGGCAAAGCTGGCCGATTGAAAAAGTCCGCCAAATTCGAGTTTCGGCAATAGCCGCTTGTATGTTTTGAAACAGGCTCTGGGGACCTGCCAAATCGCGAACGCTCGCCTCAAAAGCAATGTCGTGTCAAGTACCCAAGGGGTTACGCATCTGTTGAATGTAGCCATGCCGCGCGAAACATCGTTCAGAATCTCAGTGGTAGTCCCATCTTTCCAGCAACGAGACTACCTGCGTGATTGCCTGCAGTCTGTGGTTACAGCAGGGGCTCCAAATTTAGAACTGATTGTCGTCGATGGTGGCAGTACCGATGGGTCTGTCGATGTCATTCGCGAGTTTGAATCGAATATTACATGGTGGGTTTCAGAGAAAGATGCCGGCCAGACAGATGCAATCAACAAGGGACTCCGTCGCGCTACGGGTGACGTTTGGGCGTACGTAAATAGTGACGATCTTCTCGAACCGGGCGCCCTCGCAAAGGTCTTCGATTTTTTTCTGCAGAACCCCAACGCCGAATGGCTGTCCGGTGGGTGCCGCGTGTTTGGCAAGAACGTCGATGAATGGCGTCTAGATCCTGTGGGCGTTACAAATCTTCGAGAGGTTCTGACGCCATGGAATCGTCTCCGTCCTTATCTCTTTCCACAATCCGGTGCCGCCTTCATGCGGCGGAGTGTGATCGACAAGATTGGATATTTTGATCCATCTTATCACTACTCGATGGATATCGAATACTACACGCGTGCTGTCTTCCTGGGAGAGATTCAACAGCATCTGACTTCCGATTGTCTGGCTGCCTGGCGATGGCATGCGGAAGCCAAAAGTTTCCAAAAGGGAATCGCTTACGCGTTTCGCGAAGATGAAATCAGAATCGCCGAAAACTATTTGTCGTGTGTCAGTCCAGAAGATCAGGCTGCTGTTAAGGGACAGTTACGAACACAGAAGCGGGATCTGTTGCTCCGGAAGGCGATGTGGCACCATCGGAACCTACAGCCCGGGCAGTCCCGCCACTTTCTTTGGCAGACACTCATGAACTACCCGTCGTCCATGTTTCACAGACCCTGGCTGGGTGCACTTCGTCGAATCGTTTTGAAGCAAAGCGGACCTGAATAGTCGTGAGTATTAAAAGTATGGTTCACCAACCGCGGTCTCAAGCGATTGAAATCCCGTCGCTTCATGGGCTGCGGGGATTCGCTGCTTTGCTGGTGTTTTGGTATCACGCTCGATGGAAGGCTGGAGACCCGGAAATCATCCTGGCCGGGTTCGACTTGCGGGCGTTCCTGCAGCATTGTGATGTTGGTGTTTGTATTTTCTTTGTACTTTCCGGATACCTTCTGGCAAACGGATTTCGGCCGTGGGTGATGGATGCCAGCGAAAGCTGCCCACGTCCCGGGTTTTCAAGATACGTGGTCAGACGGGCGGCACGGATTCTCCCATTGTATCTTGTTGTGCTGTTGACCTTTACCTTGTTCGAGAAAAGCACCTACGCATTCTATGGCATTGTCGATTTGGTTCTCCATGTTTTCTGTCTGCATACTTTTTTCCAATACAGCTACACGTCCATCAATCCGGTGCTTTGGACGATTGGCATTGAGTTTCAGTTTTACCTTTTGTTACCGCTAGGAATGCTCTTAGTGCGTAGATTGAAAATGTACATCGGATTATGGGCCTCACTGGTGTGCCTCGTTGCCCTTGGGTACGGCGGCCATCTTCTGTTTCAGGCCACGCAAACCGCTGTGGCCCCCTTCGTACCAGATAAACTGCTTGATGCCTCAAACACCCCGCCAGCATCGGTGTTCTATTTTCTATTGTGGTTTTGGGTTGGTATTGCCTGGAATTTTGTGTTTCCGCCGTCCGACTCGGAATACAAAGCCGGTTTGATAATGGAAGCCGGTTTTCTGATGTCATGTTTGGCACTGATTGCTCTAATCATTCAATCCGTTGAAGGACAATGGAGGTCGATTAGTGTTTGGGGCTGGCCCTTGAACTGTCTGGTCAGCGGAATGCTGATCACCACGGCATCACGATCCAGATTGGGGTTCTTGTGTTTCGAAAACGTGCCAATGCGGCGGTTGGGAGATCTCAGTTTTGGGCTCTACTTATGGCATTGGCCGATTATGTCAGCCGTCTTTGCAGGCACGTTACCTGGCCGCGTTGGCGCTACTGCGGCGTTGCTGGTTTGTGGGGGCCTGAGTCTGATAATTACTCTTTGCCTTTCTTTGTTGACCTTTTATCTCGTTGAACAGCCGGCGATTGCCTGGGGCAGAAAGCACGGTTCGATTCGTGATATTTGCCGTTCCGTGTTTCAGAAAGTCCTTCTGGGACTCTCATCACGATCATTGCCACAACAGAGCTGAATAGGACCTTTGCATAATGCTCGATATCACCGAAGATTGCTGGGCCGCAGTATGAACGAAGAGCAGGAACTCGCTGTCAATGCAATCCAAATCCAACGCAAATACTATGCGCAGACCGCAGCAGCTTATGATCAGATGCATCTGATGGATCAGGAACATAATCTTGCCTTGGCTTACATTGAGGCCGAATTGAAGCGGCTCGGACTGAACAGTGTTCTTGATCTCGGTTGTGGCACGGGCAGAGGCGTGATGCGGCTGCTGACCGCAGGGCTTGACGTCAAAGGGGTTGAGCCTGTCGCAGAACTGCTGAAGAACGGCATGATGTCGCACAACCTCCCTCCGGAGAGAATGATTGAAGGCAGCGGCGAGGCCCTACCATTCGCTGACCAGTCCTTTGACGCCGTGATGGAACTAGGGGTTCTTCATCATGTCCCAAATCCAGCGGTTGTTGTTCGTGAGATGACACGTGTGGCTCGGCACGCAATCTTTCTCTCGGACTCCAATCGATTCGGGCAGGGCAGGTTCCTCTGGCGGCTTGCCAAAGTCGCTGCATGGAAGCTTGGCGTCTGGCCGTTTCTTGACTGGCTAAGGACGCGTGGCAAAGGTTACACCATCTCAAAGGAAGACGGCTTGGCATACTCCTACAGCGTCTACGACTCGTTTGATGCTCTGGCTGAGTGGGCCGACGTTATTTATATAATCCCCACTTCGAAGATGACGACCAAAAGCTGGGTGTTTCCGGCGATATCAGCAAGTCATGGTTTGATGGTTGCTGTCAGGAAACCATCTCGCCAAGCTGAGAACGGCGCTGGAGTGCCAAGATCGTGATCGGTCGACTTTGGCTCAAGTTTCGCCAGCAATTTGGACATGGTCTGACCTGCGCATGGTACCGTGACGCGGTCCGGCCTCGAATTCTTTCGACAAACCCAGTGGTGGCTGCAGATACGTCCGTGGCCGAAATTCATGTTCTGACATCGAAGAACGACTATCTGAATTTACTGTGGGCGCTGAAGTCGTTTTACCATATCAGTAGTCGCCGTTATGCGTTGTGTATTCATGATGACGGAACGCTGACAGATGAAATTCGAGCAACGTTGGCTCACCATTTCCCGGCCGCTCGGATTCTCAATCGTCGCCAGGCCGAGCTGGACGTGCTGGCTACTTTGCAAAATTATCCGCTGTGCCGCAAATTTCGTGAAGCTAATCACTTGTCTCCGAAAGTGTTCGACTTTCGCCACTACCTTAAAGCGGATCGAATGCTGCTGCTGGACAGCGATGTCCTGTTCTTTACTGAACCCACGGAACTGCTGCGGCGTATTGAGTCGCCCAACTATCGTCTGAACTGTGTCAACGGGGATATCAAGTCAGCCTATACCGTGACGCCTGAGTTAGCTCGGCAACATTGTGATGTCCGTTTGATAGAACGATTCAACTCCGGCCTCGGCCTGATTCATCGGGAGTCTTTGAATCTCGACTGGATCGAAGAGTTCCTCGCTATTCCTGGAATCATTGGCAACTTCTGGCTGATCGAACAGACGCTCTATGCGTTGTGTAGCAGCCGCTTCGGTGTGGAACTGCTGCCCGCGGAATACGATGTGTTTCTAAAGGGCCAGGCTGGTGATCGACCGTCTCGACATTATGTGGGGGCGATTCGGCATTTGATGTACAGCGAGGGGATGCGGAAGCTGGTCGCGCGAAGGCGGGAGTGGTGAGGCTGGTCATTTGTCATTTGTCATTTGTCATTTGTCATTTGTCATTTGTCATTGGTCATTGATCATTGGGCAGTGGGCAGTGGGCAGTGGGCAGTGGGCAGTGGGCAGTGGGCAGTGGGCAGTGGGCAGTGGGCAGTGAGCAGTGAGCAGAGGGCAGAGGGGAATTGCGGGTGGAGTTGGGTGGAGATGGTTCATTGTTGAATGATGCGAAGGCGGAGGTTGCTCCTTTACGCGTAGTTCATCTGCCGTTCTACAGCGAGAATCCGTATCAGCCATTGTTGATGGAGGCGCAGCGAGAGCTGGGGCTGAATGTTCGCGAGGGGGGCGGCGGAGGGAATTTTCTGCGGTCCGCTTTATTCCGCTGGAAAGCGGACGTGATTCATTTTCACTGGCTGCATCCTTACATGATCCGGCCCACGGCTATCGGCACCTTTGCTCGGTCTCTGCGGTTCTTTGTGGAACTGCTGCTGCTGCGGCTGGCTGGTAAGCGGCTGGTCTGGACCATGCACAATGAAGGCAACCATGATCGCCGACATCCGCATCTGGAAAAATTCTTCCGACGCCTGATTATCCCCGTGTTTCATCAGGTGGTCGTGCATTCCGAGTTCGCTCGCCAGCGGTTTGCACATCATTTTGGGCACTCTCAAAACGTCTCTGTCTATCCGCATCCCTGGTACGAAAACGCCTATCCTGACACCATCAGTCGTCAGGAAGCCCGTGCCGCTCTGGGGCTTGCCGAGGAAGAAACAGTCTTCCTGTTTCTGGGTCGAATTCTGGCCTACAAAGGTGTCTTGCAATTGATCGAAGCCTTTCGATCCATGCCTCAACCCTCACTGCGTTTGGTCATTGCGGGCGGTATTGGGGACAAGGCCGAACTGGCTCGTGTGCAAGAGGCAGCTCGGGGTGATGTTCGCATCCTGGTTCACCCGTCTTATGTGCCGGCGGAAAAAATGCAGGTGTACTTTAAGGCGGCTGACGCCGTCGTATTTCCGTTCCGCGACATTCTGACCTCTGGCAGTCTGGTTCTGGCGATGGGTTTTGCTCGAGCTGTCATCGTCCCTTCCTGCGGCGGAATTTTGGAGGTCCTGCCGCAGGAATATCGACTGATCTTTTCTCCTAATCAGACGGACGATCTGCGGCGGCTGCTTAGTATCGCGGCCGCTGATCCAGGTGCGCTGGCCAAACTCGGCGTGGCCTGTCGCAATAGCGTAGCTCGCTACACATGGGTCGGATACGCCGAGCTGTTGTTGACACTGTATCGGGCGTAGAGCATTTGTCATTTGTCATTTGTCATTTGTCATTTGTCAGTGGGCGTGGGCGTGCTTTGTGATTTGGGGCATCGCCCTGGGAAAACTGAAAAAAATGACGGGATGGGTTTTGTGAGGGTGCTGTCGGTACCTGACTGGCGCGCAGGCAATTCCTACCAGCAGTTACTCGCTGATGCCTTGAAATCGCAGGGGGTCGAGACGATCTTTTCGCCCGGATATCGTCGAGGTCTTCCGTTGTTTCGCATGTGCCGTGATGTGAAACCGGATGTGCTGCATCTGCATTGGCCAGAGGCGTTTTTGGGAAGTTCGACTTCTGACGCTTACCGCACGTGGCGATTTCCAATTGATTTGGCCCTGTGCTGTCGCACAATTCCGCTGGTCTACACGTCTCACAATCTTCGACCCCATAATTCAAAATCCAGTTGGCACATCAGTCGAGTTTATCAGTCGATCGTCCAATCAGCCGGCGCAGTCATTGCCCATTCCAAGGGCGCCGGGGAAGCGGTGGTCGCCGAGTTTCCGAACGCCGCTGCAAAGATGCATATGATCCCTCACGGGGACTTGTCGTCGACGCTCCCGGCGGCCATGCCTCGACAGGCGTCTCGTGATGGGCTGCGACTTTCTGAGACTCCCGTCTGTCTGATGTTTGGCGCTGTGGAACCCTACAAGGGGATTGACGACGTTTTGAAGTTCTGGAATCATTACAAACCCGGCATCCGACTTGTCATTGCCGGGCGAGTATCGGACGAGAGCTATGAGACCTCTCTTAGGTCACTGGCCGCTGGAAATTCCGCCATCGATCTGCGTTTTGGCTGGCTGTCTGACGCGGAGCTGCGACAGTGGCTGTCCGCAGCGGACGTTGTTCTGTTCAACTATCGCACGATCCTGACCTCAGGCGCTGCCTGTCTGGCTCGATCGCTGGGTATTCCGATTGTGCTTCCGTCCCGGCTGACCACTGTTGACTTGGGTGAACCTCACAGTCAAGTGATTCGATTTCAGAGTCTGGACGAACAGTTAACAGCCGCGCTGGAGGCCGCACTGAGAGTGGGTGTAAATTCAGACAACGCGGCTTTGTGGCGTGAACAGACCAGTTGGTCCAATGTGGCGCAACTTACGGCTAAAGCTTATCACGTGGCCAGGGATTTGTCCGGGATCGTTTGATGGCGAGCAGCGAGTTTCAGCACGCTGTTAGAGGCGCCGGAGTTACGTGGTTCTTAATGTTTACCGCCGAGGCGGAGGCCACGATGCACGCAAAAGCCGTCGTTCTGTACTCTGACTTTCGGTTCCCCATAATATCAAGTGCGCGTTGACCCTTGTGTGGAAACTGAGTTGCAGTTGATCGACGCCGACACTGTTGCGATTAAGCTTGACAGGCTCATTCAAATCAGTTTAAGGCAAGAGAATCCACGAACGTGGATGATCGCCGCCCCAAGTTAGATCTCGATCGTCATCCGGAATTCGGACGGCTTCGAGAATTGTTGGTGTTGAAGAGTGTTTTGACACGGCAATGCCCAGCAATTTGTCGGATTGCGATTCAGGCCCAGAGGGCTGACACATCATCTGCCGGGAGCCGTGAGGCCCCGGTTTGCTTAGATTGAATCACTCGAAAGGCCTGAAAGGCCGACACAAACTTGTGGCAAACATGGGGGCTCTCTCATTGTGTCGACCCTTCGGGCCTTTTGTTTCATAGGTCTATACGATTCCGGGGCCTGACGACCCCGGCCGATGATGTGTCTGCCCTCCGGGCCTAAAACACAGCAAATCGACTTCTATCCGATCCCAACAGAATAAAAATCCGCCCCCCCACCCCGGAATTCGGACACCGGGTTGAAAGCAGGGGATACGGGCCACAGTGTTCGACTATGTTGAACAGGTGATCAGAGATCGTGATCTTGAAGCAGGAGAGTGGAAGGTACGGCTCGAAAAGCGAACTCCCCAAGGCATAGTTTGCTGTTTGGAGTAATGTGTGAGAAATCAGTCGAGTCAGTGGAATAATTTTATCGCAACAGGGAACAGCGATGATATAAACCTCCTGCCGTGCTGCTCCGGGAATGCTCCGGGTGGTGATCTACACGGGAACGGTCGCAGAGGCTCCTGCATCGTAGTTTGACGTTCGAACTTTGTTGAGTTTGATTGGGTAGGCGAGTCCGAGGCTTGTTTCGTCGCCTCTGGCTTGAGTGTTTTTTAGGCACTCTTTCGTATGTGTGGCATTGCTGGATTTGTCAGTTCCGCCGTTACTGATCGTGCGGCTGGGCAGGAACTTACGGCACGAATGCTGGATCAGATCGTCCATCGGGGCCCCGACGATCGTGGGATGCTTCAGGTCCCGTCGGTCGGTTTCTTTGGCGGCATGCAGCGGCTTAGCATTATCGACCTGTCTACAGGTCATCAGCCGGTCTGGAACGAAGATCAGACGGTGGCGGTACTGTTCAATGGAGAGATCTACAACTATGTGGAACTGCGAAGTGAGCTGATTTCAAAAGGCCACGTCTTTCAGACAGGATCAGACACGGAGGTGCTGGTTCACCTGTATGAAGAATTGGGCGCGGCGATGCCCGAGCGGCTGCGTGGGATGTTTGGCTTTGCGATTCTGGACCTGAAGAAGAATCGCTGCCTGATCGCTCGCGATCATTTTGGTCAGAAGCCTTTGTATTGGTGGGCTGGCAAAGATCGAATGGCATTTGCCTCTGAGATCAAATCGTTGCTGGTACTTCCGTTTGTGCCGTGCGAGTCCGATCCGGAAGCGTTTCTCGACTATGTTTCGTGGCTGCGTCTGCCTGCGCCTCAAACGCACTTCAAGGACATCTTTCGACTTGGGCCTGGCCAATTGCTGGACATTGATCTCCGTCAGCCGGCGTCAGCAAAAGCGGCAACGTGGTGGAGTTTCCAGTTTGCAGAAAGACCTTCATATCAGAAGATGGCCGACGCGTCCGCGGCTTTGGAGGCAGCTCTGGATGAGTCTGTGAGCTTGCATCTTCGCAGCGATGTTCCGGTGGGAGTGATGCTAAGCGGAGGGCTTGACAGTCGAGTGATTGCGGGCTTTGCCCGAGAAAAAGTCACGACTCCGCTGCAAACTTTCTCCGTCGAATTTGACGGAGAAGATTCTGAAGGGCCGGCCGCCCTGGAAGCCGCGAAATGGCTGGGCAGTCAGCATCATGCGATCAAGGTAACAGCGAAAGATCTGGCTCGAACAATTGGTGAGGTTGCCTGGCATCTGGACGAGCCAGTGGCGGACCCAGCCGCGTTCGCCGTCCTGAAACTATGTCGTACGGCTCGACAGCACGTGAAGGTCCTGTTGGGAGGAGAAGGTGCTGACGAACTGTTTGCGGGGTATACCGGGCGTTATCGGTCAATGATGAGTCAGGTAAGCAGGAGCCGCGTGCTACGGGCGTTTTCGAGCTTGATTCCGAAGGCTGACCTGACAGTCCAGGCCAGTCGGGTGATGCGGGCTCGGTATCGTGCAGGACGAGCGATGAATGCAGAGTTGGTGGAATGTCGAATTGAAGGGCTGCCCGGTGGTCCCCTGGCTCAGTGGGGACTGACCTCCGCCCAGTTGAAGCGACTGAGTGTGCGATCCCGGCAGTATGCGACACAACTGGTTCCGGAAACAGGCCCTGTTCTGGATCGCATGCAAGTGCTGGATATGCGATGGCAATTGGCGGAGTCGTTGCTGTTGAAGAGTGACAAAATGAGTATGGCTGCGTCGTTGGAACTGCGATGTCCGTTTCTGGATTCGGGCGTGGCGGCGGTGGCCAGTCAGATTCCGGCCAAGCTAAGAATGGGCACCACAGATTCGGGCAAACTGGTTCTGCGAGACGTCGCTCAACGGCGATTTGGCGTGGGATCGCAGATCCTCAAGAAAGGCTTCCCGATTCCGCTTGGCGACTGGCTGCGAGGCCCATTGCGAGAACAGTGTGAAGCCGCCATTTTTGGAACAGGATCGCCGTTGGGAACACTGCTCGATTCAAAGCGATTAAGCGAGATTTGGACGGGGTTTCAGTCCGGAGCTCCGCTGGAGGTTTTGCTCTATTCGCTGTGGCTTTATTGCGAATGGGCCAATGGAATTGCTTCACGTAAGTTACGATAGTGCGATGATGACTGATGGTCAACATTGGAGCAGAATTGTGGCTACCGCAATATTGTGAAAGTGGCATTTCAATCTAACGGCCAGGAGATAGACCATGAAACTTGTAATTGATCTGCCACCGCGAGAAGAGCTGTTGATACGAAATCGCATGCGGTGGGCTGAGGTGCTTGCGGATCCCACGCTTGCCGACCTGCCTTTTCGGGTTGAAACGAACTGCTACGGGACATTACTGATGACATCTCCACCGTCCGGCGATCACAGCAGTCGGCAGGGAGAAATTGCTTTTCAGCTTCGATCTAGACTCGCTGGGCACGCGCTTCCTGAATGCCCCATTTCGACACTTGATGGAGTTCGTGCTGCTGATGTGGGTTGGTATTCTCACGAACGAGTTGCATTAGTGAAGGGACAAATCGCATTCGAAACGGCACCAGAAATCTGTGTCGAAGTTCTTTCGCCCAGTAACACCGATTCGGAAATGGCGCACAAGAAGCAACTCTATTTTGAGGCCGGAGCGGAGGAAGTCTGGTACTGCCGCGAAGAAGGCACGATTGAGATTTACTGCAAGTCCAATCCACATACTCCAATCAGTCAATCGAATCTATGCGCCAATTTTCCACCAACGATTTGACACCTAGCCACTAGCCACTAGCCAATGACAACTGACAACTGACAACTGACAACTGACAACTGACAACTCCGCCTTCATGCCCTCCGTCTCCATTCTCATTCCCTGTTTTAACGCCGAACGTTGGGTCGCTCAAGCGATTCATTCTGCATTGGATCAGACGCATGAAGACAAAGAAGTCATTGTGGTGGACGACGGATCTACTGATGGAAGTTTGGATGTCATCAAATCATTTGGCAACCAGATTCGATGGGAGACTGGGCCGAATCGTGGCGGAAATGCGGCACGAAACCGCCTGCTGGAATTAGCAACGGGCGAATGGGTGCAATTTCTGGATGCGGACGATTACCTAGAGTCAGATAAAATCTCAAAACAGTTGAAGGCCGTTGAAGCCCAGGCCGAGCCGGTGGACGTCATTTATTCGCCAGTGATCAGTGAGGTGTGGTACGACTCAGCGGCCATCGAGCGATCCGAGAGCGAAGTTAGCGTCAACGCGTCTCTTCACGAACAATGGATCCGCTGGCAAGTTGCTCAGACCGGTAGTGTCATGTGGAGGCGAGAGGCGTTGGTATCGATCGGCGGTTGGAACGAAGCCTATCCTTGTTGCCAGGATAATGAAGTCACACTTCGAGCGATTAAACACGGGTTGAAATTTCACTATTGTCCCGATGCTGGAGCGGTGTACCGAATTTGGTCAGAAGACACAGTTTGCCGCAAAGATCCGGGCCGGGTCGTTCAACACAAGACACAGCTAATCGAACAGATGATGGATTGGCTCGTAAGTCAGAACAAGTTAACGAAAGAAGTTGAGGCAGCCGCAGGGCAGGCGTTTTTTGAAATGGCGCGGACTCTGGCTAAGTACGACCTAGCCGCAGCGGAGAATTACAAGACAGAACGAATTTCCGCAGGCTGGTATCTACCCTCCGGGGCGGCGGCTCCGTGGCATTACCGACTTGCTCATTCGATCGGTGGTTTTTCGTTCGCGGAAAAACTTGCCGCCTGGCGTCGAGGGTAACGCTTGCAGTCACCATTTTTTTCCGTCGTTATTCCGACCTTCAACAGAGCGTCGACAATTCTGGACACTCTGCAGTCGATTTCCGATCAGCGTTTCCGAGATTTTGAAGTCGTTGTCGTTGATGACGGATCAGATGATGCCACGTGTGACATGGTGCGATCTTCTGGAATCGCGCGCTTGATCGAACAGGCCAATGGCGGACCTGGAGCTGCCAGAAACACGGGCGTCGCTGCCGCTAATGGGAAATACATCGCCTTCCTGGATAGCGACGATGTTTGGTTTCCGTGGACTCTTTCGACCTATGCGGAAGTGATCCAGCAGCACGACAGTCCAGCGTTTATCGCTGGCAAGCCGCAACTGTTTGAAGACCTGGCCGAGGTTGCACACTGCAAGGAATCACAAATCAAGGCGGAATCCTTTGCAGACTATTACGCGTCCGGCGACGAATGGCGGTGGTTTGGTGTGTCTTCGTTTGTGATTCGCCGCGATGTCTTTATGGCAGCGGGTGGATTTGCAGACGGCCGCATCAATGGCGAAGATGCGGATCTGGCCATGCGATTGGGGACTGCTTCAGGTTTTGTTCATGTCACCAGTCCGCTGCAATTCGGCTACCGAGTCCACACCGGCAACGTGACGAACGACACCTCCAAATCTCAGGCGGGACTAGAACTCCTGCTGTCCAGCGAAGCGAAGAGGCGATATCCCGGCGGCCGGGAAAGAGCGCATGAACGAGCCAAGATCATCGCGCGTCATGTGCGACCATTTGCGGTCAGTGCGGCAAAGTCTGGGCGGGCTGTTACGGCCATACGTTTCTACTGTGCGGTCGTACGAGAGTCCTTGGTGAATCGGCGGTGGCGATTTTTGCTGGGTGTACCACTGCTTGCCGTTTGGGGCCTCGCTTTGAATTGTTTCCGCCGCCATGCGGATTCTTAACTTATGCTGATCCAATTGTTTCACGGGACCCTTAGAAGTTGCCGTCGCGTTTGGCTGCGATTCCGCGGTGTGCGAATTACTGGCCGCTGCTGGCTGCAGTCGATTGAGATACCTCGGAATCATTCGGATATTCAATTGCATGACGGAGTAGCTTTGGATCGGGGAGTGACCTTGCTGTCAACCGGCACGCCCACGGCCGCTCCCAGGATTACGATTGGACGCGGCACGTACATCAATCGTCACGCCATGCTGGATGCGTCGGAGCTGATTAGTATCGGGGCCAACTGCATGATCGGTCCGTTCTGTTATATCACCGACCATGATCATGGAATGAGGCTTGGAATTCCAATCAAGAATCAACCAATGGTTGGGGCTCCGGTCGTGATTGAGGATGACGTCTGGATTGGGGCTCATGTGACTGTGCTGAAAGGTGTTCGCATTGGCGCGGGAGCTGTGGTCGGCGCTGGCGCCGTGGTGACTCGTGACGTTGAGGCAAACAGCATTGTCGCTGGAGTGCCTGCGAAGCAGATCGGAATGAGAGTGGGACGAAGTTCTAATGATGGGACGAGTTCATGAGCCCGTCGCCGTCGATCGCGATCAAGGCGACCATTGTTGTCTCCACAAAAAACCGGAAGGATGACTTACGAAATACGCTCACGTCCTGTCTCGAGCAATCCGGGGCAGTGGAGACTATCGTCATTGATGATGGCTCATCAGACGGGACTTCGGAAATGCTTGCATCTGAGTTCCCGAGCTTGACGGTGATACGTCATCATCAATCCACAGGGTATATTGTCGCGCGGAACGAAGGCGCTCAACAGGCTGCTGGTGAAATCATTGTTTCCATTGATGATGACGCTATCTTCACGACATCAAATGTAATCCAGCAAACGATTGCCGAATTCAATGATCCCCGCGTCGGTGCGGTCGCAATTCCCTATGCTGACATCAACCGTGACGGAGTGGAACGTCAGAGAACCCCTGATGCGTCGCGTATTTTCGTTACCGATCGGTTTATCGGGACAGCTCATGCGATTCGTCGTGATGTTTTCCTGCGGCTGAACGGGTATCGCGAATTCTTCTTTCATCAGGGCGAAGAGTCCGATTTTTGCATTCGCATGCTGGATGCGGGTTACGTCGTTCGCCTTGGTAACTCCGATCGGATCGATCACTTTGAATCACCAAAAAGGGACACCCGGCGCATGGATTTGTATGGGCGTCGCAATGATATTCTATTTGCTGTTCTGAATGTGCCTTTTGTTTGTTTGGTACCTCATTTATTGGGCGTCACTCTGAAAGGACTTTGGTTTGGCATGAAGATTGGTCGACCAGTGCGGATGGCTCGCGGATTGCTGTTTGGATACTTCAGTGCATTCCGATACTGTATGCATCGTCGGCCCGTGTCGTTAAAGGCATACAGGCTGTTCCGTCGTCTTCGCAAGGAAGGAGTGGTCGAGCTGAATAGGCTGCCGTGAGGTCCTAGCGTCATTCATGCGAACGTCCTTCGCCCTTCGCCCTTCGCCCTTCGCCCTTCGCCCTATGGACCCACTTTCCCAAATTTCCGCAAGTCCTGCCTACCTTCTGCTGCTCATCGTTGCCGGCTCAATTATGTTTGATTGTCGGCGAGATGTACGGCAGCTTGTGTCGGCCCGAAATGTGTTTCTTTTGACCATCATCGCCTGGTATCTGCTCGAAGCGTGTATCGTACCTGACGAATTGCAAAAATATGATCAAGCCGAATATGTTTCCGCGTTGATGTGTGTGGCCGTTTCAGTATTAAGTTTTTTGATCGGATATTCTATCTCTCGCGGAGGAGTCTTTGACGGTATCTTCAGTCGCCTTGCTGGCGTTGACAGTCCGCGACTTATGTGGACAGTTTTTTTGTTGGCATTGTTCATTGGATATTTACCATTGGTTGTCATTTCGAACGGGAACATTCTGGCAATTTTGGAAGATGCGTTCGTGCCAAAATCTCGTTGGTCGGGGCAATTTCAACGTGGCCGCTACGGCGGAGCGCGAGATGCATTCCTGGAACTGCAGATGTTTCTTCGAGCTGCGATCCCACTGGCCGCTGCCATTGTTGTGCATGTGCGACAAAACAGCTCGCGCAGATTCATCGCTGCACTATTTCTATTCTTTGCATTCGCCCGTGCATTCAATTCGGGCACACGTTCCCAAGTGATCGAAGTCTTCTTACCGATCGCCGCTGCGATGTATTGGCGGCTTTCGGTGCCACTCAAAAAGCAGGCCATCCTCTGGGGATTGCCTGCCATTGTCGTCGTGGGACTGATCTGGTCAGCAGCCAGTGTCGTGAGCCGGAATGAAGGTGAATTTGACTGGGAAGATGCGGCTGACGCTAAATATGTCGGCTTTGAAATGTTTCGCGAGCTGTTGTTTATTCGCAAAGCAGTCCCACGCCTTGCCGACCATCAGTACGGCCACACGTACTACGTCCAGATCGTAAATCCGATTCCACGATTCTTATGGCCCAGCAAACCCGTGGGAGATGCGGGCTTGGAACTTGCCGCTTTACAAGGCCTTCTTGCCGCCGATGGCGAGGCGACCTTAACCGTCTCACCGGGACTTCTCGGGGAAATGTACTGGAATTTTAATATTCCTGGCATTGTGATCCTGAGTGCGTTTGCTGGATATTTGGCCAAGTCTTGGGACCGAGTCCGGCAGATGGCCACGAAATCCATTCTTGCGTTTACCGTGTTTGCCGCAGGACTTGCGATCATCTTTGTGTTCGGACGATCCCTCAACATGAACACATTGTATGGCCTGATGGCGTTGTTTGGTCTGCTCGTGTTACTGGGGCGGCGAAAAAAAACGGTTCGCCCTCTCGTCGCGAACGTCCGATGATTGCTTCGATCACCGTTTCTCATTCGGGGAAGCAGCATGCGTATCGGCATGCCTTTTCCTGCCAGCAACTGGGAATGCTTCGGCGTTTTGTGACCAGTACGTACTACAAGCCTGACTGCTGGCCGGATCGGCTGGCCGGACTGTTTCCTCGGCTCGATCTAGGCTTGCAGAAGCGATGGCTGGAGGGTTTGGACTCGTCATTGGTCACTCGTCATTTGTCATTGGAGGTGCCGGAACTTTTCTACAGGAATGTGCTGAAGAATCCACGGCGAGCTGAACTGGCGATGTTTGAACGAGATGCGACCTTCGATCGGTGGGTGGCATCTCGTTTTGCGTTTGAAAGTGATATCTTCTGGGGGTTCCAAGGCAGTTGTCTGGAAAGCCTGAAGGCGGCTCAAGCAGCGGGAAAGACCGCAGTCTGTGAATTCGCCACCGCTCACGTGACGGCCGCCATTCGCATCCTGTCGGAAGAAGCGCAGAAGCATCCGGAATGGGCGGCGACGATCAGCAACCTGCATTTTCCAGACTGGTATCGCGAACGGCTAGAACAGGAGCCGCATCAGGCCGATGTCTGTATTGCGGCCAGTGGGTTTACTCAACGGTCTCTCGAAGAAGTTGGCATCCCGCCAGAACGCATTCAACTTCTGCCGCTGGCCGCTGATCTCGACCAGTTTCAGTTTGCCGAACGGCGCACGGATGGTCCGCTGAAAGTTTTGTTTGTCGGAGGGATTGGTCAGCGCAAAGGCATCAAGTATCTGCTGGAAGCGGTTCAACAACTGAATTCTGCTCAGATTGAGTTGCAACTCCTCGGGCCCGCACCTGCTGATGATCGTCCGCTGACAGCGTTCTCGAAGTGGTATACGTATCTCGGGCGCACTGATCAGCCCGGTGTCGTGCGGCAGATGCAGCAGGCAGATGTACTAGTCCTGCCGTCAGTGTTTGAAGGCTTCGGTCTGGTGATTATTGAAGCCATGGCCACAGGCCTGCCGGTCATCACCAGTACTCACAGCTGTGGTCCGGAAGTGATTCGTGAAGGAGTGGATGGGTTTGTGCTGGAGCCGGATGATGTGACAGGACTTGCTCAGAAGATTGCCTGGTGTGCAGAACATAGAACACAACTCACGGAAATGGGCCGTGCAGCGCATGAGCACGCCAAGCTGTTTTCCTGGGATGGACATCGGGAACGACTGAGAGAACTGCTGAGCGGGATGTAGTCATTTGTCATTTGTCATTTGTCATTTGTCATTTGTCATTTGTCATTTGTCATTTGTCATTTGTCATTTGTCATTTGTCATTTGTCATTTGTCATTTGTCATTTGTCATTTTCTTCAATTCCTGCGATGCAGCCAAGCACCAAGCACCAAGCACCAAGCACCAAGCACCAAGCACCAAGCACCAAGCACCTGCAACTCAACAACTGACCAATGACCAATGACCAATGACCAATGACCAATTAAAAATCACCTTCCTCACCGTGATGCCTTCGCCGTACGTGCAGGATCTGTTTGCTGCAATGTCGGCTGATGCCCGGATCGATTTGACGGTCTGGTATCTGGAGCAGGTCGCGCCGGATACGTACTGGGGCGAGCAGGCGATGCCGGGTTATGCGCGGGTGCTGCCTGGGCGTTGGTATGGATTTTCGGGGGCTCGAGTGCATTGGAATCCGGGCATCAGCAAGCTCATTGAGAATAGCGACGCCGATCTGTTTGTGATCGTTGGCTACATCGGCCTGACCAATCAGGTGGCGATGCGGACATTGAATCGACTGGGTCGGAAGTGGGTGTTTTGGGGCGAGGTGCCGGGCTTCCAAAAGCGAGGCTGGCTGGGCAGTCGACTGCGTAGCTTTCTGCAAAGACCATTGCAGCACGCGAATGGGATTGCGGCCGTGGGCACTCGTGCCGTGCAGGCTTATCAGGCCCTCGTGGCACAAGGGAATCCAGGATGCTGCTTTGCCAGCATTCCCTATCACTGCCGTCTGGACAACTTCGAAAAAGAGGGTCAGCGGCGAGTTCTTTCCGAAGCCACTCGTTTTTTGTACTGCGGTCAGTTGATTGAGCGAAAAGGTGTGGATCTGCTGTGTCGTGCGTTTCAGCGATTGGTCGATGCTGGCCACAACGTCACTTTGACACTTGCCGGTGAAGGTTCGTTAAAAAACGAACTGCAATCGTCTCTGACGGGAGCCGCGCGGGAACGCGTTCATTTTCTGGGATTTCAACCGGTCAGCAAGCTTCCGGAAATTTTCCGGGATGCCGACGTATTTGCGCTGCCTTCAAGACATGACGGATGGGGTGTCGTCGTCAACCAGGCACTGGCTTCTGGCCTGCCAGTCATTTCCACTACCGCGGTCGGCGCGGCTGCGGATCTGGTCGCAGGGCAGGGGACTGGATGGGTCATTCCTGTACAGGACGAAGACCGGTTGTTTGATGTTCTGGTGCAGGCGTCGACTGATCGTGTCCAATTGCAGGCCATGGGAGAACTTGCCGTTCAGGTGGCTGGTCGAATTTCTCTGGCGTGTGCCGTCGACGACTGGTCACTGTTCTTCTCCAGTATTGAGTCTCCAACCGTATGAAGATTCTGCTGATTTCGTCTTCTTCGGGTTCGCATGGCGGAGGAGAATTTTACCTTCTGACTCTTGCGGAAGGCCTTCGTGCGATGGAGCACGACGTGCGCATCTGGATGTCCGAGCATCCTCAGATGGATCCGTTGGCCGAGGCGTTTCTAAGACAGCAGGTGCCGGTCGAACGGATTTGTTATCGAAATACCTATCACCGAAAAACGCGTTGCTTCGGAGCGTTTTTCGACCGACCTCTGCAGAAGGCGCTGTCGCGCAGAATGCGAGATTCTGGCGTCGATCTGATTCATGTGAATCAACAGTGTCTGGAAGACGGACTGGACCTGATTGTTGCGGCCGGTCAGAGTAAATTGCCTGCCGTTTCAACCATTCACGTCACGCGGTCGGCTGCAAGTTTGAAAGCTCACGGAGCCTGGCTGAGAGACTCGCTGAGCCGTTATGTGCTTCGTCGAAGTCATGTTCCCCTCATTGGTATTTCACCGACATCGGCAGCCGATCTGGCTCATTTTCTCCACGGGCCTGCCGGACATGTGCAGGAAACTGACGTTACAACCATCCAAAGCGAACCGCCTGTTTACTCCGTCGCAAACGGCGTTTCATCGCCGCAGCTGGCCGATCGAGCGCGTCAGCGCGAAGGACTGGGACTCTCTTCCGGCGATTTCATCCTGGGTGTGATTGCACGGATTGAAGAGCAAAAGAATCCGCTGTTTATGTGCCGCTTGCTGAAGCAGCTTCCTGAACATGTGAAGTGTGTTTGGGTGGGCGACGGTCGGCTGCGGGAGCAGTTCGAAACAGAGATTCGCAAAACAGGATTGGAGTCTCGGGTCATTCTGACAGGATGGAGAGACTCGGCGTCGCAGTGTCTTTCTGCGTTCGATTGTTTCTGCCTGCCTTCGCATTATGAGGGGATGCCACTGGCACTGCTCGAGGCAATGGCAGCATCACTGCCTTGTGTGGCGTCTCGAGTCGATGGGACTCAGGATGCAATTCAACATGGGCGGGACGGATACCTGTGCTCGGTGGATGATGTCGGGCAATGGCTTCATGCACTGCTCCCGCTGATCGAATCGCCGGGGCTGCGGTCCACAATCGGCCAAGCTGCACATGCCCGCTACAAAGCCGAATTCAGCATCGAAGCCATGACAAAACGAACCGTCGCCGTTTATGAAGAGGTGATTGGGAAGTAGTCATTTGTCATTTGTCAGTAGTTGTTCAGAAACGTCCTTCTCCCCTTCGGGGGAGAAGGTGGCCGCAGGCCGGATGAGGGGGCTTAAGCTTCAACCGCAAAAACAGAACGATAAAGAAAGCAGAACCTCAACCCCTCACCCTAACCCTCTCCCCAACGGGGCGAGGGGACAACGCGTTTTGCTCTCCGCTCTCCGCTCTCCGCTCTCCGCTCTCCGCCCTCCGCCCTCCGCCCTCCGCCCAATGACCACTGACCACTGACCACTGACCACTGACCAATGCCCACTGCCCACTGCCCACTGCCCAATGCCCACTGCCCAATGCCCAATGCCCAATGACCAATGACAAATGACAAATGACCAGAATTCTCCACCTCATCCCTTACATGCATCCTTCTGCTGGTGGTCCGCCGGTGGTTGTGGATCAGTGGTGCGCTGAACTACAGCGGCGAGGTATTGAGGCCGAGGTTCTTACGACGGATTCTTATGCGCCGGCTGATGATGACGCCTGGCAGGCTGAGTATGCTGCCCGGTATCCACTGACGGTTGTGAAGTGCATCGGGCCGCGCGGCTTTGGATACTCGCCTCAGCTTCGGTCCGTGCTTGCGGACCGGCTGAAGCACGTGGATCTGGTCCATGTGCATAACGTGTGGAGCTATGCGAACCGCCTGGCCGCGAGCCTTTGCCCGAAATGGAATGTTCCGTTTATCGTCAGCACTCATGGAATGCTGGATCCGCATTCGATGGGACGTAAGGCGTGGAAGAAACGGCTCTACGGGCGCTTGTTCGAATTTCCCGCGTTGCGTCAGGCATCGGGGTTGATCTTCACACATGCGGAAGAAGAGCGACTAGCTCGCGAAACCTGTGGACCGTTGCCGACGGGTTACGTGGTACCGCTTGGCACCAGTGATCCGCCAGCCGAATCGCGATCAGAGTTGGCTTCGCAGTTCCTCAGTCAGTTTCCGGCAACGGCTCGCGGACCACGCGTTGTGTTCCTAAGCCGACTGCACGAAAAGAAGGGACTCGATCTGCTGCTGCCCGCATTTCAACGCGTGCTGCAGAAACACTCGTCCAGTCAACTGGTGCTCGTCGGGCCGGGCGAAGGAGACTACGTTCAGCAGTTGCGATCCCGAGCGAACTCGCTGGGGATATCGGAGCAGACGCATTTCATCGGCTCGCTGCATGGCGAACAGAAGTGGGCCGCTCTGGCTGCGGCGGATGTGTATGTTCTTCCGTCCTATCAGGAGAATTTCGCCATCGCGCTTGTGGAAGCTTTGCGAGTCGGCACGCCGGTGGTTTGCAGTCAGCGAGTTAACATCTGGTCTGATCTCGCGAATGCTGGTGCGGCGATGATTTGTGACTTGACTGTGGAGAGTGTGGCGGAATCCATCCTGCAGCTTTTGAACGACCCCAATCGAGCGGCGGAGCAGGGTGGTAGGGGGGCAGCGTTCGCGGCGGAGAATTATACTTGGGCGAAGAGTGTGGAGCGGTTGGTTGAGGTTTATGGGTCAGTAGTCATTTGTCAGTAGTCATTTGTCAGTAGTCATTTGTCATTTGTCATTTGTCATTTGTCATTTGTCATTTGTCATTTGGGAGGACGGTGGCGTGGATAAGAAGACAAAGGGGTTCGAGGACTTGCGGGTGTATCAGTTGTCAGAAAAGATTGGGGATGCCATTTGGGGGATAGTGTTGGGCTGGGGGCACCTGGCGAAAGACACTGTGGGCAAACAGGTTATTCGATCGGCTGACAGTATTGGGGCAAATATCGCTGAAGGCGCCGGGCGTGGTTCCTTTAAGGATAATCGGCGGTTCGTCAGAATTGCCCGCGGCTCGTTGCTTGAAACACGACACTGGCTCCGCCGCGCCTATCGCAGGAACTTACTCACCGCTGAACAAACTGCCTCGCTCAAAATGCTGATCGAAGAACTCGGCCCAAAACTCAACGCCTATCTCAACTCGATCGGTCGCCCTTGATCCCCTAACCAATGACAAATGACAAATGACAAATGACAAATGACCCCCTAACAAATGACAAATGACCAATGACAAATGACTCCCTAACCAATGACCAATGACAAACTCCGTAACTTGGCCGCCTACAATAACTCCGACTTCAATCCGGGCCGAGGCTTTGTTGTGCAAACACTCTGGTACTTCCTGAGTTTGCTTGTGTTTGAATCCGGTTGGTTTCCGGTGTCTTCGTTGAAGTGTCGGCTGCTGCGGATGTTTGGAGCGACGATCGGAGTCGGTGTGGTGATCAAGCCGCATGTTCGCATTAAGTATCCTTGGAAGCTTGTAGTTGGCGATCATTGCTGGATTGGGCAGGAAGCATGGATTGACAATCTGGATCAGGTGACTTTGGAAAGCGATGTTTGCATTTCGCAGGAAGCGTATTTGTGTACCGGCAGCCACGATCATCGGTCAGCGACGTTTGAACTGAGAACAGCTCCGATTCTCGTGAAGCATGGAGCCTGGATCGCAGCTCGGGCTATTGTTCTTGCCGGAGCGGTGGTTGAACGCGGCGAAGTGGTCGGAGCTGGAGTGGTGAGAAGAAGAGGGTAGTCATTTGTCATTTGTCATTTGTCATTTGTCATTTGTCATTTGTGGGGCTCAGAAAAGGGGTCAGGAACCAATAGCCAAATGGCCCGAAGGGTGCTCCGCACTATTGGTTCCTGACCCCTTTTCTGAGCCTCCGTGAACTCTGTGTCCTCCTTGGTTTGAAATGCGATTATTCTTCACCACGACGTTCATAAAGAGCACGGAGAAGTCAGGCGGGCAGTCGCGAGTCGTCAGTTGGCGTGTTAGGATGCAGGAATGAGCACAGCAGAAATTCCAAAACGGTTTGCCATGAACGCGGCGGTAACGGTCTCGCT
Source organism: uncultured Planctomycetota bacterium (assembly GCA_947085455.1). GTDB lineage: Bacteria > Planctomycetota > Planctomycetia > Planctomycetales > Planctomycetaceae > SXXK01. Next base: position 98,716 of record CAMTWR010000006.1, on the reverse strand, counting down.
TGAGGACCGTTTAGCAGATCTGGGTGGAATTGCGCCTTCCCGAGTTCGTGCATTTCCCGCACCCGGTTCGGCGACGCTTGCGGATTTGATTGAGTCTCAGCGAACGGATGACCGACTGTGTGAACTGGTCGATGGAACGCTCGTGGAGAAACCAATGGGGTGGCAGGAATCTTTACTGGCGATGGTTCTGGTGGGATCGCTTGGCGGTTTCCTCGAATCTCATCCACTGGGGGTTATTACAGGGCCTGATGGCGTGACGCGATTGTTTGAGAAGATCGCCCGCGCTGCGGATGTTGCATTTTTCTGTTGGGAACGAATGCCCGATGGAAAGTTGCCGACGCATCCTGTGCCCGAACTGGTGCCGGATTTCGTCGTCGAGGTACTTAGTATCAGCAATACCCGAGGTGAGATGGCTCGTAAACGCCGCGAATATTTTCAGGCCGGAGTGCGACTGGTCTGGATGGTCGATCCCCAAGCGAGAACTGTCGCCGTTTATACAGATCCGGAATCCGTCAGCATTGCCACCGAAGAGGACACGATTGACGGACGCGAAGTATTGCCCGGTTGGACAGTCGATCTGGGACGTTTGTTTGCCAAACTGGATGGAAGGGGATAGTCGGCTTCGCCGAAGTCTTCCGTTGGCAGTCTTCAGTTTCCAGTTTCGAATTGTCAGGACGATGTATTCACTGTCAACTGACGACTGCAAACTCAAGACTTTTCACCACGGAGTTCACGAAGAACACGGCGGAAGCAGGCCGGGGGGTGTAGTCGCGGATGGTTGTTAAAGTAGGTCCTTTCTGCCGGAAAGGACTTTCGCCGCAGGCGAACCTTGTGCGCCGTGCCAATGAGACGGCAAGCCGATACTGACGGTTCACATGCAAAGAGGTCGCGGCAAGCCGCGAAGTCCTGCCCGGCAGGCAGGACCTACCGAAATCCGCGACTACACCCCAGGCCGGGCAGCTAGAAGTCACCAAATGGCAGTTGCGCCAAATTCCAGGTATCTTCCAACGATGTTTCCTGAAGACTGGATGGCAGGAGTTCGAAAATGCAGTCCCCATTTCCGGGTATGGACCCCTACCTTGAAAATCGGCTGATCTTCCCCGATTTTCATGATGGATTTATTGCATACCTGCGTGAAGCTATCCAACCAGGTTTGCCTGAACCTTATTATGCAGCTTTGGGGCGGCGAGCCTGGGTGGAGATTTCAGAACGGTTTGTTGGGCCAGATGTGAATGTGGTCGCACCACGAAAACACCGTCACCCATCGCGAGCACAGATTTCGTCAATTGAGACAGTGACAATGGAAGTCACTCCACCGGTTGTCGTAACGGTCCCTCACGATGAGCAATCTGAGACAACAATTGAAATCTACATTGGTCGCGGTAGTGATCGACGCCTTGTCACTGCCATCGAAGTGTTGAGTCCTATCAATAAACATCCCGGTGAAAAGGGCCGGGATTTGTATCTTCGGAAACAGGCGGAGCTGCTCGATTCTCAATGTCATCTGGTGGAAATTGACCTCCTGCGTGGCGGCACACATACGACCGCTGTGCCGGAGGATCGATTGAAGCAAAAGGTGCGGAAATTTGACTATCATGTTTGCACGCACCGTTTTGATCACTTTGAAGACTTTCTGATCTATCCGATTCAACTGGCCGAACCTCTGCCAACAATCAGCATTCCGCTATTGCCCGGCGATGGTGAAGTACCAGTGAGTTTACAGCAGGTCTTTGAAAGGACGTATGCTGCCGGGCCGTATCATCGTGAGATCGATTATTCCGAAACAGTCCCACTGCCAAACCTGACGACCGAGCAAATGCAATGGGTCAAAGAGAGAGTCGGGCAGTAGTAGTAGTCTTCAGTTGGCAGTTGGCAGTTGGCAGTAACTGCAGGAACGGTCATTTGTCATTTGGGGCTCAGAAAAGGGGTCAGGAACCAATAGCCAAATGGCCCGAAGGGTGCTCCGCACTATTGGTTCCTGACCCCTTTTCTGAGCCTCGTACCTTGAAGCACCAAGTTGGCAGACGTTGCGTTAACTGCCAACTGCCAACTGACGACTTCGTGATCTTTGCTTCCATTGTCGCGATTGACATTGCTGATCTTCGTCGACGACAATCCTTGGCGGAGTGTGTCTCATCTTCGACCTTGCAGAAGAGACCTTGCTGGAGACTTCTATGAGTGTTGCATCGACGAATACCTCGATCGAATATCCGGAATCGGATGGCAGACCCATGGGTGAAACCGATTGGCATATTGAATGGACGCTTCGCCTTCGGGAACTGCTGAAACATCGCTACCGGGGGCAAAACGTATACGTCGCGAGTGATTTGCTGGTGTATTACAACGAGGGAGTTCTTCAGGACTACGTCGTACCAGATGGATTTGTGGTTTTAGACTGCAGCGCTCAGCGTCGACGCATCTTCCAGACATGGAAGGAACAGCGAGTCCCCAATGTTGTGTTCGAGTTCACGTCAAAAAGCACTCGACGAACCGACGAAGTTTTTAAACCGCGGATTTATGCCGAAATCGGAGTCGCTGAGTATTTTCTTTATGACCCGGTCACGCCTCAGAAAAGGGGTCAGGCACCAATAGCCAAATGGCCCGCAGGGTGCTGCGCACTATTGGTGCCTGACCCCTTTTCTGCGCAGGATGAGTATCTGAAACCTTGTCTTCAGGGCTACCGACTGGTCGGTGAAGGCACTTACGTTCGAATCGACTTCAACGCTCATGGTCAGCTGGAGTCTCTGCAACTGGGAGTGACTCTGGAAGTGGCTGTGGATGGGGAACTTGTTCTGCGAGACACGGTCACTGGGCAAGCATTGCTGACGGAAGCCGAAAGTCTGGCACGCAGGAATCAGGAGATTGAAAAGGAACTTGAGCGACTTCGGCGGGAGCTGGAGGAGCGGTGATGATTTGTCATTTGTCATTTGTCATTTGTCATTTGTCATTGGGCATTGGGCATTGGGCTAACCATGTTGGTTTGGTGAATGGCGTTTGGAGGGGATCATTGACAATGCAGTCGCCTTTTCCTGAGATGGATCCTTAACTTGCAGCACCCAGTCGACTACCGTTCGGAACCCAGCCCCCCGTTGAGTCAGCCGCAGGCAGAATGGGCCAAGGCTTTGTTGATCGCCAAGGAATTGCGGGGCTAATCCAGTAAACGCGGAAATCCGCTCCCAACGACCAGCGATTCAACCAAGCACCAAGCACCAAGCACCAATGACAATTCGTCCACTACTCCCATTTCGCCGGTTTGGCAATTTGGGGAGATTTTTCTGAAAGTTTGTATGTTGTCTTTGCTTACCCCTGTGGGGAATAGCTATTGTCGGGAATGGGGCGGTATTTTTTACCGTTTCGGGTTTGCAAACCAATGTGTTCTTGAACAAGGGGTAAGAGATATGAAAACCATTATGAGGGGCCTGACCCTCGCTGCGGTCTTGTTGACCGGAACTGTGACTCAGGCGGAAATTGTGATCGATAATTTTATTGATGCTGGTCATGTTGCTGGTAATGGTGGTGCAACAAGTACCGGTCCGCTTGCGATTGGTAATGGGGTGTTGCGAACCCTGTCTGTGGACACCAGTTCTGCCACATTCGGAGTAGACGGCGTTGGAAGCTCGACAATTATTCTGAATGCTGTTGGAAGCTGGGCTCAGGTTGCATACGACCTGACGGGCTTTTCGGGGGGCCGTAACTTCTTCGTTGATCAAGTTTTGCGACTTGGCTTCGTGAACAGTTTCAATCCAACGGGAATTCAAACTGACTTTACTGTCACTGCAACTGGTGCGACGACTGGCCTTGGAAGGCAGATTAATGCTGCGATGCCTACCCAGTTCTCAATGACTGGAATTATCAGCGGTGGCGGTCCTGGAGACAATGGTCATCTAGCAGCGTTGGCAAATGTTGATATTTTGACTGTTCGCTTCACGCGAACCACTGCTGGCCCAAGTGGTGGCTTTGCGCCTTCGATCTTTGGGAGTACAACTGGGGTTTTGGCCGTCCCAGAACCAGCGACAATGTCGCTGCTTGGCTTGACAGCGATCGGTGGAATCTTTGCTCACCGACGTCGCAAGAATCAGTTGGCTGCCTAGTTGCACTGACTGTTCTATCGATTGAAATCTCGAAACCGCAGGCGTGAAAGCGTCTGCGGTTTTGTTGTTTTGTAGATTGGCATCTGCGGTGCAACGACTGAGTTCTTTCGGTCCAGCCTGCCTGCCGGGCTCATCGTTACGCATATGGTCGTGGTATACGTCGGAGCGGCTGTCTTCCGGCCCTGTGCCAAGTGTTGATTTAATCGGCCGGAACGCGTTAGCGTCCGGTTTCCGTTGGAAAAACACCGCACCGCAAAAGTAACCCCTGTGCTTGCGGTTTGTTGAATTAATCGTTTAACGGCAACGTTCAAAAAGTAGCAGGCACACTCCGTGTGCCGTCCGCCCTTTGGTTCCATTCTGAACGGCTACGGCATTTGGAAAATGCCTGCTACTTTTTAGGGTGATCGCCAATGAGCCGGCGGCACCGGCTGGAATGGCGTGGACTTAGCGTAGCGGGACTCGCCAAGAGTTCCGGCTGTCCTGCCAAATCACCGGAAGTCTACGCGACTTCCGCTACAAATTTCCCTCGAGTCCACGCCATTCGGCACCGGCTGGCATGGCGTGGACTTAGCGTAGCAGAACTCGCCAAGAGTTCCGGCTGTCCTGCCAAATCAACGGAAGTCTACGCGACTTCCGCTACAAATTTCCCTTAAGTCCACGCGATTCGGCGCTGGCTGGTCGGTAACTGGTCGAGGGCCGGCGTTCTGTGCGGCTACTCAAAATCCCCTAATCTTCCGGCAGCAGCATGCGATTGGGCGGCCGTCCGATGTCTTGATTTTGGTGCGGTGAAGAATTCTTTCCAACCGGTTCTTGTGGCGATGATGTTCGTTCGTCATTCTGAGCTACTGAAGGCTTTGTTCGATGCTTACGTAGGGTTGGGAGAAGGGGTCAGCAACAGTCCCGGAATAACATCCGGTCTTTACTGAAGCGAGAAATCGCAACCCGAAACGTCAGTGAGGGATTGAGCTACAAGACACCGATCCCTCGCTGACGTTTCGGGTTGTGAATCGAGGAACTTAATTCGGGACTGGTCCCTAAGAGCCCAATGGCTCGCAGGGTGCTTGGCACGATTGGTTCCTTGCCCCTGTTTTGAGTCACGGTTTTTGCGTTCGTCTGTTCCGAATTATGTTTTTTTAGTCGAATAGGCTCTGGATGAAGTCTTCTGAGAAACAAAGGTGGCTGCTGGTGACGGCCAGTGTTCTACTTCTGCATGCCTCATTTCTCTGGAACTGGGGCGAATGGATGTGGGGGCGGGAGCACTATCAGTTCTTCCCCCTGATCCTGGCCGGTTTTGGCTGGCTGATCTGGCAAAGGCTGCCTCTTCTGAAGTGGCCGACCGCTCCCGCTTTTTCGGTGCGGGGCGGCATTTATCTTCTCGTCTCGCTCGGGCTTTATTTCCTTGCGAGCCGCACGAACAGCCATTGGATGGGACTCATTTCCTGCCTGATGGCCCTTTGGACCACCGTCTGGTATTTCGGCGGGACCCAGGTTGCTGATGAACTTCGGGGACCTTTCCTCTTTCTGCTGTTGCTGGTGCCGCTGCCGTTGAACATTGACCTGCAATCTATTGTCGGCTTGCAGAAAGTCGCGACCTGGCTGGCCAGTGGGGCACTGGACCTGATGGGACTGCGACATACTGTCTCCGGAGTCGCTCTGAGGACGGCTCAAAAGGCCTATATGGTGGAGGAGGCGTGTAGCGGGATTCATTCGCTGTTCTCGGCCGCGTCAGCCATGATCTTTTTCGGCGTGTACTGTCGTTATGGGGTTCCAAGGCTGGTTTTGACGTTGTTACAGACCGTGTTCTGGGTCGTTGTGGCGAATGCTTTCCGAGTGTTTCTGCTGGTCTATGCGGACTCGCGATATCAGGTGACCCTGGATACGGGCTGGCGGCATGAGGCCCTGGGACTGGTGACTTACGCTTTGGTCCTGATCTTTTCGCTCAGCACAGATCAGTTGTTGCGGTTCTTTTTTCCGATTTCTAAAGGAGCTGTATTGTCGGCTCAGGAAGAGCTTACCGAAGTCCTGCTCAAACCGACCCGCGAGTTTCTGTCCAGTTTTCTGGATAAGCCGGCTCTGAAAGGCAAACTGGGTTTGATCGTGCCTGCGACTCTGGCGGTGCTGGTGTATTTGCCACTGGCCGGGATGGCTGTGGCCAGCCAGCTGCGGCAGGGTTCTGCGGTTGCGAATGCGAATGACATTCAGTCCGTGGGGGCCATGAGCACGCTTTCCGAGGACACATTGCCTGCGTCGATAGCGGGATGGACGCGTGGCAAGTTCGAAGCCATACAGAGAGATCCGGCAGACCCGTTTGGAATGACCTCATCGATCTGGGAATTCTCCGGACATGGGATGACGGTCAGCGTGTCTGTCGATGGAATGTATTCGGAATTCCATGATCTTGCGTTTTGCTACATCGGTTCCGGATGGAAATTATCCTCAGGAGCCAACGGATTCATTGAAACGAACCGTGTGGTTCTTCCCCATACTCGATTGATGATTTACAAGAACTCGGGTGAGTACGCGGCCGTGTATTTCACGTGCTTTGATTCTCAGCGAACGGCAGTTGATCCACCGGAAGCGTCCGGTAACCTGCTGCGAACCCTGAAGAATCGCCTGGTCTCCGGCGGACTGATCGGTACACCGCAGGCACCGCTTGTCCCACCGGTGTTTCAGGTGCAGCTGATGGCTCCTTCGGGCCAGGAATTGCTGCCTCATGAGATACAGGTTCTGGAAGAATTGTTTGGCAGCGTTCGTGCTCAAATCCTCACACAGCTTGCGGCAGGTCAGTAATGTTTGGCGGGTCCTGGAAATACACCTGGCGGCGAATGCGGCACGACGGCATCCTTTCGTGGCGCTGGTGGGTGTCGAACATTCCCGTTTGGCTTACACCCAGCTTCTACTGGGCTGTGCTGGCGTTTCCGTTCCGCTGGTTCTTTGCCGCGTGGCATGATCGGCGACTCAAGAATCTGATCTGGGGCATTCCGGCCGTGGTGATGATGGTCCTGCTGGCCTTCGTCTTCCATTGGATTCGGCAGCAGTCCGTGGGGCTGGGAAGTCACTATTGGGATTCTGCCAAAGCCGCTTTAGCGGCTAAGGATTACGCTCAGGCGGAAATGCTGCTGGACCGCATCCTGCAGCATAATGGAACGAACGTAGAAGATGCTCGCTACGGCCTGGCGACAGTCTATGAGGAAACAGGCAACACGGCGCGAGCCGAACTTCTGTTCAATGCTCTGGCCCCTGACGGACGTCGCGGGTACCGGGATGCTCACAGGCGTTTGGCGATGATTCTGGCGGATTCTGTTAACGAGCGAAGCACCCCGGAGCAGCTCGCTCGGCTGAAGTGGCATCTCGATGTTGCTGCAGATGAAGAATCCGCACGAATGGCGTTTGCCTGGGGCCGTTATGCGATTGCAACACGAGATCTGGAATCGGCACGAAGATACCTGGAGATCGCGGCCGTTGAGTTCCCGGAATTGTGGGTCACTTTAGGCGAAGTCAACACTCGTCTTGGCAACACCGAAAAGGCGTTGTCCAGCTACGAAAAGGCAACTCAATTTCTGGCCGGTCAGCTGGAGGGAAAACAGGATGATCGTCTCACGCGAGTTGACTATGCAACCGTGTTAATGCGACTTGGCCGACTGGATGAGGCTCGGGTCGTTCTTGAAGAAGGTCTGAAGCGAGATCCCGAAGGGGAATGGAAGCAACTGCTGGCCGCTTTGTATGTTAACTATCATGACTTATTGTCCGTGCAGGGCGGACATCAGATTAGCGAACTGCTGTCGCCTATCGCCCAATCATTGGACAATGAACCGAATTTTGGTCCAGCCTTGAATCGTCTGATGGCTTATGCCACTGCGAAGGTCGAAGGGAATGTGGAGCTGAAAAAAGTGTTGGCTCGTGTTGTTGCGGAAGGCAAGCAGCCGGCTCTGGCCCATTTGGCCCTGGGTAACGTATGCTGGATGGAAGGGGATACGGACGGGGCCGTGTTTCATTTTGAGCGGTCATTAAGCATCAATCCCAAGCTGTCCGTCGTGATGAATAACCTTGCATGGCTGGTTTCTCACGATCCGGCGAAGCCCGATCTGGAACGGTCAATGGCGATGGTGAATTCCGCTTTGCAGGAGGAACCTCAGAACGGCAGCTTTCTGGACACTCGCGGCACGATTTACATGCTGATGGAGAAGGATAAGGAAGCTCTTGACGATTTTGAGAAGGCCTTGACGACCGTGAAAGATCAGGCGGCCGTCCATGCCAAGCTGGCGGGTGTTTATGATAAGCTCGGCCGTGGGGAGATGGCCGAGCAGCATCGGCTGTTAGAAGAACAGTTGCGAGGTGCCTCCAGCAAGGCCAATGAGGTGCCCGTTCCAGAGGTTCGCTGACAACACTCTCAACGGCCTGTTTCGCATTGTTCGTTGTGGCAGATTAACAACGGTCGGCACAACGCGGCCCGGCAGGCTTTTTAGGGGTGCTTCCACCGTGTTCAATTCGCGGGCGGGAGTCTCGCTGACGCAGTCACTCCCCCCTCATCCGGCCTGGCGGCCACCTTCTCCCCCGAGTCGAGGGAGAAGGGACAGTCACTCCGATTTCCAGTTTGAACTTTGTTCAGCTGGTCGCCGGGTTCTTCCAGATTCGGGTCTCGGGAATTTCGTTCCAGAGTGCATCATGGGTTGCAGATTTCGCTCGGCTGACACCAGAGAACTGTTCTGCTCAATATCACCCGTTCTGATCGCGCAGCGGCGGTGAGTTTCATAGTCGTTGTTCGCTCCTGCGAACAGAACGGGTTGAGGAGTCATCCCCGTTCCTGGCCAGCAGATCCGTTGCAGAGTCACCGGGGCCTATCCGTCTCCGACGCCTGATGAATCCGGCCACAGTCATTTACTCACCGCCTCGGCGCGAGACGCAGACAAAGCCATCACGCTCCGCCGCTTCCGTCCGCTGGCCGGGCGATTTCATTCCTCGCGGGCCGGTCTTCTGTGCGTGTAGTAGCGGCGAGATCCTGCCGCTACGCCGGCCAGCAGCAGGACGATGAAAGAAGCAGGTTCCGGGACGGCGGCCGTTGGGGCAGCAAAGCTGGCAGTGATTGTAAAGTTGTCGATGGCAAGACCGTCATCGCCTTCTAACACGTCGGATGAGAGCCAGCGGATCCAGAGTGCCTGATTGCTGCCGACGGAAAGATTCGTCAGTGTGCCGCTGAGACTGGTTCTGTTGGGAGCGAGGTTTCCATTCCGCAGTCCCGCTGCCCCGATTGTTTCGGGGCTTAGGAAATCGAGCCCGTTGAAATCGAGCCAGGAACCGGTGTTCAGGCTGGTGGCATTCAGGCTGTACTGAAAATCCAGACGATCAGTTTGAACAGTGGTGCCTGCTCGCCATTGTTCACCGTCGTAGCCAATCGACAGCGATTGAATCGCGGCCAAACCGCCGTTCACGATGTTTGCGCCAAAAGTTGAATTTAGTGTTTCTGACGTGAGCTCTCCAAAGGCACGATCCGAGCTGTTTGAAGCGCCAAAGCTGTAAGTGTTGCCCGCTGTGACGCTGCCGGTCCCGGCTGAATAGCCGGAGTTGGCATTCGTGCCGGTCTCGAGAAAGAACCAGCCCGCGGGCACGGCGGTATTGAGCAGCGGACTGGCCGGGTTGGACAAAGCCAGCGTGTCAAAATTCTGGGTGTAGCTGGGGGCGGCCTGAGTCAGTGAGATTACCGCTCCGTGTACCGAATGCGTCGTGGCAGCAGAAAAGCTGATCAGCGTGAAAAAGAGGACTCTCATTTCGATCTCTCCAAAGAATAAACTAAGCACGTAAGGGTGAGTAGTCTAAGTGTTATTGTGTATATTTGACTAAATACAAGCGTTGGAGATGGAAAACAGGCAAAAATCTGTTCAGAACTGAATGTGGTCATGTGTGCATTTTTGTGGTGGATATTTGTGCCTTGCGTTTCCGGCAATCCGACGGCACGGATGGTTTACGTGTCCTCGCCGCTCCGTCGGCGAAGAAACTCGTTCCCGTCGACATTCATTCGCGGTGTCTCGCGGCAGGTCTTTACCGCCGGAAAGGCCCTTCGCCGCCAAGCGAACCTTGGGTGCTATTTGCGTAAGACGGCAGACGAAAGCGTGTGATTGCACTGTGCACATCGCCACGAAATCAGAATGCGGACGGCCGAATCGAATTTGGCTGTTCACTCGCACAGTCGCGGGTCGCTAATCGACCGGAGGTACCCGTAAGACACAGTGTGTCAATGTTCTTGGGGATGTCAGACTTAGAAAAATCTGAAATCTGGGTCAGGAATTACTTTTCAACGGGTCAGTGGGTTCGTAAGAATGCGGTGCGGTGGGTGCCTGGGGTGGTGTGAGTTCTTCCATTGGTGGTCGAAGACAACACTGAATCGCGTTTTTGTGTTAAATTTTCCGGTGGATGACGTCGTTCGAGGCGGTTGCCGGCAAAGCCAGCAGGCTTGAGTTGTGTTTAGAAAGACCGGGGGGAGTCAAGCTCATGCAGACGCATCGTACTGTTATGCCGCAGAAAACATTTCGCCGCGGATTTACGCTGATCGAATTGCTCGTGGTGATCTCCATCATCGCGACGCTCATGTCACTGATCCTCCCCGCCGTCCAGCAAGCCCGCGAAGCCGCAAGAAGAACTCAGTGCCAGAATAATTTAAAGAACCTGACGCTGGCCGCGATTAGTTTCGCGGAAACTCGAAGAGGGCTTCTGCCTGCACTGGGGACGTATCCGCTTGGTGGAATGTTTGGTGGATTGCGGCCCGGTCACAGTTGGGTTGTTGATTTGCTGCCTGCCTTAGATCAACAGGCAATCCATGAACGTTGGGATTTTCAACTTGCTTATGATCAGGGGACCAATCGTCCGTGGTCACTCTACAGTATTCCCGTCCTCGCTTGTCCGAACGACGATACAGCCGTGGGGGTCGACGGTGGTTTGAGTTATGTTGCGAATTGTGGTGTTGGCGATGGTAACATCGACATGACGAATCTGACCCCAGCGACTGCTGCTCAATTCGGGCATTCGTTCGCAGTGGAGCCACTCGGCTGGGCCGACGGTGGTTCTGTGGCGTCAAACGCTAATGCAGAGGTCACGAAGAGCACCGGAGTGTTTTGGGCCAGTATTGGAAGGAATGTGCAGGTCAATACAACAGCCCCGTTTGTGGACACTGCAACTGCTAACGCGAGCTCGAATATTGGTAGAATCTACGATGGTGCGGGTAACACGATCATGTTTACGGAAAACGTTAATGCCGGCAAGGATACTGTGACCGGCACTTCAACATGGGCGAATCCCTCAGTTCGAAATTGTGGCTTCTTTTTCGGTGTTAATGCGGGTACACCGGCGACATTTGGTCAGCTTCAGAACATTGCATTTAGTCCTCCAGCAGGCTTGAGTGGCAATCGTTTCATAAATCAGGAGAAGAACGGGATTGATGGAGCGGCTCCGTATCCAAACAGTCGTCACATCGGGGTGGTCGTCGCGTCATTCTGTGATGGCACTGTCAAGACGCTGAGTGAGAACATTGAGCGAGGAGTGTATGTTCGTCTTATTACACCAAGTGGTGCAAGGCCCCGTTCAATTACCGGATTCGTTCCTGAAGCTCCGCTTGGTGGAAACGAGTTCTAGGTTCGGGATCCAGACGTGGTCTGGCCTGTCAATGGCAAACTCGATTTGCTCGCAGATTGAGCTTCTCGGGATTTTCCATGTAAATGATGGAAAAATGTTGATTTGAGATTTTTCAGGTTTACGAGATTGATAATCTGTGTTGAATGGGTGGTTTGCGATAAATATTTTGAGTTTCTGGAGGTTGCCTTATGCAGAAGATTTTCTTGTTGGCGGTGGGACTGCTCGGTTTGGTTTCATGTAATGCAAACGCTGCAGTGATTACTTTTGATGGTAGCATCGCCACGACACCTCTGTCCTTTGGGGATTTTACGTTCTCTTCAACTGGTGGTACTGCTGGCACTGTAGCTATTGCAAGCGTACCTGGGGCAACAGCACCCAACAACGGCACGCACGCCTTTGCCTTTCTTTCCGGCGCTACGGTGACGGTAAACTACACGGGGCTTGGGACGTTCAACTTGAACAGTTTGGATTTGGGGCGCTCGGGTGCATCCGCAACGGCTTTCACAATTGGTGGCAATCCCTTCGGTCCTTTTGGCACTCTTACCCCCACGTCCTTTGGTGCTACGTTCTCTAATTTGACGAGCTTGGTCTTCAATGCGAGTACAGACGCTGCTTTCGATAATTTCGACTATACGATCAATGCTCCTAGTGCAGTGCCAGAACCCGCGTCAGCGGCGTTTCTGGGGTTGGGTTCACTGGCTTTGGTTGTTCGACGCCTGCGTCGTCGGAATACGGTTATCGCCTGATAAGCGATCGGCCTTGCCCGAATGAATTCAAAGGGGACTGCTTCCGCAGTCCCCTTTTTGCGCGCCCAGCGAAGCGGCCAAACCTTCGTTGGTGCTTTTCGCGGACCTCGACTGGTTAGGCGAACAGCAGGAATAAGTCTGCTGGGTGCGATTGACCTGAGCCTGAGGCGCTAGCCGATTTAACGGCGAAGACTCGGCTAGCGCCTCAGGCTCAGCAGGTAGATTTTCTTCTGCTGGTCGGTTAATAAGTGGATCAGAATCCGACGCGAATGCATGTCAATCAGGTACCAACAGAACGCAGAAGCCATTGGTGGTTTCAGGCGGTCAGGGCGATGGTGCGATGTCTTCGCGGATGACTTGCCGGAGGGTGGGGACGCCGTTTTCCGCTCGCTCAAATTCGTAGCCCACGGTTTGCCATTCCACGGGGTTTCCCTGAGCGTCCTTTTTGACGATCAGGCGACCATCCGATGCAAACTCCTGCGGTGGCTTGTCCTTCACGCGACGTGTCCAGCCGGTCAGAGTGTCACCCGTATAATGGTATTCGTCCTTCCAGGATTTTGTTCCGTCGATCAGCGGATCGATGTAGCGTGTTTGGGTTTCCGCACTCCCATAGTCGATCGACAGAATCTGATGTCGTTCGTTGTACAACCGCTTTTCGTTGGGCAATGTGTACGAACTGACAAACGCCGGCAGAGAGACCGAACGGCCGTTGAAAGCGAAGACTCCAATATCCACGCGGTTCGTTTCCATTCCCGGCAGACCAGGAACGGCCGCTCGCTCATGCCAGTCTATCACCAGTTCCGCCTGCGAGCCGGCATCGTTCAGAGGCCGAATCTGTACATGGGCTGGATCACCCTGCAGCACGATCCATTGAAAACGCAGAGGAAGCCCGTTGACGTCGACGCTCTCTGTGGCATCAACCACCATGCGTCGCTGATAGGAGTGGGACCGGTAAATCCTTGAGATCGCAGCAGGAGTGTCGAAGTTCACTTCGCCGGCACGCGGATGAAAGTAATCTACGCCAGGAATCCCCAGATCTTCTTTCAACACCTTCAGTCTTACGAACGCTGGCAGCAAGTCTACAGTCAGTTCATGAGCCAGACGTACCATTCTGAGCGGATCGAGCTCCGAGCCCTGAAAAACAACCGGATGGGCTTTGTGGCTAAGATAATCCTCGTCAGTCTGTACCGACTTCAGACTTCGTCGCAGCAGCATCTGAACCACGGGCATCAACAGGCGTTTTTCAACCAGGAGGTTTTTCACATCCGGTTTGAGTGCCGCAAGCGTCAGAGCAATCGCCTCCAAAAAGGGCTGGTCAGATCCGGAGGAACCCTGAGAAATGATCCAGAAGGGAGTGTTGGCCGCGAAGACATCACCATGCTGGGGATCAAAATCATTGTGTTCCGGGTAGCAGTAAAGCTGATTGTTGACAAAGTGGTTGTACGCCACCTTCATCATCAGATCTTCGTGCATCAACGACCTTGGATTACTTCGCCAGAATGGCGAACCGACATGTGATGTGGAGGAATTTCCGAACGTCGGCAGGTCAAACGCCTGAAAGATTCGCATGCCCCAGTCCGCGTCCGCCTTTGTGGCTTCAGGCGAATACTCCACTTGAGCCAGTTGAGGAAACTTCTTCAGATCCAGATTTGAATGATCTCGATCACGATTATCGTAGAGCAGGCCTGCATACCCGGCGGCCGAGCCCTCCTGAATCCATGCATTGACAGCGACTTCTGCAGCAGACGTTCCCACAATCTGTTTTTTTGATGTGACCTCAGATGGTTTGAAGTGCGTTATGAGTGAAAAACGTTCTTCAACCCAGCGTGTATTTCGCTCGGTCACCAGGGCGACACCGTTGGTGATCGAGCTCACTTCGAACTCCGGGACTGGCTTCGTGCTCTGAAATGGGATTCGAGCAGCTTTAAGGATTTCCGCGAACTGCGGAGTGTCCTGGAGAGTACTGAAGTCTTTTTCTGACTCCAGCAGGTTCCCATCGCGGAAGCCTTTTTGCACGGCCTTTGCAAGCGTCATCAAAGCTTGTTGAGATTCGCCTGATTTGGCTTCGACACGTGCCAGATTATACAAGGCCGTCGGATCATCCGGATCCATAGCCAGCAGTTGCTCTGCGGCGTTCTTCGCAAGCTTCAGATTCTTTGTGGAATATCCGAACATCAGAACTTGCTGTAGCCTGATCTGTTCCACACGTTGCGCGGGGAAGCGGAAGATCTCAGCACTTCGTACAGCAGACTGTTCCGCAATCGGCCCCAGCAGCAAAGGTGCAACAGCCAGCAGTGTGATGGAAATAATCACGGGCACACACTTCATTTCTGTCCTTGTTGAAACAGATTTTGCGTCTGGTGCAGAGGTTACTCCGCTGTCGTGCTTCAAAAACGGGTAGGAACCAATCGTGAAGAGCACCCTGCGGGCCTTTTGGCTATGGGTTCCTGATTCTCTTTTTTAGCCTTTGAGCGACAGGACTACAGCAACTCCACGTCCGCTTCATCCACCAGCACCGATGCACCCTGCTGCATGAAGTTGACGAGGACGGTGAGGCGGTGCTGGGTGTGGACTTTGGTTATGGTGCCGCGGAGGCCGGTCATAGCGCCGGTTTTGACGATGGCGGCGCGGCCGATGAGTGGTTTGGGTTCGGGCTGGACGTCGCTGCCGTTTTCCAGAATCAGGCGGATGCGTTTTAGGTCATCAAGCAACTGCTCGAACTCTGTCACCGGCAGGCAGCGAGAGATGCAGCCGGTTGAGACGGCGTTGTGTCGAGCGATCTCGTCACCACGCATGAAGACATAGCCAGTAAACAACGGCATGTAGCTGGTGCGAATTCTTCCTTGGGGCGATCGCTTTCTCTGCTGGACCATCGGCCCGTAATGAGCAATCTCCAATGGTCGGAGTTTTCGCATAAACTCCTTCTCATGGCGTGCCAACGTGTACATGGCAAACCACGATTCATCGATCCCCGCTGCAGGATCATCCAGCAGCGATTCAGGGAACATGTCGGGTTCTTTGGCAAGGATGGGCATTTTTTTAGTGGCTAGTGGCTAGTTGAGGGGGGCCCTGGAGTCGCGATCTGAAATTTGAAATCTGAGATTTGAAATTCGTGTGAAGAGCGGACGGAAGCGTCAGGAAAGGGTTTCTGACCCCTTCTTCTGTGCCGCAATAGAACGGAACGGATGGCTCTAACGGTTAAGCAGACATATTGACTAAGCTGAGTTCAGGTTGGTTTCCGATATCTTCTCGCGTCCTTTCAAACGAACTGGCACGCTTATCGGCCGATTGACGAAATTGGCTGGACATGAAACATAGTCGTCTGCCTTGTTCTCGTTTGATTCCAATTTTTTTTGCTGGTGGCGAATGATTTTACTTCTTGGAGGTCAGGGCTACGTTGGGACTGCCATTCAGAAAAGTCTGAATGTACGCGAACTGCCGTTTGTAGTGGCCTCCCGAAGTGCTGCCAATTATTCCCAGCTGGCTGTGCTGGTCAAGATGCTGAGCGAACTGCGGCCCGAGTTTCTGATCAACGCGGCTGGTTACACGGGAAAGCCGAATGTCGATGCGTGCGAAATTCACCGGACAGAATGCCTGGACGGGAATGCCGTGCTGCCAGGAATTATCCGCACGGCCTGTGAACAGACACAAACTCCTTGGGGGCATGTTTCGTCGGGCTGTATTTTCACCGGGGCCAAAGAAGCAGGAGCTGGTTTCACGGAGGAGGACGATCCGAACTTTTCCTTCCGTCAGAACAACTGCAGCTTTTACTCGGGCACCAAAGCACTGGGAGAAGAATTGCTGCAGGGGGCCGAACAATGTTTCATCTGGCGACTGCGGATTCCGTTTAACGAAGTCGATAGTCCTCGCAACTACATCAGCAAGATGATGCGGTACGATCGCCTGCTGATGGCGACCAACAGTCTGTCCCAGCTGGATGAGTTTGCCAATGCGTGCGTAGACAGCTGGCTGCAGCGGATTCCGTTTGGCACGTACAACCTGACGAACCCTGGCAGCGTAACAACAAAGGACGTGATTCGACTGATCCTGAAGCATCGACTGTCGCAAAAGTCGTTTCAGTTCTTTGATTCGGACGAACAGTTCATGCAGCTGGCTGCCAAGACGCCTCGTTCGAACTGTGTGTTGGACAGCGGCAAAGCCATTGCCGCTGGCCTGAAGCTGTCTCCTGTGGAGGACGCCCTGGAGACGGCGATGCGGAACTGGAAACGCTAACGCTTTTCCCTCGTTCCAGGGCTCCCGCCCTGGAACGCACTGCCAAGAGGCTCCTGCCTCGCGATTCCATACCATTCCACAATAGACCCAGGGCAACGGCTTTTGACGTTGCGCGTTTAGCGTCAGGGGTAGAGCATCCGATCGAAACCAGGGTGCTTGTATCACAACCCGAAGCGTCAGCGAGGGATTTCTGGAAACACTGGCGAAAGCCAAAATCGCAATCCCTCACTGACGTTTCGGGTTGGGATAGTTACAAACGCGCAACTTCAAAAAGCAACGGCGGGGGGCCGCGTTTGATGGGGCTGGTCGCTTTTGCTGTGATCAATTCCTGCAGGGAACAAGCGTCGTCATGTTCCGTGGGGCAAGACCAGGCGGGTTGGAGGCCGGAGCCTCCGTGCAGCGCGTTCCAGGGTTGGAGGCTGGAGCCTCCGTGCAGCGCGTTCCAGGGCTGGAGCCCTGGAACGAGGAATGGGACGAGGGCGTTGCTGGATTATGAGCGAGATCGGGAGCGAGAGGCGCGGAAACCGTATTCGATGGCAAACCAGTCGGCGAACTGTTCTCGTTTGCGGAAGGTCGTGTTGCGCTGATCGTTGATGTGTCCGATTTCGTGGATCAGCACATTGTTCAGATAGAAGTCGCGGATTGTGTTTTCAGTCCAGATCAGACGCCACAGAGGGCCATCCTGAACCCAACGCCCGCCGTACATTTCACTCTCGATGCGCTGCGCGGGCCGAGGAGCTCGCACGTAAACTTCTGCGAGTGATTCTTCGATCGGATAGAGATAAACGGCGGAGCCCCACTGAAGTCCGTAGCAGGGAAAAAGCCGACGCTTGCGAGTCATGCGGCTGAACTGCACGACCTGCAGTTTCTCCTGAAACTCGGCAGGCAGCTGCAGCACTCGTTCACGCACATCATCCGCAGTCACCGGATGAATGTACCCGGTTCCCGCTGACTGAATGACGACCTTGAGTGCCGCCTTCGATTCGGCATCTTCAGTTCCGGCCGGTTCATGCCAGATCTCCGGAGCATCAAAGGCGCGACCCGCTGCGAGTCCGTCTCCGCGGTGCTGATGCGCAGAAGCTGGCCGAACCGTCTGACGTCTGCCCGACGGGCGCTGACGACGAGCCGACTGTGGATTGGATCGAGTGGTAACTCTGCTGTGCGAACGATGGCTAGTCATAACATTCACCCGTAAATCAGGCGGAGCCGGGGATCGGGACGATCTGGCTAGCGCCTCTTGTGGTTGGCTGTTTGCCTTCGGCTTGAAGACATTCAGCACAGGGACGGGTATCCGTACTGGAGGGGGTTTTCACTGTCCATCGTACTCCTCTGAACAGCGGGACGGCTCGCCTGTGACAGCGAGGTTGCACGATACTAACCATGTTGCCGAGCGAATCCAGATGAACACTTTAAGTGGCTTGCTACAAAGGATTTATGTCTTTTGTGGCGAGAAGAAGTGCCGGGTAAGTGTGGGACTCGAGTGGCTAAAGTGTTGCCCAGTCGAAGGTTAGGCGATCGATGGAATCAAAGTCTGATTTTGAGGGCCTGTACACTAGTGCTTTGTTGACAGCGAAATGGGAGTGGTGGCTCAGAAAAGGGGTCAGGAACCAATAGTGCGGAGCACCCTTCGGCTCAGAAAAGGGGTCGGGAACCAATAGGGCCAGAAAAGGGGTCGGGAACCAATAGTGCGGAGCACCCTTCGGGCCATTTGGCTATTGGTTCCCGACCCCTTTTCTGAGCCCTTTGAGTGTACATGTGAATCGTGCAAAATCTGCCGGAAAGTTGTCGGCGAGGGCTTTTCAATCTGAAGCGGTTCGGACTTTTGGCTGATCCTGGGGGTAAGGGCGGAGGGCGTTTCTTCATAAACTTTGTTCTGAGTCGCCATCGGCAAAGATGTCAGCCATCTTTCCTTCACTGGCGATTTCGGAAGTTCACAACAAGCGGCTCGGACGCTTGGAACAGAATCACGATTGTGGAAGTGGTGGCGTGCGTTTAGTTTCTCTCCCATACAACGCGGTTGCTTTCGGTCTGCTGCTTTTCATTGCGGGCTGTGGAGCTGCTGTGCAGAAGTCGGGTACCGAGCAATTGGTACTGTCCGATTCGGTAGACCGCGCCATTGATCAGCTGGATCTTTCTCCGCTGGCTGGGCGGACGGTGTTTCTCGACACGGCCTACATGCAGACATTTAAAGGGCCAAATGTCTATGTGAATTCGGACTACATTGTCAGTGCGCTACGGCAGAAGCTGACCACCACCGGCTGTCGGCTGGAACTGAATCGAACGGAAGCTGACTACATCCTTGAAGCACGAGTCGGGGCGTTGGGCACCGACACGATGGAAGTGACCTACGGGATTCCATCGAGCAATGGGCTTGGCGTTGCGGCGACAGCGATCAGTGGCGTTCCTGCGGTCCCTGCGATTCCAGAGATCTCGGTGGGCAAACGCAACAACATGATGGGCGTCTCGAAAGTTGTCGTATTTGCCTATCATCGTGATACTGGAATTCCGGTGTGGCAGTCGGGCGCCGCGGTGTCTCGCAGCGACGCCAAGGATTCGTGGTTCCTGGGCGTTGGACCGTTGACTCGCGGAAGCGTTTACAACGGCGTAACGCTGGCTGGAAACAAGATCAACGGACCGTTCGAAAAGAAGAAGCCGCGTCAGGTCAAGCCGCTGACTATTGCTGACCGGCACAGCTATGTGCATCCCGCGGTTCTGGAAAAGCAGCTGGCGGATGCGAAGGCCAACGAGGCGGAAAAGAAGACCGTCGAGCAGGCGTCTCATGAAGAAGGCACTGCAACGCCGGCGGACGGGGTAACCTCGCCTGTGCCTTTGCCTGTCCCACCGGCCGCAGGATCCGTCATTCCCGTGCCTCCGACTGAGGGTTCAGGCACAGCATCGGTACCCACCGCGGCCGTATCTCCGGCCGTTCCGCCTGCGGCCACTAAACCCATTGCTGGCCCCGTTGCAGAGGCGGACGCGGCACCACCCGAGTCTCTGTTTGTCGAGCCCGTCGAAGGCCTGCCACTGCCTCCGTTTGCGCCTTGAGATTTGAGATTTGAGATTTGAGATTTCACATCTGCTGGTCAGCTCTGTGCCATTTCACGGAACAGTTCGAGCAGGATTTTTTCGAGACGCTGACCACCTTCGCCGGCGATGCGAACGATCTTCTCGATGTTCGCGGGTTCCAGAGCATCCGGCAGGCACATGTCGGTCACAATAGAAAAGGCCAGCGTCTTCAGACCTGCATGAACGGCTGTGATACATTCGGGAGCGGTCGACATTCCGACCACATCGGCCCCCATGGTTCGCAGCATGCGGTACTCCGCGCGCGTTTCGAGATTCGGACCCGGCACGGCCACCAGCACGCCTTTATGCGCCGCGATTCCCAGACGCAGAGCGATAGCTTTTGCTCGTTCAACAAGGTCGCGATTGTACGGTTCGCTCATGTCGGGAAATCGCGAGCCCAGACGATCGTCATTGATCCCTCGCAGAGGGCTGTCGGGCATCAGGTTGATGTGATCTTCAAGGATCACAATGTCGGCCAGTGAGTATTGCGGATTCATTCCGCCAACGGCGCTCGTGAGCACCAACGTGTCGGCGCCCATGGCTTTCATTACTCGCACTGGAAACGTGACCTGCCTTAATGAATAGCCTTCGTAATAATGGAAGCGACCTTCCATCGCCAGCACAGGCACGCCTTCC
The DNA here is from genome assembly GCA_947085455.1 of uncultured Planctomycetota bacterium. GTDB lineage: Bacteria > Planctomycetota > Planctomycetia > Planctomycetales > Planctomycetaceae > SXXK01. Next base: position 78,321 of record CAMTWR010000006.1, on the reverse strand, counting down.
AGAGTCCCGCAAAGAAGCTTGCCGGCATGGGAAGGAGCAGTGGAACGCGGGAAGTGTGGGATTTCGGCATAGGCGAATTCCGCCTGCACTTGGATCTGCGCAGCCAGGCTGCCCAGTCCGGTGCCAAGAATCAGTCCGGCACGCGGTGATCCTGACCAGCGGCTGGCCAACCAGCTTTTTGCTTCCTCGATCTGTTCCCAAAGTCCGTCCATTGAATGTTTACTCCAGTGCGAATGGCTGTCGGGCCGGTTGATGAGTCAACGGGCAGGGCAAGTTGTACAGGGGAAGTTCGTGGGCTGAAACCTTACCGCTTCTTTTTCATACTCAAGACGCGTTGTCAGCGAATGGCGTGGACTTCGCGGACTTTGAGAAGTTTGGCTGGCGAGCGGGAAACTTCAGGCGTCTGAAGGGCGCGACGTTCATCGCAAATCAGACCACTAGTGTAGTGTCTCTCTCCCTCTTTCGTTGATTTATGAATCAGCGCGTTTTGTCTCGTTTAACCCGTGGCCGACAGGCCAGGAGCAGAGAATGCCTGGCCTGTCGGCCACGGGTTAAACGAAGGGACTTGAGAGACACTACACTAGCGTACCCCGGTGGCCGGGAACAGAAACGTAGGGCAACAAAAAAGGGCGCTTCGGATAGGAAGCGCCCTGGAGCGTTGTTGAACATCAGTATTGTGGCAGATCAGCGCTGAACAATCAGCAGCGGCGTTGAGCCGTGATGGAGTTGTCCTGCGTGACTCATCAGGAATCAAAGCTGAAGAATCAGAACTCTTCTTCTTCCTCTTCTTCTTCCTCTTCTTCATCATCGTCGTCGAAGTCATCATCATCGTCGTCGTCGAAGTCGTCGTCTTCGAAGTCATCATCATCTTCAAAGTCGTCGTCGGCTTCTTCTTCGAATTCATCGTCCTCGTCATCTTCAACGTCTTCATCCGCGAAACTTTCGTCGGCGAAGTCATCGTCGTCATCGCCGCGAAGGCCAGGACTGACGGCGATTCCAAAATGCTCGATCCCGGCGAAGACCGACAGACTGTCTTTCTCTGTGACTTCGCCTACTTCCAGAGTCAAAACCATGACCAGTAACCTTTTGTAAGTCCCGTACCTTTGTGGTTGAACGCTTCTGCTGCAAATTTCACGCGTTTGATACTTTGACAGGGAATCCCTTGTCAACCCCGTGCATTCCATTGAGTGGAACAAAATTCCGGGCTTTTCAACTGCCGGAAATGGTCTGTCCTCTTTTCGGATGAAACGCGATCGTACTGCAGTTGTTACTAAAATTGGAACTTTCTTTCCTGCCGGCGCGAATCAAAATCGCTACAGTCGGCTCAGGAGTGTGCTCTGGTGTCTCGGCCTGTGAACAACGAAATTATTCTGGATGACGACCGATTTTGGGTTGTCAGTCGCAATGCGCTGTTTGGGCCCTTCGTCTATCAATGGAGCGGGGACCTGTATGGCATCGAGTTCACCTACCAGGGAATCAAATTCAGTGAAGTCTGCAGTGATGAAGAATTCTTTGCGGATCTGAAACCCTTTGGGATCTCCATCACGGTTTCTCGCGTTGTCGCGCTAACAGCCGGCACCATTGCCGTGGGGATCCGTGCGGGGACATCGGTCGATGAAAGAGTGTCCCACCTGATAGCCCTGCTGCAACAGTTCGAGCTGGACAGATTCCGCATTCGGGAAAGCACATCGGGGAATAATAGATTTGAAATTTGAGATAATAAATTTGCGATTTGCGATTCGAAATCGCCAATCAAAAATCATTAATCAACCCCTGTCCATTTTGTCGCGGTTCAACAGGCGTCGCTTTTCGGCGGCCGATTCCCACAGCGACTCCAGGTGTTTCGCGTTGCCCGTTTCTAAAGCCGTGCGAAACTGATGCAGGATCTCTTCGGCGGCATCAATAGCTTCCAAACAATGCTTTGCATTTCCCAGCAGAATGGTGGCCCATAAACTCGCGGACCCTGCTGCGATGCGTGTGGTGTCCCGATAACCTGTGCCTGTGAAATTCAGCAGATCGCGTTCCACACAACCAGCTGCGACGGATGCGAGGATATGCGGCAAATGGCTTGTCAGCGCCAGAACTCGATCATGCTCTTCCGGGGACATGAGATGAACGGCAGCATTGAGACTCTTCCAGAACGAAACGACGCGTTGCACGTTCTCGTGATTCGCCAGTTGTGGTGAAGACGTCGTTACAACGCACAGCCGGCCTGCGAACAGATTGGCATCCGCATGTTCAAAGCCACTGTGTTCGCTGCCGGCAATCGGATGCGATCCGACATAACGAAGGCCCGGTTGATCTTCCAAAGCGGCGATGATCGAAGCTTTGACGCTGCCGGCATCGGTAACCAGTTCACAGCCGGCATTCAACAGCTGATTGACGGTGTCGGCAATTTGATTCACAGGCAGACAAACCACTGCGAGGCTGCCGGTGGGAATTGTGTCCGCAGTGATTTCGTCGGACCAGGAAGTCAGCAGTCCGGCTTTTCGAGCACTTTCCAGGCGTTCACGATTTCGTCCGATGCCCATGACATTGCAGTCGGGAAAGCGTTGACGAATCGCGGCTGCGATGGAGCCGCCGATCAGTCCTACACCTACGATGATGATGTTGCGTTCGGCTTTATTTTGAGTCAATTCCTGCATGGGCCGGATGATAGATTCGATTTCCGTGGACCGCAAACGGCGAAGAGATTGATTAATCGGATGCAAAGGAGTCCACCAGGCCGACTCGCAGATCCATGACGTTGGTATGCGTGGGCCCGGTTTTCAAAAGGCCGCCGACCGCGTCGAAGAAGGTGTAAGAATCGTGTCGGGCCAGATAGGGAATCGGATCGATACGATCGGCCGCCATGCGAGCAATCAAAGCTTTGTTCGCGACTGCTCCGGCCGCATCGGTCGGACCATCTTCTCCGTCCGTCCCGCCGGACAGGAGGCTCAGGCCGCTCCAGTCTTCTGCCGTCGGATACTGCGCAATGGCAGCAAGAACGAGTTCCTGATTTCGGCCGCCGCGTGCAGTCGCTGGCGAAGCAGCCGCACCGCAACTTGTGCTGTCACTTGGGTCTCCCCCTGTTCGCAGTTTTACCGTCGGCTCACCGCCGCTCAGCACACAGAAGGGCTGAGGATGAACGGCCGACATTTGGGACCGTGCCAGTCGCATGGTGTCTATCAATCGTCGGCCTTCGTCGGCCGCTTCGCCCGCATTGTCTGATCCGAGTGAAACCGTCTGATAGCCGAGCTGAGTCGCCATTTGTTCGGCGGCCTTCAGGGCGATCGAGTTACTGGCGACGATCACATTGCGATGGACAAAATGAGGTCGATCGGGAGGCGTGCGGGACAACGGTGTTTCGGCTGCGGGAGTTTCGATTTCGCTGGATCGAGCGCTCAAAAACTGGATCACATTTTTCGGCACACGATCCAGCAGATCGTACTTCTGCAGAATGTCCATGGCTTCCTGCGGGCGAGGAGGAGCCGAAGTGGTGGGGCCGGAGCCGATGATTTCCAGAGGGTCTCCGATGACGTCGGAAATGATCAACGCAAGCAGGGTTCCGGCCTGGCAGGCGTCTGCCAATTGTCCACCTTTAACTCGCGAGAGCTGCGTTCGCACAACGTTCAAATCCTGGATAGGTGCGCCCGCGCCGGCCAGAGCCCGTGTGACGGTCAGTTTTTCTGCCAGCGTGATTTGCGGAACCGGACTGCACAGCAACGCGCTGGCACCGCCCGACAGCAAGACGATACAGACGTCGCGGGGCGTCAGGTTGTTCATGCGCCGCAAAATTTCTGCGGTGCCCGCAACGCCTTCGGCCGTCGGTTCATTCAGGCCGGCGGGGCGTGCATTATGCAGATGGATGCGCTGCAGAGTCCGCACGCAGTCGGCCGGGACGTTGACCCAGCCAGAAATTCGATCGCTGGGAATTTGAAGAAGCAAGGCACGCTCAACACCGCTTGCCATCCCGGCTCCCGCTTTGCCGGCACCCAGGATTTCAATGCGACCGACATCTGCCAGATTCAGATCCACATCCGCGATGCGAAACATATTTCCGTCGATGCGGAACTGTTGCTGAACGGCGAGTGACGAATCAACGGCGGCTACGCCAGCTCGCCAGATGGTTTCGGCATCTTCGCGAAGAGACATGCGCTGGACTCACTTTTATCAACGGATGATTTCGGCAATCCAATTCGTCGGCGAAAGATCCGCCGGAACAGATGGCCCGCAGGATAGTCGCGTCCCGTGTGAAGTGAAACGATGCAGAGCCCCGGTGGAAGAATATCGCGACGAACGCGATGTCGTTCTGTTGTCCTGCTGATGCTGCCGCTGTCATGAAACAAAAAAAGCGGCGGCCAAAGATGACCGTCGCTTTAATATGGTTGATAACAGCGGAGCAGAATGGAAGTTCTGCGGCTGATCAGGCACTGGGGCGCAGATGGGCGTAGGTTGCGAGCACGTCGTAGAGATCGGCAGAGATCTTTACTTCGTCATCGGCAAAATCGGCCACCCAGGTGCGATCCCAGATCATGGCATCGGCAATAATGCGACTCAACTCGCCGAGACAGATGGACACCTCCGGCTCGGGAAATGTCAAAGTCTCTGGCTCATCGGCGCCAACGAACAATTTCAATTTGGGACGCATTCGTGAATCCTTCACGCACTTCTTTTATAGGGACATCTTTCTGTGCCTCGCATCCTGCAAAACACATGAGAAAGAGTCACTTCCTCCTCTGATCCGAAGCAAGTTATCGGGCGAAGCTGTCAGATCGCTTAACGTAAAATTCCGATTGCGTAAGAGACGCGGATTTGTTCGTGAAAACCGTGAAACTCAAAGTATCACGTTAAAATTTCATTTGCTTCACCTGAGGTGTTTCCCGCCCCCTGCGTGCAGCTTTTGCCGGAATCATGGCCTGTTGATCCAGCAGACCACGTAAATATCGTCCGATATTTCGGACTGCAGTGATGTCACAACCATAAGCGACGTTGGAGGATTGCGCAGGGAGAGCATGAGGATGCTCCGGGGAATGCCGCTGTCGCGGATCAACAGGGAGGGCGCAAGAACGCGATCGAAGTGGAGCGATTTTAGATTTCAGATTTGACATCGGAAATGCGGGCAAAATGGGAGGGGATGTTTCGGAAGCTGAGACTTTTCTTCGGAAAAGAGGCGTTGAAGCGTCGTTCGGGGATGTAATTGAGCCAAATTTCAGCCGCATTGATGTCCGCCATTGAGATTCGAGGCGGGAAGGTGCACCATTCGCAGTCTCAATCACGCGATGCCTCGAAACCTTTTTCTGTTCCAGAGCCATGTCTGAACTTCGAACCTGCCGACTGGTGACGCTCGGCTGCAAAGTCAATCAGTATGAAACTCAGCTTGTGCGCGAAGCATTGCTGCAGAGTGGTTACCGTGAAGCTCGCGGCGAGGAGTCGGCCGATCTGTGCGTCGTGAATACGTGCACAGTGACCAATAACGGTGACTCAAAGTCTCGCCAGGTAATTCGACAACTGTCGCGCCAGAATCCGGGCACGAAAACGATCGTCATGGGCTGCTATGCGACTCGTGATCCGCGTGCGGTGTCGGAACTGCCCAACGTGATTGAAGTGGTGACCGACAAGCGTGAACTGCCGGACGTGCTCAGCCGTTTCGGTATCGTGGATATGCCCAACGGCATCACGGACTTCGAAGGCCATCAGCGTGCCTTTGTGAAGATTCAGGACGGCTGTATTCTGAAGTGTTCCTATTGCATCATACCGACAGTGCGACCGGGTCTGCGGAGTCGTCGGCCGGTCGACATCGAAGACGAGATACGTGCGCTCGTCGAACACGGCTATCGCGAAATTGTGATCAGCGGAATTCACATGGGACACTTCGGTGTCGACACGAACAATTTGCAGCCAGGTGACAAGCCCGAGCGATTGTGGCATCTGCTGCGTCGACTGGATCGTATTCCCGGCAACTGGCGGATGCGACTGTCGAGTATCGAAACTGTGGAAGTGAATGATGACTTTATTAAAGCGGCAGGAGACTGCGAGCACATGTGTCCGCAGTTTCATCCGGCTTTGCAAAGTGGCAGCAACGGTGTGCTGACTCGCATGCGTCGTCGTTATCGAGTCGAAAGGTTCCTGGAACGTCTGGATCAGATTCGAGACATGCTGGGCAACGATCCTGCGTTCAGTACCGATGTGATCGTCGGCTTTCCCGGCGAGACTGATGCAGAGTTTGAAGAGACTCTGGAAACATGTCGTCAAGCACGCTTTATGAAAGTGCATGTGTTTCCCTTCAGTCGTCGCGATGGAACTCCGGCCGCGACAATGCCAGATCAGGTGCGGCCGGATGTGCTCCGCGAACGTGTTCGTATCCTGGGAGATCTGGAACGCGAGCTGGCTGAGCAGTTTTATCGAAGTCGTGTGAATGGTCTGGCATTTGGCCAGTCGGTGCCGCGCGAAGATCTGCAGGTCCTGGAAGTGCTGGCGGAACGGGAATCAGAAACTCGCCCCGGTTACGTGCGTGGAACGGATCGCTGGTACATGCCGGTGGAAGTGCCGGGCAATGCGTTTGATCTGGGGCATTTTCTGACATGTCGCGCGGTGGCTGCGAACCGGGAAGGGGTTGTGGCAGAGAGATGCGAACCACTGCGGGCGGAACGTGACGTGGTTCGGACGCATGTCCATGCCGAAGCCGATGTTGCCTTCGACTCGGTGGAAGAAAGCTGCGGGGCAGAACCAGGCGACTTTGTGACGCTCGGCATTCCTCAAGGCGTGACTCTGAACACGGGAGCTGTTTCATGGCCACGCTGATCGCGATTGAGGGAATTGACGGCGCCGGCAAGGGAACTCAGGCTGGTCGGCTGGTTTCGTCATTGCGCGAGAGAGGGTTGCGAGTGGATACGCTGCAGTTTCCTCGATACAGCGCGACTAATTTTGGTGGTGCGATCGGCGATTTCCTGAACGGCCGTTTTGGATCGTTGAATCAGGTTCATCCGCAACTGGCTGCGGTTTTGTATGCCGGAGATCGCTTTGAATCGCGTCCGCTGCTGATGCAGTTGATGGAAGACAATGACGTCGTTGTTCTGGACCGATTTGTCGGATCCAATTTGGCGCATCAGTCGGCCAAACTGGATGGAGCGGAACGCACGGCGCTCGTGGACTGGATCGAAAATATCGAGTACGAAGTTTTCCAGCTGCCTCGTCCGGCGCTGACGGTGCTCATTGATATGTCGTCGCAGATGAGTCGCGAACTGGTCTCAAGAAAAGCGACGCGTGACTACACCGATCAGGAGGCCGATTTGCAGGAATCCGATCTGCCTTATCTGGAGCGTGTTCGCCGCTGCTACCTGGCGCTGGCTCACAGTCGTCTGGACTGGAGAACCATATATGGTCTCAGCGAAGACGGTTCGCTCCGGACGATTGACGACGTAGGGACTGAGATTCAAACCGTCGTTTGTGAGCATCTCAGCCACCTGTGCTGATCGCGAACGGCTCCATAGTCGCCTTTCGCTCCGCGAAAGAAGCGTTGTTTCGCAAAGCGAAACAAGACTGCGACTGCGACTGATCCAACGATCCTCAACGAGTCAGGATGCAGGTCAGTTCGGCAGCCGCTGCGGAGTTCTTGAGAATGCCGGAATGCGTCGCTTTGACGAAATATTCCGTGCGCACCTCGGACCGGTGAGCGCTCACGAGCGCCACAACTCCGTCGCCCATGAATCCGTCCGGCGAACGATAGCCGGTTCCGATGATGGAGTGGGTGGCGACACCGTCGGCATATCGGAGTGAATTGGTGGCTCGAATGATGTTGTTGCCAGGGATCAGCAGGTCAAGGCTGGTGGGCGGCCGGGCACCGGGATTGCGAATCAGTCCGGGACTGCCGCGAGTCAGTCGTGCATATTCCTGCTCGACTGTGTCGGGGATATTGACGAGCCAGCTACCGATTCGTCCAAGTGGTCGTTGAGTCCAGTTGGATCCCTGATGGGGCGTTGCGATGTAAACAACTTTTTTGACGAAGGACACGGGTTGAAACAGGACGGAGGCTACGGCGTCGTCGGAAATGGGACCAGAATTCAAAGCCTCGTCGAGTGGTACGTCGGAAATTGCCCGCCAGAGGTGATCATCGCTGTAGCTGACCTGCAGTTTTGCGACGACACCTCCCATACTGTGGCCGACCAGAACGGTTTGTTCAAACGCCGGATCGTTGTTTGCCGGGTCGAGGAGCGATCGAATGCCGAGCAGCTCTTTGCGAAGTTCGGCTGCGGTTCGAAGGTACGACAGGCCGGTTGGATATTGATACAGCCAGATCTGATAGCGGGCGGTGATATCCGGGTTCGCATTCAATGCGGCGACAGTTTCGTCCCAGGTCAGCGCATCCGATGCCAGTCCGTGGATCAGGATCAGTGGGACGCGACCGGGCTGATACGGTTGCAGCAGATACAATCCCGTGGCATTGAATTGCGACGGATTTCGGAACGCGGTCCAGTATTGTCGCTGAGGTGGGAGCATGCGGCCGTCGAGCGTGCGCGCAGCTTCAAATGCTCGGGGCAGCGAAGGTTGATGAACACATCCGCTGGCACCGAAAAACAGCAGGACAACCAGCAGCAGCCGGCTCGGTTGTTGCGTCCGTGCGAAAACCTGAAGCCCCCTTCAGCAAAAACTTTACGTCGATTCCATCGACGCTGAATAACCCGGCAAAGTCTATTCGAGGCCCCACATTTCAGGAAAGCACAGTTTCCTTAGCCCGCCCTCGTTCCAGGGCTCCAGCCCTGGAACGCACTGCCTCGGAGGCTCCTGCCTCCTCCTTGCCCTTACCGCCAGTCCGTGCACACATCCAGCAGCCCAGGCATGCCCATGTAATTCCGGGCACTTGAGTATCGCCAGTGTTCCGGCTGAACCACAAATCCACGCCGCAGGGGGTTATTGTGCGTGTATTCCACTTTTTGCCAGCAAACCTCGTCGCATTCGATCACTTTCGGATGGCTGCCTTCCTGCCAAAGCTGATACGTCTGATCGACTCGATGACGCAGCTTGTAGTATTCCAGTTCCTGCAGCAGGATCGAAGCGTTGTTCTGCTTCATCTTTTCGAGGATCGCTTTGGCCGTATACGACTTGAACTCACCGACTCGCTTCGCCAGTAGCGGGCCTGTAGCAATCCAGTGCAGATGATTTTCCATGATGACCCATGCGAGGATCACAATCGAACGTTCTTTCTGCAGAAATCGCCAGCTGTCGAGAACGATGTTGGCATAGTCCGGGTAGGAAAAAACAGGCAGCCAGGCGACGATTGTGTTGGTGAGAAAGTGGGGTCGCTGCTCGGAAGAGAACCGGTAACGTGTGCGTGCCATGGTGAAGTTCCTTACCCCTCGTTCCGAGGCTCCAGCCTCGGAACGCACTGGGCGGAGGCTCCTGCCTCCAGAGTTGTTTGGTGCATTGCAAGTCGTGGGGAGGCAGGAGCCTCCGGGCAGTGCGTTCCAGGGCTGGAGCCCTGGAACGAGAGGGCGGGGATAGTTTTTATCTACTTAAGACATTATGACTTGGCGTAGTGGTGCATTGCAAGTCGTGAGGAGGCAGGAGCCTCCGGGCAGTGCGTTCCAGGGCTGGAGCCCTGGAACGAGTTGGGTGAGTTATTCGGAGACGATTTCGGCGGCGTTCCAGAAGGCGAATTCGTTGGACCAGTCGTTGGCTTTGTTGAGCAGATCGATAGTGACCGGTTGGCCGGCGAGGTCGGTCAGGTCGATGGAGACGTCTTTCCATTCGACACCGTTCTGCCCCCGTTTGACGATGGACTGATGGCGAGTCTGGCCGTTGACGTTCACAATCAGCTGCCAGTCGCCCTGTTCGTGCGACGCGACACTCAGACGCAGGGTGACGCTGGCTGCCGTGGGCAGTGTCGTGGAAGCCGTCAGTTGGCAAGCTTCGGAACGAGACACGGGATGAGTCCGCAGGGCAGGGCGGCCATGATAGTCGGAGATTACAGCGAGGCCGCCTTCGCCGGCTTTGCTGGTTGCGTAGCCCGGCAGTAATTGTTCGATCAAAGCTGGAAAGTCGTCTGCCTTCGTCGCTTCTCCGGGCATGATCCGAGATCCCACCAGCAGTTTTGCGTTTGGATCTTCCGGCGGTTTGTCGAGCGAAATGTAGGCGAACAGATCGCGAAGTTCCTGAGGCTGCAACTGCTTCTCAATTCCCTCCGGCATCAGAGACAGTTTACTCGGCACGACTTCTTCGATATCCGCACGAGCGATGATTTCCTGCTTGTCACCCTGTACTTTCAGAACAACTCGTTGAACACTGTCTTCCGCTGGCAAGCCGGAAATCGCTTTGCCATCTTTCGTGACGACCGTCAGCCCCTGATAGGCCGAGCCGATGACCAGACTCGGATCGAACACATTCGACAGCAACTGTTCAAACGACGCACGACCGTTGCGAGTAATGTCCGGACCAACCTCCGCGCCTTCCCCGTACATCTTGTGACACTGCGCGCAGAGTTTCTTGAAGACGACTCGTCCAGCGACAGGATCGCCGTGACTTGTACGTAACTCGTTACGCATGCGAGCAATCAATTCGACTCGGGCCGGATCGCGTTCTGTTCGCACAACGCCCCAGTGTTTGATGACCAGTTCCGCAAGAGGCTCGCTCTTCAGGCTAAGCATCTTCTGCGCCTGGTTGGCGTTGATCAGCGTCGACGGGATCTTTTTGTCGCGTACCAGTTGCAGTAAAGCGGTCGCTGAATCGACTCGATCCGTCAACGCTTCAATCGCCGCTGGCTGCACGTCGGAAGGCAGAGTCTCAAGGTGCCGCATCAGCACGTTTGTCGAAGAAGATGAACCAATTCGCCCGATAGCCTGCACCGCTTTGCGACGAACGTCGGACGATGTTGACGACTTCAGCAGGGACTCGGCGAGATTAAGTCCGACATCGTTCTTCGCGGTCACCAATGCGTTGATCAATCGCAACTGGATCGTTTCATCTTTGGATTGCTCAGCCAGCTTCGTCGCCGCAGTGACTCCGTCGTTGATCCGAAGCGACGCGGCCAGTTCCATTGCTGAAACCGTCGATGCTCGGACGGAATCGTTCTCCATCGCGGCCCGCAGCGATTCGTCGAGTTCCTTCTGAATGCTGACCAGCGAGTCGCCCGTGATTTCGCCCGATCGAATGCGAGCCGTCAGAAGTTGCAGACAGCGATCGGCCGGATCATCAGTGGCCTCGGTGCTGAGCAACAGTTTGACGAGTTCCGCCACGGCCAGCGTGTCTGGTTTGCTGGTCGAAAGAATGCGATCTGCCGCGCGGGGCAGCAGATCGATGACTGGCTTTGGATACGTGCCTGAATCCGCCGCTCGCAGCTTCTGAACTTCCGCCACGAATTCCGCCGTTTGGTTTTCCAATAGTGGATGCAGGTTCTGCCAGACAATTCGTGGGACAAGCGGATCGTCGCCAGCCTGAGCCAGCACGGCGACGAGAGTTGGGATGGTCGGAATGGATTTTTGCTTCGCAGCCGCGATGGCGACTTGCAGACGAACGATTGGTGATGAATCGTTGCGAAGTTCGAAGACTCGCTTAGCGATGGCTTCGGGAATTTCCTTCAGATCAGCGGCAGCACGAACAGCTCGCGCCATGGATTCAACGTCGCCATCCTCAAGAAACTGCAGATGAATTTCCGGATTGAGTTTGGCGGCGCTGATGAGAGTTCCGAGTGAATTCTTCCACCCAAGTTCAGGGCCCGGCAGTCCAAACGTCAGCGTCAGATTATCCTCGAGCTCCTGGTGGTCGCCATCAGACAGCAGGCGTTCCGTGAGAAGGCGTTGAGCAATATCCCGCTTATAGCCGTTTCGCGAACCCAGCAGAGAGACAAGCTCATCATCGCTCCGCTTTGCCATATCCTCGGGCTTTGCGCGCGGCGTGTCTTTGTATCGCAGTCGATAAAGTCGCCCTTTCAGACGGTCGATTCCCGCAGGATCACGGTTCGCGTCCTGATAGCAATGATAGCGGTCGTACCAGTCCAGTACGTACAAGCATCCATCCGGCCCGGTCTTCTGAACCACCGGCATGAACCACGCATCGTTGGCACTGAGCAGATCGGGTTCGGGAGATGCCTTGTACGTCGATTCAAAGCGTTCGATGCTGTCTGCGTTGATGCAACTGCCATGGATGTTGCCCATGTAAAGCTGCTTGCGATATTGCTCCGGATACGCATCGCTGTCGTACCAGTGAATGCCACAATACGCCGCCTTTTGATGTTTGTGGCTGACGATGCTTTCGATCTTCCACGTGAACGGCGGATACGGACCTCCCTGGCGATGGTAGTAGCCTGTTTCTGTCAGATGCCACAGATGATCGATCACACATGCGCTGATGAAGGCTTCTCCTTCATCGTTAAACGCAATGCCCCACGGGTTGCTGGTGCCTTCGCAAAATAGCTGAAACTCGCGAGTCTTCGGGTGAATGCGAAACATCGCACAAGTGAAGTCCCAGGGCTTCTGGCCTTCCTTGAAGTTTGGGTTCTTCGGCCCGTAAACTACGTGAGCGGGATTGAAAACTCCGTTCAGTCCATACAGCCAGCCGTCGGGTCCCCATGTCAGTGAGTTGGGAAGTTCGTGAGTGTCATCGCGACCGAAACCGGTGACGACGACTTCCGACGTGTCGGCCTTGCCGTCTCCATCCGTATCCTGAACAAACAAAATGTCGGGTGAATTCACAACCCAGACTCCACCATGTCCGACGGCAATTCCGCTGGGGATGTTCAGGCCTTCCATGAACACGGTGAACTTATCCGCCTTGCCGTCGGCGTCGGTGTCTTCCAGGATTTTGACGCGGTCCCGACCCGGGCCCGGTGAACGCCTTGGATACTCGAGCGATTCTGTGATCCAGAATCGGCCTCGCTCGTCGATGGTCATAGCAACAGGGTTGACGATATCCGGTTCCGACGCGACCAGCTCGACGGTGAATCCTTCCGGCATCGTCATCTTCGCAATCGCCTCCGCGGGACTCAGCGCCGGCCCCGGCGGTTTGTCCTGAGCGTGCGGAATGCGTTCCTCCTGCGCGAGCAGAGCGGATGTGAATGACAGCAGCAGACTGAAACAGAGCGAACTCAACGCGATCTTCATGATGGGCTCCGAGTGGGCGAAGCAGAAACAGAAGTCGCATGGTGACAAGATCAGCGATTGATGGCAAACTTCGCGAGACGTTTGACGGCAACGGCACTCGCGAACCTGGTGCACTGTCAACCGTGAATTGAGGAGTTGCGTTTCGCAGCCCGGACCGAGCGACAGGCTGAACAGCGCCTGTTTGGTGTTTCAGGTTGACTACGAATCTCTTGCCAGCATAAATGACCGCGTGAATTTTGTCCCTTCTCCCCCGCGCGGGGGAGAAGGTGGCCGATAGGCCGGATGAGGGGGCTTTCGTGGGTGGCAGCGTACTTGAACGGCCCCCTCACCCCGGTCCTCTCCGCCAATTTTGCGTCCATCCGGCCATTCAACGACACGCTCTCTCTCCGCAAAAAATCGGGGAAGAGGGGGCAACGTGGCCGCGATTACCTCAGGATTCGCTCGATCTTTGCGGACAGCTCGCTGGCTGTGAACGGCTTGGAAATCAGTTCGGCAACGCCCGCTCGAGCCGCGCCGGTTCGCAGTTGATCGTCGACATTTCCCGATGTCACAACGACTGGAAGGTCGGGACAGAGATCTCGCACGGCGGCAGCAATCTCGAGGCCCGCCATGACGGGCATGTTGTAGTCTGTGATGACAATTTGAAACGCGGTCGGATCGTTACGAACCGCATCAAGTGCCGCGAGCGGATTGTCGTACGCACTGACGGTGTACCCCATGCGCTTCAGCATCAGCGTCGAGATCTTCAGCACGGACGCATCATCGTCGATCAACAAGACATGCCGACTCTCGTTAGGGATGGGTCTGTCAACTACGGCTACATTACTTGCGGCCACAGAGACGGCGGCTACACAGACGGCGGCCACAGCAGCAGTGGTCAGGGTATGCTGGTAGAGTTCATTCTCGAGCGGCCGGTCAGCAGTATCGCCCACGACCTCCGGGAAGTCGATGCTGAACTTCGTTCCCTTGCCCAGCTTGCTGTCTACGTGAATAGAAGCGCCGTGCACTTTTACGATCCCCTGAACAATAGACAAACCCAGTCCTGTTCCTTCACCGAGGGGCTTTGTCGTGAAGAATGGTTCGAAGAGTCGGTCTTGAATCTGCGGGGCAATTCCGGGGCCGTCGTCACTGACGGAGAGCCGGACAACTCGGCAAGTATGATCAAATGGACCTGCAGGCAGCGGACAAATTGCCAGTTCAGGAGCATTTGCATTGATCAGTTCGACACCAATCTCGATCGTGCCCGATTGACTGCCAATCGCCTGAGCGGCGTTCGTGACGAGGTTGATGATAACCTGCTCAATCTGTGTTCTGTCAGCAAGTATCCAGAATGGTTCATCCGCACAATGAACGGTCAATGAAAACCTGACTGGCACCGTAGCTTTCAGCATCGCCATCGCATCATGAACAACGGCTGCCAGAGCGAGACGGCGCAGCTCTGTCGGTTGCTGTCGGCAGTAAGAAAGAATCTGCTGCACGAGATTTCTCGAGCGGATTCCGGACCGGTAGATTTCCCCGAGGTACTGCGCGAGTAACTCATTTCCCCGGATTTCCTTCTGAGCCAGTTCTGCATTCCCAAGGATCGCGGCGAGAGCGTTGTTGAAGTCATGGGCGATGCCACTGGAGAGCGTTCCAAGGGCTTCCATTTTCTGCGATTCACGCAGTTGAGATTCCAGCGATTTTCTGGCTGCTTCCGCCTCCACGCGTTCCGTCACGTCCTTGAGAAATCCATGCCACAGAACGGAGCCATCCGGCTCCCGTTCTGGAGTTGAGTTACCAGCAATCCATCTTTCCTCGCCATCGATCAGGAATCGATATTCATGAGACCACGGTGTCATATCGCGAGCAGACGTCTCAATCGACTCCATGATACCGGGTAGATCTTTCGGGTTTGCTTTTGTGAAGAGATCAGCCGCATCTTCCCGTACATCTTCCGGAGCAATTCCAAACAGATTCTTCAGCCCCTCGCTGCTGTAGGGCAGGGAGACTCGTCCGTCCGGAGAAAGCCGAAACTGATAGACAGCACCGGGCACTCGGCTTGTGATCTTCTGAAGGGTTTTCAGCGTCTCCTGTTTTGCGTTTTCTGCCTCCTTACGTTCTGTGATATCGATGGCAAGGACAAAAAAGCCGATCACGTTCTGTTCTGAATCGCGGTCAGGAACATAGTTCACGAGAGCATGACGGGCCTTCCCATCTGGAGAACGATAGACGCTTTCAAAGGTGACGTGCTCACCCGCCAGTGCGCGGCGAGTAAACGGCTCCACCTGCTGAAAGAGATCATTCCCCAAAACTTCGGGCATCGGGTGTCCGATCACCTGATCGGGAGATTTTCCAAAGTAGTGTTGATAGTGATTGTTGGCGAACAGGTAACGCAGATTTCTGTCGATTCGAGCAACCGGCCCGGGAACATGATTGGCGATCAGGGCAAGTTCACGGCGGCTTTCTTCCAGAGCCAGCTCGGCCGTTTTTCGATTCGTCACATCCTGATGACTGACGATTAACCCCGGCCGAAGCCCCTGCATTCGAGTCACTTGCACATGAAACCAGCGATTTTGATCCGGCGAATGACACGGATATTCCATTGGAAATTCTGACTGGCGTCCTTCCAGGACCGCTCGTATTCCTGTCAACAACTGAGCGGAATCGGTACGGCTACATTCCCTGCCAGGCAGATTGCAAATCTGCAGATAGTTGACCCCAATCGGATTTGCCAACTCGGCCGAACCACCGTTGTCTCTGGCATACCGTCGCCACGCCTCGTTGACCGCAATGATCACTCCATTCTCGTCAAGCACGGCGATATGCTTTGACAGGGAGTCAAATATCGAAACATGAAATTCTTCACGTGTTCGCAGTGCTGATTCGGCTGCCTTGATCGCAGTGATGTCCGTCAGCACAATCCGCTGCAGAAACGCGTTGTCGGCGCCCTGAGAAGTATTGGAGTCGAGCTGAACCCAAGTCGTGATTCCATCCTTGTGACGCAAACGCAATTCACAGGATTCGGTTTTGCCAGAAATCATCAGCCGGTGACGATGACCGTAAAAAATATCCTGATCGTCTGGCACAATGAATTTACGAAATCGGGCCATGGTGATCGAACCAGGAGTGACGCCGAGCAGATTGCAGACTGCCAGATTGAATTCCAAAATCAACCCATGGGCATTCAGCGTGCAATACCCAACCGGGGCGTGATGATAGAGATCGAAATACATTGAACGGGAACTATCCAACTCGGCCTGTTTTCGCCGGAGTTCTTCGTTCTGTAGTTCCAGTTCGATCTGGTGAACTCGCAGTTCATGAATCAGGATCTGCATCAACTCCGGAGACATCGTCTCGGCGGTTTTGGCAATCACCTGAGGTTCGTGGCGAAGTTGTTGTTCCGCGTTTTGTCGCAGGGTTTGCGTGTCGACAACACGTAGTGGACGGGTCATTGCGGATGACTCCATTGAAATGAACACACAAGCAGAAACTCAGCCGGGGTACTTCAGGTGTTGAGAGTCGAATAGGTGTTAAGGTGTTAGTGCAGATCAATGCGAATCAAATCAATACGAATCAAATCAGCCGCGGGGCCGCAGCGGATTGTCGATTTAGAAACGTCGCCTTTCGCTCCGCGAAAGTTGCGTGGCTTTCGCAGAGCGAAAGACGACACTAGGCAGCCCGGCCGCAAGAGCGACTTTACCGTTTACTCTTCCGTTTCCGCAATGGACCTAATCAATCGCTCAGTCGTGGAGAATGCGTAGGTTTGCCCGGATGCATCGACCAGTGTCGAAACCGTGACCCAGACATCAAGAATTCTGCCATCCTTCGTCGTGCGTTTCGTGCGCAATGGCTGCGGTGGTTCTTCGCGATTATGCGTGAAAACACTCAGGAAGAAGTCTTTTCGCAACAGCTCAGGAACACACTCCCTGACGTTCAGCAACAACGCTTCGGCTTCACTCCAACCATACAGCCGCACAGCAGACGGATTCCAGGCGATAATGCGGCCCTCCAGATCATGCACCGTGATGGCGTCACTGGAATCTCGCACAACAATCGCCAGACGAAGCTGATCGTTCGCCTTTGCGAGTGCTTCTTCAATGCGCTTCGTTTCGGTAATGTCGACGAACGTAATGACGACACCTTCGATCACATTGCCCAGAGTTCGATAAGGTCGAATCCGCAGTGTGAACCAGGAACCGGACGTCGTCTGCACCTGTCGTTCGCGAGATTCCAGAGAGTCATGCACAGCCTGAGCATCGACCATCAGACTATCGTAACCCACCAGATTCGAAACAATGTGACCGACCGGTCGCCCCACATCACTGGGAATCAGATTGATCAACTGAGCGACCATTGGCGTAAATCGAAGTATGCGCAACTGCTGATCGACAAAGATCGTGGCAATGCCCGTACCGGATATCAGGTTGTTCATATCGTTGTTGGAGCGAGTCAGATCCAGCACCTTTTCCTGCAGCTCGGTATTGACTGTCGAGAGCTCTTCATTGATCGACTGCATTTCCTCACGCGAGGTTTCCAGTTCTTCGTTTGTCGACTGCAGCTCCTCGTTGACGGACTGCATCTCTTCGTTGGACGACTTCAATTCTTCAGTCGAACTCTCCAGTTCTTCCTGAGTACACTGCAGATACTCATCTTGAGCATGGAGTTCCTTTCTCAAGGCGGCTATGACTGCCCCGGTTTCCGCAGACGCCTCTGGGACTTGAGCCGCTTCGCCGGAGAAAGCCGCTGAGGAGACAGCAGTCGATGACTCCGTCGCCTGTTGCAGGATAATCAGGTACAACGACACGTCCGCAGGATCAGCGGCCTCATTGACTCCCGTTAGCATCGAAGAAATGACGGGGCAGACACTGAGCTCCACTTGAGTAAAATGGCCGTTGGTTTTGACAGACACTCCCGGGGCGTGCACGATCTCCCGAGTCGCCACGACCCGTTGCAATGATACGGCAAGGTCATGCCTCAGTCCTTCGCGAGCCATCTTCAGAATGTTGTTGATGCCTGCTTCACCCGAACTGGGCTCCAGATACAGGCCCGTGCGACCATGCAGATAAAGAATGTCGCCATTGGCTTTCACCAGCGCGGCCGAGACACCAAGATGATGCAGCAAAGTCTGTTCAACAAGTTCACGAAGAGGACGTTTCACAGGGCCGGCAACCTTTTCAGAAATCTTTGGCATAAAAGTATCAATTGTGGTCAGAGGTGCCAGTGTGGTCAGAGGTGCCAGAACTCGTCCGCGGAATGAGTGCTGCCGCTTCGCTTCACCAGCTTGTCTCTGATAGAGCTTGGCTTTTCGGTCGAGCGTCGAGAACAAATCGTTGAAGTCATTGATTCCCTCCGATGAACCCAGAAACAGAAAACCGTGCGGTCTGAGTGCAAAGTGGAACAGAGGAATCAGCTTCTTCTGCAGTTCGGCCCCCAGATAGATCAAAACATTGCGGCAACTGATTAAGTCAAGCTTCGAAAACGGTGGATCTTTGTTGACGTCATGCTCTGCGAACACCACCATATCTCGAATATTTTTCTGCACGCGATAGCCGCGGTTTTCTGGTTCCGCGATGAAAAATCGCGACAGCCGCTCCGGAGTGATGTTCGACGCAATGCCGATGGGAAAAACTCCGGCCCGCGCTTTTTCGATCGCTCGAATATCGATGTCAGTGGCAAAGATCTGAGCCGTGATATTCCTGCGGCTGAGATCCATCTGTTCGCGCAGCAGAATCGCGATCGAATACGCTTCTTCGCCCGTCGAACATCCGCAGATCCAGATTCGAATCACTTCTTTTGTCGCGGAATCTGCCGCAGTTGTTGAGGCCAGGAGCTGTGGAATCACCTGAGCTTCGAGAGCCTGAAACGCTTCGGGATCACGAAAGAAGTTCGTCACGCCGATCAGCAGATCTCGAAAGAGTGCATCAATCTCTGTTGGCGATTGCTGCAGGTACTTCACATATTTTTCAATGGCCTCAATCTCACGCACGGCCATCCGACGTTCGATGCGGCGGTAGATGGTGCTTGGCTTGTACCGAGAAAAGTCGTGCGAGGTCTGAGATATCAACAACTCGAAGATCTTCGTCAGAGAACCGACCAATGCCGGTTTAGGCCCTGCAACGGGTTGCGGCAACTTCTCAAACAGTTGCGATGTGTAGATCATCAGTTGAGCGACCATTTCTTCCGGCGGTAACTCATAATCAACCAGCCCCGTCGCGATCGCACTGCGCGGCATGCCGTCGAACTCGGCGGTCTCCGTCTTCTGCGCGAAGATTATTCCGCCTTCGCTCTTGATGGCTCGAATGCCAAGCGTACCGTCGCTGCCGGATCCGGACAACACCACGCCAATGGCTCGCTGATGCTGATCCTGAGCCAGCGAACGAAAGAAGAAATCGATCGGCAGTTGATGTCCTCGCGGCTCAGTTGGTTTCAGCAACTGCAGAATTCCGTTGAGCAGAGCCATATCATGACTGGGCGGAATCACGTAGACATAATTCGGCCGAACTACCATATCGTCTTCGACTTCAACCACGGTGAGAGAAGTCGTGCGTCCCAGAATCTCCGCAAGAATACTCTTATGATCGGGAGCCAGATGCTGAACCAGCACGAAGGCCATTCCCGGATCGACACCCTCGGGAATTCCAGACAGGAATTTCTCAAACGCAGCCAGTCCACCTGCCGACGCTCCGATGCCGACGATGGGAAAAGATGGCATGGTTGATGGTGCTTGGGAAGATTCGACGACGGGCAACATGAACAGGTCCTGTGTCAGGATCGCTTGGTAACGACGTTGGAAACGCTGAAGAATCTTGAATGCAAATCGTCGTCCCGCCCTACGACAAGCGCCACACGCGGCGCAGGATCCATTCGAAGGCGAGCAGAGTGACCATCAGGAACAGGATCCATCCACGATCCCAAAGGGTCTGCAGCCGTTCGTCCACGACCACTGGCTGACTCTGATCGGTCAGCAAAGAGGGCAGGGTGCTGATCTGTGAGAGACTCAGATACTGGCCCTGAGTTTCTTTCGTCAGATTGGTCAGCAGTTCAGCATTTTGAGTGGGGTTTTGTGACTCCAGATTGGGCAGGACCACGTCGATCGTAGTCTGCAGTACATCCGACGATTCTGGAATCGGTACAGAAATTCGATAGGCGCCTGATCGAGTGGGTCGAAAACTGCTGACGTACTGACCGGCACCTCGCCCATCGGCGTTCAGTCGGTCCGGGATGCTGACAGCTTTGCCTTCGCTGTCCACAATATTCAGCGGGACGGATTCCATCACCAGCGGCTGCAGGCGAGCGTCATACAACTGAGCTCGAATGTTCACCGGCTGGCCGGGCGCGACTTCGGTGCGATCCAGCAGCAAGAGACCGCGTGCCGTGCCACGACTGCGACGGCCTTGACCGACTTCGCGAATCAGACTGGTCCAAAATCGCTGATGACCTTCAGACGAGATCTCACGCAGACGCCACGTTTCAGCGGAGCCAATAAAAATGCACCGCCCGGTACCGAAGAACTGTGAAGCCAGAAACGGCGGCTGGCCAAGTTCTGTTCGAGCACGCGGGTTACCATATTCCAGCAGTACGACCGCACCATCGCGAAGACCGCGAACAGGATACGATCGATAAATGCCTTTGAAAGTGGACCAAAGGTCAACGCTTGCATTGCCTGTGGCATCCGCGATCTTCAAGAACTCTGTGGCACGGCCTTCCTGTGTTAACGTCAGCGGCCATGGTTCGTCGGCACGTTGTGTCAGCTGCATTTCCGGAAGCATGCGATTGAGCAGCACCGGATAGAGTACACTGATGTCGCGATAGGCATCTGAGTCCTGAGCCAGTTTGGGAGTGAAAATTTCCCCCGCGACGACGACCAGTCCGCCCGAATGATCAGACACCCAACGGTTCAGAAACGTCTGTTGTTCGGATGACAGCCTGCTCCAGTCCGGATCAAAGGCCACGATGACATCGTAGGAAAATAACTCAGCTTCGGTTGCGGGAAATTTGGTCAGCAGGGTCTTTGCTTCCTGTGAGACAAAACCGACGTTCTCATCCGTCACGGACTGCAGCCATACATCTGATTCGACGCCGCTGTGACGAAACAGGGCATTGCGAACGAACTGATAATCTCGCATTGGTCCGCTGGAAATGACAAGGACCTTCATGCGTCGATCGTTAACCTCGATGGTTCGCCGACGCTCATTGTCCTCCAGTGTCATTTCCGTTGCACCGGCAGCCGATTCAATGCGAATGACGAAGTCGTATTTGCCGGGCACAGTCAGTTGTTGATTAAAGCGAATGGACGTGGGCAAAGTGTCGTCCGTAAATTCGATTGTCTGTTCAGAAATCTGGCGACGGTCTTTACCATCGCCATCTGTCGACTGCTGGAACAATCGGACCGTCCCCTGTTGTCCGGCCGCACCAGTGCCTTGCACCATGATGTTGACGTCAAATGGATCACCCTGATGCACGTCAGTGGGTGATTGCATTCCCGCAATCCAGAGATTCATCTGAGGCTTCTGGCTGCCAATCCCGATCGTGATCAGTTTTGTACCGGTCCGCTCCGCGCGGACGCGAGCCGGTTCGACATTCAGTCCGGCATTGGACTGCCCGTCCGACAGCACGACAACACCGCTGAGCGTTCGTCCCGTGATCTGCCCGATCATCTGATACAAGGAATCGCCGAGCCGTGTCTCCGCGCCGCGCGGCTGCAGGATGCGCTGCCATTTGGCGATGGCTGAGGGATCGGCAATCTTATGTGCGTCGTCGCTCTTTTCATCCAGCGACATGGTGGCCGCGTTCGATGTGGCATTTGCAGAGGTTGTCGTGGCCTTGCTTTCGATGTCGACAAATCGCACGCTGTTATCGCTGACGATCGCCCATGGGCCAGCCAGTTGTGAATCAAACGTATAGAAGGTGATCGAATGTGTCTTGCTGAGTTCTGCAAGAACACCTGATTCCACCAACGACTTTAACGCCGCATCCGCGCGTGTACCATTTTCTGCAGGCCCACTTGTCTCAGGCTGCTTCTGATCTCCTCCCTCGCCGCCTCGCTCCTCCGCTGGCCCGCCTGCCTTATCATTTGCTGGCCCGCCTGCCTCATCATTTGCTGGCCACGCCATGGACAGCGAAGTGTCCAGTAAAATTCCGACACGAGATTTTTCCACGCGACTGAGTTGCGTCCGTTTCTGAGGATTCAGCACGATCACAAGCAACAGCAGCAGCAGAATGAGTCTCGGGACCAGTAGTGCAATTCGCGAACTGCGTTGCAGAAAACGAGAGTCCTGCAGCGAGGTTCGGACCGTTAGTGCAACCAGAGCCGCCAGTCCGCCAAACAGCAGCAGGATTCCGGTCGTTGTTTCCGGAAGATCCAGCTCAGTCGTTTGAAAGGACTGAGTGTCGATCTGTGTGCCTGTTTGTGTCGCCGCCTGAGTGACGGGAACTGATGCTGTGCCTTCCGATTGATAGCTGGTGAACTGCGGCGAACCGAACTTCGCAGTATCCTTCTGCAGGTCCTTCGGCGATTTGAAATCTGAAATTGGAAATCTCAAATGACCAGCATCTCTCCGAGCGTCGTCTGTCTGCACGCTATTCTTCTGAAAACTGAAAACCGAAAACTGAAAACTATTCTCCCTCATCGCACCACCTCCGGATGATAGCTCAAACGGAGAGCCAGCAACTGTTCGGCAATCAGGACCACGATCAGCAATCCCAGCAGCACCCAGCGGATCTCGCGACCGGCTTCGGAACCTCCAAGAGCCTGAGCAGCATCCGCCTCAAGAACTCTTACGTGTCCGAGATCAGCCTGTTGAGTCAGTGTTTCTGCATCCGCAATTGCCAATGCACTTTCGGTTGTGGGCACATTCAGTGCGACTGACAGATCGGAACCATTGCCTTCCGTATCAAATCGTCGGATTTTATAGATGCCCGGACGTTCGGCCTGAGCAATGGTTACTGAAAGTCTCTCTTCCGCGGCCTCGCTCTGGCCCTTCGACTTCTCTTTGCTGTCGATTGCAGATTCAGACTGAGCGTCGCCGGACGTCTTTGCTTTGGGTGCTGAACTCTGGGGGGCCAGTTTTTTGGGAGTAGCCTGCAATCGGACGAACGTCTCTAAACCTGGCTCACTGTCATCGGTCGCTTCGGGAAGAAACACTTCCACATTTTCGTTGAACTGACTCACCGGCCAGTCCAGTTGCAGTGGTTCAGTCAGCTCACGAAGTTGCACAGAATCGGTCATTCGCTGCAGGTGCTGGTGAATCAATAAATGCATCACGACGTATCCGGGAGCGGCGGGGGCGACCGGCCAATTGCTCCAGCGGCGACCAGCACCGGTCAGGAAGGTGAGAACTTTGCCTTTGCCTAGCGAATGTTCGAACGCAACGGGCTGACCATTCTTAAGACGAATCAGCGTATGCACGCCATCCGCTCGTTCTTTGTCGTCTGCTTTGAAGTCGTCAGTCACCTGCATCCAGCGCGCGATTTGGACCGTATCCGGGAACGGACTGTCGGGAGAATTGTAGATCAGGAATATCGGATGCTTTTCGAAGACAGGATTGAGAAATGGGAGAACAGCCGATGTTCCGTCGGCAGCGGCCGTTGTTGAAACTTCGTGAAGAGTCCCCAGCGGTACCGGGAACAAGTTCAAAGATGGTTCCCGCAGGGTTTCTGAATACCAGCGAGTATTTGCCTGATCGCCGGGAAACCATGTGATGCCGCCACCGCCGCGAACATATTCCGCTAACTGCACCGTGACGTCGGCCGGCAGCTCCCGGACATTCAGAAGATAGATGCAGTCGTACTGGTTCAGGTTTACTCCGGCGATCGCCTGTGAGGGACGAATTTCGCTGGCGAGACCTGTCAGTGCGGGATCGGCGCTTAAAGCAGCTGCGACAAAGGAGGCATCCTCCTGCTGGCCTTCGTCATCGACGATCAGCACCATCCGGCGATCAGTGACTTCAACGGCCACAAACCGCCGATTATCTTCCCGCAAGGCATCATCGTCCAACCGCACCTCGACCTGATGTGAGCCCTCGACATCGAACACAAGGTCATGCGAGACCTGCACGTCGGCTGCGGATTCCAGATCGGGAATCAGCACTTTGCCGGGCAACGGGGCACCGTCAATCAGCACTGTGCCGCGCAGGCCTGAAACTTTCAGCGAACCATAATTCTTCAGGGTGAGTGTCATTCTCCAGGGAACTCCCTGAGCGACAGCAAGCGTCTCTGAGTTTAACTGGTGCAATGCCACATTGGGGCGAGGATCTCTGACAACTTTAATCAGATCCACAGATGCCTTGATGGTCTTGAGTGACTCCAATGCAGCGGTAACTTCGGGCCGACTATTCCAGTCGGCCGCTCGCAGATCGGTGATCACATGCACCTGCGGTGAAGCACTGCCATCGGCAGCCAGAATATCTTTTGCAGCGGTGATGGCGTCCACAGGCGACGCAGGTCGCCAGGTGCATTGCAGGTTGCGAAGCCGCGGAAGCAACTCCTGGACGAGAGCCCCGTCGAGTACTCGATCGGACACAATCGGCCGACGCGGATCGGTCATCGACAGGATTGTGACTCGCGATGCGCCCGGCTGACGGCTTCCTTCGGCCAGCATGTTCTCAAGCGTTGTCAGAGCTTTTTGGAAGACCGTGGCATCGCCTTCACGATCTCGCATCGACAGTGAATCGTCCAGCAGTACCACATGATGCATGCTGGCCCCGCGCAGCATCAGCAGACGACTGGGGTCGAGTACCAGCCGCGCGATCAGCAGGGCGATCAGGACGACGGCCAGTATTCTGAGCAGTAAAAGCAAAAGTTGTTCGAGGATGATTCGACGACGATTCAGCTCTTCGCTTTCTAGCAGGAACTCCATCGCGGCGAATCGCACCTTTTTGTACCGCAGCCGACTCAGGATATGAATCAGGATCGGCACCGCCACCAGCGCAGCCCCAGGCAGCACATAAGCCGGGTTGAGGAAAAACTGGGTGAGCCACGACATGAGATGAATAACCAATAACTAAGGTTCAATAACCAAAGAATTCTCTCTTGTTCCAGGGCTCCAGCCCTGGAACACACTGCCTGGAGGCTCCCGCCTCCTGTCCTTTACTTCGGTGCTCGCGAGGCAGGAGCCTCGCGGGCATTGCGTTCCAGGGCTGGAGCCCTGGAACGAGTGTGGCGACTCATTGGTCATTTCCGCCTTCGCTGCATCAGCACATGAGCCAATGCGGCATCCAGATTATCGCTTGTTCGAATCAATTTGTAATCCACTGCGCTGCCAGCACAGCGTTTGCGAATGGCATCGAGGAAACGTTCGAGCGCCTGCATGTAGCCAGCTCGCAGCGCCGCCGGGTCACACGTCAACTTACCGCCGTCTTCGAGACCTTCAAAACGAAGAGTGCCCGAGTAACGGAATTCCAGTTCTTCATCATCCATCACATGCATCGCAATGACCTCGTGGCCTCGCTGACGCAGCATCGTCAGACCTTTGAACAGTTCTTCACGCGGGCAAAACAGGTCTGACATCAGGATCACGATGCTGCGTCGCGTCAGTGATTCGTTGACTCGTCGCAGTACGCCGAGGATATCCGTCTTGCCCCCGGCTGTCTGAGTTTCCAGACCAGCCAGAATCGCCTGCAGATGATTGTTACGACTGCTGGCCGGGATCTGGGCGCGGACCGCGGAATCAAACACGCTGACTCCGACGGAATCGTGCTGCTTCAGAGCCAACATGGCAAAACCCGCAGCGATCGTCTGAGCATAATCAAACTTCGACATCGAGCCAGATTTGAACTGCATCGATTCGCTGCCGTCGACGATCAACATGATGCGGACGTTTGTGTCTTCTTCGAACTGCTTAAGATAGTAGCGGTCGGAACGCGACCACAGCTTCCAGTCGATGCGGCGCAGGTCATCCCCGGCCACGTATTCACGGTGCTGCAGGAATTCCAGCGACTGTCCAAAGTACGGACTGCGATGAAGCCCCGACACGAAGCCCTCGACGACTCGTCGTGCCCGCAACTCCAGCCGTGAGATTCTTGCAATCTCCTCAGGCCGCAAAAAGTTTTCCAGATCCTGAGTCACTCGTCAGTTCACTTTCCCGAGCCTGTGTGTCCCGAATCAGCCGTTTGATGGACCTGTCCGCCGGGATGCACTCGCTTGACGCAGCAAAGTCGAGTTTCGAGGCTGAGACTGTTCCGGAAGTCTAGCCACTGGACCCCGCTTTCAGTAGTATTCACCGCGAGAAATCAGCTTCCGTCGAATTCTTAACTGGTCAGTTGCGTTCATGAGCAGAAGATTAACCGTTGCCGTGCCGATTTCCGTCCGGCCGACGATGAGACCGTTAATCACTTCGAAATGCTCTTCCCAAACATCTTTTCTGGGGTGGAAGAGCCGAATCAGTTTTCGATCCGTAACCGACAGCGTGGCGAGGTTCGGCCCTTTTTTTGAGATTGCACCGAGGGCACGCGAGGCAAAGATTTGATTCGCTGTCGTCCAGAACACGCTGTGTGGCTTGAATATGTTCGACGTGAAATCGCAGGAAAGGGACCGCATCCTGGGGAAGACGGCAGTATTCACAGCGATGACCACCGCGTTCACGCACAAACTGACGAACGGTCTCGTCCATCAGGCAACACCGGAACGACCATCCAGCAGGTCGCGTGCTTTAATCTGAAGAAGCGTGACGAATTGTGCGAAGCTCACATACTGCTCATACTGAGCACGTTCGTCGTCGGTAAGACTGCCGCGATTAGCTTTGTCAGCCAATCGGTCAACCTCACGCTGCAACTCCGGATTAGCTCGCAACGAGATCAGACGTTCCGCAACCTCAGCCGTCAAGCATTGGCCGACAGGTTCAATCAGTTGGTCAATTGTGGGGGCAATTGGTGACATGCCGGGACTTTACCACAGGATGATTCAGATGTCACGAAATAATCACTCACGTTGCGATCTCTATGTGTTTGGTCAGTGAATGGACGCGCCAAGGCGGAGCAAAAAAGGTGTCAGAGAACCGTTTACGTAACAGTTCGGCGGAAGAAAAGGCCCTGCTGTCTGCATGGCCGCAGCGACGATCAGCAGGCTGGGTGGCACATGTCAATTCTCCTAGACGGACGCAGAACTTACAGCACTCCGCCGCAGCGTCAATCGCGACTCCCCGTTCGGAGACGAAACCTGGGCAACCACCGCCACGAAGGAACTGGGTCTGGAAATCACTACCCGCCCACAAGGACGGCCAAAACTCAAATAAACGGTTCCTGACACCTTTTATGCTTCTAGTCAGTCAGATAGTCGACAAGCGTCACCCTCAGGTTCGGGAAATTTCCTTGTTCGGCGCAACCTGGCTCTCAGCCATATGACTAGGCATACTGCGGCAATAACGTTCGCCACAAACAGTTTACTTGTAGTCAACGCTGCCGAATTGTGACCGTGATGTGGAAAACCATTTGGAAACCGCGACTCGAATTCTTCGACTGTTTCTGACTCTCCGCTTTCGTTCCAAACCAAGGAAATATCGTTCGTTATGTGATCCTGTACTCGGTCACCAATCCTGCATCCGAGCGACTGCAGCGTAAATGTGCCATCCGGAAACACTGCGTTCACCCGAAGGTCCGTCAGGGAAACATCTCGCCCTTCGCGAACGTCGACACTATCGATCCGCCGAGTCTGAAATTGCCGAAACCGCACGGGCATAAGTTCCGTGCCAACATACGAATAGTCGACGTCGAACTCGTGCGATTTGACTGAGCTGACAGGATCTATCGTGTAGGCATGTGAAACCTGCATGCCAGTGGGTTCCCCGAACTCGTAAACGAAAGCCACTGCTTCTCCTGAAATGGTGAGGCGGTAAGTAATTTTATCTCCACTGTTTTTGACTAACAAGGATTTACCGCTCGGCAGTTTACCCCAGTTATCCGAAATCTGCTTTAACCAGTCATGGAATTGAATGCCATCAAACACGTCAAAACAGACCCGGGGGTCAAAGTACAAGGCACGTCTTCTTCCTCTTTCCTCTTCGTATCGTGGTAACGCCCTGACCAAATTGCTCTTTTCTGCGATCCAGCCAATCGTCCTCGGGTCGCCCTTTCTAACGCCAAAGTCAATGTCATCGTTTAACCAGTAGGCAATTTCGCCCTGCATAAGTACACTCGGGGTCCGTGTGGCAACCTGAGCGTCTTCCGTTTCTGTCAATGCCGTAATTTCCTTGCCTGCAATTGTTGTCAGGTGCCGAGGCGATTGGAATTTCAGCAGCGACAACACCTCGTCCGTAACCGCATCGAGCTTAAACTCACCGGCCAGATTCCAGGTTTCCAGTACAAGCTTTCCTGTGTTTAAGGGGCGCAGATGCACGTCTTTTATCACACAACGGGCAGCGAGCGTGGAAATTGCCATTCGCTCATCTCGGTTTTCCGTCGCCGCCATAGCAAGCGTCTTAGGCGCGTCTTGCTCCGGAACCGTCTTCCACTCTTGGGATTGTGCCAAGCCAAGGCCGCACGCAAGGAGTTCCACCGGCGATTTGAGCAGAAGGCACATTGTGATTAGAAAGCTCATAGGTTTTTGTGTCACACCTGCCGTACGATTCAACCCGAGGTAACGCTTTTCTCGGGCCGGGTGAACACCCAAGCTCCGCAGGCGGAGCCAGGAAGCTGTTTTGCATCATCAACACGAGGAGCAATCTGTGGCGTCGATTTCCCAGCACATTCAGCAGGCAAGAATGAAATGAGTTCCATCTCCGTCAGCCACAGGAAAATCGAATTAGTTCTTATGTTTCGGGGAGTCAGTTGCTTCGACCACACGCCGCGTACGACGGCGTCGTATTGAATATTCCTTGTCTAACGGGAGTGAGCGGATCGCAATGAGACAATGCGAACCCACCATTACAGCCCAACAGAAGAGAAAAATTCTGGCACAGCGTATTCGGCACTTGCGGACCCGGGACACAGTGCACAAGCTCGGTGCATGGCACATTCTTATCGAACTTGTAATAGACTGCGCTTGAGTAGTCAGAGTGATTGGGGAGGACAACATTGGCACCGCCAGTGACATTGTAAACTGCAGGAATTGGGGCAGGGCCGGCGAAATTGCTGCATGCTGAGCATCGGAACTCCGTGGCTGCCGTATTGCAGATTGTGTAACCGTAAAGCGTCGCCATTATGGTTCCACAATCTTCTTCCGCAGCGAGGTGAATGGCGGAAATTGGCATGATCAACAATCCGGCAATTAAACAAACGGCAAGATTTCTAAGACGCTTTTCAGACATAACTTGAACTCCGGTCAGAAGACAAAAAGTATCGTTGCTCTGGCCACGTGTAGTGTGTAGCGTGTAGAGTCTACTGAGTAGTGTCAATCCGTACCGTATCTGATTTTGAGAAAATTCAAACTTTAGCCTTGCGGTGCGTTTTCGCTGTGTTCGGCGAGGTTGCTTGGCGAATACCAGCGTTGTTGAGCTCACTTCCGGCCCAGGTTTTCGGGTCCTCCGTTTTGGCCGAATGCACCCACGACGGGCTTACTATGGGCGTGGACGGGCGGCACAACTGTTCTACACTGGAAGGGGTGATTTCCTCGTGAGCTTCCCGAATCGTCTGGTGGTCCGTCAGTATGAGTCGTTACGAAGTCAAGATGGTGACTATTGTCTTGCTCATTCATACGGGGCTGCTGGCATGGTCCGCCGTTCGACATTCTCCAACGATTGATGAAGTGGGGCACTTCTCAGCGGGGCTGAGTCATTGGCGGCTGAACCGGTTTGATCTCTACAACGTGAATCCGCCTTTCGTTCGTGCGGTCGCGACTGCTCCACTGCACTTCAATACCACTTCGATTGAATTCAACGGCTACGACGTTCTGCCGCGGCGCCGCACGGAATTTGGGATTGGCGCTCGATTTATTTCAACGCATCCGAATTCATTTCTTTCCGACTTCGCGATGGCTCGCTGGACCTGTATTCCGTTCTCTTTGCTGGGGGCGGTCACCTGCTTTTTGTGGGCTCGTGAATTGTACGGATTGAGAGCCGGCTTGATGGCGTTGTGCCTGTGGTGCTTCTGCCCGAATGTGCTGGCTTATGGATCTCTGATGACCCCGGATGCGGGTGCGACTGCGGTTGGTGTCACGGCGTGTTATGTGTTCCGTAAATGGCTGATTCATCGCTCCATGGGCTGGGCCGCGGCTGCAGGCATCCTGCTGGGGCTGACGTTGCTGACAAAGTTTACGTGGTTGTTCCTGCTGGGGCTTTGGCCTGCGTTTTGGCTGTTAGTTCGAGTTAGTAGTCGTCACGCTCCGAGTAACGCGATGCGACTTGAAGTGGATGCTTCAGATCGGGAATCGCAGTTCGTCACTCGGAGAGTGACGGCTACTTTTAAGCACAGATGGCGTGATGATTTGGGGCACTTGAGTGTAATAGTGCTGCTGGCGTTTTGGGTGCTGAATAATGGTTATCTGTTTGAGCACAGTTTTCAGCCTCTGGGGAAATTTCAGTTCTTCAGTCGTTCGCTCTCAGGTCTAGAACCGGGCGTTGCGGCGGCGGAGGGCGGGAATCGATTTCTCGGGACGTGGCTTGAGAATCTGCCAATGCCGGTGCCTCGTAACTTTGTGCAGGGAATTGATCACATTAAGTTCGAATACGAAATGGGATATTTATCGTATCTTCGTGGTGTGAAACGACAGGGCGGCTGGTGGTATTATTATTTGTATGCGATGCTGGTGAAGCTGCCGGTGGGGACACTGGTGCTGATTGGGGTAGCGGCCTGGCAGGGCGTTTTTTACCGCAGAGGTCACGGAGTGCCAGAACAGCGGACACGGAGCGCTGACGCCCAGCGGCTCGCCGAGGGAATGGTAAAGCAGCAAAAAGAGAGCGCAATCCCGCTGGGGACCGTCGGGGCACATTGGTTTGAGACGCTTTATCTGCTGGCGCCGGCGGTGTGTACGCTGTGGCTGGTGAGTTCTCAAACAGGCTTTAATCATCATCTGCGTTATGTGCTGCCGGCGTTTCCGTTTTTGTTTATCTTCGCCAGCCGAACGGCATTGCTGCTGACTTCAAGCTCTCGTTTGGCCAAAGCCGTGCCGATCATCTGCATGGCCTGGATGATCATTAGCAGTCTGAACGTGTATCCGCACAGCCTGTCGTACTTCAACGAAGTGGCCGGAGGCTCGATTAACGGCTGGAAGCATCTGGACAACAGCAACATCGACTGGGGGCAGGACATGATCCTGGTCAAAGAGTGGGTGGAGGAGCATCCGGAAGCTAGACCGCTCTTTATTCATCCGTCCGGTTATGTGTCTGCCGAACAAATGGGCATCACGACAGACGCAGCCAGCCAACTGAGTCGTTCGAGTTCCATCGGGCCTTCTTCGGAAACGCTGTTCCCGCCCGGCTGGTACATCGTGGGTTTAACGCGACTCGTGGATCCTCAAAATCCTTACCATCCGCTGCTGCAGCGTGAACCGGACGATTTGATTGGGTACTCAATGCGCGTTTATCACGTCAGGCCGGTTCAGGAAGATGTGGTTGCGGATTCCGATTCGACTGATGCTGGTCAGGAATGATGATGGAAGAAAAAATCCCGTCGGCGGAGCGACGGGTGTATGGTACACTCGTCGCTCCGTCGACGGGAGATGCATTATTGCGTCAGGCGGCGAAGATTTTTCCCAGGGCCGGGTCGCTGGTCAGTTCGCTTTCTCGGGCCGGGGTTTCCTGAATCAGGCGTTCGATGACTTTGTCGGACGTAATGCCTTCGCTTTGAGCCGTAAAGTTCGGCACGATACGATGACGCAACACAGGAGCTGCCAGCTTCTGGATGTCGTCTGTCGAAACCGTGGTGCGGCCGTTGAGCAGTGCGCGAGTCTTCGCGCCCAGCAGCAGATTCTGGACAGCTCGCGGGCCTGCGCCCCAGCCGAGCCATTCGTTGATCCACTGCGGAGTCCCCGGTTCACGGACTCGGGTTTGTCGCACAATGGCCAGCGTGTAATTGATGACGTGATCAGACACGGGAACCTGGCGGACGGTGGTCTGGATCTGCAGCACCTGTTCGCCGGTCAGGACAGGCTGAATCTCCGGGCGGAAGTTGGATGTGGTCTGACGCGCGATTAAACGCTCTTCTTCAAACGTCGGGTACTTCACAAACACCTTGAACATGAAACGGTCCTGCTGCGCTTCGGGAAGCGTGTAGGTTCCTTCCTGTTCGATCGGGTTCTGAGTTGCCAGTACGAAGAATGGGGAGCTGAGTTTGTGGATTGTCTGACCGACGGTCACCTGACGTTCCTGCATCGCTTCGAGCAACGCTGCCTGAGTCTTAGGCGGCGTGCGGTTAATTTCGTCTGCCAGCACAACGTTATGAAACAGGGGGCCGGGGATGAAGCGGAATTCGCGTTGACCCGTGCTGCGGTTTTCCTGCAGGATGTCGGTACCCGTAATGTCAGCCGGCATCAGGTCGGGAGTAAACTGAATCCGGGAGAACGTCATGGACAGGCTGCGAGCCAGTGTGCTGACCATCAGCGTCTTGGCAAGTCCGGGGACGCCTTCCAGAAGGACGTGACCCTGGCTGAAGAGACCGATCAGCAATTGTTCGATGACTTCGTCCTGGCCGACGATGACTTTGCGAATCTGTTCCTGCAGCTGTTTGTAGGCTTTGCTAAGCAGGTCCACGGCGTCGGCCGAGACTTCGTTTTGTTGATCCGACATAGATGTTCTCTGCAGGTCTGCCTGCGTATCTTCTGATCTCTGAATATGGCTGGGCTGATAAACCGAGCGGCCCGTTTCTGTGGCAGCCGGCCTTTCGGCCGACTCTTGTTGAAACGATCATAGCAGACGGCGTTCCAATGAGAATTGAACACTCAAATTCCGACTTCTTCGGACCGAACTCGTTTCTGCCGGGCCGGCTGGAGGAGCCGCCGGGGCTGATGAGACAGGAGAAGGGACAACGATGGCCGGCGGATCGAATGGCAGCCGGTTTTGAGGCGAGGAAGTTCCTGCGGAAGCCTTTATTTTCAAGCATTCGGACGTCAGACTTCTGTCGCATGTTGCATGAACGAATTGAATCGCTGGAAGATCCTCGCCTGGACGTATTTCGGAGCCTGAAGGCCCAAAATATGGCACGCGATCAACGGCTGTTTATCGCAGAAGGGCCGACAGTTGTTGAAAGGGTTCTGCAAAGCGGTTTTGAAGTTCGCAGCCTGTTGATCAGTGATCGCAAGTTTGCATCGTTTGAAGGTCGCCTTCCGTCTGACATCCCGGTGTACCGGATGCGAGCAGAACTGGCCGATACGCTGGTGGGTTTCCATTTTCACTGCGGCGTGATGGCTTGTGCGGTCAAAAGAACCACACCACCTCCGGAGATGTGGGTGCCAAAAGCTGGTCCCGCGATGGTGCTGGCAGGCGACAGAATCGTTGATCCGGAAAATGTGGGAGCACTCATTCGAATTGCAGCAGCGTTCGGGGCCGTGGCTGTGATTTTTGGCAAAGGATCGGCCGATGCGTTCTCACGGCGCGTACTCCGGGTTTCTATGGGCAATGTGCTGTTTCTTCCCATCGTGGAAACCGACGATCTGCCCGGCTGCCTGAGAGAGCTGAACATCCAACATCAGTTTAAGACTTGCTCGACGGTGCTCGACCACGCCGCCGTTCCGTTGTCGGATTTTCATTTTCCCGAACGGACGGTGCTGCTCATGGGCAACGAATATGACGGCGTCTCCGCAGAGGCGATTGCGGTGGCCTCCCATCGCATGACCATTCCCATGCTCAACGGGACAGACTCGCTGAATGTTGCGGTCTCGTCAGGCATTTTTTTGCATCAATACCGGTGTCAGCATCCAATCGTCTGATCTGCGGTCCTTACGGAAACTGTGGAACCTGACGGCCATTCTTCTGGTCCATCTGCTGCAAGGTTTTATTGTACTCCGTATCCAGTTGCAGCCGCTGTCGCTCGTAGGCTTCCAGAGGATTGATCGGAGCCGGACGAGAAGGAAAGGGTGCAGGCCCGGACGGATTGATTGGCGCAGAGACCGGCGCGCCTGACGATCCCTGACGCTGTTGATTCTGCCACAGCTGAGATTGCAGCTGCTGGGCTCGCAGTTGCTGTTGTTGCTGATTGGCCCATTCCTGAGCCGGCAGACTGGAATCCGGCTGAGCGTAGAAGGCACCATTCAGCAGGGAATTCGTACCCGGCGAACTGACATTGTTCATGTTGATTTGCGGAGCCGGATTTGGGAGCGGATTGCTGTTTGCAGCACCCGGTTGCGGTGTATTCGATCGCTGATCGGGCGATTGCCCAATAGGAAACATGGTCCCGGGCCCTGCATTCAGGCCGTCCAGATAAATCGGCTGGGATGCATTCATCACGGGTGGATTCAGACTATTTGTGGCGATCGGCGCGGCAGAGAAGCCAGGATCCATTTGAGCTGGATTTGCGATGCCCGAGTTGTTGACATTGAAGGGCGAAGCTGGGCCCGTTCCCGAAGAGCCGGGTTGGAATCCCAGTGGCTGCCCATAACTGACGCTTCCCACGTTCGGCGTCTGGAACGTACCTGACGCATGAACCGGAACGATTCTGCCGGACGCACTGTTGTTGGACGCACTGTTGTTGGACGGACCGTTGTTGGACGGACCGTTGTTGACGGAAAGGTTTGGAGCGGAAAAAACTGGAGCAGCTCCAGGGGGCGATGAAGATGGCGCCATTGCAGCTGCTGGTGCCCCAGAATAATTCGGCGAGCCATTCATGACCGGCGGTGCGGGATTGGCCGGCTGAAAAAATGAGTTGACCTGAGACTGTGGATAACCGACGGGAAGCTGAGACAGGTTCGCAGCAGCTCCGGTGCTCGAGGCAGCCGGAAGAGTCAGGTTCGCATGGCTGGAATTGCCAACGCCGGGCGGGTAAATGGATATTGGCAGTTGGTTGTAGTTCGGTTGAACGACATTCGGCGGGCTGTTAGGCAACGCAGAGTTGGCTGCCGCTTGCAGGGGCAGGGCAGGGGGAGTGATGCCGGATGACTGCGCCCAAAGGGTGCCATTTCCAAGTGGGGCGGACGCATTGACAGGGTTTGCTGCCGCAACAGCATTGGACTGAGCAGCTGCATTTGGAGCGTACGCACTTCCGGGGCCTGGTGGAAGCTGATTTGACAGAACGGCCACTCGTTGAAGTTCGTCGGTGCCTGTCTGAGGTGCCAGGAGCGTTCCCTGAGAAGCTCGTCGCCGTTCTGCTTCAATGCGTTCCTGGCGAGCAAGTTCCTGGACCTGTTCGAACGTGGAGTTCGCAAGCGGTTCCGTCTTTGCTTCGGTCGTAAAGGAAGCTGCATCGACGCCGGTCTGGCTTTCCAGTTGAGCCATCACCTGAGCGGCTTCAGCGGAAATTCCAAATCGAGCCGTAATACGATTTTGTGCGGCCGATCGATTTCCCTGTCGCAGATCGAGCAGAGCCAGATTCATCTGCGCGCTTTCATGCTGAGGATTAATTTCCACCGCATGATTCAGATAACGAGACGCTTCGCTGTAGCGATTCTGTAACAGATAAGAATAACCAATGTCACAGAGAAGATTGGCATCACGCGGACGGATTCGCAGTGCCTGGCGATAGTGGTATTCCGCATCAGCCCATTGTTGAGTTAAGTCGGCGGCCATGGCGAGGCCATGATGAGCGGTCGCATTGTCCGGCGAATAGGTCAGCACCTGAGTGTAAGCGCGACGAGCATCCTGAAGACGATCTTCCTGAAGTGCCAGTTGTCCGTCTGCCAAAAGTTGTTCGACCTGCTCCTCAGCCACCGGGGTATCGAAGTCGGAAGTCGCTGATGCGGACTTTAGTTCGTCAGCATTCTTCTTTGGGAAACCGGGCAGTGAAAATGGAGACTCGTCTTTTGAACTTTCTGCCTGAGCTGTGGCCCGCCGAAATGGGTTCCAGGCGCGTTTGCCAGACTCGTCCGACTGGCAACCAATAAGCGCAAGGATACTGCAAAAGTACAGGAGAGAAGACCAGCGATGTCCTGACATAGTCAGGTCTCCAGACGAAACACGGTGAGATGGGAGAGAGGCAGTACGCGGGAGCGGACTGACTGAGAGAGGAGAGATTCCAGATTTACGATTGCAATGAGAGAGGTTTGAGAACCGGGGTTGTATCGCAAGACTGCAATTTGTGTCGAGATGAGATCACCGGTGGTGTAACTCGTTGATTTGAAACAGTTTGCGATGGAAACGAAAAACGGCAGCTGCTCCTCGAATGGAACAGCTGCCGTGATATTGGATGTTTATGGTGGTGAGTCGGCCGTATCAAAATCCGCCACCACCGCCACCACCGCCACCGCCGCCGCCACCGCCGCCACCGCCGCCACCGCCGTTACGACCGCGAATTTGACGGAAGCGACCGTAGTCCTGTTCGCCTTCCATTGAGTTAATGCCGTTGCTGTAAGGCTGTGACACAACCGTTCGCTGGTCGGCATCCTGATTGCCCAGATCGGTCAACACGCGGACAACGATATCGCGTCGAATATGGTCCAGTTCCGGATCGGAGTTATGCAGGGTTCTCTGCACAAGCACCGGGAATGGAGCCGACGGCATCCGTGCGGCAATTTCCATGATATGATCGCGACCGTACGGGGTCAGTTCGGACGAGTTGTCGACGAACTCGTTGCGATAAATCACAAAGTCGCCGGCCTCGCCGTTTGTCTCCATCATGTGCCAGTGAGCGCGGTTCACGGCACCCAATGGAATCACGTCCGGAATTGCATACCGACCGCGAGGATAGTGCTTGGCACCGCACCAGGAGAAGCAACCCGGTGAGCAGTCCGAGGAGCAGCCCGAAGAACCGCACTCACACGAGTTGCATTCAGACGTCGAGCAGCAGTCGTGAGTGGAGCAGCAACCGGTGGTTACCAGCCCCGTGAGCGCTGCGAAGGCGAGTTTCGCCCGCAGAGTATGTTTAAGATTCATATCCGTGCTCTTCCTGTTCACACATCTGAATAAACATTGTCAGGGACCAGAGAGCGACAAAGCACCGGGAGAGCCCCGTCGCAGTTCAACCGAAATTTATCGCTGAACGGGGCGGCTCCAACCCGCTGGCCGTACTTTGTTCTTGTTCTGGGGTTCGTCATTCTTTCGAAACGCCGATGTCACTTTTGACATCATGGAGGGCTTCGCCGTCGAATTGCTTCCCTGAGGAGGAAACATCTGTGGCGGAGCTGGAGGCAGTGGCGTTGCCGGCTGGTTCATGTATTGGGACGGTGGAGCTCCCATAGGCTGCATCTGCTGATATTGCTGTACCGGAGCATTCTGATAAGGATTCCCCTGAGGTACCGAATAATCAGGCTGCGGCTGCATCGGCGGGCCGTAGGACTGCTGCATTCCCATGTTGCCGGGACTCTGCATGACAGATCCCGCACCGAGCCCGGGGCCAGGAGTGTATCCGCCGTGAGTCACAGCCGGGTTGTACAGGCTGTATCCCTGCGGAACTCCGTGCATCGAACCGCTGCCGTAAGGAGATACCTGATAGACCTGATTGTCCGGACGTCCTTCTGTCTGGCCACGATGCCAGAAATCGTCATCCGTTGGATGAGTCGAATTATGACCCGGAACAGGCGGAACTTCATCCGGTTCCATCGGTCGGACGATTTCCGGAGAGACCAGAACGAGAAGTTCTGTTTCTACTTCAGACGCATTCTTGGACTGGAAGACACGAGGACCCACGTAGGGAATATCGCCGAAGAATGGAATGCGGCTGGTCTCGGAAAGGGTCTGCCGTGAGATCAGACCACCGATCGCAAATGTCTGTCCTTCACGCAATTCGACAGTCGTCTGCACTCGTTTTACGTTAGTTCCAGGAATACCGTTCACGGTATTCGCAGCATTCAGTTCGCTGAATTCCGGAACAACCTGCAATCGAATCAGGTCACGATCCATCACGGTCGGAGTCACAACCAGGCTGGTACCGAATCCGCGGAACGTGGTGGATTGACCGCCGCCCAGTCCGATGATTGTTGGTACAGCAAATTCACCACCCGCAAGAATACTGGCGCCCGTTCCGCTGATGCAGACGATCTGCGGTTCGGCCAGAAGTTTGATCGTACCGTTGGACTGCAACCAGCGGATGAAAATCTGAATCTCACTGTTTTCGAAAATTCCGCTGAGTGTAGTGCCCGTGCTGCCTCCCATTGAGGAGCCCACAGCGTGTCGGCCATCGCCGAACAGCACTCGCCAGTCGAACCCGGCATTTCGAAGTTCTGAGCGGTTAATCTCCGCTACCAGAACTCGCATCTTTACGTTGAATTCGCCGGGAATCGACAGTTCATTGATGACGATGTCACGGAATCCATTGTTGGCTCCGCCGCCAGCACCACCTCCGCCGCCGCCACCACCAGCCAGAATACCTGACGCTGCCAGAGCGTTCAGACCCGCTCCGTTGTCAAGGTCGTTGTATCGGCCGACAGAACGAAGAACTTCCGAGCGGACGATCTGCAGGATGCTCTGAGCTTCTTCACCGTCATAAGCCTGACCGCGAACCAGAACTTGCGCTCCAACGGGAATGAGTACCACAGTGGAGTTGGGGAAGAGGTCTCGCAGACGTCGTTCGAGTTTACCGAAGTCGACAGTCCGCTGCTCTTCGAGACTTGCGTCACGAACGACCGACACTTCATAGATAGAAGGAGTCGTTTCGTCCTCGAACCAGAGGGTCAGGTCTGTCTTGCCCATTTCAAGGCCGACAACACTGATTTCTGATTCGGAATATTGAACGTAATTTGCGATGGTCGAATCGGTCACCGCAATTCGACGGACACGCTTGCTGGTGATGACCAGTTGGCTATGTCGACGCTCGATTTCCAGGTGGTACTGTGGATTCAGCAGTTTCTCGACATGGGGACTCAGTTTGGCATCCACCTGTCCGGAGTTTGAGGAATCTTCCAGCCGAAGAGGTTGCATCTGAGCAGGCCTGTTGGCTGGCTGAGGCTGCGGTGAATACGCATCGGTCTGCTGAGCCTTCAACGTGCCCTGCATAAGTGCAAGACTTCCAATTGCTCCCGCGAGCACTTTCCGCAACGGCATGTTGTGGAGGAATTCACACCAACTTTTAATTGGAAATCCCGACGCCGTATCTTCAGCTGACATTCGAAGTGCTCCTTCCGTGTCGCAACTTCGCAAGAGACCCTAATTGATTTCTCTCGCGTCTGTAGCTCTTTCAAACTGGCCACCTTTCACATTTCCGTGTGATCAGCAAATCAGCGCGCCGCAGTAATGACCTGGGCAAAGTACAGTTTTCAACCTTTCTATCGGCGGTGACCTACGAACCAATGAGGTATCAGGCACGTTGTCGTTTAGCAGCCCCTAATGTTTTGTCAGTCCAGACGATTGCGTAAAATGAACCGGTATTACCCCTCACTTTGAGGGTCCGGAAGCTGATTGATCACCGGCAAATTACGCCGTTTGATGCCGTGGATCGAATCCGACTCAGCGATGGTGTTCAAGCGGGAGACGAGGAGAGTTCCAGGGCGGTTCTCAACTGTCTGACAGTCGGGACTTCCATCAGTGGTCGATCATTCATTCCCGATGAAAACGAATCAATGCACTACCAAACAATTGTGACGTTTGTTGATGGTGTGCCGGGGTGCGCCCAGGGCCGCCGATAACTGTGATACGGATATCGATGGTGAATACCGCCGCCATCCATATTAGGGAGACCTTCATAGCCGCTCAGAAAGCTGCCGGGTGCAGGACTGCCGTAGCCATGGTTTGCCGAAGTGCCATACAAACTGCCTGATCCATACAGATCGCCGAGTGGCAACATTCCGCCACCAACACCACAGCACGCTGAAGCTACTGCCGAGCAGGCACACGCGTTTTCAACCATCGGGGCCATGTAGACGGCTGGCGCTGGCGCGACCATGCTGTAGCTGGGCTGATAGTGGACGGGAGCTGAGTTGCAGTTGCAGCCGGATCCGTGTCCAAAGAGCGATGACAGTTCGCCTGCCGCCGCAGAATTTACCGTGAGCAAGCCGATTAGTGCTGCCATGAGTACCGAGTGTTGACCACTGTTTCGAGAGAAGAGCTGCAGTTGCATTCGAAGATGCTCCTAGTAAAGATCGCCACGGACAAAAAACAGACATCCGGAGCAGCGAGATTACGAATCCGGAGACTTTGATTTACACACTGTTTTGATCGGCTGCCAGGAGAAATTGAACTCATTGGCGTGAAGTCAAGATTTGACGGTCGGACCGTTCGAAATATGCGTACGGCGCAGACTTGGAAGGGCTCCGTTTTTTCTGGACCTCTGCCACAGAAACTGAGCGGTCGGCGTCCGATGAAGAAAAAGAATCACATTGCTCGTTAATCCAGGGACTTGGTGTAACGGCAAATTTTAACTGTGTATTCGACCTCGGAGGGATGCAATGCGTCGATCACTTCTGTTTGCCTTCGGCATCACGTTGTTTGCCACTGCCTCGGCTCAGGCCCAGGTGGGAATGCCCGGGATCGAGTATTCGAATACCATTGCCGGCGGCGATGGTGTCCAACTCTATCCTTACGATCAGCAGGATCCGTGGTTGCACGGCTACTATCAGCGGTATCCGGCTTACGGCGGATTCGCCAGCTTCAGGCCTTACAATTACCGCCATGTGTTCTCGCAGACTCAGATCGCATCAGGTTGGGGTTCTGCGCACGGCATGCCCTATTCTCAGCAGTTCTGGAACAAATATCGGGGCAGCTATCTCGATAAGAATCTGCACGCTGATAACAGAGTGCAGTCGCCAGCCGAACTGACAGAAACTCAGCCGCAGATCCTGATTCCTCGTTCAGGAACTCCTGTGCACCGGACAAGCGTCATGCGTCCAATTTCGTATGAGTATGTTCCACATCAACTGAGTGCTCCATCTGCTCCCGCGCTGGCTCAGCAAGTCGCTGCTGACGGACGCGCTGTCCATGTGTTCCCACAGCGTTAATTCAGCGTGAATTGAAATCGAGAGACTCGTCGGCAAACGTTCCCTCGAAGTGTCCCCAAAAAGTTGTATTCACACCAACGCTCCGCATTGAGGTTCATCAGTGCGGAGCGTTTTTCCGTTTGTGTTCGCGGAAGTTCCGTGGTATGACCTGCTGAGACCTGGAATGAATCAGCTGACGACTTTCGGTCGGCGTGTTGTCGAACGTCGTTGATTTCAAAGGACTATTCGAGTGTCACGCGAGAAGCTTCAGAGAAATACGATCATTGGCTTTGTTGCCAGCGTACTTCTGGCCATTATGAAACTTGCTGCCGGAGTCATGGGCCGGTCGAGTGCGCTGATCGCCGACGC
Source organism: uncultured Planctomycetota bacterium (assembly GCA_947085455.1). GTDB lineage: Bacteria > Planctomycetota > Planctomycetia > Planctomycetales > Planctomycetaceae > SXXK01. The sequence goes on along the minus strand of CAMTWR010000006.1, from coordinate 37,039 downwards.
GGTAGAATCCTTTGCTGATACGCTGGGTTCTATGTTTGTCTGGCAGGCTTTGCGAGTGGCTGCGAAACCGGCTGATCGTGACCATCCTTATGGCTATGGCAAGGCCGAGGCGCTGGCTTCACTGGCTGTGGGAGGGATGCTGATCGTTGCCGCCGTTTACATCGTGATCAAATCATTCCACGAAATTGTGATTCCTCATGAGCCCCCGGCTCCGTGGACGTTGGGAGTCCTGATTTTTATCGTGTGTGTGAAAGAAGTCCTCTTTCGCGTGGTGATGCGAGGAGCTGACGAACTGGAATCCAGCGCTGCGAAGGCTGATGCGTGGCATCATCGATCTGACGCGATCACGTCGGCCGCTGCCTTCCTGGGCGTGACCATCGCTGTGTGGGGGCCGCAGATTTTTGGAATCAAAGCTCTTGTGATGGCGGATGAAGCGGCCGCGATTCTGGCCAGCGGAATTATTCTGATGACTGCCGTTCAACTCATTCGTCCCTCGCTGCTGGAACTCATGGATGCAACATCCCACGATCTGGCGGCGAAGGTTGTGTCTATTGCAGAGCGGGTTGAAGGAGTTCGTCTGATAGAGAAGGTGCTTGTGCGAAAAAGTGGGGCCGGTTTTCATCTGGACATGCATCTGCAAGTCGACCCGGATTTGAGCATCCGGGTGGCGCACGCACTTGCGGGAAAAGTAAAAGCGACGCTGAAATCGGCGATGCCGGGACTGGTTACGGTCCTGATTCACGTGGAGCCGTTTGAGCCCGTGCTGGAAGAAGAACGATAACCGGCGCAACAGGTAATGTCCTACTTGGATCGTGGCTCTCCGTGATCCTGTTCAGCAGTAAAATTGACGCTCTCCATTTCATTCGCGATCGCTTCGTACGCCACGATGGAGTTCTGCACATTCCACAGGTCATCAGGCTTCAGATAAAGCCCGCGCGTTTTTGCTGGAACGAAACCTGGTGAGTCGTCATCGGACTCTGCGGTTTGCAAGTCCGGCGTGGCCTGAGAATGGATCAGCAGATACTGCTGAGTACGCAGGCCGGTCCATGTGTCGGCGGTCAGCTTCAGCAGACGGTCTGTTGGGAACTCGAAAGGCTGCGACAGGTGACTGAGGCAAGTCGGCTTGCAGTTGAGATCCGCCAAACCGACAGAAGCCTGCCCAGCGGAGGCCAGAGGTGTCTGTTGGTCGTGATCCCGTCCTGTCAGATAGTGGGAAATTGTGGGCAGCAGGTCAAAACTGCCGGCCAGCCGCTGCAGACGACAGGCGTGTCCAGAGCCATCATCGATCCACAGCGGAACATGGACCAGGCTTTCGTCGCCCATTGTGGTAAACGGTGTTTGAATCTGCTGGTGAAGGCCACGCAGCGCAGAAAAAATCAGGACAGGACGAGTCCCAGTGCTGGATTCATGTTGGTCCAGTCTGTCTAAAAGCCACGCGACCACGGAATTCGACCAGCCAATGCGCTGGTCGGAAGCTTCCGTCTGCATTTCGAATTCAATCCAGACCAGATTGGAGTCGAATTCGAGTTCACTCATGCCGGCGTCAAGTGTTACCGGGGAGAATTTGTTTCCGGCCGCGGTCAGAAGTTTTTCACTGCACGTAGCCATCGCGGAGTGTTCGAATAAGAACGTTTTTTCTGACGGCAGATGAGATGCAGATCCTTCTTCTGTGCAGATGAGCCGTCGGCATTTGATGGAACAGTCCAATTCCATTAACTGTTGTTCAAACTGCTGGACCAGCGAGAATCCGCCGAGCGTATCGGCAACAGATGCGGCTGCTCGAATATCCTGAATCAGATACTGTTCGAAAAACATGGATGTCTGATCAAGGGTATCAAATGGGGTGAACTCCACAGGCGATAGTGCCGGAATCTGGTCAATGCCTTCGCGGACGTTTGGGGTTCCACGCAATAGCCCCACAGGATCCAGAGGCAACTTATCAAACAGCACTACCCAGACGTTTCTTCGCGATATGACAGCAGAATCAGGCACTGGCATTTTCTTTCAGCATCGGCACGGAGTTCATGCCCATCTATCTTCAACTTCAATGAGGCAGATCAGATGCCTGCAGTTTGGTGACAGACTCTGATCAGTTTGAGCGGCTGCGAGATGCAGCCAGTCAGCAAATTCTAACAGGTACAATGCGGTATGTCGCCGCGTGTCACCAGATGTTTGCGAGCCCTCAGTTTGGCTGTTTTCGGTCCCGACGAAAATGGATGCCACTATTTCCAACCGCATTGTTTGGCGTTTAATTGGGTGGCTCTTGATCAGCAGTTGCAGACGGTTCGATATCGTCAGGGTCAATCCATCCGGCCTTAACCGGTTCTCCGGCCGTGAAGCGTTCATAAAAACCGACGTGGCCTTTGGATGCGTGAGGGTACTGGTCAAACACAATTCCCTTGTCTGACATACGTGGATCCTGCTGTTCGGTAAGACGTGCCGTCAGAAAGTTTTCAAGAGCCCTGCGTTGAAATTCAGATGTCGACTGTGCGGCGAGATTGTTCACGCAGTCAGGATCACTTTCCAGATCGTACAACTCTTCCTTCGGACGAAGACCAAAGCAGAGTTGCCAAACAGGATCTGCGGCATCTCTACGATGATTTCGGAGGATAGCGGTTTTTGTAATTCCCGCATCACAGTCCATATATCCGGTTTCCGGATTCCCGGCCGGCCACCGTGAGGGCTCAAAGTTTCGGATGTACAGCCAGTGATCCTTGATGATTCCTCTGGTGGGATAGCCCCAGTCGTGAGGCCGTCCGACATCAGTGCGTTCTTTTCCAAGGAGCACATAGTTCCGAGCATCATCGATCATTCCCTCATCCGCTGACTGCATCAGGTTCACGAAGCTGCGGCCTGTGATTTCCGCCATGCCGCTCTGTTCCGGAGAGATCCCGGCAATTTCCAGAAGTGTGGGAGCGATGTCAGTGAAGCTGACAAAGTCCTGAATTTTTCGCCCGATCTTCGGAATCCCGTTCTTCCACATGATGGCCAGAGGCACATGGTTGGCAATTTCGTAGACGTTCCCTTTGCTGCGTGGAAAAGGCGGCCCGTGGTCGCTTGTCACAATCACCAGAGTGTTGTCCAGCAGACTGCGTTCTTCAAGCTGCTCCAACATCAGCCCAAGCTGCCGATCAAAGTGTTCGACTTCAAATGCGTAGTCGAGAAGGTCTGTACGAATCTCTTCCGTGTCGGGCCAGAACGACGGGACATGATCAATATCACTCAGTTTCCTGCCGGTCGCTTTGATACCACTTCCAAATTCGTAATCCCGATGAGGCTCCAGTGCTCCATACCAAAAGCACCATGGCTGGTCAGCAGAAGTCTGCTCCAGGAAGTCTTTAAAGTTACCAGCGTAATCATTCCGGCTAATGGCGGTTGTTGGCGGTGTTTTCACCTGGCGTTTATTGAACGCTGTTCCGGTCATCTGCCTGGGCTTACCGTTCGCATCTCGCGCTTCGCCTGGTCCCCAGCCTTTTTGTGTGTGACCCACGTTCCAGCCGTTGTCGACGAGTGCTTCCGCCCATCCTTTGAACTCCGTCGGGAAGTAAGGAATGTGATTGGCCGCCTCTTTCAGCTGCCAGGAATTTCGTCCGGTTAACAGGCATGCGCGAGACGGAGCGCATTTGGCATTGGGCGTGTAAGCACGGCTGAACAACATCCCGTCCCGCGCGACTCGGTCAAACGCCGGCGTGTTGATCCATGAAGTTCCATAGCATCCAGCATGCAGACCCCAGTCGTCCGCTATGCAGAATAAAATGTTCGGACGGTCGGCCGCTGAGACCTCTGTGGGCAGGCTGCTCACCAAAGCGGCCAGTGCCGTCGTCAGCGTTACGAGTAGAGAGAGACTGGTCCGTTTCACGGTCATGGCAAGGCTTTCGACACCGTTCTGAATGACAAGGCACTCGTCGCATTGCGACGAGTTCAAAGTCGCAGTTCCGAGCACTGTCGCGGGAAGTTTGAGAAGAAGATAGTGTTTTTGCTGATCAAAATAAACGAGGGAAGGCAGCTTGATCGCAAAGACTGGAGGAACTGAAACGTGAGGAATCGCTGCCCGTTAAGCGGGATAATGGTTCCTGAGCTCCACTGCTTCCGCATCTGCGATGTTGATCGAAAACTGCTAACGCGATTCGGGCCAGACCGATGGGGCGACGACCATCAGGCGATACCACCTGCAAAGTCTGCGGAATGCTAACGACCGGTGAAACTGTGTTCGGTCGACGCATGAGTCTATGGGCATTTACCCGAGAGTGATGCTGCAAAACTCAACGAGGCCAATTGATGAGCCAGGATGAATGGAGAAAACGCCTCATTTGCCCTAGTGTTCGATCCGGAGTTCCCTGTGCCACTTTCTCTTGAAGCGATTGTTTCTTCTGAACGTCTTCCCAGTCTTCCAGAGGTTGCTGCGCGGGTTGTCGAAATTGCTCGTGATCCGGATCCAAATTTTGATCGTCTGATTGAAGCTATTCGTACTGACCCGGCCATTGCGGGACGCATCCTGAAGACCGCCAACTCGGCATTGCTCGGAATGCGGACACGCGCGGGTTCTGTAGAACAGGCTGTACCACGTCTGGGAACGACGATGGTGCGTACCCTGGTCTTAAGTTTCTGTCTGGCGGAATTTCAAAACAGAAACTCCGTGAGCCTGCGGGCGTGGTATCAGCACATCTGGCGCGCGTCATTGACGCAGGCCGCCGTTGCAGAGACTCTGGCCGAGCGACAGGGAGGAAAAGTTGATCCGGCAAACTGGTTTTTGGCCGGACTGGTGCAGGACGTTGGTCGCCTGGCACTGTTGCATACCTGTCGTGATGAGTACGTCGAACATGTTCTGGAGAAAGAAGACGATCGATCCGTGATTCAGCGTGAACAGGAATGGCTGGGGTTCACGCACGTTGATGTCGGTCAGGCCATCTGTCGTCGCTGGAATCTGGATACAGATCTCGTTGATGCCATCGGTGTGCACCATGCTCCCGCTCATCGAGTTGTGCCGTTAAAATTCGTCTCCAGCACGTCTTTGCCAGCGGCCATGATTACCGCGGCTCACGTGGCTGAGTATCTGCAAGAAGTGAGCCACGACCTCAGTTGCAGTCGAGAGCATATTGAGCGACTTCTGATGCAGGTGTTTGCCTTTCCACCGAATGAAGTTTTTCGAGTTCTTGCGGATGTGGACTCGCGAGTTGGAGAACTGAGTGCCACTTTTGGAATTGATGTGGGTCGCGCTCCGTGCCTTGAAACTATTTTGTCGGAGGCTCAGGAACTACTGGCGCAGATTGCCATTGCCAGCCAACTGCGGCTCGTCAACGCACACACCAATCTGGGTCGAGCTGAGCGTGTTCGAATGCAGACGGAGGCAGAAGCCGAACAGCTGCGAGCGAATCAGTGGCGCGATCATCTTACCGGAGTCTTCAATCGCTCCTGGCTGGATCATGCTTTAGCAACCGTCTTTCAGCAGGCTGCCCCGCATCGGGAACCTGTTGGTCTGCTGTTTGTGGATCTTGACCATTTCAAAGCACTGAATGATTCGGCCGGGCATCAGGTGGGTGATGCGCTGTTGCAGAAAGTGGCCGTGATTCTGCGACAGAGTGTTCGACTGACGGACTCAGTGGTGCGATTTGGTGGTGATGAATTTGTGGTGATTCTGAAAGATGTGAATCTGGACATGCTGACGATGGTTTCGGACCAGATCCGAAGTCATCTGCGAGCTTCGTTGTCATCGGCGGAGTCTGCACAATCAATTACGTGCAGTATCGGCGCCGTTTGTGTTCCACCGAGCGGGGATGGCTCTGTGCCGCCCGCCGCTCTTATGGAAGCCGCTGACAAGGCCATGTACGAGGCAAAGCGTCGAGGCGGCGACCAGACAGTTCTGGCGACATTCGAAGCAGACAAGTGGGTTCACACATCACCGCTGATTCCAGTGGCGTGTTAGAGGCCAGGTTGTCGCAGCAGACAGGTCTGCTCAGAGGTTCTCTGGCAGACCGCCAAATTGCCGCACGGCTTCATAGGCCACCGTATTCACTGTGCTGGCCAGATTCAGGCTGCGCACGAGGCTGCTCATGGGCAGCTTCAGATTGTGAGCGGGATGAGCCTGAAGGATCGAAGCCGGCAGACCACTGGATTCACTTCCAAACAGAAGAATATCGCCCGGCTTAAAAGCCGCATCCCACACAAGACGTGTGGCCGTCTTTGTCAGATGCCAGACCTGAGCATCGGGGATCTTTCGGCGCACGTCGTCCCAGCTGTCGGCGACTTCCCAGTCGAGGTGCTGCCAATAATCCATCCCGGCACGTTTTAAAGAACGGTCGTCGACAAGAAAGCCCAGCGGACGAATCAGCCACAACTTTGCGCCAATGGCCACGCATGTGCGTCCGATATTGCCTGTGTTCTGAGGAATCTCGGGCTGATACAGCACGATATGAAGTAATGGCTTACGAGTTTCGTGCGGGATGGGTTCGTTACTGTTCATAAGCATCAAGCCGGAAAGAAGGGTCACTTTTGCCTTTCAGCCGGTCCACACCCACCATGCGAATCATTAACAATTTTTCGGAGCCCGAGCTGCCCGCTTCAGGCTGGAAAAAAAGTCTGCCAAGGTTCCATTCTGAGGATTCGTTTCTGCCGATGACAGCAATCTCACCGGCCAGAAGTTTGACCGTAAACTGATGTTCATACAGCGAGATCACATTTTGACGCACTGGCAATTGTTCTGATGCCCCAGTGATACTTAGTCGTGTGGTGGCTGCGCCTGTGTGAATTTGAGGGAGCACATTCAGCAGCACCCAGTCATCATTGAGTTCTTTTACGGATAACTCCACAACACATCTCAGGCCGGTATGGTCTCGTGTTGTTGCGAGCTCGGGCAGTTGTTTGAGTGGAAGCGTACGGCCATCCAGCTGACTTTGAACTTCTACCAGGCTGTGTCCGCCCTGCATCAGACTGAACGAAGGCCCGACCGAGGTGGCATTCACTGAGTCCGAAAGTGGCTGGGCATTGTCTGAGCGATGGGCTATGACAGATTCACGGGCGAGGCTCTGAAGAGCCCATGGCGTCGAACTGCCGGCAACTCCCACACGAAAGCCCCGATCATTCAGATGTTGCCGCACATCGGGCGACATGAGTCCACTTTCGTCCAGTTCCTCCCAGACGTATTGGCGAACACGCGCGTCATTCACGGGGCGACTGACGATACTGGCCTCGAGTCGCGCCATCTTCAAGGTGGGTGTTGTGTCGACTTCCTCAGCAACTGTTTTCCGAGACCATGGAAATCCGGGGCTGACTTGTGCTGCTTTGTTTTCGTTTGTCGCAAACAGCGCGCAGCCCGGCAGTAACAACAGCAGCGTTGCCACAATCCAGACTTTGCGGAAAGACATAGAACAACTTCCAGGGGGACAAAGCAGACTCATTCATCGTCGCGAATCGGGAGAATTTTCGGTAGCCTCCTGTTCCTATAAGGAAACTAGGAGATCCGAGCTGGCCGAGTCAATGGCAAGGACGGAAGAATGCGATTAAGCGGGGTATCTGCGAAGAATGGGTTAATCGGGCTTAAGATGGTTTCGACCTTGTTCGGCAAAGCCTGCCATTTCGCAGTCAAAAGCTTCGCAACACGGTATTGAGAACCAAGGGGATTGGGATAGAGCACATGGCAGGGCTGCAGTTTTCAAGAATTCGAATTGGCGAAGGCCACGACACTCACCGCACCATTTCCGGTCGTCCGTTGATGATTGGGGGAGTACAGATCACGGATGCCGACTTTGGGCTGGATGGTCACAGCGATGCTGACGTGTTGCTGCACGCCATCATTGATGCGCTTCTGGGCGCCACAGGGCAGGGCGACATTGGGGAATGGTTTCCAAATACCAGCGAGCAGTGGAAAGATGCGGATTCGGCGAAATTGCTGCTGGCCGTCATTCAGAGTGTTCGTGATCGAGATTGGCGAATTGTGAACCTCGATTGTACGATCCACGCCGAGCGGCCTCGCATGGGATCCTGGAAGCCGTTAATTCGCAGTCGTCTGGCCGGGCTGCTGAATGTTTCGCTCGACAGCGTCAATGTCAAAGCGAAATCCGGCGAAAAGGTGGGGCCGGTGGGTCGCGGTGAATCTATTTCCGCGGATGTCGTGGTACTGATCTCCAGTCTTTGATTCTGCAGTCGGGGCGGAAAAGATGTTTCGCCAATCATATTAGGACTGCGGCAGTGCGGTTGATGAACTGAATCTGCCTGCATCGTTGCACGGAAGCGAACATGACATTCATTATTCGGACGCAGAACCTGTTGCCATCACAAACGAGATACCTCGGGATCGACCCTGGGCTGAACCGCACGGGCTATGCGCTGATTGAGCGAACGGCCCGTGGGCCGGTGCTTCGTGAGGGCGGAGTCATTCAGTCCACTCGCTCGTTGACACTGCATCAGCGAGTACATGAAATCGGCGTGGGATTGCGGGAAGTTCTGACGGAGCTTAAGCCTGAAATTGTGGCTATTGAAAAGATCTTCTCGAACGCTCAAAATGTGAAATCGGCGATCCTGCTGGCTCACGCTCGAGGCGCCATTCTGATGATGATTGCCGATGCCGGAATTCCGGTCGTGCATTACACTCCGGCAGAGATTAAACGGCTGCTGACAGGCAGCGGGAAGGCTCCGAAGGATCAGATTCAGCATGCAATCAGAGCTGAGCTGAAACTGGCCGAACTTCCTGAACCCAATGACGTGGCCGATGCTTCCGCAGTGGCCTTGTGTCTTTATCATTCGGTGCGATTTGCGGCTTAGCAAAGCCGAAAACAACTGATTGTGTGCAACCTCGAGGTGTGTTTTGATTACGCGTGTGACAGGTAAACTGGTTGGACTGAATGAATTCTGCGCCACGATTCGCGTTGGTGGATTCGACTATGAAGTGCTTCTTCCCGACATTGTCCGGCGGCAGCTGCAGCCAAAGGTTGATGAAGACGTAAGCCTTCGCACCATCGAATATCTGGAAGGAAATCCTCAGCAGGGACGACTGACTCCACGCATTATCGGCTTCATGAATGAAGCGGAACTGGAGTTTTTCGACCTCGTGTGTTCCGTGGACGGGCTGGGCGTCAAGAAGGCCCTGCGAGCCATGATTCGCCCCGTGCGTGAAATTGCGGAAGCGATTGAAGAAAAGGACATCAAGACGCTCAGCACGTTGCCCGGAATTGGCCCAGCCATGGCAGAACGCATCGTGGCCAAGCTTCGTCGCAAAATGACTAAGTTCGCCCTGATGATTGCTGCACGCATACCTGATTCGACCGATGTCGCGTCCGACTTAATGTCAGAGACATACGAAGCTCTGCTTAGCGTGGGCCACAATCCTCAGGACGCCCGCGAACGTATCGAAACAGTGATGAACGCCGGCAAGAAATTCAAAACGGTCGAAGATGTGCTCGCCGAAATCTACCAGCGGCAGCGCAAGTAAGAGCCGACGCTGGAAGATAATTCTGCAGTGCCTTGCCGAACGGCTGCGAAGAGTTCCACTAAGACTTAGTTAACTGGCGTGGCCTCCGGGACCAATTCCTCCGGCGGTTTTTCCGCTGAGGGCTGAGTTGCAGGTGCCTCAACTTCCGCACTGAGGTCTGTGCCGGTCGCAGTCTTGTACAATTTGTCCAGCACTCCGGAGAAGCCGCCTTCTGGTGGAACGCCGGTTAGTCCTTCGATTTCTGATTGTACAAGTGCCACTGGAACACTCAGCAATGCTTTATGGTACACGCGGGTCACAACCGGTCGTTCAGGGTACATGCCCATCATCTTTGAGTCCGCAAAACGAACATCAGCGGTAATAGCCGCCGACTGCATTTCGGATTCAGGATCTGATTCTTCCAGCAGGTGAAACTGGGTTCTTGCATCAGACGTCGCGAAGACCGCTACCTTGGGTTTCTGCGGAGTCGATTGCGGCAGCACGTGAATGAAGAGGAGTTCATAATCCAGTTTGGGAGTAGTTTTTCCAGCGATCAACGGTGAGTCCAATGTGTAGCGAAAGCCCAGAATCAGAGTTCGGCAGTCAGCAGGTGTGAAGGGCATTGAACTATCCCAGTACGCTCCCAGCGTGCGGAGTTCTTCTATGGATTTTGCAATCATCGGCTCCGCAACCGTGGCTTGTTTTGGTGCGTCCAATCGTGTGAACGAGGCTCGAATCTTAGGGCTAAGGATGAGCCGAGCTTTCTCATCGTAGTAGTAGCTGGGCTGGATCGTGAGCTGATGGGCTTTGAGATAGTCCTCAATGATTCCGCGAGTCAGATTGGGCAGATTTGAGCTGGAGTCCTTTCCCAGCTGCAGCTGAATAGAAAATGCACATCTCCTTCCCAGTGGCCCAGCAACATCAGGCTTTACATCGAGCAGCGGCTGAATGACTTCAGACCCTACCTCCAACAATTCGCACGAACGTTCCACGGACGCTTCGCGAAACTTCTTTGAGACATCACCAAGATTCCATGGCACCGCGTCGAGCAGCAGATAATCGTCTGTCTTTGGAATGTTCAGGGTGACTCCCGTGACAAGCAGTGATCTGGACTCAGAAAGAAGCGAACGCTCAGACGAGGGAAGTGTGGTCTGGCCACTGGTCGGTTCTGCCGCTTCCTCTGTGAACGCCATGTCCTTTAGGACATGATTAAACACGGTGACAGCTGCAAAGATGATGGCCCCAAACGTCACCGGAATAAGTAGAGTGTTGAGTTTCATTGCGATCCGTCCGCCTGGCGATGTTACTGAAAAAAGATCAACCGTTCACTCAGTGTAATAACTAGTGCGTCTTAAACGCGATCGAGCCCTGTTAAGCACTGGCAGGTTTGACGCCAAATCGAAGTCGACATTGTCCACTTTAAAGAACTGGCGATTCAACGAAACCTGTTTTCCGGCAATAGTCCTGGAATTGCTGCTCTCGCAGATTCTCTGCTTTTCTTAATTCATGTGACTTGCCGCATCAGTCGAAAGCCTCAATGCCAGGGAACCAAGGAAAGGAGTTTGGATTCGAGCTGGAAGTCGCAGAACCATTTCCTCTGGGCCAGTAAACCTGGGTGAGTTAGGGGGGATAAAAAACATGAGTGGCCCTTGCTCCTTAATCGTCCCTGTTTGAACATGCCACGAGAGCATACCCGCCGTATCTTGTTCAAAGCCTATCTGTGAGGGCAGAAGAAAATTGACTCCGTCGAAGGCTTTCCAGACCGCTTCTTTTATTGTCCATACAGCTGTGGTGCAAAATGCGGTGTTCATTCCTGTCATGTGATGCAGATGGTCGACTTCGTCTGGGCTAATGCCAAGACTGCTTGAAGTTCCCGGACGGGTGTCTCCGAAAGTTTCAATGTCGACTCCCACCTTTGTTGTTCCATGCACTATGGCCACTGCGGTTACAGATGACGAATGTGACAGGCTGATTCTGCACAGTTCCTTTCCGTCGGTTGAAGTCACCATCGGACGTCCTGAGTCGTCTGCTGTGAAGTGCGCCTTCGCTTCTGACGATCTGAACTCATGGTCCAGCACATTCCGCACTGCCAGACGGCTGCTGAGAAACTGATGTTTTTTTTCAGCAGGGCGAAATCGTTGCAAACGTTGGCGGTCGCGAGCATCCATTATTGATGTGGCAGCTTCATCATTCCGTTCCGGACAGACGCCCCGATCATCTTCAGAGATCCAGAGATGGCATGAGGGAATCACATCAAACGGTCCATGGACATGCAGCATGATCAGCCCATGGCGTTTCCAGCGCGACGACGGCGCGTATGTGAGGAAACAAGGCCGGACAGGATTCCACAGGTCCAGAGAATTTCAAAGCCAAAATCGTAGCTCATCCAGACCAGAAAGAATGCGAACGTTGATACAACGAATAGCATTGAAGCAGCAGCGGGAAACAAATCATCCGGCTTGTTGTTGTGCAGCACTGCCGCAGAGAAGATTGCCGTTATGAAAGTCAACACAAAGCAGCCTGCGCCCAGCCATCCAAACCGCAGCATCATCAGAATGTAGGCATTGTCGACCGCCAGAATCTCCGAAGCTTCTGCCTTACCCTGCATGTACGGAATTTTGGGAGGGAATTGGGAAACTGCCTCACTGCCATATCCTGTCAGTCCTCCTTTGATCAATGCTTTTGAATACGCGGTGATCAGGACCAGACGACTGCGGCTGCTTGAAAACTCGGTTTCATTCCCATCGACTTCTCTCACTCGCAGTCGATCACCTCCCCCGCTCCACTGACTGACTGTGTCCGTGATCTTATCGGGGAACAGCAGGAATCCGGTGACGACAGCGATAGTTGTGATAAGAATGGGCCAGCGAATTGCGTGGAACCGGACCACCAATAGTCCGGTTGCTGATCCCAATATCGTGAGAATTGGTGTGCGGGACACGGTGCCGACAGCTCCGGCCAGTGAAATTGCCCCTGCAATGAACGCCAGAGACCTGAATGCGTAAGTGCGTGACAGTTGCCAGAAGCTGACCAGCCATGGAGCGAGGACCGCGATCAGCATGCCGAAATAGATGGGATGGGTTGTTGGCCCGAATGCTCTCTTGAAGCCCAGTCGTTGTGCATTGCGCCCAGCCAGTTCCACGGGGCGGTTTCCGAAAATGTACTCAAACAGGTTGAATCCTGATAAACACTCATAAATAGAGGCGAGGCTGAGCGTCAGTAGTACTCCAAGGATCCAGGGTGCTATGAAACCAACATCCTTGTTACTTTTTACTGCAAATCGGCCCGCCACATACGGGAGAACCCATTCTCCATAGGCGGCAAATGGCAGGGCAATGGTAAAACCTGTCGCAACGCTGTCCGCAAGAATGTGGGAAACAAACATCAAGCCGACAGAAATATCCAGCAGTGTGAGAGGCGAAATGATCTTTCCGTCACGATGGAAAACGTACCCCGGCAGAGTAATGCAGGCCATCGTTGTGGTGATGCCAAACGGCAGTCCAAAAATTTCGGCCTGAACCCAGGTCGGAAAGGCGAAGCTCAGGACGATGCCTGCGCCGAGCGCTGGCATGGGGCCTCTGCGAAACAACACGAATAACCAGACAGCACTGATGGAAATGATGGCCAGTAGCCAGCCCTGCATGCCTGGCAGCATTATTCAACCTCTGTGTGCTTCAACTGTTCAGTTATTGAAGGTAAATCAAACCTGCACACCAGATTCAGAAGAGCGGCGGCGAATTCCTCGGTTTGATCGATGCTAAGAAATTCCTGCGAGGAACGGACAGTCAGCGTCAACTGCTTTCCCGCTTCACACGTCGCGATACTCAGCGGAACATTTTCTGCAAAGGGGGCAAATGCCGTGGCCGTTTCCAGCCGAAGACCACCGCTTTGCAAAACTCGATCCTTCCAGGGCATCAGACGCTTTGCGCCTCTCGTCACATCTCCCAGACATGTCCACTGCAGCGATGGAATAAACAGTCCCAGTTTGCGAAGTGCGCTCACTCCTCCTGGGACCTTTGATGCCACTTCAAGGCCCTTGATGAATTCAGCTCCGATGTAGTTCGACTTTACGTAGTTCATCTCGTCATGAATTCCACGGAGCAGGCTGGCCGGTTCGTGGCAACCCGATCTCGCGCGGCGAATAAAAGCAAAACCAAAGCGATTTGCTGCAGGCAGTGAACGATCAGAAGGTAACCGCAAGTCCGTGGGGTTAAGAACGGTTACCTGATGATTCATTTTCCCGGCAGGGGCCATCTGCGCAAAGATGCTCATGGTGGCAGCTATCATCAGATCATTGAGCGTCACCTTCCACGCAATCAGGCGTTGCTCGATCTGCCCGTATTGCTCCGGAGACACAATCTTCTCCACGCAATGACTGTGATGTGTCTCTGTATCATGATGGCGACTCGCTCTAATTCGATTCAAGCGAGCAGTGCGGCCACGGATAGTGACCAGCAGATTGCGGATCGCTTCTCTGAACCCAATCGGCGCGACTGAAGGTGGCTGAGGAAACTGATGGCGCTGCTGCAGGCGGTCCGGGTCAACAATAGGCAGTCTTGGGTGCTGTTCGGTGATCGCACAGTGATAAAGATGGAGCCAGTCCGTGATGATTTGTCGCAGGCCATTGCCGTCCGCTACCGCGTGATGGGCATTCATTACGACTTTGACGCCATCATCCAGCAACAGAATTTCTGACTGCACACCAGCGTTGGTTGTCAGGTCAATACTTTCACTTACCGGAATATGATGAGGTTCAAATACCCTGCCAGTGTTGCGACTTGTAACAACGGCTGCCGCCGAGCCGGCAATCCATTCCAGCCGGCCTTTCTTCTTCGCAATTCGACAACTGGCCAGCGGATGTCGGACGATGGCCCGCTGGAGGGTGTCCGCAAAGATCTGTGCATCACAATCCCCGGTGAATCTTAAGACGACTCGCATGATCATGGGCGAACGTGGCGTATCGCACTGAATCAGGAACTGTTCAAGCGGTGTCAAAGGAAGTGGAAAAACCGACAACGGAACCTCTGGTGCAGGCGCATCATCGCTGGGTTTCGAGGCGGTTGTCTGGGACTGAACAATCACTCTTACACTCCGCCATTGTCTGCAGCCGGGTGGGTTATTGTTTCGTCCCGTTCGAGACGAACTACACTCGAATACTAATGCCTCCGTCGACCACAATGACCTGACCCTGGATCAGTTCACTGAGCGGACTTGCCAGAAACAACACTGCTCCTGCCACGTCTGCCGGCTGCAAAATTCGGTCCTTGACCAGCATCTGCTCCTGCACTGACTGCAGCATCCCAGCCGACCCAGGCAGCGTTCTAATGGCATCCGTGGCAACGATTCCGGGCATGATGGCGTTAAAGTTAACACCTGAGCGACCAAGCTCAAACGCCAGATGTCGCACTAGGCTCTCCAATGCCGCTTTAGATGTCCCAATTATCCCATAATTCGCAATCCCACGGATGCTGCCGTGACTGGAGATTGCGATGACTCGGGAAATGGAACTTGAGGCCTGCAGAAGAGGCAGGGCGGCCTGGGTAAGCCAGAGAAGCGGTGCCGTGTTCATTCGGAGAATTGAATCAAAGCTGGCGGGAGTCACCTGTGTCAACGGCCGAAAGCCGCCAGCGGCCGCGTTACTGACGATGATGTCCAGTCGACCGAAGTGCTCCCCAATGACATCGATCATCGCCTGCACATCGTCACGCTGCGACACATCGGCTCGGATTGCGATCGCCCGCCCACCGCAATTTTGGATCGTATTCACAACTTCTTTGGCTGCGTCAGCAGAGTTCAGAAAGTTCACAATTACGGAAGCCCCGCATGCAGCCAGTGATTCGGCGCATGCACGTCCAATTCCTCGCGAGGCTCCGGTGACCAGCGCAACTTTGCCATTGAGGTCGATCATTGCAGCGTCTCCGAACCTGTCACAGCAGACCCTTTAAAAGTACATGAGGCTGAATCAGCCG
Organism: uncultured Planctomycetota bacterium; assembly: GCA_947085455.1. Lineage (GTDB taxonomy): Bacteria > Planctomycetota > Planctomycetia > Planctomycetales > Planctomycetaceae > SXXK01. The sequence goes on along the minus strand of CAMTWR010000006.1, from coordinate 21,667 downwards.
GATTTCCTGGCAGCGAATGATTCGTTAACGAATGACTGCATCCGGCCATTTGATTTCGTTCCGCAACAAACAGTTGAAAGGCGTGAAGTCGCTCTTCGCATCGGCCCAGCAATGAATGATCGACAGCCGATTTTTCTCCCCGCTGGACATGAGAAAAGATGCGGATGTCCTCTTTGAGGATCTGATAAGAAAGCCACGCCGTAAACTGACTCCAAAGCGTGGCCGTCAGTTTTGAAAATGGATTGCTGCGGACAGACTGTCGACCGTATTGCCAGACATCGGTGGCTGAGGTCGTTCCACTGACTGGGCGAACGTTCTGAACCAGCGTCAGTGAGTCCGTGTGTGATATCAGCAGATTGGGGAACACATGGTGATGTTCGTATCGCTCATTAAAAGGCACACCAAGAATCTTTAAAATGAATCCTTCGTATACCTTCAAAATTTTGTCGATCAGACGCGGCGTATGGAATGAGGTGAAGAAGGAAGTTGTGAAGCGACCAAAGGCGTGCTCACTTTTTGCTTCTCCCGGGTCTTCACCAAAACTTTTCGGATGAACCTCCGGAATGTGGTAGCTCTCAAGCGACGCTTCGATTGGAATCTTCCAGTTGGCGGGCAATGGCAAGGTTCTTGAAACCGCCGGCTTCCAATAGGGAAGTGTAGTCCATTCTTCGAAACGATCGTACAGATTGCCAAGCCACTCTTTAAGTGACGGGCCATTGCCAGACGCCCGTACAAACATCAGATCGCCGCAAAATTCCAGCGGAAACGACGTCAGTCGATAGCGTTCCCGATCAAAGTCCGGAAAATTTTTCGCCGCGGGGATCTTACGTGTCCGCCCATCGACGCCAAACTCCCAACCATGAAAAGGACACTTCAGCTTTTCACTTTCACCCTGTCGCGCCGACACCAGACTGCAATGCCGATGACTGCAGACATTCCGAAGCGCTGTAATCTCGCCATCGAAATTTCGCACCACAACAGGCACATTGCCGAGTTCCGCGGAAAGATACTGCCCGGCTTTGGAGATCGAAGACTTCAGGCCCACCAGCTGCCATGTTGTTTCAAATGTGCTGGCGACTTCCTGTGCATGAGCGTCCTCCGCGAAGTAATTTTGCGGAGCTAACGGTGCCTGGAATGCCACTGGCGACTGGTACATAGGTCAATTCTGCAGGAACAGGTTTCCCTGATCAAGACTTTGTTTTCATCAGCTGTTTCTGAGCCAGCCAATGCGGTATCCGATAACTGTCATCAGACGATCGCAGTTATGCCCCTGCAGCTGGAAATCCCACACAGCTCCGGAATCGGAAACGTGTGTCTGGTGGATTTTAACAAGACATGGTTCTCCTGGGTCCGGCAGACGCCCGAATTCAATATGATCAAAGCGAACTGGCAGGCTGGGCTTCTGATGACGTTGCCACGCAGCGTAACCAACAGCGTACAGACACGCATCCATTGTCGAGCATGGGACCGTAAATCCTCGCGCCCGGGATCCACCGAACAGTTGCACCGGAGCCGACGCTGCGATGCGACCAAACACCGTGTGGCCATCGTCCGTAATCTCTCGCAATTCCTGCAGCTCCGGCCCATGATAGATCAGGCCTTCCGGAGACACGTACTCAATTCGCTTCCAGACCGCGTTGTGAGGCTTTTCGAAAAGCGATGGCTGGATGGAACTGTGGTCGCGGAATTCCGGACTGAAGACAGCTCGGAAGTACTCGCGATCTTCTTCCACCATCCGACCGTCACGCCGACGCACGTCGGCCAGCAGGCGGCATTCAATGCTGCCGTCAGCAGTCGGACGTGTCTGCACCGTCACGGCGAGCGGGTCATCGGTGGAAAACCGAATCGCCTGCAGTGCTCGTGCTTCGGTGCATACTCCGACGGAAGAACGTCCTGTTCTCGCACGCACCGCTTCTGCCATCAGTTCCAAAGCGACGACAAACGGCAGAGTCGGTCGACCCTGCACTCGATGCTGCGACAAAAAACGATCGGTCAGCGGATTCAGCGTGACAACACTGGAGCAGACCTGATCGTCATGGCGTGTGACCACGGAAGAGATCAGCGGCAGCGGCATCGTCTCGTTTTCAGACGAAGTGACGGAGAGTCGTTCCGCGGGGAAGAACTTACGAAAATAACTTTCGTCCGTGATCAGAACTTCGGGCTCATTCCCGCCCAGTTCCAGCTCCCGCATAAAGTGGTCGATGCCATCACGAGCCGGCATGAATTCCATGTCGATCATCTCGAGTGCCAGCTTGGCTTCAGGCTTGGTCGCCATTCCGATGTCGCCCCAGGCATGCCAGTGGAAAGTCAGGCTGCGAACTTCCGGGCGTTCACTTCGATACCGATCCACAATCTTGGCCATCATATCATTGGCCAGCGAATAATCTGTGTGACCGTTAGCGCCAAACCGACCACTGATGGAACCAAATGCGACAAAGCATTCCAGCGGGTCATGCTTCGTGGCCTGCATTAATGCAAGCGAGCCGTCGATCTTTGCTTTCAGACATTTATCCACCTTGTCCGGCCGCTTTCGGTCGAACCGCGCGTCCTGACCTGCGCCGGCACCATGGATGACTCCGTTGATGGGCCCGACCTGCTGACGAATAACGCGAATCGTTGTTTCGACGTCCGAAAAATCCGACACGTCGCAGCAGTAATAGGCAGCCATGATTCCCTGGCTGCGGCACTCTCTGAGAGTCGCATCAATCTCAATCGCTTTCTCTGTGTTCCGCCACGCTTCTACGGGATTTTCACCGCGGGTCGAAGCTTCCTGCATGATGGCGCGTCGGACGCCGCTGCGGTCTGCTGCCACCCGCTGGACAAAGTTGTTGTCCAGATGCGGCGCAGGAGCCGTTCCCAGCAGATGCAGCCGCAGGTCGTATTTTTTGGCCAGCGTCATTGCGATCACAGCTGTGATCCCGCGACCGCCCCCGGAAACGATCCATGTGCCACCTCGCGTCAGTCGCGACGAAGGTCGTGCGACTCCGAGTGATGGCGTTTCCGCCTTGAGAGGAGCGGCGATTGCCTGTACAGAAAATCTTTCAGGTTCCTGAAGGCGCGACGACGAGCGGAATGCAATTTCCATATCATACGAAGGCACTGCCAGTTCCTGCAGAACTCCACTTGCCACTTCCTGCGGCGCCATTGTGGAAGCAACGTCGATCACCTTCATCGGAGTTGTGCGAAAGCCTCGCATCCACGCTTCAATCAGCATCGCCTTGACGAGCCCACCGATGGCTTCCATCGACCGGACGTTCTGGCCGCTGAATCCGAAGTCGCCACCCAGTTGAGTCACGGAGACAACACTCGCGTCTTCCATCAGACCAGCATCAATGGTCTTTTGCATCCACATTTGACAGATGCGGAAAGGAGACTGCAGTGCGGCCGAGCGGCGGTTCTTCCATTCGGCCTCCGACAGTGATTTTACGGAATCGTCATCAAAGGCCATCGTCAGGAATAAGTGCGGCGTTGGTGTATGCTGCCACAATTCGTGGAGCGTTTGTTCGATCTGCGCGATGGGCGATGAAGTGCTCAGGATGAAGACTCGTTGCCCGAGCCGCTGGATCTGATCGGCAAGTGCTTTTGACAGCGGGTTCGACCCAAGGATCAGGACGGCCCCGTGCAGTTGCGGAACGAGCGGCATTCCAGCCCGTCGCGGTGCCTTCACAACTCGCAAAGCGTACCGATGTGTTTGCTTTGAGGAAGCCTCGTCAGACGCACCACTTTCGGCTGCAGGTGCGGGTAATGTCGCGTCTGAGGTGGTCAGTGAGGTTGTTGTTCCGGAATAGAAACCTGATTGTCGATTTCGAACAATTGCTGCGGCCAGGCGGACCGCGGCTTCCGAGACACCAGCTCCAGCAGCCACACCTTTCAGCTGAGCCGCTTCCGCCGCCGACCAATGATGTTCGGCCACTTCGGAAACTGGACGAATCAGCAGAGAACGAAGGGCCGCTCGAATTTGATTTTGGTGCTGCTGACCGATCCGCATGCCCGACTCAACCAGCACTTCGGTTGCCAGATTTCCATGTGCAGGCAGGCTGAACCATTCGGCCCACTCCGGCGTAAATTCTTCGATAGGCTCCGTCCCTCGCACGCCAAAATCGTGAGCCGTGGAATGAACCGGATCCGCAGTTGGGATTTCTATTGACCATGGAGTCCCATTGGACCCATTGGGTGAAAATCTATGGTCGCCGGCATGCGAGCCATTGTAATGCTGCCCGTTATGGCCGTTATTTTCTGTCGTCGCCGGTGCACTCGGGGACGGATTCGTCACAGGTTGATTTTCAGCCGACGGATTGGCCGGGGCCGATGGATGATGGTCTGCGGAGTTAATACCGGCATGAGTAAACAGGAACTCACGAATACCACGCAGCGTACGGAAACGTGCCTGCGCAATTGAATCCAGCGTCAATGATTCCAGATTGAACTGTTCGCGCATCTCGCCGATCAATTGAGCCAGCTTGATACTGTCGAGCCCGAGGTCGGCTTCGAGGTCAGCATCAATGTCCACAATGTCGCGTGAGTAGCCGGTTTGGTCGACTACATAATCAATCAGCAGGGCGTCCAGTCGATCAGCAGACGGCAACAGGCTCGCTGACGCTGTTGCCACAGGAACCCGACTGGCTGTTGGCTGCACGGACGCATTGGCCGAGAAGACAGGTTCGGGCTGAGTGTAGTTCACAGGTGCTGGTATGACCGGTGCTGGGCCAACGGCAACTGGTCTAACAGGAGTCTCCGGGGGTGAATTGGTTTTCGGTCCCGCAGCCGCCTCGGAGTCCGCTGCCAGCTTTTGGGCAACCCGAACCGCATCATCCAGTGTTCGGACAGAATCCAATCGAAGCGATTCCGGTCGAACTGTCAAACCCATCCACTCGCCCAACTCACCAAGAATCTGAGCTTTCTTGATACTGTCGACCCCCAGATCGGCCTCAAGATCAGCTTCGAAATCAATAATCTCAGGCGGGTATCCCGTCAGTTCGATCACCAGATCACGAACAAAACCTCGCAACTGAGCTTCTGAAAATGACGGAACGCTGACAGGCGGCTGAACGATCTGAATCGGGATTGGAATTGGCTGCTGCGTCGGCTGAGAAAACAGCTGGGAGCTCGCCGGCGCGGGATTTGAATTGAATGAGTTTGTGAATGAATTGGAAGGCTCCTCTGAATATTCTGCAGAGGTTTTTCGAACCGCGCGTCGCGATCGTGTAACGTCAAAGACAGCACTTTCCGCTGGTGCCGTTCCCGCCAGAGGCTTCGGCAATGTCCCGGACGCCGCAATCGGCGCAACAATCGAGCTGATCGTTGATCGAACGAACTCGGGCTGTTGTTCATTGCTCTGCACGCAGTCCAGGACCGCATGGACAAGAGCCATTCGTTCCTGAAATGGCTGGCCGGGAACATCGAGACTGAGACACAAGGCCTGCGAGTCCACAATGTCGCGATTCATGCGAGTCAGCACATCATTCGGACCGACTTCCAGGAACACGCGGAAACCTTCGCCCAGCATTCGCTGAATCGAAGGCATGTACATCACAGGCTGAGTCAACTGGCGGACCAAACTGTGGCGAATCGCGGAGGGCTCCGCGAGATACTGAACACTGGTTGCCGAAAGGAACCCGCTGACCGGGGGTCGCATTGGAACGCTGGACGACATCCGCTCAAACGCGACTTCAGCTTCTGCCAGTAACGGAGTGTGGAAGGGCGCGGGAACGGAGATCGACATGGCTGCCAGGCCCTGACGATCAAGCAAAGCCTTTGCCGCGATGATGCCATCGCGGCTACCGGCGATCACCGTCTGCCGGGGCGAGTTCAAATGCGTTACATAAACCGGCAGTGCAGCCGACTTAAGAATCGCGTCAACTTCATGCACGGCCGCTCGCACCGATAACAGCCCGCCCGCCGTACGCATGTGAGACACCACCGCGTTGGCTCGATGACGAGCCAGTTCAATGGTCTGCGCCAGCGTCGTTACGTTGGAAGCCAGAGATGCAGTGAACTCACCAAAGCTGTGCCCCAGTACCGCGTCGGGACGAAGACCTTCTGCTTTCAGAGATGCAGTCAGTGCTGCCGAAACTCCCAGAACCCATGCCTGTGCCCACCACACATCTTCACCGGGCTTGATGGAAGAATTGCCAAACGCTGTACTGAGTCGGGGCAGATTGCTCGCCGCGTACAGGTCATCCACCTGCGCCATTGTCTGCCGTGCAACATCGCTGACGGACAGGACGGCCGGGCTTTCAGAATAATGAGATCCCTGGCCGGGAAACAACCACGCGACTCGGGCGCAGGCGTCCTTCGTCTGCCACAGAATGACTCGTTCACGATCCAGCAGAGTTCGGAATTTACCGGCTTCTGTGGCTTTCACTGCAGCCGTCAATCGCTCCTGCAGTTGCTCGGCGGATGACGCGAGAATGGTGGCTCGGAAGTTGTCCGTAGCCGAGTATCGCGAATTCGACTCAGGGCCGACCGAAGGATTTCTGATGATCCCGTTTTCTGCCTGCGCAAAAAGGCGATCCGTCCGGCCGATGGATTCTCTGAGCAACTGCGTGAGCAGCGCACCAGAGGTTGCTGCAAGGCGAACGCGTTTCAGCGGGCCATCAGTCTTTGCAGTTGTTTTGGTCATCGTGACAATTACTTGAGGAGGCGAAGGAATAAGTTTCGTGACAGCGGACGTCGTCGCTGGTACGTGGGGTGTGGGTTGAATAATCGTGGGTGTGGATTTCTCGGGCTGCAATTTCTGATGCAGCATAGTTTCAGGCGAGTTCTGAAGGGAGGCCTGTAGAACTATGCCATCACTCGTTCGAGCAGAAATGGTGACCGCTTCCGGAATTTGTGAGCCACTTCTTGTGTTCGACTTTATTCCGGCGAGGGTTTCCGACACGATCCTGATCAGCGAATGGGCACCGGAAAGATAGCCGATTTTCCGTACAATTGCCGCGTCAGCAGAATTCAGAACAGGCGGCTGTCCACCGGAGTGATTCTGACCGCTGACTTCAGAAGAGGCTTTGTTCTGCCCAATGTTTTCAATCAGTCCATGGATCGGCAGCTTCAGGCGTTTCGCGTCCGACAGGCGACACAAAACCAAAGTGACCACACCTTCGCCAGGAATGATCTGTTGGCAATCGTCAGGAACATCTTCCGTTCGTCCGGAACGCAGCAGCCGCCCGGTCATGTCGAGTGCTTCAAACGCGGACAGGCTCATTGAGCGCTGGGCGGATCCACAGACGACCATATCGCTCGTACCGGCTCGCAGCTGGTCGACCGCGACAGTCAGTGCGGCCAGCCCCGACGCGTCATCGCTGTCCAGCGCACAGGCACCGCCCATCAGGTCGAATGTTTTTGCGACACGCGAGGCTAATGTACTGGCCGTGAAACTTCCGGTTTCGTCCAGCAGAGCAGGGCGGTTCTTCAGGACAATCTGCCGAAATTCGTCCGCCGCTTTTTGTGCCAGCTGAAAAGACAGGCCTCGTCGCTGCATGGCCGCCATCATCTGGCCGCAGATTTCCGGCAGTCGCATTCCGACCTGAAGCTGATCGCCGAACTCGCCGCCAAAAATTGTTCCAATCACGACACTGATTCGCTGCCGATCCACGGGCCACGCCGGATCATTTTTCTGCCTTGCATCCGGGTTCGGCTTTTCAGAAGAAAGCACGCTGCTGGATTTGCTCACATCATCCAGAGCCTGAGCCACGGCATCGATCAGCATCATCTGGACAGGATTCGCCTGCTGCACCTGCTTCGGCGGAATGCGATAGCGGGCCGCGTCGAATTCGAATTCGCGGATATATCCGCCACGGCAATGAGGAGTCTGGTAGGTCTGAGGTACAGCGCCAGCGGTCACGCCGGCCTGCTTTCGCCAGCGGTCGAAAGGAGCATCGCCGATGGCCGACTTTGTGGATTCAATCATCGCCTGAAATTCCTGCAGGTTCTTCGCCCCTGCCACAACAATTCCACGTCCGACAATCGCAATAGGTTCTGCAGAACGGGTGTGGTCCTGAGGCGTCTGTTGAGAATCAGTAGTTTTTTCAAAAGCACTTTTCACTGCTGAGTTCGGACATTCCTCAACCACAACGTGCGCATTCAGGCCGCCGATCCCAAAGGCACTCACGGCTGCTCGCCGTGCTCGCCGGTGCAATGATCTTTCCGGCCAGGGCTCCGCCTTTGCGACAACCTTGACGGGAGCCGTGGACCAGTCGTAATTGTGGTTGGGGTTCTCAAAACGCAGCGATGGCGGAATCTCTCGCCGCTGCATGGCAATCAAAACTTTGACCAGCCCAATCAGTCCAGCCGCTTCCAGCGTGTGGCCAATGTTGGACTTCACGCTGCCAAGCAAAAGACGATCGTTTGGGGGTCGCTTGTCGCCAAAGGCCGGGCTGCTGGCCGCAAGACGTTTAAGCGTCTCCAGCTCGGTCGCATCACCCAGCTGAGTGCTGGTCGCGTGTGCCTCCATGTAGTCAATATCAAGTGCGTCAAGACCCGAATCTGCATAGGCTCGCTGCAACGCCAGGACCTGGCCTTCCATACGAGGTGCCCAGAGGCTGCGACCTTTACCATCTGAGGCAACGCCGACGCTGCGAATCACACCCAGCATGGGCAGGCCGTGACGTATCGCGATGTCACGCGTTGTGATCACGATGGCAACGTAGCCTTCGGAGCTGACAAGGCCGCTGGCGTTGTCATCGAACGGCCGTGAGTCGGTTGCAGTGCAGGCCTGCGAATGAGAGAACAAAACAAGATTGTCGACGTTGTTGTAGGTTGCACCTCCAACGATCGCGCTGTCAAGCCGCCCGGCTCTGATAGCCATGATGGCTTGCGAAAGCGCCACCAAAGATGATGCGCAGGCTGCGTCAATCACCGATCGAGGCCCCGCCAGCTCCAGCACCTGAGCTGCCAGAGCGGCCGCCTGATAGGCATGAAAACTCGGCACTGCGCCGCTGCGCCGGGATGGCCGGGTGGAGCGAACGGCGTTGGTGACTTCCGAAAGAATCTCACGTCTCAGTTCTGCAGGCAGCTGGCGGAATGATTCGATGTCATCGACGAACGAAAGAGCTTCTTCAATTTGTGTGCCCAGGCTAAGTCCACCACCCGATTTTGTGCCACCAGAATGGCCAACATAGACGCCAGTTCGCTGAAGGCGATGGTCGTTTGGAATCAGTCCGGCGTTTCGCCAGGCCGTCGCCGCCACTTCAGCAAACTGAACATGAGCCGCATCGAAAAGCGATTCCTTTTCGACAGCCAGAGGACACACATCGCGATTCAGCGGCCGCTCCGGAACAATGCCGCCCAGCGTCGTGTAGGATTTTCCTGTTTTGCCTTTTTGAGGATCAAAGTACAGCGTACGATCGCATCGGTCGGCCGGCAAATCGCCGTAACCAGTCCGCGCGTTGAAGAGCAGATCGGCGAACGCAGAGACGGAATCTGCCCCGGGGACTCGGCACGCAATACCAGTGATGACCACAGGTGAGTTCAATACGGCACCTGGATTCTGTTCAACCGACATTCGCAACCTCCGCGCGAAAGTTCGGTTGACTGGACGAGTGCTGCTGAACCTGAGAGATCAGCTGAGTCAATTGGTTAACGAGCCAGTCTTCAGCAGAGGTGGAAGAGTTCCGAAGTGAAGTAGAACCAGGATCCTCCATTTCCAGTTGAACCAGGCCTGAGTTCAGTGCAGACTTAATCGACAGCTGGCCGCTGAGCAGACAATGAAACGTCGCGGACGAGCTGACGACCCGCAATCGGGAAAGGGAGGCTGAAGCTGCATAAACAGTCGGGCCATTTGAGCACTGTTCGATCAGCCATTGCCCGCCGCTCGGTCCGTAAAGTTCGAGGCCGAGGACCGAAGAACTACCGCTGGCTGGCAAGACGTGAGGAGATGATGTGAGCGTTCGGCTTCGAACAAAGTCGGTCCACGGAGACTCGGCTTCTTTCACGTTCACGGGCGGACCCGAGGGCCGCGTTTGACGCATACAGAAATCTCGCAGGTTGTCGACACTGAGCGTCGGCAAATCGGGCTCTGCGCAGACCGCCATTGCATGAACCGTGTTGGTTCGGTCAAAAATTGGATCGTCTCTGAAATACGGTTTGAAGGCAGCCACAAACGGCGCCGCCTGTTCATCAATCAACGCGGTGGCTTCTGCACGGCGAGCTGGCAATTTGATGCCACTTTCAAGCACCGCGGCGCGGAATCCATCTTCCAGTTCTGCGGCAGCCGTGCCCGCGGGACTTGTTAAATGGTACGTCTGATTGTGAAGGGCCGGTCGTCGATAAATTTGAGCAATCATGGAAGCGACCCAGTCCACGGTCACAATATTCTTGCGCTCATGACCACTGAAACCCAGACGCCGGAACCAGTCGCCTCGGTCAGGCAGGCCGAAGCGCTGGCTGAGAGCCTGAAACATCGCAAAAGCGCTGTTGATGGTCTGGTCGGAACGCATCGAAGTGGTTGGATGCAGATCGATCACGATGGACGGGCGATAGACAGTCAGGGAGTGAATCGCCGCGGACTGACGGAGCATTTGTTCTGAGATGGTCTTGCTGCGTTCGTAGTCATTCCCGAATTCCTGACCCACGTCGGACTGATTTTCGAGAATCCGGTCTGAACGCAGACCGGCGATGTACGCCGTTGAGACGTAATGCCATTCGCGGATCCCGGCCTCCGTCGTCAGTTCGAGCAGCCGTTTGGTGCCGTCGACGTTGGTTCGATACGGTTCGTTATCCGGATGAGTGCTGGCCGGACGAAAAAGCAGATTTGCGGCCGAATGAATAACACTTCCGCAGTTGGCAGCAATCCAGCGGCGGTCTGAATCCGAAAGGCCAAGTCCTGGCGAACACAGATCGCCCGATAAAACAACGGGCCGGACAAAGGTGCGGTTAAAACGCTCCTCCAGGCGGAGCATCAGCGCTTCCATTCGCTCGGCCGCCGACTGTCGGCGGGTTCCCCGTACCAGGACGGCAACAGGAAGATTGCACCGCAGCAACAGCGCAAGCACCAACCCGCCCACCAGACCGGTTGCGCCGGTCAGCAGTAAAAAAGGGCGAGATTGTGGCGTTCCTGTTGGCATGATCCGTAATTTCTCGATGACGTTTAATGAAGCGGCGGCAGTTTCGCAACCATATCATCTGTTCAGGATTTCCCACCCGGAAAACTTCCCCTAGTTTCCCAACGCCGCATTCTTAGACCAGATGGCCCATAACGCACGAAAAAAACGTCCGCCTCCCTCAGTAAGCCCTGAAAACGTCGGTAATTTCGGAACAAGCGGCCGTCACCAATTCAATCGGATTACGGAATGTAACGATTATTGGCGTTTGTTGTTCCTGGTAGAGCACGTTCCTGCTTCTGGACGGGCCGCTCGTCATTGATGGGCTGAGTGCGGCTTTCAGCCAAAAGCCGGTCGACAGGTAGCATCTCAGATTCGCAATTTTCGCATTTTCCCGTTGAGGCAGTGGGTGGGTATGACCGAATGGCTGAATTCGATTCAGCGACCGGCTGCTGAGCCCATGGCCTGATCAAATTACGTCTGGCCGTCTCCTTGCTGGACAGAGCCATGTTTCCGTTGGAAATTGGCCGTCGTGTGACATTCATGATGCGATTCCATCCTTGAAATCCGTGGTCAAAAATACAGTCGCATTTTACCACGGATAACGCTGAGAACACGAATCGTGGTTCATCGCAGGAAAGAATCGATGTTTCCACGTTTCGGCACCATGCCGAGTACTCAAACGCACCGTCGAACTTGGCGCTGTCCAGCTGGTAGCGGGTACTCTTCGCAATTGTCTTGGGTGAGGTTGATCACGATCAGAACAGACGCATAAAAAAACGCGATGCTGTTGGGACAGCATCGCGTTCGGGATTCAATCTCAATTTTCAGGCGGTTGCATTTAAAATTTCTTTGGATCCACGATCGTGTTAAAGTTAACCAAGTTCAGCATGCCATTGAAGAAAGCCTGTGCTGGCTTCATCTGCAGCATGATAACATCGTTCGGCTGTACCAGAATTCGTTCCTTCTGGTCTACCATCGCTCTTGCAAGATCAACTCGAATCGGCAGTTGCCGCCCATCGGGCATCTCTCGGAGAATGATCACTCGCGTTGGACGTACCATGTAACCTGGTGTTCCGCCTTGCAAAGCTGTGCCGGATTGTCCCAGAGGCCCTCCGACGGAGCCGTTTGCCAGTGCTATGGCCTCGATAACATCAATGTCTTCGTCGCGTGGCATTGGAATTTTAGCCCCGGCGACCAGACCACCGATGTAGAAATATTCTTCTCGACGTGGCAGATAGACCACGTCGCCGTCTTCCAGCATCACATCTGCAGCAGTGAATGGCAGCGATTCACCCGGACATCCCGTCAGCGGAATACGAACGACCTGGTTCTCGCCAGATGCACCATTCCTAAAGCTCTCTGACCTTGATGCGAGTTCCTCAGCACAGATTGCGTGGGGGTTTGCCAGCCCAGCACGTTTGAAGACCCAAATTTCGCGAGCAGCATCCGTACCGGGCAAACCTCCCGTGATGGACAGAGCATGCAGGACGTCGTTTTCGTAGGCTGGCAAGTCGACTACATCCGCTGAACCGCGGTGAATTTGGTCGACCTGCCCCGGTCTTACAAGTTGAACCTGCGGTGCAGGAGTATCTTCGCGAAGCACCACGACCCGGTGAACTCTTGCCGTAATCAGCGATACTTGAACTCGCTCAGTTTCTTCTTTTGTGATCTCTTTCTCACGATATGCATTCTTGACAGCATTCGTAGCCTCCTGCATTGTAAATCCGGACAGGCGCACGAGACCGACGAATGGCAAGTCGACTGTTCCATCCTGGTCGACCATTACGGGAAGACCAGTCGTCGTTCCAATAACGCTGCCGTGCGGCGGATAGTATCGTTGATTGATCGGTTGTGTTCGCTGAAGTATCGGAGTTCCTTCAGTGCCCGGCGGTATCACGCCAAACACGAATACGCTCAGTTGGTCTCCTGGGCCGATAATGTGCCCATCTGGCTTTTGCTGTCCCAGAGCGGTGAACGGAAAAACGGATCGCCCTTCTCGAGGCTCCACGCAGAGATGCCGAGGCAGACGACTGGCTGGTATCGATTCATGCACATCCGTAATGGCATGACATCCAATACTCGCATTCAGACTTAGAGCGGCGGCACCGCTGAGGCAGATGGACGTTAACTTCGCCGAAAAACACTTGCGGTTCATGGGTATCATCCTTGGAACCAGTGCCACTCTGAAAAGAATGGACCTGCGGAACATGATCTCTGGGTTTCTGAGGGCTGGAATGGCATCTTGCCATTGCTTCAGCAAAAAGGCGGCGGGCCTAAGTTTCCCCAACGAGTTAAGCAAATTAACGCAGCCCTTCGGCTGGATCTGTCGCAGATTCCGCGTTGGCGTTCAGCACTAGTTGCCGTACCAGCGAAGACGACACACTGGTTTTGGCAACGAGTTTCACCGGAACGGAAGGTTCAGGCGTAGCCGTGCTGGAAGGTTCTGGGTCTTTTTCATAACCCTCAGAAGGCGGCATAGGTTTTTCCGCAGCGTCTGTCGGAGGGACCGTTGGCCCTGCTGAACCACTAGATTCGGCTTCACCAGCGGCCGCAGGATTTTCGGAGACTCGCTCCGAAGAACCGGGTGCAGGCTCAAAACTTTCTGACTGTGGCTGAGCGTAGTCAAAAGGAATGTAAGCCGGTATTGACTGTGCAGCGTGCACGGCCGTGCCTGGTGAGTGGGGGAGGAATGTCGGGACATAGTGAAAGTCAGGTTGTGACTTTGCACAGGACGCCCCATCCTGATATCCCGTATACCATTCATTTTGCAGAGATGGATCGTGTTTTGTGAATACTGGGGGTTTCCAGTATTTCTTAGGTGGAACGAGAGGCGGCTGCCCGTCTCCACCCGTCAGGACATCGTAATAGCCTCTTTTCCAGCCATCACGATAATCGCAGGTAAAGCATTGCTTGTTGCAGCCATCGAACTCATGCCATGCATGGCTTGTGCGATATTTCTGGCCGAATTCGTATTTGCAGTCGCTGAGGGCCGTGCAGCCTGACAACGAAAGGAAAAGTGCCGCTGCACGCCAGCGTCCTCCAATGACAACTTTATTCCACATGAAAGAGACTCCTGTTTCTCTTTAAAACTATCTGAGAGCAAGATCGGTTTGGTTCCGTGAAGGAAATGAGTCTTAATTCAGTGGCCTCTCACTTTTAGAGCACCTTCCGGTCCGACATCCTCAGAAATTGCCAAAATCACGTGCGTAAGCCATTTTATTTTTTCCCCCCGGTGTGATTTACACGCCCTGTAGCATCTATGATGGCACACGCTGGACAAGAATGTTGAGACTTTAGATGACGAATTGGGCAGGAGGGTATTTGGGGCGGTGTTGGGCAGGGCTAACGGCGAAGCCAGAGTCCCTCAATGCTCCGTTCAAATATGGAGAATGTACGCATGAATAGTTGCAGGAGTTTCATGAGCCAATTTCTCGCGAGGAAGGGGCCATTATGGAAATTGCCATGAATTTTTCTTTTTCGTTGGCCGTTCTATAAGGATATGCTCGCGAGCCAGACAGGATCTGATGCCTTCCGTCTCTGCAGTAACCGACAACCGGCTCACTCAGCAAGGATAGATTTGTGGAAGAAACGTCTCGACTTATCCGACCACTGATTTGCACATCAAGTGATGTCAACCATGACCACGATTGTGCCCGGACATGAAGACAGGCACGAACTTCCGGACACAGTAGGTTCGGGTGAACTCTCGCGTTAGCGTCAAGTCATTTTGACTTCTCTACCATTGCTGATCGGCGACGTCTTGGCGTTCGAATCATCGGGCTGGCGATTTCCTTTTTTTTAGTCTATGTGTGCTTGTATGTTCGTGTGGGCGGGCCATTTTCCCTTGGCTAATGATTGAATTTGCGGTTAGGGGATATGCTATTAGTGGATATGATATAAGGAGTAATGTAAGTGAGTAGTCCTTCTTTGCTAATCCAGCCGCTGATTTGCACGCAGGCAATCTCCACCCTCAAGGCCGTTGTGCCCGGCAACAATCCGAATAGCCGTGTCGAAACGGAGGCTGAGGTACGTGGCCGAGCGGGGACTGAGGGTCTCCTGAGGTTTCGCCAGGTATTTCTGACGTCTATGCCACTGGTAGTCAGTGACTTGATGGCCCTTGGCCTCTGCTATCTTCTGGGCACAGTGGTGGCACATTGGCTGCTGCAGACTCCGATATTTTTCCCCGGCTTTTGGAACAACCTGACAGCGTTGACTCTCTGCCACTTTATGCTCGGCACTTTTCTTGGTCTCTTCCCCGCTTCCGGAATAAACCCCGTTTGTGAAATGAGGAACCAGATAACGTCTATCAGTGGTTCTTTCCTTGTCCTCGTCGCGGTCAACGGTTTGGTGGGAGTGGTGACGATCAATGAAGTCGTCACGATTCTTACGGCATTCCCTTTGGCCGTTTTTATCGGCCCCTGCTCACGCTTCGCGGCCCGTAGAGCGTGTGCTCGCAGCCGTTGGTGGGGTGAGAATGTCATTATTGTTGGGAATGGTCAGCAGGGGAAATTGGTTTACGAATTCCTTGAGCAGATGCCTCAGCGAGGACTTAAACCCCTTGGGATGGTGGATGATAATCCGGGTGAATACTGGATTTCTGACGAAGCGGTGCCTTTCGATTTCCTTGGCAACACTTCGGATCTTGTCGAGATTTGTCGTCGAAAGCGTTGCCATTGGGTCATTGCGGCGGTCTCGGACAAGAGTGAGGCTGCAGTGAGTGAAATACTGTCACAGGGCAGTCTCATCCCCAATCTGGTTGTTCTTTCGAACAATATGATGATCCCGTCTCTCCTTGTGAATTCGTTTGATACCGCCGGGTTGGGTGGAATCCATATTAAGGATCGTTTGCTGTTTCCGTATCAGCGGCTTGCCAAGCGATCGTTTGACCTCATGGCGTCAGGACTCCTGATCCTGGCGTTTAGCCCTCTGGTTTTGGTGATGGCCATTATGGTCCGGCTGAAATCAAAGGGGCCTATCTTTTATGCTCATGAGCGTATTGGACGCGGCGGACGCCGTTTCAAGGCTTACAAGATACGAAGTATGGTTCCAAATGCGGCCGCTGTTCTTAAGGACTACCTTGACTCGGATCCGGCTGCGAAAGCGGAATGGGGTCGTGACCAGAAACTGAAGAACGACCCGCGTGTCATCTCGGGGATAGGTCACTTCCTGCGTCGAACGAGCCTTGATGAAATGCCACAGCTGTGGAACGTTTTCCGGGGTGACATGAGCCTCGTTGGCCCACGTCCGATCGTTGATAATGAGGTTGAGAAATACAGTCGCTTCTTTCAACTCTATCTTCGTGTACGTCCGGGATTGACTGGTCTATGGCAGGTTTCGGGGCGCAATAATACCACGTACGACGCACGAGTTCAGCTCGACATGTACTACGTGCGGAACTGGTCATTGTGGCTGGATTACTTCATTCTATTGCGGACCATTCGGACGGTGATGTTTCGCGAAGGCAGTTTCTGATGATTGCCTCCTGCCCGATGTAAAGGACATCTGCTGCGTTCCGCAGAGCTTTCGATGTCAGAACTCTGAATTACAAATGCTCCCCGCAGTATGAATTGGCAGGAATCCTGATTCAGGTACGAATCCGTTGCTTGGCGCAGCCTCCGTTGCGGGGATACGTTTCTTCTGAATCGCACTGAGCAGATCCCACCCTGAGCATTGTTGTAACCCGCTTTTCGTGGCTCAAGTCTTCATGCTGATTCCTAAGGCGGGCACCTGCAATATGGAGACAATCAAGAATCCTCAAGGTGACCATGGATCTGTCTCAAAGCTTGCGCTAAAGCACGGCTACTGGGCGGTCGTCTGTCGCGCGGGGAATGTCGCAGTCTCTGCACTTTCCGGAATGCTGCTGGCGCGGGCATTGACGAAGGCCGAATTCGGGAAGGTATCAGTGCTTCAGACGGTGCTTTCCGTTTGCAGTGTTGTTGCGGGACTTGGGCTGGGTGTTGCGTCGCTCAGGCTCATTGCGCACGAGGTGCTTGCAGGGGCGAAGGATGCGGGGATATCGGTGGTCCGCCGAATTCGAACCATTACGTTGGTTTATGGGGTTTCGATTGCGGCTGTGATCGGGGTCGTAATCTGCCTGATGTCCAATCGGCTTTTCGCCGAGAGCATGTCATACCAGATTGCTATCCTTATATTCTTAAGCGTATTCCTGCGATCTGCTCAGGCAACACTTGCGGAACTCGCTCGAGGGCTCCATGAAGTCCACATCTCAAGTCTGCTTTCCGGATGGAACGGAGGGCTTCTTCATAATGCCGGTTTCCTTGCCGCAGTTTTCGTGGCCGCGGCATTCTCAACTGTGACGTGGAAAACGGCGCTTTTATTTGACGTCGGCGCCTTGGTTGCGTCCACAGTCCTGGGAGTCTATGGGCTTGAAGTGGCGCTGCGAAAGCTTCAGAACAAAGATACCAGCGAGAGCAGTTTCGGCTCCGACGTTGAAGCACGCGTGCATTGGAGTTCGAGTTCCACGGCGCGGGTGTTCGAGATTTCAATTCCAATCATGCTGACAACCTTGGCCGCGTTCGCCCTTGAGCAGGGAGACGTTGTACTGGCAGGGTTGTTCTGCTCTGAAACAGACGTGCCGCTCTATGCCTCGGCGAAGCGATGCAGCCTGCTTTTGCGGGTTCCCTTCGCTGTGGTCAACATGACCGTCATGGGGGTAATTGCTCCACTGTATGCATCGAAACAAATGACGAAACTTCAGGACATTCTGCAGGCATCTGCGGCAGTCTCTGGCGCATGTGGAATATTCATTGCAATCCTGATGAGTCTTTCTCCCGATCGCACGCTTTCACTTCTGTTTGGGGCGTCATACTCTGAAGGTGCTGAATTGCTGCTTATTTCCATTGTGGGGCAGCTCGCCGTTGTACTCACAGGAAGCTGTCAGCAGGTCATGCTCCTTGCAAAAGGAGAAAGAGCGGCGTTCCTGATCAACTCTTCAGGAATGGTTCTGGCGACACTGCTTGCGTTACCATCGTACCGCTTTTTCGGAAGAAACGGCTTTGCGATCTCATACTGCGGTGTACTGGCCACTGCAAATATACTGCAGTGGCTCTATGTGAGACGTGTGCTTAAAATTCGTACGGAACCTTGCCTCCGCTCGATACCGGAACTCCTTGGGAAACGTGCACTGCAGGGCGCCAAAGTGAAGCATGAGCGAGGAAATGAGCGGCATCTCTGAGGGGAGATTGAACCTTGGTATTGCTGTGAAAGACTCTGCACACAGTGATGCAGCCAGATTTCTGCCAGCCTCCTTGTCCTGTTTATTTTCGCGATTTCCCTGAAAAAAATATATAAAAACTCAGTCGCCTGCCGGTTCAGTTGACCGCAATAAGCGGGCGGATGAGATCAAACGTCACTACACAGCTGGAAAAACGTTATGCTCGGCAACAGAAGTTTGAAACAAGTGTTTAATGCAGTCATCAGCCGACAGCATTACATTGCTCTGGTTAACATGGTTCGCCGGTACCCTCGTTTCTGCCAGAACTTCATCAGATACATTTCTAGTTCAGGGACGTACCCCTATGAAGTTGAAGTACGCAGTCCTGTTGGCATGATGAAGCCAAAACTCTACAGCCATCACGATCTTCTCACTGTGAACGAGATCTTCTGCCGGCTTGATTATCCTGCCGCGACTGACCTGAAGGTTGTGGTCGATATTGGATCAAACATCGGCATCAGTGCCCTGTACTTCCTCTCCAGGAATGCGGTGTCCAAATGCTACTTGTTTGAACCGGACGCGAGGAACGTTGCGAAGCTGGAGCAGAATCTGGCGGCGTTCGCTGACCGTTATATTCTGAGTCAGAAAGCCGTCTCGAGCAGTGCGGGAAAAGTCGAGTTTGGAATTGAACCAACGGGGCGATACGGCGGCATTGGCGTCAAAACAAAAACCGTCGTGACAGTTGATTGCCTTGAGATCAATGACGTACTGCGAGGTATTCTGGCGACTGAGGCTTACATCGACATTTTGAAGATCGATACGGAGGGCACCGAAATATCTACCGTCGAAGCTATTCAGCCCGATGTTCTCAAAAGGATCAACAGCATCTTTATTGAAGCCGCTCCAGAGGTGCCACTGCATCCGAATTTGTTCTCGCAGCGACAGTATGGAAGCATTTATCAGATGTTTCGTAAATAGAGTGCCGATGGAACCTTCAGTCTGCATTCAAAGCCCTGATCGCGGAGTTTCGTGTTAGATTTGAAGCAGAGAATAGTTTTTAGACATGTCAGCTGAAGAGTGACAGGAACGAGATTGTTCACTGGATTAGTCTTCAAAAGAAGCCATGAGATCGACTCCCGTGTGACAGTTCGGAAGCCTTTGTTGAGGTCAATTTGTTCTACGACAGTGAGGCAATGGCTTTCATATTCATTCTGTACCGCTAACGAATCCTTACTCGTCCAAAACACATGAATCCAGAACAACTCTCTCAACCAAAGAACGATGATGGCAGGTCGCCGATTGGAGCGGCAAACCGGGGTGATCAGATTTCTTGCCGACGCCCGAATTTCTTATACATTGGCCCGGACAAAGCGGGTTCCACATGGCTGTTTCGGGCAATGTCCTGGCATCCTCAGATCTATATGGCTCCGGCTAAGGATCTTTATTTCTTTGATCGTTATTTTCAGAATGGGATCGACTGGTACTTTAAACATTTCCGTGCAGCCACCGATGAGCTTGTCGTCGGTGAGATTTCCCATGATTATCTCTATTCCGTTGAGGCCGCCAGCCGAATTGCGGAGGTGCTCCCGGATGTACGACTCATGGTTTGCCTTCGCGAGCCGGTCGATCGGGCTTTTTCAGCTTACCTCTACCTGGTCAAGCATGGAATGTTCACGGGCTCCTTTGAGGATGCGCTGGTAACGTGGGAGCACACACTCGTTCAGCACAGTCTTTATGCCAAGCATCTGGCTGCGTATGTGGATCGTTTTCCCCGATCAGCGATCTATGTCTCTATGTTTGATTCATTGCGAAGTGACTCTAACGAATTCGTTCAGGATTTATTCGCCTTCCTGGGAGTTACTCTCATAGAACTACCAGAGGAATTGCGTGAACGCACCCTCTCAGCAGCGAGGAGTCGCAGTGTTGTGTTGGCAACCCTGCTGAAGAAGGCTGCATTTTTGGCGAGGCACATTGGGTTAGCCAATCTGGTCGGCCGTCTGAAAATGAGCAAGGGCGTGCAGCGAATGTTTTACGGCGAATACTCGGACGAAGAAAGACCTCGCCCTCACGCCGAAACGGTTAAGAGACTTCGCGATCAATTTGCCGACGACGTTCATCGGTGTGACAAAATGTTGGGTACCAACTGCGCAGCAACATGGGGATACAACTAACCTGTTAGCAGGTCCGATTCTGAATTCGCATGCTCCTATTGGAATCATTAAAATGACTAAGACAACATCGACGACGCCATCGGCCGGGCTCGCATCAGTCAGCGATGCTGAACTACTTGTGTTGATGCGAGATTTGTTTGCTGACCAATTGGCGGTTTGTCCCGATGACTACCTCGCATCCCATTCGTTGTCGGATGCTGCAATTCTCCGCCGAATTTCTGTGCTGCGGCGATTCGAAAAACACGTAAGCGGCCGCTTCCTTGACTGGGGGTGTCGTCACGCTCCGGATTCGTGCATGCTCCGCAGGCTCTATGGTGACAAGCTGGAACTGATTGGCTGCGATTTCTCAAATCCTGGCGACTGGCGTGTCTTTCATGAATACGCCGGACTGCAATACACGCAACTGAACCACCCCTACCATATTCCCTACAAGGATGGTGAATTTGACGTGGTGTTGAGCAGCGGGGTGCTCGAGCATGTTCCCAATGACTACGAATCGCTCAAAGAGGTCTACCGCATCCTGAAAGTCGGCGGGATATTTGTCATTACATTTCTTCCCAACCGCTTTTCCTATACCGAGTTTCTTGCTCGATTGTTAGGACGATCACACCACATTCGTCGATACGATCTGACAAAAACGAAAACGCAGCTGCTCCATTACGGCTTTGAGATTGTCGCAAGCGGGTACCATCAGATGGTGCCGAGTCTGGCTGGCCTGGCTGGACATTCCTCTGTCAAAGAAGGCGATCCCTCGAGGACCTCCGGGGATCAATCGGATAAGCACGCTGTAACAACGTCAACACTCAACCTGATCTGGAAGCTAAACAGCCTGCTGGAATGGCTTTGGCCACTGCGAATGTTAAGCAGCAATCTTTATCTGGTGAGCCGAAAACGCGAATCGATGTAACTGCATTCGTTCAATATTCTCCGCTTATGGCGTTGGAGATCCCGAACTGTCTTCGGTCGGAATGAATGCGTCGGCGCAATCACGTATGAAGTTAAGAATTGTCGGCAATTCCGTAACACCAGGCGTCTTGCCGGGCCCGGCGTCAAAGGCGATGCGGCCCGGGCTGAACTCGCGTGCCAGATGTGGGCGTTGACTATCTGTGTTAGTTGCCTGGGTAAGCGTTCACGGGCTGGTATTGGTCTGTACAAGGAATTGAGAATTTGAGACATCACGTGCATGACACGGATGTCTGAGATACCGCCGGCACTGTTAGCCGAGATGACTCCCGCAGTGCGGGCGTTTGTGGAATCGTGGATGCTTCAGATGGCTGAGATGC
>CAMTWR010000005.1:0-186309 GCA_947085455.1 uncultured Planctomycetota bacterium | reverse complement strand
GGGCAGTGGCTGACGTTCGGACAGTTGTGTTCATGTTGAGGGTAAAAACTGAATCTCATCGGCATCCTTCCCGAATGCCGAAACTCTACGCGCCCAACGAATTCCTGCCAAGATCAGAGGCGAGGGACTAAACTGTTACCCTCAGTCCCGCTCCGTAAAGTAGAATGTCCCTTTTAGCGATTCCACCCTTTAGCGATTCCAACTAAATGGTTCCGGCTTTCCACTGTTCTTTCAGCCAGTCGGGCCAGAAAAATGATGGCAGGATCGTCAACGTCGATGGCGCTCGATCATTCACAAGGAATGGCAGGCAGGAACCAGACAAGAAGCCATTAGGAAGATGTCTACGAACAATCAGCGTTGTGGAAACAAAGCACTCAGCGATTGGACTGAACTTTATGGGAACCGGCACACCATATATTCTCGACATTTGGTCGGTTAGGTGCCTGGCTAGTTGAATGAGTTCTTTGTCAACGGGTTCGGTTCCCGCCAGTGAATACAACAACCGAGCCAGATAGGAAAGATACTTCGGAGAAACTTCCTCGGCACCTGTCGGACAGAAAACAATTGCCGCCGGATGATTTCCTCGCCCGGCTTCAAACAACGCCGGATTCGCCATGATCACAGCGCCCCACGCGATTCGTCCGTGAGAAAACAACCTTGGCAGATCGCGAAAATAATCATTTATCTGGTCTTCGGTATTATGTTGCATCCATAATGACTGCGGTACGCGAAGCAGCGTCATTCGTTGCCACATCGAAAACCGCCTCGGCGCCGCACCTATCTTTTCCTGACAAAGTTGCAGAGTTGAATGCATGATGGGCTCGCTTCAGACAGAGTACGATTTGGTCCATAACACGGATCAGACGCGCGAAGTCGGGCCAGTGGCTTCGAGGAATCGAAAGATGAGTTGGCATGTCAGTAACAGTGGCGTGTCTTTTTGCATCTGTTCTGCAATGTCGTTGGCATGCGAAAGAACGCCTCGAAGGGCCAGCAGAGCATCCAGAATTTCTGTGGCACTCAGACACTCATCAAGTGAAAGCTGCGCTAGAGCATTTCGAATTTGGAAGTAATCAGGATTACTGATGGTTCTGATCGTATCTTCAACGGTCCTGATCGTATCCGTGTCGATCTTTGTTTCGTCTTCGTGGAAAAAGCCCAGCCCGTCAACATAGCGAAGAACAAGCAGCAACGCTTCGGGAAGTACAATCCACAACCTTGTCAGACATTGAAGCGCTTCAATGGGAGAATGGAGCCACTCCTGTGTCAACTGGAACACCCTTTGACGAAAAGTTTCCAGGTCCAGTACGGTGCAGTCATGAATCAGGCGGTCCAGTGTCGGACAACCGCTCAACGAAGCCCCATGGTCCTCCTGTCGAACGGCTCCAATAATATCCATCATCTCGGTATCAAGAAGTCGATTCTGAATGGCGACTCCGGCGGCATTTAGTTCTGCGCTGACCTCGTCAAACAGCAGACGCGCCTGAACTTCCGATGAGAACGCGGTCATCTCAAACACGCGACTCAGAAGTCGACACCAGGCATCCGAGTGGCCTAACGAGATTCGAGCACGCGTTTGTTCAACCTCAGTTCTGAGTTGCTTCCAGTCGCGACGGTTCCCCAGAGCGTTCCATCGGCCAACCAGATAGATGCAGAGCAATTCGGAACTGATGATTCTGTTGGCGACCGTTCCGGAAACATCTGGGTCCGTCAACGAGGAATCCCAGCGAAACTCATCAATCAGTAGCTCTATCAATCGTGGTTCGGCACCATAGTAATTCAGGGCTTCCATCAGCCATTCAGCGGGTCGCCTGCGTGGCGAAAAATCGGGACGCAGCTTCAACATCCAATATCCCATCAGGAAAGCGTCCGCTGTCCGATTCTCTGACTGAGCCAGCGTGGATACAGCAGAATATTGGGAAACGTCTGGCTGATCGGTGAATTCTTCCCACAGACGATCAGCAGCATCTGAAAAGTCCGGATCCCGGCGACTCTTGGTCTCATCGATACTCTGACCGCTGTGAATGTTCGCCGCACCCACCGAATCACTTTGAAGATCGCTTTCGATCTCACCGCTGTTCCTGGAGTGTCTCTCTAGGGCGGCCATCACCGCATCAAATGCTTCACGGATTCGTTGAAAGTGACGGGGATGCGATTCCGGCCGAAAGCGTCGTATCAATACAGAATACGAGCGTCGGACATCGGTTCGACCTGCAAGCCGTGATACTCCGATGAGCTCAAAAGGACTCACGGGCCAGTCGTCAATGTTTTCGCTCAGATGTTCAGTCATAAGTCAGAGCTGCCGTTCTATCAGGAACTGGACATCACGCCCGCCAGTCATCCTTGTTGATTCCCTCAGTCAGTGGCCCAGCGAACAGATCACTTCATGAGTTCACGAACATCTTTCGTCGTTGACCAGGAAGCATCCCCTTCAGTATTGGGCGGATCCAACTTTGAGGGGTCACTTTGTCGATCTGTCAGGAACGGGCGCAGTAGACTGAAAAGCACAAGAAAGAAGGCCAGCAGCACCAGGGCACAACTTCCGAGATAGAGCACCACTCTTTTCTTCACCGGCGTCATCACTGACCGTGGCACATGTGCCGCTTTTTGTGGGTTCGAAAACTGTTGTGCAACACTCTGTTGAATGCGGAGGGCCAGCGGCCGAACCCCGAGAGGACGCAGCCCTGCAACTCCGCTGCATTTCACGAGCAATTGCTCCCAGAGGGTTTTTCCAGCCTGCACGCTTTCATGGCTTTCCGTTAAGTCCAGATGCCTGCGCCTGATGACAGCGGCAGCCTGCTGCGGATGCATTACAAATGTGTTGCAGATTTCACGGGCCAAAACTAGCGATGGATCGCCCTCATCGGATTGTGGGAGTTTTGCACCAAGCCCGGGCTTAAGGCTGCTGAAACGCATGATCAATGCGGGAAAAGGTGTCAGCCTGTCATGCAGGATTGCCCAGCGTTTCTTCCGCTGGTCGAGTCCGGTTTTAAAAAAATCGCGACAGAACCCCTGGAGTAGATCGGCGTAGACTTGTTCTGCAAACCTCAGGTCGTTCAATGCGGACGCGGGAGCCGTCATTGCCTGCACGGCGGATTTTTGTACGCCCGGCGGACAGAACCGGTGTTCCTTCAGCTTGAGACACGCAAGCTGGTGATTGCTGAGTGCTCCGTCAGTGTTTTGTGTCTCCAGGATGCGCTTCGCACTGGCGATGGCCAGCGCAGATTCTTCGGGCGAAACGGAGGCGGGCCCGGTTGAGTTCATGGTTCAGCGCTTTCATCAAACTGATCCAGAAACTGTTCCAGTGCCGTCCGATTCAGTTCAATGGAAGACGGATCCTGCTTCTGCAACGCCTCTTCAAATCCGTGAATCAACAATTCCAGATGTTTCTTGATTTCCAGAGGCAATTCGCGATACAGTCGATCAGCCTTCTTCAGCAGATGTCGATTGGCCTGGTCTTCACGCGGGTCGCTTTTCAGATCCTGCATATTCTTCATCGCTTCCTTCAACTGCCTGTCGGTCATGTTCTGTGCGTGACGAGTCACCACATAGGTCGCTTTGATGCCCGCTTCCGTTTCAGCGTCGACCTCAAGAATTCCGTTCAGGTCGTACGTGAAACGGATATCGATTCGCTGGCCAGCTGGTCCCCGTGGAATGCCTTTCAGTTCGAATTCGCCCAGAAACAAATTGTCTTCGGTCTTGCGGCCTTCTCCCTGGTACAGCCTGATCGTCACCGCAGGCTGATTGGCATCAATCGTAAAAAACTGTTCCACTCGGCTGATCGGGATCGTGGTATTGCGGCTGATCACGGGAAAAAAGTAGCCAGTTCGCACGCTGCCTGCGACATCCTTCGCAATCTCCACTCCGAGCGTAAACGGTGACACGTCCGTGACGACCATGTCGGTGACAGCTTTGTCCAGATGCACGAGCCCGCCCTGAATGGCAGCGCCCAGAGCGACGACCAAATCCGGGTCCAGCGAGCATCGGGGTTCCTTGCCGAACGTTTCGTTTAGCAAGGCTTTGACAAGAGGCATCCGCGTCGCGCCTCCAACCATGATGACTTCATCGATCTGATGACGCGTCAGACCAGCATCAGCGAGCGCCCGCTGCAGCGGCAGTCTCGTCTTTGCCATCAGCCCGGCTGTCCATTCCCGCAGCTGACTGGCCTGGACCAAAATCGGCTCACTCGATTCATCAATCGCGCCCTCTGATGTTGGGAATCGAACAATCGCGGAATCGCTGACTGACAGTTTTCGCTTCGCAAACTCACATTCGTGCAAGAGACGCGACAGCAGCCTCGGATAGCGAACTTCCACCTGCTCATAGTTCATCCTGCGGGAGTTCAGAATCTGGCTGGCAATGGAACGCGTGAAGTCTTCACCACCCAAAAAGATCTCACCGGCCGATGAGCGAATCTCCAGAGTCGATTCGAACTGATCCAGCACCGACACATCAAAGGTGCCACCGCCCAGATCGAACACCAGCGCCACTCGCTCCTGTTTCAGTTCATGCAGTCCATAGGCAATGGCCGCAGCCGTCGGTTCATTGATAATACGACGGACTCGAAAGCCTGCCAGTTCACCCGCATGGATCGTGGCCTTGCGTTGGAGTTCGCTGAAGTACGCGGGAACAGTAATTACGGCTTCGTGGACCGTCTGTTTGAGCAGGGCTTCGGCATCGGCTTTCAGTGACTTCAGAATCAGCGACGACAATTCCTCGGCGCGGAACTGTTTGTCCGCAACCTGGACTTTTTGATCAGTGCCCATCAGACGCTTAAAGACGGTCGCACATCGCTCGGGCGCCACCACCTGCAATTCTTTCGCGGTGCGTCCGATGATCAGTCGTCCGTCAAGATCGATGCCCACCGCAGAAGGCGTCAGGAACTCGCCCAGCGCATTGGGGATGAGTTGCGGTCCTTCCGGAGAAAGCCACGCAACCAGGGAATTGGTTGTGCCAAGATCAATACCAACAATCATCGATCCAACCACCCCTGTCTTTGAAGTCCGGACGCGCTTTGTGGCCTGCCATACACCAAGAACGTCGCTGCAAGCCCGAGCATCCTTTTTGGACGCTCCGATGCAGCGAGCTTCTTCAACGTTGCCCACGAACACCCCGCCTCAATTTATTTCGCGAGGAGAAGAGAACTCAATCAACCCCCGAGGCAAAAGCAGCCTGCAGCCTTCCTCCACACTGTATGTAATCCAAGTCGTGCTGTATATTCAAAAGTCCACACTACGCCAGAGACGCCCCGGTTGATAACGAATTAGAGTTCCAAAGGCAACGCACCAGGCTGGATCTAAAGCTGGGGATGTTTTTTGTCTTTTTTGACCGAACAATTGCGATCATTCCCCCAAGGATGGCACAGCTTGCTGGAGCAAAAGGCAAAGAAAAAGGGCGAAGGTCTCTTTCCTTGGTCTTTTCCTTTCTAGGGTTCCACACCACCATCAAAGACAACGTCCGAGGTAAACGTCTGCTCGCAGGATGGAATTTGAACAACCTCGATAAGGAACCGCAAAAGGGGAGATTCTCAATACTGTTCGGCACCGCTGTTGCTGGGCGTCTTATGGTCGAGCGATCGTCGCTGGAAATGCCGCCAAAGCAGCGGGGAACTGGCGGGAGTTGTCGCGGGAGTGACGTTGCGGAGGTGACGTTGCGGAGGTGAGCGGCGTTTTAGTCCGCGCAGCGTGAAGAGGGGCTGGCGAGGCGACTGGAGTGCCCCCGCGAATCAGATGATGCGTTTTCGAGGCTCGGACAGCTTGTGGAGCTTGGCCAGATGAGCCAGCAGTTCTTCCTGGTCGGCCATGCCGCAGAAGTACCAGCAGATCATCTCGTGAGTTCGCAGCGTCGGCTTGCGACCTGTCCACAGGCTGATCAGCATGCACGCGATAATCTCGCAGTAGACCTGCACTTCGATACCGTTCTGAGAATGGCTCAGCAGATGACGGCATCCCAGCAGATGCTTGAAAAAGCGAAAAAAGATCTCGACTGTCCATCGGTAGTGGTACAGTAACGCAATGATTTCGGCCGGCACATTCAGTAGGTTCTCCCAATGCGCAGGAAGCCGTCGCAGTTCTGCCCAGTGGATCCCGTCCCCGGCTTTCCCTTCGACTTGTGTGGCTTCGCTTCGATCACAACAAGACGCACCGGATGATTGGGCTTGCCTTTCGAGGATATGCAGAGTCCATTTCATCTTCTTGCCGCTGCCCGATTGAGCTTCGCGGAAAGACGCCATGGCGATGCGAGGCAGTCCTTCGACGATGCTGCCATCCACCAGCGTCAAGGTCTGCTGAATATCCTTCAGACGTTTGTGTGCCGCGATCGGAACGAGCTTCTCGCCGAGCGATTCAATGATGGGCTTGAGTCGTTCGGAATCAAACACCGCGACGGATTCTGATAAGGAGCCAAGCGACGCTCGTGCGCAGCCAAGCTTCTTCTGCACCTTCTTCAGCTCGCTGGCCTGCTGCAGGCCACGCAGTGACGTGACAACGGGATTGAACATGTAGAGCAGAATCAGCATGCAGTACTGATCCATATGAAGTGTGCGATTCCCGGCCCGGTCGCGTTCGCAGCCAACTTTATGCAACTGCTGCAACAGCTCGTCAAGCTGATCGAAATACTTCAGCCCGACGATGTCTTTTTCTTTGATCTTCTTGTCCGTTTCCTCCGCCGTCCTTTCAGCATGGCAGATTCAGAAAAGGCGCGCAAGATCGCTCACGAATTTTGTCCGACATTTTTGATATGACCTCGTCAAATGTCGTGCCGAACAGCATTGGACATTCTACTTATCTAGTCGTATTGGTCTGCCTCGTGGCCGCAGAGAAAATTCGAGTCGAAGTTCTGCAGCCGTGTTTGTCTGGCAGCGAGTATCACCGAATGGCGCGCCACGAGCAAGGCTGTAGCGAAGCGACTTGAGGTCGGCTTCTGCTTCCACACTATTGACATAGCGAGTCCATATTGAGCAGCTCGATTCCGTCTTGGCGGCGGTGGCCCAAAGATGCGCGAATAAAATGTCGAGATGGTCAGGAGTTCTTCTGGGCCAGCTTCATAGTTCCAGTTCAGCCACTTGTACTGCCAGTTGATGGCTCCGCCGGGACGAGCGCGACGGAAGCGATTTGACGCGGGGCACAGTGAATTGTGCTTTCCGCCGGGTTTATCTCGGTCGTAAGCGGAAACTGGCGGCTGCATCCTGGCTCAAAAAAAAGAAGCGCCGCTTCCGTCCCGCTTATCCGGGCGGAGCGAACAACTGATTGCTGAAAAATCGCTGATCCCGCCGGCATGAACCGAGACGGAGAACAAAACGAAGCGATGGCTCATATTAGCGTAGCGTCAGTTGATTGCTGCGCTGGGCTAAGCTCGACAGACAGCAAACGACAAGCAAATATCGCCTCCAGCAGTGCAACCAAAACCTTGGTGCCGAATCGAGGCCATCGCTGTTCGCTGGATGCGGAAATGGTGTCGGGAGCCTGACACCTTATATAGCTTTTTTAGGTTTAACCGGCCGTTGCTTTCAGGCCAATGATCCCGGCGACGCTCAGACCGAGAAAAAAAAGTCGCGCTGCCGTTGCCGGTTCTGCGAAGAGCCACATGCCCAGCAGTGCTGTGCCTGCGGCGCCGATACCCGTCCAGACTGCGTAGCCCGTGCCGATGGGAATGGTGCGAACGGCCACGGCAAGAAGGCTCATGCTGGCCACCATGGACAGAAGCGTGAACACGGACGGCCAGAGTTTGGTGAAGCCATGAGAATACTTCAGGCCAACGGCCCAGCCGATTTCAAACACCGCTGCAATGAATAGGTAGCCCCACGCCATTTTCAGGCTCCTGTCCGGGTGAAAGCATTTGCGAACGCGTCACCGGCCATCTGCGGCAGAGCTTCGGTCGCGCATTCCATAATAACACGATGCTCTGGACATTGCAGTTTTGTCCCCATCAATGCACACAGGCTCTGAACCTGATGGCATCGGGTCACGATGCTGTCGGGTTCAGAGCCTGAGACAGAACTGCATTCGCCACGAAGATTCGCGGGCTGTCGCAGCTATTAAAACACGTCCAACAGGTAGTGGTGGCCGCTGTGGTATGGCTTCTCAGTTGGATAGAAGTTGTACCAGTTCTTGTTGTAAACCGGAATCTGCATCGAAGGCTCGTAGCGGTAGTACATATGATCGTACTGCTGCGGCTTCTGGAACGAGTGTGGATAATATACGTAAGGATAGTGATAGAACCGCTGCCAGTCAGATGGCTGTCCTGGAGGAGCGGCCTCCACAGTTCGCACGGTCGTCAAGATGGCGACGGCGATCACCGCCAGCAAAATCATTCGCTTCAGCATGAACACTCTCCTCGAAATCCAATGAAACGCAGCGGTCCCGGTGTACGAACGCTGGCTGTGCGAAAGTACCGCAGGCCAGCAAGGAGCTCGGTGCAACAGCAGTCGCAGGTGAGCCGCCGATGGTGATTCTGGACGAGGGCTCGGCAGGCGGATCGATCATTTCAGACAACCGCAGTCGTCATAATCGCCCCCGGAAACAGATCAAAGATCCGCTGTGCCGAGACTCGTCAGATATTTTCTGTGATGTCCTGTGATCGAGTGCTCGTTTGCGAAATCGCATTCGAGGCCGCTTGGGAAGATCCCCAAACCGATCACGAGTCTATTCTTCGGCTGTGAACACTTCGGAGAATCAGTGCTTTCGTCAGAATCGGAAAAATCAGACCACGCCTGAACCGGCTGCTTTGCTTGATTGAGTCCGCTCTGCCTGCGGCCGCCCGGCGAAACCCTCGTGCGTAGTCGGATTCGTAGGCCTTGCGTGTGGCCGGATTCGTGAGAATTTAGACGTGCTCTGAGCCCTTACGCGTCCAGTTGCGTTTCTGTCACTGCTCTGACCCAAGATCAAAGTTCGACCACCTTTCACTAACCGATCACGCAATTCAGCCGGGGATTGAAAACCTACTTCGGCATATTCGGCCGCCCTGCAGTTGATTCAGGTAAGCTGGGCTGTTCATGCCCAGCACAACCGATTCAGATGGCGTGATCGCGACATTGCAATCAAGTGTCGAAATTGGTTCTTCCGATACCTCCCCAGGGCGACGCGGTGTTCCATAATCCTGCGCGCAGGGCCGGACCCTGAGGCATACCACGCCAAATCACACATTCGATCTGGGTGCGGTAACTGTGCGATTCGAACGACCGCCAGCTAAACATCCTGCGAGGATTTTCACCAATGACACTTCGCCAATTTGTCGCTGCAATACCGTCTGCTCGGAGACCCGCAGCTCGTCGATTTCTGATCGGCGCGGCCGGGATTCTGATGAGTGCAGTGAACGCTGATGTGTTCGCCGAAGAACCGGTTGTTACGAAGGTGGGCCATTTTCAAATTCCGTTCGACATTGAGACAGAACCTGGTCAGAAAGCCGAAGGTTTCGCAGTTCTGTTCGGTTCACAGGACGGCGGCAGTCGTTGGGATCAGCTGCAGAGCGTTCCGGCAGCGCAGAACGCCTTCATGTTTGCGGCTCCTCGCGACGGAAGATATTCATTCGCCATTCGCATGACCGACGTCAAAGGTACCGTGCAGCCGCCCGCACCGAACAGTGCGCCCGAACTGGATGTCGTGGTTGATACTGTCGCCCCGGATTTGAAGCTGGAGCTGTTCGAATCTACGCCCGGGCAGGTGGTGGTAAACTGGACATGCACAGATGCCGGCGCCTCACCCGAATCGCTGACGATTGAATTCGCCGACGGTGCGAACGGACGCTGGAAGACATTGCGAGTTCCCGCGTCTCTGAACGGCCAGACGTTGATTCCGGTTTCCGTAGGTTCAGTCGCTGCCGTTCGAGCGACGATTACCGATGCTGCTGGCAACCGTGCGGAATCGGCTTCTCAGATGGTCAGCCGAACGTCGTCGCCTGCCGGCAACGGCGTGACTGCGGCGCCTCCTCAGTTTCAGAATAATGCCCTCGGGCCTTCGCCTTTTGCGAACAACCCGGCGGCAGCTCAGACGGTGACGCCCCCGAAGTCTTCAGCAGGTTCGTCTTCGGCCATGCCTTCCAACACAGCCGGTGCGGCTGCAATTCCGATGATCTCGTCAGGTGGAAATCAGCCAGTTAAGAATTCACTGGCATCCGAGCATTCTCAACGCCCCATGGTGCCGGCGATGCCCAATGGATTTTCCGACCCGGCATCGCAGAACGTTTCCGCCGGATCGCCATTGCAGGCCGGCGAATCGCAGTTGGTCAACATGCACGTTTTCGATGTGGATTATCAAGTTGAAGATGTCGGGCCGTCAGGCGTGAGTGCTGTCGAGTTGTTCGTGACGGAGAACGGCGGACAGGAATGGTTTCGCTACGGCAATGATGCTGATCTTCGCAGCCCGTTTGCAGTCGACGTAAAGTCGGAAGGTACTTACGGCTTTGCGGTACGCGTTCGCAATGGCCTTGGCTTTGCCGCGGCACCTCCGCAACCCGGTCAGGCTCCCGAAATTGTTGTGGTTGTGGACGAGTCCGCTCCTGTGGTCGACTTCATGCAGCCAACCCTCAAAGCTGATGGCTTTGGAACGATGGAACTTGCCTGGCGAGTTCAGGATCAGCATGTTCACGCCTCACCGATTCGGCTCGAATACGCGACAACCCCAACAGGACCGTGGACTGCAGTATTCGACTGGCAGACCGATCACGGCGGTTACAAATGGGCGATTCGTCCAGGCACACCGGCGAACCTCTATCTGCGGTTGCTGGCTCGCGATGAAGCTGGAAATGTGGGTATGTCTCAGACACCTCAGCCTGTAATCGTGGACCTGAATAAACCAGTCGGTCGCCTATTGCGAGTTCAGACGGTTTCGCAACCGACATCGATTCGCCAATAACGCACTCGATGTTTGTCGCAAGCGGTTGAATGCAGGCGAGCGATTCGGGTGACTATCGCTTTACGAACAACTTCGTGGCGTCGATCACGAGAGTGTCGTCTTCTGCAAATTGACCGGTGCCTTCGATCACAAGCAGATCGAACTCATTCACGTCAAAGAGTTCCCTGGCGTCGGTTTTGATCAAAGCACCAGCTTTATCTTTAAACTCCACTCGAGCGATGACGTTTTTGATGTCCCGTTTGCAAAATGGGCATTCGTGGGGATTATGAGATTCATCTCCGTCGTGACCCGTTGCATCGGTGACGACAAACGCTGCCATGCCATCGGCAAACGGCGGAAAATCCCCGGCGTTGATACGAGCGCGTACGACGAACGTCTGGTCCGGCTTCAGTTCACCATCCTTCAACGCCTTGCGGATATCGGCGATTGGTTTTTCACCCGCAGGTGCGGCCGGGACGACTAGCTTCTCTCGCAGTGCTGCAATCTCCGGGGCAACACCTGCACCGCAACCGCAAACGAAGAAACTGCCAAGGACGGCTGCCGTGAGGATCAGAAAACGGTCCATAGAGTTGCTCGTCGATCGTGTCTACAAGATACAAAAAACCGAGGCCCGCGAGTGACCGCGGTGCCGCGTTTCAATCCTACGCTGCCGCCAGGCTTCCTGACGGCAGCGTTTTGCATTTTCTCGACCCGACACATAAGTAACGGATTGAATCTTTGCGATTCGTGCTGCGTGTCCGAAGATTCCCAAGTGCCTTCTGAAGCTCAACTTGTCGTTTGGGCGTTCTTGTCCAACGTGTTGCGACGGGCAGGAATCCCCATCGTACTTCAAGCAACGTCTTGATAAAGCACGATTGATGAATCGAAGCCGTGAACTACTGAGCAGTCGGAGCCTCTGTTGCCGGAGCCTCTGTTGCTGGGGTGCAGGCTGCTTTCAATGCGGCCATAGCGGTGTCAATTTTTTCGGACACTTCACTGTAGGAGGAGCCCTCCTGGCCGTGCATCGTCTTGTCAACGTCACCAAATGCGTCCATCAGAGTGTTTACAGCCGTTTCGATAGCCGTCTGATTCTCGGCGGGAACTTTCTCTTTCCGACCAAGGTCCGGAAACGCTTCCAGTACATGTCCCACTTCGTGAAGTGGACCATGCGCCGCGTCGTCATCTTTGGCCGCAAAAGCATCACGCATTGTGTCGCGAAGGGATGTCAGTTCTTTGAGTGCATCCTGTAATGATTCCGGACCGTGCTCATGTCCATGATCGTGGTCATGATCATGCATGTCGGTCTTTGAAAAGTCGGGGAGTCCGCTTTTGTCGGATTCGGCACAACCGCTGTTGAGCAACAGTGAAACGGGAAGCAGTACATATCCGGAGTATCGCAGCAAACGCATTGTTTTTCCTTAGTAGTAAGCTGGTTAACAAACAAAACTCACCAACTTCACAAGCTTTACGAAGGCTTTATTATCGCCGGTACACGGCCGTAAAGAAGTTGATTGTGAGATCGAAGACCAGCAGGAAGGTTTGAGGGATAGAATCGCCCTTGTTAAACCTGCCTGGCCGTTTCTGCGACCCGATATTGACAGAAGTCAGTATACACGATTTTGAATTTGCACATCACTCTCGGCACAAACTTCCAGAAGTCGACGGCCCGAAAAGCGCTCCTTCGAAACGAGAGCTGCGGAACGCCGGTTCCAGTTCGCGTAGGCAGCTCGTCCATCAGATCAGCGTTAATGTTCGGGAGCACAGACTGTAAATACGGCGCGGGAATACCTGCGGGTTCCTTCACAGAGCCTGGCGAACGGCATCGTTGAGCATTCCCACATAGATCATGGCGATGCGGAAAATGAAGAAAATCACAATCATCGCGACGCCTGCCCAGACAACGCCGCTGAAGATAGCGGTCAGCCGGTTCATCGAACGCTGAGCATCTTCTTCAAAGAGATGGCTCATGCGATCCAGTTGTTCGGGCACTGTTCCAGTCTCTTCTGCCGTGGCCACAAACTGTAGATATTCCCCAGGAAATAGCTTTGATGCCGCCAGCGCGTCGACAAAGGTTTCGCCATCTGCCAGCTCCTGCCAGATCAATGGCTGCGCCATCATAAAGGCGCCGTTCGCAGTCGCTTTCAAACTGCATTCCAGCGACGGCTTGATGGTCATGCCGGCCTGCTGAGTCAGCGCGAAGCACCACGAAAACCGGGAGATCGCAAAGGATCGCATGCAGGGCCCCAGCACCGGCAGGCCCAGCAGCACCGGGTGTAGAGCCATCTGCCATGCGGTATTGTTGCTGGCAATCTTCCACAGCACAAATCCAGTGACTGCCATCACAATCCAGAACGTGAACCACGTGACTGCACCGGTCGCTCCGTACAAACCCAGGCCGATGACGTCGAATGGCTTTCCACTTTCGCCCAGAGGCAACATGCCCAGAATGAAGACCAGCAATCCAATGATACAGATCGCCGCAACCAGCTGAATGACGGGCCACGCAATGGCCGAGCGGAACTCTCTCACCTGCTTGATGCGAGATTCATAATACTTCGACAACGCCGCAAACACTTCCGGCACAGAACCTGTTTGCTCCCCAACATCGACGAGATCTCGAAACAGCGGAGGAAACAGTTCCCCTTCTTTGCGAAACGCTTCCGCCAGAGTTTTGCCGCCCGCAACGCTCTGCGTCACCTTCTCGATCGCACCCGTCAGTCGTCGATCGGCCGACTGTTTTGACGACGTCTGCAGAGACTTTCGAACTTCAACGCCAGCTTCCATCATGCGGGCCATGGAACGACTGAATGCCGCCAGGGCTGCCCAGGTAAGTTGAGGATTGCGAAGCATGAATGTCTCAAATCTTGAAAAGCAGCGGAAGATACGGTCGTGCTCGGATGGAGTTGCAGCGGCACGATTTCTGTCTGCCAAAACGCCGAAACACGGATTCATCGGCAGAAATTATGACGGATCGGCCTGATGCTTCGACACCTGACCACTCCCATCGATGAGCAGTGTAATGACTGGCGAACGCCACTAACATCGTCCGCACGTTCCTTCGCCTTCGATGCCTCGCTGACCAACGTATCGCCTCATACCGTCTCGCCTTGCATGAACACACGTGTTGCATCAGACAACGCGAGCGAACCCGAAGAACGCTTTTTTGAAGTTGCGAGCTTCAGGCCCGGAGTGCCGAAACAATGAGGAATGTGTCGGCCCTTGAGGCCTGGAAACCAATTTCCCCAGACTCCGGTGGCTCACCGGCAGAGGGTATGCCGGGCTTCCAGCCCTAACGAACATCGCAACTTCACAGCTCACGCAGCGGGTTGTGATTCGACAGGCAGAGCGATCCGATGCCAGCGGAATTTTGACCTTTCCAAAAAAGGGCCGCATTTGGTCTATTGCATTGGAATTCACGCGAGTTATAAACCCGCGCAACTTTATGGGAAAATTTGTTTCCATGTTACAGTTCAAAGTGCTTTGTGAAATCTGAGATTTGGGCTGGGCATGCTGGTGATTGGGAGTGCGATTTTTTTGCCTGGATGCAGTAGAAAAAGATTGCTGCACAGGAAATGGATTTCTGGAGGCCTTGGCAGAGGCACCGCTCTTTATGGAGAAATTTTTTCATGGATCAAGCGTCACAAAGCGGCTGTGAGTGTTCAGAAACGCCGGTCGCTGCGTCGGAAATGGAGGAGCCTCCAGGGTCGGGTTTACTTCCCGTTCTGACATCTGCGGTCGAAGAATCTGCAACTCTCGCGTCCTCGCGAAACACAACTTCCGTTCTGAATCTGGTTCGAAGCTCAAGCTCACCAGTTTCCACCATCCGAAACTCCCACGCGGCTGCTTCTGCGGCTGCGTCTGCAACCACATCAAGAACTTCTGCGACTCTGAAAACTTCGGAAGTCCGCACTGAGCATAGTCGACCGGAAACCGTTCGACTCGATGCCGCCCATCACGCCGGGCCGCCGACCCTCGTTGAGAACCCACTCACGACGCAGTTCCGCGAAAAATGTTTTCCCGACACCTCGAATGAAGACTGGAATGACTGGCGTTGGCAATCACGGCAGCGTATCAAAACGCTCGACCAGTTCGAAAGAATACTCGACCTGTCTCTGGAAGAACGTGATGTGCTCTCCGACGGTGGCACGTTGCTGCCAACCGCGGTGACTCCTTATTACATGAGTCTTCTTGATCCGATCAATCCGCTGCAGGGATTGCGAAAAACCGTCGTTCCCACAACGCGGGAGTTTGTCCGCACTGCGGGCGAAGCTGACGATCCGCTTGGCGAAGACGGACATAGCCCCGTGCCCGGTCTGGTGCATCGGTATCCGGATCGAGTCTTGTTGTTGCCACTGGACTTCTGTTCGACATATTGCCGCTACTGCACTCGTTCCCGAGTTGTGGGGCATGGAGAGATCCAACCGAATGTGCAGCGTCTTGAGGCCATCTTCCATTATCTGGAAGAGTCCACTCAGGTTCGTGATGTGCTCATTTCCGGCGGTGATCCGCTGGCTTTAAGTGACGAGAAGCTGGATTGGATTCTGGGTCGTCTGCGAGCGATTCCGCATATTGAATTCATCCGGATCGGCACCAAGATGCCCGCCGTGCTGCCTCAGCGAATCACGCCGGAGCTCTGCACGGTTCTGCGGAAATACCATCCGCTGTGGATGAGTGTGCATTTCCTGCACGCCGATGAATGCACGGTTGAATCGAAGCAGGCGTGCGCACGTCTCGCCGACGCCGGCATCCCGCTCGGTGCTCAGACGGTGCTGCTGAAGGGCGTGAATGACAGCGTGCAGATAATGCAACAGCTGATGCACAAACTGCTGCTGATGCGCGTGCGACCGTATTATCTTTATCAATGCGACCCGATCAGCGGCTCATCCCATTTTCGAACGCCGGTCTCGAAAGGTCTGGAGATTATTCAGGGGCTCCGCGGTTTCACAACCGGTTATGCAGTGCCAACCTATGTGATTGATGCTCCGGGCGGCGGCGGAAAAATTCCACTTCAGCCGGACACAGTGATCGGCCGCGATGGAAACGACCTGCTTCTCCGCAATTTCGAGGGCAAGACGTTTCGCTATCCGGATCCGCTGGAAGAATAGCCAGGCCGTGCGCTTGGCGGTGTCACGGATTATTACAACCTGAAACATCAGAACTCGCGATTCGAGCTTGTATGCGTGCTCTATCCACCATCAAAAATCACGGCCGCTGCGACAACGAGCAACCGTGGGACCGGTCAGCTTAGGCGTCCGGATGCTTCGATAGGCCACACGTCTACCACTCGTCCGTTTTCGTGGATCACCATTTCGCGATAGAGATTGCAGGTCGTGCACGCATGACTTGGGATCAAGTGCAGAGCCTGGCCAATCGGCCACTCGGGCGATTCGTTTATCACAACGTGTTCTTCCGCGAGGAAAAACGGCACGACCACATTCGGATAGTCACGAATTCCGGGAACGCCAAATTCCGCGCCTGCACCTTTCACGCCCACGTCCAGCACCGCTTTTCCGGGCGCTGGTCGGCTGATGACGCGCACAAGAATCGACATCGCGATTTCAAATTCCGGGGCCAGACGAAAATACTGGCGATCCATGGTAGCGTAAGTACCGGCCTGAATTTCATCGACGCCGTCCAGTGCTCCCGTGCAATCGTAGGTAGCGCTGGAGCAACCGCTGATGCACGGTACTGTGATTCCAGCCTGCTCCAGCATTCGACGAGTGTCTACGGCCATCTGCATCGCGGCGATGGCCTGAGTTCTTCGCTGATCACGATCGATCACGTTCACAAGGTGTCCCTCGTAAGCCTGAATCCCTCCAAACTGCACGCCGGGCAGCGACTGAATCTGCTTCGCAAGCGTCAGCACAGTTTCACCAGGAGCCAGTCCACAACGGCCCATGCCGATGTCGACTTCAATCAGCAAATGCACAGTGGCACCAGCGGCCGCAGCCGCCTGACTAATGGCCTGAGCCTGATCAATATGATCCACTGCGACAGCAACTTTGGCCCGCAGGGCGAGCTGAACGAGGCGATTCACTTTGACCGCGCCGACCACCTGATTGGCAATCAGAACGTTCGTGATGCCGTTATCAACCAGCACCTCTGCTTCGCCGAGCTTCGCGCAGGTCATCCCTGCGGCACCGGCGGCCAGTTGCCGTTTGGCCAGAGTCACACATTTATGATTCTTGAAATGCGGTCGCAGTTTCGACGGACGATTGGCGAAGAACAGAGCCATCTTTGCCAGATTGCGATCACTTGCCGCTCGATCGAGCAGCAAGGTAGGCGTATCCAGTTCATCAATGGCCAGTCCAATACGGCTGTCGGCAGGACTAACGAGGGTGTCTGCTGTGGACGTCGACGCGATTGCGACTACTCCGGCCATGGGGATTTCTCCGTTGCAAAAGAATAAAGAATGGCCTTGGAAGTACAGTATTCATGGACGGCTTCGTCAAAGCCCAGTTCAGCGCCGATGCCGCTGAGCTTATAACCGTAGACCGGAACATTCGGGCGAAGAGCGCCGCCGCCATTGATCGCAATGCGGCCCGCTTTGACCTGACGAGCCACTCGCAACGCACGCGTGCCGTCGGTTGTCCAGATGTTGGCCATCAATCCGAACTCGCAGTCGTTCGCGATGCGTATGGCTTCGTCTTCATCCTTGTAAGTCATGATGCTCAGTACAGGACCGAAGACTTCTTCACGAGCGACGGTCATCTCAGGCGTCACATGATCGAACACGGTTGGCGGATAGAAGCAGTCGGTGGCCGCCGTCGGACGTTTGCCCGTCAGCACGCAACGAGCGCCTTCCTGCTCGGCCTTTTCGACGCATCGCCGCACAGTTTCACAGTGCACTGGAGTTGCCAAACAGCCGAGCTGCGTCTGAGGATCTGTGGGATCACCCTGCCTAAGTTTGCTGACTTTGGCAATGATACGCTCGAGCAGATCGTCGTGCTGGCTTTCGTGAACCAGCAATCGGGATCCGGCGACGCAAACCTGTCCCAGATTGTAGAAGATCCCGGTGATCACACCATTGACGACATTCTCAATCGGTGCGTCCGGAAACACGAGACTTGGCGTCTTGCCGCCCAGCTCAAGCATCACGCCTTTCATACCGATCTTGGCCGCTTCGAGCATCTGCGTGCCAGTTTGATGACGACCGGTGAAGGTGATTTTATCGACGCCCGGATGACTGACTAACGCCGCACCTGCCTCAGCGCCTGTTCCGTGGATCACGTTAATGACGCCCGGCGGGAATCCAACTTCCATCGCCATCTGAGCCAGCATCAGTGCGGATAGTGGAGAAACCTCTGACGGCTTCAACACGACGGTGTTGCCACATGCCAGAATCGGAGCCAGTTTGATGGCTGCGTTCGTCAGAGGAAAGTTCCAAGGCACGATGGCTGCGATGACGCCCATCGGTTCGCGAATCTGCAACGTCATATTGTCGGGCAGAGTTCCGAAGCATTTGCCGGAGATTTTGTCCGGCAGGCCTGCATAACTTTCAAACAGATCGGCTGCGCAGGGGACATCGAAACCACGCGTGTCGCGAATGGGTTTGCCGACATTGAGCGTGTCGGTCATCGCGAGTTCTTCGAGGTTCTCTCGAATTTTCTCAGCGAGTCGAAACAGCAGTCGGCCGCGTTGCAGAGGATCCATGCGTGGCCATTCGCCGCTGTCAAAAGCACGTCGAGCTGCCTGAACGGCCCGGTCAACGTCGCTTGCATCAGCGAGAGCGACTTCGGCCAGAGTGTCGCCGTTCGCAGGATTCGTCACGGTCCAGCGGCGTCCCGAAGTACCGCTGCTCCATGTTCCATCGATAAACATTTCCTGGGGCCATGTTGGCATGCAGTCTTCCCCTTGATTCGATTGGCGTCTTCCGGACATCGGTGGCGTTGTGGCTGACACGTCTGTCGCCAGACCGATGGTGCGTGTTGTAGAGCGATCGTGCAGCAGCCGCCAGTATCGCGGAGGATTCTCATACGCGATGTCTGCTGAATAGGTCGCGACGCTGATTCAAGAATGCGCAGGAGTGGCGACCTGTTAATCACCAACGCGTAAAACTTAGACTGACTTAGTCCCTAGTGAACTCTGCAGACTTCCCAAAGGGAACCGAATTTCTGATGTTGTACGCAAAACGACGTTCTTTCCCGCTCCACCTCGTTTTTTATCGAAGGCGATGTTCTATGGCGATTCTTCAACGAAGTGAAGCGTCGGAGTTCAATGATTCGCAGCCACTGGTCGAACGCATGGATTCAGCGATAGGAGAAGCGTCGACGTCGATCGGCATGATCATGTCAGAGCTGGTACGTCGCTCCCTGCGCAGCGGAGTTGGCGAAATCGGATCGTCGATTCACTCCTTTGCTCGCGATCAGGTCGACGAGGCCGTCGGTGAGGCAATGCCGCGGATTGAATCGGTCGTCGAAAAAATTGCCGAATCCACTGCGACACGAATTACCGATGTTGCCGTCAATCGAATCGGCGAAGAGTTGAAGATTGTGGAATCGCGAACGACTGCACAGACTCAGGTCATCGCAGCCAGAATCAAAGCCGATTCGGAGGCCGCATTTGAAACCGTACATCGCGTCATTGGGGAGTCTCGCGAGAATACCGAGAAGACCGCGCAGGAACTCCGTAATCTGCAGCTGCGTGCGAAGGACTCGTGGAAAAAAGTGCAGCTGGAGCTGATGAATGTGAATGAAGGTCGCGGCCGTCTCGAGCGACAGCTTAAGGAAACCGAAGGACGACAGATGCAGTCCCAACAACAATTGTCCGACACTATTTCACAGCTCGAGGACGCTCGAAAGGAACACGCCGAGACCCGTCAGCAACTGAAGACTACGGC
This sequence comes from uncultured Planctomycetota bacterium, assembly GCA_947085455.1. Taxonomy (GTDB): domain Bacteria; phylum Planctomycetota; class Planctomycetia; order Planctomycetales; family Planctomycetaceae; genus SXXK01. The sequence continues at coordinate 166,644 of CAMTWR010000005.1, read as the reverse complement.
CGGCCAGCTCGCTGAAACCCGAAAAACACTTGTTCGCTCCCAGCAGGAACTCGGCGAGACTCGCCAGGACCTCGCGGCAGCCACGCAGCGACTGAGCGAGACGCACAGCAATCTGATGGAACTCAAACACACAACTCAGCAAAACGCTTCATCACTGGCATCGCTCTGCAGCAGCCTTGAAAAACGTCTCGAAGAACTGGAACGCCCCAAAGGTATTCGCGCTCTGTTTTCCCGTTTTAAAGGCGGAAAGAAATCCGTCGAGCCGACTGACGATTTGCCATTATCCGAGTGAGCTTGATCGGTTCGGTCAACAAATGAAAGCGGTCGAGATCCCTGCGTTCCTGGAATACAGGGGTCTCGACCGCTTCTTCGTTTTTCATGCGCAGGAACGAACATTCTCGAACTTCGAATTCCGCACAAGATCGGGCCTAATGATCGTGTTTTTTTGCATTGCCTAAAGAAAATCCGATGATGGCCCCCTGACGCATGCGACAGAATCGTCACAATCGTCCCAGTCAGGATAGAGGATCCCAGATACCGGGCGAATAAAAAAACGATAACGAACTTGGCGTTTCTGTGGATAGATGCGCTGAGTTGAGCGAGGATGCTGCAGTGGTCTGAACAGAGACACCAAACTTGCAGTTTTTTCAATTCGTTCAATTCTTATTTTGAACTTGCGAGTCAAGTTGGCTGCATCACCTTTGACGTTCCTGAAGGGTTGTCCTATGGCTCTGTCCTGCTTTATTTTTGAGTGTTACTGCCAGGGGCGGATGCTCTTTCGAGCCTGCAGCGAATCCTCGGGTCTTCTTGACCCACTGCCGGATTCCGCGTTGGCCAGGGCTCTGCAGGCGGAAGCGATCAAGAATGGTCTTCGCCTGACTTACTCCTTTATCGCCAATGGAATGACGAAAGCCGAAGCCGCAGTGCTGATGCGAACTCTTGCCGCCGATGAGCCGCAATCGGCAGCCGATTTTAGACCACCTGTCGAAGTAGAATGGCTCCCGAGCAGCGGAGTTTGTCGGCTGGCGGCAGATCGCAGTGGAAGATTCTACGGGCTGAATTCAACTCCGGTACCGTTGAAGAATTAATGTTCCGCTGCACGCAGCATTTTAACTATCGAGCCGTGAACAGAGTTTCAGTCTACTTGCCTGCCGAGTCGGCTCCCGCAGGCGGTTTTCCTTTTCCACTTTGAACATATTCCGAACGTTCTCGAGCATACTCCTCTGCGGAAATCTCGATCTGAACGTCTTCGCGAGAGATACCCGCATCGAATAGCTTCTTCAGGAACGGCACGCACCAGCCGCAGCCTGTCCCAGCACCACCGCATTCGCTCACTTCGCTGGGCACTCGCGGTTGATGAATGCGAATGAAGTTCACGACCTTGCGCTGAGTGACGTGAAAACAGTAGCAGAGCTTATCGTCCGGTTTCATGTTCCCATTTCCATCGTAGAGTCGCAAACCGCAGGCTGCGGTCGACACATGATAGGTAGTCGTCTGACTTCTGACATGGCTTCTTCGCGTTGTTGCCGGAATTATCGCGGACCATGAGACCAGTCTTCTCCATGCAATCCACGCAACATCGCCGGAATTGAAACGTGTGGCTCAGACTTGCATTTAAGCGTCTCATAATGTCTCCTGAGCATTCAGCCATAAACGGACGTCAAAATTTCCCATACAGCGACGCCAATGTTTTCCACTATCCCGAGGGTTTTCCTGATGCGATCTTTTGCTTTGCGCTCCATAACGGCCCTGCTGATTGTGATAAGTGTCGACTGTGTCGTTGCTGCGGATCCAGAAGTTGCGGACAGCAAGTATCCGAAGGGCGAATGGGTCACACTCTTCAATGGCAAAGATCTGACCGGATGGACTCCCAAGATCCGCTACTGTGACCTCGGGGAAAACTTCGAAAACACTTATCGCGTTGAAGATGGACTGCTGAAAGTTCGCTACGAAGGTGCTGGATACAGCAAGTTCGGTGAACGGTTCGGCCACCTGTTCTTCAAGGACAGTTTTTCAAACTATCGCCTGCGAATTGAGTATCGCTTTGTGGGTGAACAGTGCAACGAAGGTCCCGGTTGGGCAACTCGCAACAGCGGCGTCATGGTCCACGGGCAGGATCCTGCGACGATGGAAAAGGATCAGGACTTTCCCGTCTCCATCGAAGTCCAGATGCTGGGTGGAAATGGCAAAGATGCTCGCACCACGTCCAATCTTTGTACGCCCGGTACGAACGTGGTTATGAATGGTGAGCTGAAACTTCAGCACTGCATCAATTCGACATCAAAGACATATCACGGTGAGCATTGGGTCACGGCAGAAACCGAAGTGCATAACAGCGAAATCATTCGTCACCTGATCGATGGCGAAGTGGTACTGGAATACAACCAGCCGCAGCTGGACAAGCGAGATGCCTCGGCGCAGAGGCTCATTAAAGGTGACAACCTGCTGATCAAAGGTGGTACGATCTCGCTGCAGTCCGAAAGTCATCCCATCGATTTCCGCAAAGTGGAAATCATGATCATGGAAGAATAGATCATGCGGATGATTCAATTTTTCATGCGACAAAAGTTTTCGTCTGCTCATGACGCATAATCTGGCTGACGGACGACAGCGACGGATCGAAAACCAGAAAGCCAGGGAAGAAATCGCTTCCCTGGCGAATCTGAAATGGCTTTGCATCGACGCCCATCGCCTCTGCAGAATGCGTCGTCACCATTGCCATCAGTGCGCCCGGCGACAGTTCCGGAAACGCGCTGGCCACGTGCTGCAGTTCCTGCCAAATGTCCAGATCGGGATTCGACGCTCGGCTGTCGGTACCAAGAATCACACGGCATCCGGCAGCCAGAAGCTGGCGCAACGGATGTCCGGTATGGCCAAAGAAGTGATGTGTGCGCGGGCAATAGACGGTCGTGATATTGGGATGCTGACACAAAAACTGAATGTCTTCGGCCGAAAAATAGTTACCGTGAACGGCCAGAGCCTGCTGCGCTTTTGCCAGTTGTTGCAGTTGAGACAGGATCGTGCGGCCGCCGGGAAACGTGGACTCGTCAAACAGCCCGAGCTCTTTCAGGAAGTCTCGAAATCTGCCACCACCTGTGTGCAGCAGTTCCAACTCGTCCAATGTCTCCGCGAGATGCATAGCCACCGGAACCTGATGCTGTACCGAAAGCGACACAACCGCTGCCAGTAAATCCGGATGGACGGTGTAGGGAGCGTGGGGACTAAGTGCTCGGATAACTCCTGATACGTTTGGGCGATTCAAATGATCGCCGGCTATCTGAAGCTGCTGCTCAATTCTTTCCGGACGTAGTCCGATCACTTCGCGAAACTGAATCACGTTGATCTGCGGAGCGTGATTCATCGAAGCGTCGCTATCCGTGGAGATCTCCCCTATCAGCCGCACCGCTGAGCGTGCAGATTCCTTCAGGCCTGATGCTATCGACTGAGCTGCACTGTCGCCGGATGTTCGCCGCCAGTGCATCACCGACTGAATCCAGGCGTGAAACGGTTGAGCCGGTTCCAGCGGCTGCGGCAGTGAGGAAAATTCCAGATGCGTGTGAGCGTTCACAAGCGGAGGAATCAGGGCCACGGGCAGGACATCTTTTTGATCTGCACTGCCGCGTTCGCGCAGGTCAACTATCTGACCATTGAACTCGGTCAATTCCACGTTGGCCAGAGGCTCTGCATCGGCATTAAGCACCCAGCGAACTCGCAGACTGCGCTCAGTGCCGGCGCGAGCGTCCCATTCCTGTCGCCATTGTTGAAGCAAGTTTGACGGTATCGGCATTGTCATCGATCCAGTTCATTTACCGCAAAAATGGCTCGATGGTCGAACGCCCGCTTTTCCACCCGCACGCAGCAATGCCTTTCCGGCACGGATGCAGAGAACTTCTAAGCGGCATCCAAAGCGAATCACTCGATCAGATCATCGGGGTCAATCGTTTCACCAGTTGCAGCGGAACTCCCCACGGGCAACGGAGCATGGCGAACATGTCACCGCTCGGCAAAGTGTGCACATCGGCGACAATGCTGGCGCCAGCAGCCACAAGACGTTTGACGTCCACCGTCAGATCAGCGGAAAGAAAGGCAAGGTGTAGCGCGGGCGGCTGCACTTCTGGAAAGTTGAGGCTTGAGGCGTCCGGGTTTCCATAAACTTCCAGCATCACAGTGCCGCTGTCGTCTGCCAGAAAGTGAGCATACGGCGCTTCCATGATTCGACGCTTGACGATCAGGCCAAGGTGCTCGACATACCAGCGAGCCAGATTCAGCGGGTCAGTACAATTGAACGCAAGATGTTCGATCTTCATGGGAGTCCTGAGTGTCAAACGAATAGCACGGTGAGTAGGTCGCCCTGGAAACACCAGATAGAAATTTCGCGTGTAGCCGGATTCGTGAGAATTCGGAAGGGGATCTCTGAACTCTCACGAGTCCGGCTACGAGTTCCTTAGGGAATCTTAAACTTCGGCAGACCTGGCAAAACCGCAATTACGACATCTGCCGCACGCGATGTCAAACGTCAGCCAAATCAAGTGACGGATTGCCAGAGTGCAGCGGCAGCTGGTTCTTGGTGCTTGCTTCTTGGTGTCATGCCAAGCAAGGGGTCTGTTGATTTAGTCTGTTTATCAGCCGCCGGGCGATAGCGGTCTGTTGATTTAATCATCACCCGCTGCGTCAGCGAGGGATTGTTTTTTTGCGTTTCGCCAGTGTTCCGCGGAATCCCTCGCTAACGCTTCGGGTTATGATAAATCCCTGTGTCGGGTTGTGAAAATCCATTAAATCAATAGCCCCCAAGCTGTCATGAGGCCACGGTACAAGAAAGCTGCAACCAGCGACGTTGCCGCTGGCTGAGTTGCCACGGTCCGTTGGGCGAATCACAGCGTTTGAATGCTACCGGCTCCACACGACGCGTTCGCAGTTGGCAATTGATTTGTCGTGCACTTCATTTCGCGCAGAACGTGGGAGTCCACGAAAAAAGCCCGTCGCTCACGGAGAACGACGGGCTTCAGCAGGTTGTGAATTCGTGAACCAGGTTCAGACGGGTACTCAGTTCAGAGTCAGCGTCTTAAGGAACGGATACTGATCCCTATTCTCAATACCGTCCGTCGACAATCCCTCTGCATACCAGGCTGGATTGTTCTGAAAGCGTTTCCGGTTGGCTTCGTTCAAAAAGAAGAACAGCCGACCTTTGTAAAAGGCTCCCAACTCGATGGCTCCGGCCTCAGCTCGTTTTGCGAGCTGAAGTTCTACGGGGTCAAATCCATGCAGGCGTGGAATGAACTGTTCGGGGCTCGCAAGAAACATCTCACGTTCTTCGGCCGACTGGAAGAAGTAGTCCACGCCCAGATACGAGCCGTGAAATTCTTCGTTCCCCTTCAGCCATTTCTTCTCTTTCAGCATGGCGACCGGAGAGAATCCTCCGAAACCAACCACGTTCCCTTCGCGTTTCACCAGCAGGCAGGGACGCAGGTTCTCATCGGACGGTTCGACAGTCTCCGGCGGGGCTGTTGAGCCGGCCAGATTGCGAACATTCTCGAGACGTCTTGTGTAATCGGCCAGCGACGCGCCTCCGACATAGCGACCAATCTCTTTGCCGTCTTCGCCGATGTAAATCTCGGTCGGAAGAGAGGCGATACCATACTGGGCGATCAGACCGGGGTCTCGATCCGCATCGATTCGCACCGCAACAAGCGATGTTCCCAGGTGCCCCAGAATTGCAGGTTGATTCATCACCGATGAATCCATGACTCGACACGCTCCACACCAATCAGCTTCAAAATGCAGGAGCAGTGGAATCTTCTTCTTCTGTGCGATCGACTTGCCCTCTTCAAAAGAGTGCAGCCATTGTCTCTCCGATGAGACCTCAGTGTTTTCAAGTGGATTCACCATCGTGCCATCTGGCATTCCGGGAAGATCCATATCCAGAGTGACCATTGACACAGTGATGGACATCGCCATCAGTGTACTCACGGAAATCATCCGCAGCATCCTTTCAATATGTCGGAAGATCGCAGACGTTCGATCCTGAACAACTGCAAATCAAAACAGGCAACAAGTCATACTGGAAATGAACGGCCAGGCAGAACGCTCAGCACGACTCACTGACAAGCACTCTCAGGAGAGTGGCGTTGTCGAACTCCATTACGTTTTGTTTGCCCCGCTGGAAAAGCCCGGCATCATGCCCGGCATCTTTGACAGTTCCCTCGTTTTTCAACGCCTGATCCACAGGGATTGAGCGAGATAGCGAGAGAGTAAACCTGCCCCAAAGTTAAGCAACTTCGAGGCCGCAGCAACCAAATCACCTACACAGGTAAAATTCCTTTGGAAACCAGGTAAGCAATGACTTCGCGAGCCAATACTTCCACGCCTTTGTTGTCCGAATCCAGAACGATCTCTGGTTTCTCTGGAGCTTCGTACGGAGCATCCAGTCCGGTGAAGTTCTTGATTTCGCCGGCTCGAGCCTTCTTATAAAGCCCCTTTGGGTCACGAGATTCACAGGTTTCCAGGCTGGCCTGAACCGAGATTTCGACAAACTCGCCTTCAGGCACCAACGTGCGAACCAGGTCGCGATCGGACTTGTACGGAGAAATAAAGGCCGACAAAACGATGGTCGCGGAGTCTGCAAACAGTCTGGCAACTTCACCGATCCGTCGAATGTTTTCGGTTCGGTCTTCGGGAGTAAAACCAAGATTCCTGTTCAGCCCCATGCGGATGTTGTCGCCATCCAGAACGAAAGTATGAACCCCTCGTTCGTGAAGTAGTTGATCCACTGCGTTCGCGATGCTGCTCTTGCCGCAGCCGCTCAGACCGGTGAACCACAGCACCGCACCGCGGTGGCCGTTCAACTTCTGTCGATCTTCGCGAGTAATATTGTGGGCATGCCATGTAACGTTTGTCGCCTTCTGAACGGCCATCCTTCGTGTGACTCCAGCAAACCGCAAAAATGAATGTCCGGGGACGCCGGTCAACTTGACCAGGCCATCCTCGTGATTCACGCCGTCTCGGGTGACCTTGCACCCATCACGCAAACCCAATTGACTGTGTTCAATGTTCAATGCACGCTGTTTTTAAAGCACGCTGCTCATGATGGCTGAACCATGAAATCCTGTTGGACCTTTCCGGTCGCCTGAACTGCGTGAGCCGGGGATCATAGGAGACCCGGTCAGGGCCGCAAACTATTCCCCGACTTTGCGATGGCTCCCGGCAATCTTTTTTCATCTTTAAATGTTCTTTTGTTCACTTGCTTGTATAGCTGGAGGGAAGATAGTCAAGCTAAACAGAGCCGCCGCGATTCCCGAAAACCGGTCTGGAAGGCAGATCACTGAATTTGCGGTGGTGGCGACGTATCATTCTGCGGTCTCACCCTTGATCGTGGCGAAGTCATGTTTGCCTCGCTGAAGTCCATCCGCCCTGTTTTATCCGGGATTTTCCATGCCTTCGGGAACTGATTCGCCTTCCAGCAATTCCGCCTATGCGGGGAACAGACCAGAAGAATTGCCTCCGGTCAGTCCTCCGTCCGCGGGGTTTATTGTGCAGTTATTCCTGATTCCGGCCCTGATTGTGATGGCCGTTGTCGCTGTCTGGGCGTTGTTCGGAAAACTGGCCGATTCAGAAAGTGACTGGAAGCAGCTGGTCACCGAACTGGGCAGCAGCAATGAACATCGTCGCTGGCGGGCGGCTCTGGGAGTCGCTCAGCTGCTGCGAAATGAGGAAATCTCTCCTCCGACCGAACGCGAGCGACTCGCCCGTCATCCGCTGGTTGTGGATTCTCTGACGGAGCTGTTTAGCAAAGCGATCGCGAGCACATCGCCGACCGATGAAGACATCACTCATCAGGAATTCCTCGCTCGCACGCTGGGGTCTTTGGATGCGGATGAAAAAACATTGCCGGTTCTGGCGGAAGCCACAAAAGATTCTCACACGGTTGAAGTCCGTAAGAGCGCTTTGATGTCCATTGCGACGATTGCAGGCCGTCATTTTGATGTCGCGACAGGTTACAAGCCGTCGTCCGAAGAGAAACCGGCAGAGGGCGTCGCGGTGCGAAAGGTTCCTCTTGAGAAGCCAACGATTTCCGACCCGGCCACGCTGACCCAGCTGAAGATTTGTGCTCAGGATCCGCTTCCCGTCATTCGCCATCTTGCGGGTTTTGCGATTGCCAGCGTTGGAGGAGCGGAAGCGACCGAACAGTTGAAGCTTATGCTTCTGGACGGCGATCGGTTCGCGCGGGCCAATGCGGCTGTGGGCCTCGCCAGAAATGGTTCCACGGACAGCATACCGCCCATGATTGAACTGCTGAATGAATCATTGCAGCCATTCAATGCTCAGCCTGTTCAGGGAAAATCGGAAGCCGAAAAGCGCCTTGCAGTGAACACTTTTCAGGTGGAACAGCCGCAGGTGGTCCGTAATTGCCTGCGCGGCATCAGCGATCTCTGGAACACAGCCGATGCGACTCAAAAGGCCGAGTTAAAGGCGGTCGTAGAAAAAGTGGCGGCAGATTTCTTCGCCCCTGATGTTCGCATCCAGGCAAACGAACTGCTGAAGCAAATCAGCGCAGGTTAAATCGAGAGCAACCTACCGGCCACTTTTTCGCCCGAACTCGGGGAAATGGCCTGGACTTTGGGAGTAGCGGAAGTCGCCAGGAGGCAGTGAAATGAGGGGAAGTGGCATTCGACGGCCACGGGACATTTCTCTGGTCAGGGATTACAACATGAAGAAGTTGTCACTGACGCGTTTTCCGGGCGAGGATCTGCATGCACTGGCCGATTCGGAATCAGATTCTGTTGCCCTTCGCGATTGTCCAGACGCTGGCTGTGGCTGTGCTTTCGGTCAGCGCGGCGTGGATGGCTGCGGATCGTGCTGAGCTTGAAGCGGTGGGGCGATTAGAGCGAGTCGTCGCAACGCTCAGCACCGCCAGTTTTCCTGTTCGTGTTCCCATTCTACAGCAAATGAAGGGGCTGTCGGGAGCCGATTATGTGGCATCCGATTCTCTGGGCAGGATCACTGCAACGACACTCGATGAAGACATCGCAACCCGCATTCTGTCCATTCCGCAGGCATCGACTCCGACCGGAGTTCCCGGCTCCGGGAGACTTGGCCGACTGCAACCCATAACGGCTGGCGATCAGGCCTGGCTGATGGGGACGGTTCAAATTCTGCAGTCGCCCGAGCTGAAACAACTGCTCGTGCTTGTTCCCGAACAGCAGTGGCAAAGTCTTCGACAGGAAGTCATTCTGCCGCCGCTGATGATCGGCGCCGTGACGCTGTTGGTAATGGTCTCTGTTTCTTTCTGGCTGGCCGCGCGCATGGGTGGTCGGCTGAAAAGAATGCAGCAGCATGTCCAGCAATTGGCATCACTGGAATTTGATCAGCTGCTGCCTGTGACCGGAAGCGATGAACTTCACGAACTTGCGACATCAATCAACCGCATGGCGCAGGATCTGCAAAACTCAACGCGGCAAATTCGATTGTCGGAAAGAACGTCATTGGTCACACAGGTTGCCGGCGGACTGGCGCATCAGCTCCGCAATTCTATTACGGGCGCGCGGATGGCGGTGCAGCTTCATTTGCGACGCTGCCGTGATGCCGATCGTGAAAGTCTGAACGTGGCACTGCGGCAATTGTCACTCACCGAAAATCAGATTCGAGGCCTCTTGAGGCTGACTCGCGATGCTCAACAGCCACCGGTCGCGGGCAGACTGGACCAGCTGCTGCGCACGATTGAGGAACTGCTGCATCCGCAATGTCAGCATTCCAATATTCGTCTTGCGGTGGAACTTCCCTCAGTGCAGGATTGCGAACGATTGGAGGTCGCCGATTCCGAGCAGATGCAGGCCTCCCTGTTGAACCTTGTGCAAAATGCGGTCGAGGCTGCGGGACCGGGCGGTCACGTGATCGTGCAGGTTTCCGTGCTGCCAACGACCATACCAACCGGTTCGCTGTCTGGAAAGTTCGTGATTCGAGTGGACGTGCTGGACAGTGGCCTCGGTGTTTCGGAAGAACTCCGCAGTCGAATTTTTGAGCCGTTCGTTACCGGAAAGCCGGAAGGAGTCGGACTTGGGCTGACTCTCGCCGCACAGACCGCAGAAGATCATGGAGGATCACTGGGGTATGAGCGTATCGACGGCTTAACTCGATTCCGTTTTGAAATCGCGTCCGACCGCACCGGTGTCTGAAGGGATCTCACTGCTGGTGGGATGAGCAAGGATTGTTTCGCCACGGGTGCCGCGGAACGCCGGGTGCGTCGCAGGGCGTTGATTTGCTCAGGATGATTCACCAGAAAGCGGCATATTGGCATCCGACTGGCTTCGCGTGAGGCGGCCTTAAACCGCGGGACAGGGATTCGCTGGCGGGCGGCAGTCTCAGGGTGTTAATTCATGCGTTGCAAAGTGCTCGGCTTCAGGCGTATTCGACACGAAATCGCCTCAATTCCTTGCAAGTCGGCACAGTCCCTGGACAATTGCCGCACTACGCAGTTCCAGGGATGGAATATTTCTGCTCTATGCCCACCGCAAAGTTCGGCCCTCGGATCCTGGATTTTGCAACCAGATCACTCCATGTGCCGACTTCGTGCGAGGGAAAGAATCCAGATGACGTCCACGATTCCGAACGGTGACTCCGCAGCCGGTTCTGTCAATTCGATCCCGGTTGACAAGACTGCGAACAGTGAAGAGCAATTCACGCCTCAGCCAGGTACTCGGCACATGCCGGCCTGGACAGTGGCCGAGCTTCCGGAATCGCCAAAATTTCAATGGTCAAAGCTTCCTTTGCTGCTCGGCCCGGGGCTCGTGATGGGCGGAGCCGCAATCGGCGGCGGTGAATGGCTCACCGGCCCACTCGTGACGGCGCGCTATGGTGGAGCTCTGCTTTGGCTGGCGACCATGAGCATTGTGTTTCAGGTGATTTACAACGTTGAGATCAGTCGTTACACGCTTTATAGCGGCGAGCCGATCTTTACCGGCAAGTTTCGAATTGCCCCGCATCCCATGTTTTGGGTCGTGCTTTATCTGATTCTGGACTTCGGTTCCATCCTGCCGTATCTCGCATCCAACGCCGCCATTCCTGCGGCAGCGATGTTGCGAGGTGTGATTCCCAGTCCGGCAGATCCCACAGAAAATGTTCTGTTCACGCTGCTGTCATGGAAAGTCCAAATGACGGATGCGCAGTTGCTGAAGTATCTGTCGTGCATCATCTTCATCTCGGTATTCATCCCGCTGACAATCGGTGGCAAAGTCTATAACTCCATCAAGATGATGATGACTTTCAAGCTGGTCGTCGTGATTGGATTTCTGATGTATCTCGCCATTTGCTATTCGACATGGTCGACATGGAAAGAGATCGGTTCAGGGTTTGTGAAGTTCGGCAACGTCCCCGTTGTGCCGGCGGAGGATCTCAACAGCAACGGGAAGCAGGACGAGGGTGAGAAGGCTCATGGTCCATCCGTTGATAACGTCTTCCTGGCCTGGTCAAGCGGACGCAGTCTGGCCTTCGATCTTTCTATGCTTGGCGTTCTCGCGTCGATGGCCGCAATCTCCGGAAATGGCGGATTGACGAACACGCCGATCAGCTCCTTCACTCGTGATCAGGGCTGGGGCATGGGAAAACATGTAGGTGCGATTCCCAGCATGGTCGGTGGTCACGAAATTGAACTGTCGCATTCCGGCAAAGTTTTTCGGCTGACCGCAGATTCGCTGAAGCGATGGTTCGGCTGGATCGCGCATGTGGAGCGAGAGCAGTATCTGGTCTGGCTGCCCGCATGTTTTATCGGCCTTGCGCTTCCCAGCATGCTGTCGGTTCAGTTTCTGCCGCGCGGGACGATCATCGCGGACAAATGGCAGGCCGCTGCGATGACAGCCGGAAGCGTACGAGAAACTGTGGGACCAACCTATGGCCCCTTCTTCTGGTATCTGACACTGTTCTGCGGTTTGCTGATTCTGGGGACGAGCATGGCCGCCACGGCGGACGGAGTCCTGCGTCGATGGGTTGATGTGTTCTGGACTGGCAGCAAACGGCTTCAGACCTGGGACCCGAAGCACATCGGAAAGCTCTACTTTGGCGTGCTGTGCTGCTACTTTCTGCTTGGGATGATCATGTTGCTGTGGCTGCGAGGCGACACGCTGCTCGTGACGGCCACAGGCATGATGTACAACTACGCGCTTGGATTCAGCTGCCTGCATACACTGGTGGTGAATATGACGCTGCTGCCTGGTCCGCTTCGGCCACGTATTTGGCAACGCGTCGGCCTGGTGTTGGGCGCGTGTTTCTTTCTGACGATCGGCGGTCTTGCCACTTACGCAGAATGGCCAAAGCTGAAAGCTGAGACTCAGAAAGTCTTCGCAAGTTCACAACCCGTAAGCGATACCAAATAGTTCCGACCGCTGTCAGTTATTGATCCCGGAAATTTTCGAGATGCATTCCGGCACAACTTCAAACGACGTCTGCTGCAACAACATACCTATTGCGGGAGTTTCTCTGACGGTGGCGAGGTGCGCGGCTGCTTGTTGGGCAGAGCCTGAAATCGTGTTCGGATTTCGTCAACAGTACCGGCCGTAATCCAGACGTCGTAGTTCCATTGAAAGTTCGGCGTCACGGCCAAAGTCCGGATCGGCGCGAAGTATGAACAGCTTGAAGGTTGTGTCGGATCTGTTCCATATCGATAGCAGGTCAGTTCATCCGCCGCTGGCACACAGCAACCGATTCCGAAGTCTTTGTCGTCGACATACGCCGCCCAGTGTTCCGTCATCTTTCGGTACTCATTCGGAAAACCAGGCTGAAGCCGCGTCAACGGCCCCGTGGTCCATGGCGCGCTTCCGTCATACAGCACCAGTGTCGCCAGCTTTCTGTCGACAAAGAATGCCGGCAGTTCCTGATGGCGAGCCGGATGAGACACACTGCCGCTGTATGTGAAGCCGAATTGAATGTGAAGCAAATGATCTTCCAGAGTCACGCGCTGCTCCATCACGCAGTCTTTCAGGTCTTCACCACTGGCCCAGTGCACCGGCTGACTTTTGACAAATGACGTCAACGGTTCGTGATGCTCTTCCAGTATGGCGGCCGCTTTTCCCTTCCAGTCGCCGCCCTGCACAGGGTTCCATCGCCACGGTTGCTTGTTCCACAGAGAACCGTCTTCCGCACCGTACCAGGACTGCTGAACCAGACGGCCGCGATCGTAGCTGTTGATCAGATTGCGATCAGAATCCGCGGGACCGATCCATGCAATGGCACCACCGGAAGACTTCTTCAGCCCCACTTTCAGCCGGCTGTTCTTCAGCCACACGATGTCGCTATCGTCTGAGGGGACTGCTTCCTGCGAACGTACAGCGGAGGGGGCCACGATCAAGCAGACCCACAGCACCGCGAAAGACACGAATCGTCGATAGATCATTTGCAAATTCGTCCTGCATCTGAACACGTGACGTCACAGAATCGCGAGCGGGTTGCGTTTGGACTCCAGAGTACCACGAGTGATGCCGACACGATTCATCGCGTCGAGCGATTTCCAAACGACGTCACCCGTCACGGAACCATCGAGCAGACGACGATACTGCGACACCAAATGGCGAACTTCGTCCGGAGACTCCTGCAACAGTTCGATTCGAAACCTGCGAATTCCGGCCTGCAGCAGATCACTCGCAATCTCGGCTGAACTTTGAGCCACCGCGTTAAACAGCGTGTTGCGACATCCCACGTCGGCAATCAGCGGATGATCAACACCGGTTCGATCACGCAGTTCGACTCGATGGACATCGCACGGACGTCCACAGTTCGTTTTATTTGTCCCAGGGGAAAGCATGGCACAGAACACGCAGTGCTCCATATGAAACATGGGCATGTGCTGATGGATGACGATTTCCAGCCATTGCGGCGGCACAAATCGCACAAGCTCCATCAGCTGATCGCGGTTCAGATCGTAGGATGGTGTGAGCCATTGCAGACCCTGCTGCATCAAGAATGACGCGGTCAGTTCGTTCGTGACGTTGAGTGAATAATCGCCGACGACCGGGATTCCGTTGTCGCGAAAGAATGCGAGCCCGCTCAGGTTTCGAACCAGCACGCCGTCCGGCTTATGCTTCAGCATGGCACGGAACAGACCCATCTCATCGGGCTTCTGAATGCGAGGAGTCGCCAGCAGCAGCACTGTTCCGGAGTCGCCGGCCAAACGAGTTGCTTCTCGGTACTCCCGAATGTCCTGAAAATCGGCAATCAATCTGTCCGGTTTTCCGGCAGTGACCGAAGAATTCGTCAGTTCTTTCAGCTGTTCAAGCGATCGACACATGATCGTCAGCAGGGGACTTTCCGCGTCGATGGTGCGAAGCGGCAGGGCGGCACGCATGTGATCCAGTGCCGAGTCTTTTCGGAGCTGAATCTCGGGCATCGGAAGTGACGCATCCAGTTGTTCGAGCATGAGCTTTCGGATACGACCGAGCACGCTGAGTGGCACCATTGGTCCATCGACGATGGAAGCCTGCAATGAACTCAATTCGTAGATAGTGCCGCCCAGTCGACTGAGCTGTTCACGGAGGATTTCTTCCGAGACCGCGTGCTTCTGCGCCACTGCCAGCGGCTGCTCGGATTCTACTTTGCATACGCATCCACTTTCTGTCTGCCCTTCCACAAGCAGTGGCCGGCCCGGTTCCGCATGGACTCGGAGATGGAGCCCGACTCGTCGTTGAGGATCGGCGGTCTCGAAAGTCTTCCGCAGTTGCTGTGTCAGGCGAGGATCGTCTGTCTTCCAGACTCGCTGGCCAACGGTCAACTGGCTGAGATCAATTGGACTGCGATCAAATGTCAGATCCACAAGCCCGGAATCGACGGGTTCGGACACAGGCCCTCTTCCGCGATACAACTGAAAGACACGCCCACCTTGTTCTTTTCCGTTGGCACGGTCGCCATCAAACACAACTCCGTCGCCGGCCTGAACTGTATAATCCAGCCGCACGGTTACGCGGTCACTCAGGATGTTTTCAATTCGCCCCAACAACACACCGCGTTTGGCGGAACTTGTCGCGGGCACCAGCATCTTGTGATCACAACCCTGAAGCCAGCCGGGCGAGAAGCCGCGAGAAAACGACTGTTCCATCTGCGCGATCTGGCGGCGAGTGAACTCCACCGGATGGCCAGCCACAGCGCTGTCGATGGCTTCGCGATAGTGGCGAGTGATGTTCGCGACGTACTCCGGAGTCTTCAGACGACCTTCGATTTTGAACGACCGAACGCCGGCGTCAATCATCTGGCCGGCGAGATCGAATGCAGCCAGATCCTGCGGGCTGAGCAGATATTTCTGATCACCGAAATCACGCAGTTCACCGTCGCACAGTAGCTCATACGGAAGTCGGCACGCCTGTGCGCACTGGCCACGATTTGCACTTCGGCCACCCAGAGATTCGCTCGTCAGGCACTGCCCCGAGTAGGCTACGCAGAGAGCTCCGTGGACGAATGCTTCGAGCTCGATGGATGTCTTGCTGTGAATCTGTCGAATTTCATCAATCGACAGCTCGCGAGGCAGCACCACACGTTCGATCCCCAGTTGCTCCGCGACGGCAATACATTCAGCGCTGGTCAGCGTCATTTGAGTGGAAGCGTGAATCGCAAGGTCCGGAGTGATCTCGCGGATCAGTCGAGCGACACCGAGATCCTGCACCAGTACGGCGTTGACGGGAGCGAGGGCCAGTCGCCGAATAATGGTCTGAAGGTGGGGCAGTTCTTCGGAAAAGGCCAGCGTATTGAGAGTCACATAGCCCTTCACACCTCGCCGGTGAAGGTACATCATGATTTCAGCGACGTTATTCAGGTTGAAATTGGCCGCACGCGCGCGAGCGTTGAAGCCGTCTTCCAGGCCGAAATAGACAGCGTCAGCCCCATTCTCTACCGCCGCGCGAATACAGTCCCAGTCGCCCGCGGGCGACAGCAGTTCAGGTTTCGGAAGGACTTTTCGGGGCGTATCGAGCGACATGGGACTCCTGTTCTGGCGATTTGCAATCATCCGATGATAACGTTTGCGAGCCGGGGCATGGACTGGAAGTGCTTTTCAATTCCTCAAATATCCTGACGAAGCGACGCGGTCGATACTGCAGGTCAGCTCGTTTTGCGGAATTCAGGTGCCATAGAACGAAAAAAAGCACCCCGAAAGTAACCTTTCGGGGTGCTCTGGATTATTTGAATGCACAGACTGGCTGTGGATTCAGAATCAACTATTTGCAAGAGCTGCAAGAAGATGAAGCACAACCGCCACAAGCTGGAGCGGCTGGAGCACAGCTGCTGCATGCTGGAGCTGCTGGGTGGTAAACCTTCTGCTCAATTACCTGCTCAACCATTTTGCAAACCTGAACCTGCACTTCGCGGGTTTCTGGCTTGCAGACAGTTACGTGGTAGGTGTAAGCAACCTGCTCTGAAACCTGCTTAGCAACGTTTACAGTGCGGGTGCGTGATTCCTGCTTGCACAGCTGAACTGTGTAAGTGTAAGGAACCTGCTCCTGAACCTGCTTGTTGGTGTGAACAGTGCGAGTGCGTGTTTCTGCCTTGCACAGCTGAACTGTGTAAGTGTAAGGAACCTGCTCCTGAACATGCTGGCAAACGCTGATCGTACGAGTACGAGCTTCTGGCTTGCACAGAGTCACAGTGTAGGTGTAAGGAACCTGCTCTGAAACCTGCTTAGAAACATTGATCGTACGAGTGCGTGTTTCTGGCTTGCACAGCTGAACTGTACAGGTGTAAGGAACCTGCTCTGAAACCTGCTTAGAAACATTGATCGTACGAGTACGTGTTTCTGATTTGCAAACAGTCACGTTGTACGTGTACTGCTCTTCTGAACGCTGCTGTTCGTAAGCAGTGTAAGCAACTTCAGTCTGAACCATGTTAGCAACCCAAACCTTGGTCGTTGCTGGAGCACAGCTTGAAGCTACAGCACCACAAGCGCTGGCAACACCGCAACCGCCACAAGCTGAAGCAACTGCACCGCAGCAGCTTGAAGCCTGAGCACAACCGCCACATGAGCCGCAGCTGCTTCCGCAAGCTGGAGCTGATGCACATCCGCCGCATGAAGGCTCAACAGCCTTCTCTTCCCAGTGACCCTGGTCCTGGCAAACGGTGCGTGTCTTCTGAACTGGAACGCTGTGGCAAACAGTGCGAGTGCCGGTGCGCTGCTCAGTTGTTGGAACCATAACAGTGTAGGTTTCTTCCTTTGGCTCTACAACAGTTTTGCAAACAGTGCGAGTGCCCTGACGCTCTTCTGTGTAAGGAACGTTAACTGTGTAGCTCTGTTCGTGAGCTTCAGTCACAGTCTTGCAAACAGTGCGAGTGCCCTGTCGCTCTTCTGTGTAGGGAACAGAAACCATGTAGGTTTCTTCTTTAGGCTCAAGAACAGTCTTGCAAACAGTGCGAGTGCCCTGACGTTCTTCCTGAACTGGAACGTTCACAGTCACAGTACGAGTTTCTGTAGCAGTGGTTGGAACGAGAACAGTCTTCTGAACTGTTTCCCATGTTCCGCATTCTGCAGTCTGACCGCAGTTTGAACCACATGAGTTGGCACCACAAGGGCTGCAGCTTGAAGCACAAGGTGCTGAACAACACTTGCTGGTCTTCTTGCCGAAGCAACCGCCAGCCTGAGCAGACGCCGTCATGGTAACGGCGAGTGCCAATGAAAGAATAAAACGCATACTCTGTAACTCCTCCGAAGGTTCTCTTAATCAACGCCACTTTTAAGGATTACCTGACACCCCGTCAGGATTCTTAACCCAATCAAGATCAAACAGTTGCCCCGCCGGCCGCAGCGAAGATTTCCGTCGCCCAGAAACCCTGCCCAACCTAGCGATACACCCTATTCTGCGCGCATCCTACAATACGGCGTTGAAATTCGGAAACGAAAAATGCAAAAAACAAACAGCACGGGCAGCAGGGGATACTTGTGTGCTCTGTGCTGAATGAGCTGTCTGCGAAGAGTTTCCGTGGCAGAACCTATCCGACGCGGTCAACTACACAAGGATTTTTACTTCGGAAACTCCAAATAGCCAGCTGTTGATTAGGGTTTCCTCTACTTCTCATTACGTCCGATCATATCCAAGGCGTTACGATCGGTAAAAATTCCCGTCATTGCGTTTTTTCTTCAATTCTTTTCCCATGCCTCGGCTGGGTTTTGGCAGAGTCGCCTCAATTCCCTAGACTGCGGGCTCTGAACGCCTGTCTGCGCCACAACTGCGTCTTCTTCAAGACCTCGCTGAGAACTCCCTTCATGAAATTTTGCCTTGTTGATCGCATCAACTCCCTGGTTCCGGGGGAGAGCATTCAGACCATTAAGAACGTGTCTCTCGCGGAGGAGTACCTGCAGGATCATTTTCCTGGTTTTGCAGTACTTCCGGGCGTCATGATGGTGGAGTGTCTTGTTCAGTCGTGTGCATGGCTGTCGCGCGTCTCCGACGATTTTCGTTACAGCACACTTCTTCTTAAGCAGGCTCGAGCCGTTAAATTCAATAGCTTTTTGAAGCCTGGCCAGACTCTGGAAGTGACCGCCACGCTGCGTTCTTCTGACGATTCGACGGCCGAATTTATGGCGTCAGGAACTGTGAATGGTCAGTCGGCAGTGAGTGCCAGACTGATCCTTTCCAAGCAGAACCTGGCGGAACGCAATCCACAGTTGTCTGACAATGATCAGCGGCTGATTGCTTCTATGAGGGACTTGTTTGAGCAGATTCGAGTTCTGTAGTTCCCTGCATTTCCGAAATAGCGCGGTGAACGGGCCGTCGTAGCACGGCCTCCCAACGCTTGTTTACTAATCCATTAAGAATAAGAAAGTTTTCAGATGACAGTTAAGGGTCGAGTGGCTCTTGTGACAGGTGGAAGTCGGGGTATTGGCCGAGCGATCGTGGAATCGCTTGCTCGCGCAGGTGCGAAGGTGGCATTTGTCTACGCTTCCAACACTGCGGCTGCCGACGAAGTCGTTCAGTTGCTCGCCGCTGAGGGGCATGAAACATGGGCGATTCAGGCCGATGTGCGTTCCAAGCCGGCCGCCGATAAGGTGGTCGCAGACATCGTTGAAAAATGGGGAAAGCTTGAAATCCTCGTCAACAACGCCGGAATCATTCGCGACACGCTGCTCGCCAAGATGGATTCCACTCAATGGCAGGATGTGATTGATACGAATCTTACCAGCGTCTTCAATTTCTGTCAGGCAGCGACACTGCAGATGATGTCGCAGCGGTATGGACGCATTATTAATATGTCAAGCGTTGCAGCCGACGTGTCCAATCCGGGCCAGGCGAATTACGCTGCCAGCAAAGGCGGAGTGGAAGGTTTCACTCGCTGCGTCGCCACTGAACTGGCTCGTCGAGGGGTCACAGCCAACGCCGTCGCACCTGGCTTTATCGAGACTGACATGACCGTCAACGTGGTTAACATGGCTGGCGACGAAATTAAGAAAAAGATCCCAGTCCGCCGTCTGGGTCG
The DNA here is from genome assembly GCA_947085455.1 of uncultured Planctomycetota bacterium. Taxonomy (GTDB): domain Bacteria; phylum Planctomycetota; class Planctomycetia; order Planctomycetales; family Planctomycetaceae; genus SXXK01. The sequence continues at coordinate 147,213 of CAMTWR010000005.1, read as the reverse complement.
TCCTGACGATATCTCTAATGCGGTCATGTTCTTTGCCGCCGACGAGTCATCCTACGTGACAGGACAGGTACTTAAGGTCGATGGCGGCTTAACACTGGGTGGGCTTTAACCGATTTCTTGCCCCTTTTTTCCAGTGAACGAGTCTTTCAAAACGACATCGTCTGGAACTTCCTGGGGTTTATCGCAACAATATCGGCCCCTTGATAAAAATCGTACGATGGCCGGGACGTCGTCGTACGAGAAGTGTTTTGGGGAAATGCCGTGGAAACTGGGTTCGCGGCGGATTGTTTTTGGGTTTTGCTTCGGGGCCGACCGCCAGTCTGAAGCATCTCGCTGGGATTCTGGCGGTCGCCGTTTTGGCCAAATTTTAAGGCCGAATCAGGAGAGTTTTTTCAATGCCTTCTGCTGACGAGATTTTTGACAAGGTTCGTGACACATTGGTTGACGCTTTGGGCGTTGACGACGACGAAGTCACTGCCACGGCAACTTTGATTGGTGATCTGGGCGCCGAATCGATCGACTTTCTGGATATCGTGTTCCGTCTGGAAAAGAATTTTGACATCAAAATTCCACGAGGTGAGTTGTTCCCTGAGAATCTTGCCTCTGCGGATTCTGGATTTGTCGCTGATGGTAAGGTGACCGCGGACGGTATCTCCCAGCTGCGCACGAAAATGCCTCATGCCGATATCGACTCGTTCGCAAAAGATCCAGTAGTTTCCAAACTGCCGAATCTGTTTACCGTCAACATGATCTGCAAGTTCATTGCTGCACGCGTTAAGTAATTGCATTTGACCTGTGCAGATTTTCAGGCGATCTCTGACACGGCGTCCGACATTTTGGTCGGACGCCATGTGCAGCTGATGTGTGGTGAACAGCACGCTTTCGCCTGCCGCTATCGCGCACGTTGCGCGTTCGGTTCGGCATTGTGACTTCGTAATCGGGTTCGTTATGCGCTGGTACTGGATTGATAAGTTCATTGAATTCGAATCTGGAAAGCGAGCGCGATCCGTCAAGAACGTGTCATTGGCCGAGGAGCATCTTCACGACCACTTTCCTGGTTTTCCGGTGATGCCGGGATCCTTGATGATCGAAGGAATGGCTCAGACCGGCGGCATATTGCTCGGCGAGCATTTTAAGTTTGAGTACAATGTGATCCTTGCCAAGGTCCCCAAAGTGACCTTTCACAGCTGGGCTTGCCCCGGTGATCAGTTGATTTACACGGCCGATCTGCAGGACGCGCGTCAGGAAGGCGGCAGTGTGACCGTCACAGCTATGGTTGGCGATCGGTTGGTTGCGGACGCAGAAATTGTTTTCGTTCACCTGAATTCCGACGATCCGCAGTTGAGTCGCATTGATCAGAAGAACTTCGTGTTCCGGATGAATCTGCTGGATATTCTAACTGTGGGTAAAGCAGGTTCAGGCGAACAAACCGCGGCTCAATAAAGCTGCTTCAGGAAGACGTGGGTCTGCATATCAGCTCTGGCTTCCTGCACAACATTCAGGAGACACAAAATGAAGCGTCGAGTAGTAGTGACCGGCATTGGTTGTTTGACTCCGATCGGCAATGATGTGAATTCCATGTGGAAGGCACAGCAGGAAGCCCGTAACGGTGTCGGCGCAATTACTCATTTTGATGCCACTCATTTTCCCACAAAGTTCGCGGCGGAAGTTCGCGGCTTCGATTTTAATTCCACCGTTGACGATCCTTCGCGATTTGTCGACGCGGGACGCAACATTCGCTTTGCGATCGGTGCCGCAAAGCAGGCCGTGACAGACTCCGGCATCCATGACGACCGTCATTTTGATCCTGCTCGCTTTGGCGTGTACCTTGGTGCTGGAGAAGGTCAGCAGGACTTCATGCAGTTCATGAATCTTGTGGCCGCGTCTTACAAGGATGGCGAAGCCGACGTTCAGAAGTTTACGACGGACTTCATCAAGAGCATGAATCCTCGGTTTGAACTTGAGCTCGAACCCAACATGCCGGCTGCGCATTTGTCGAGCCTGTTTAATGCTCAGGGCCCGAACCTGAACTGCCTGACAGCTTGTGCCGCATCCAGTCAGGCGATTGGTGAAGCCACAGAGATTATTCGTCGCGGCGATGCAGATCTGATGCTCTCCGGCGGGGCTCACAGCATGATTCATCCGTTTGGTGTGACCGGATTTAATTTGCTGACGGCTTTGTCCGAACGCAACTCGTCACCTCAGACGGCCTCCCGACCATTTGATCAGAATCGGGATGGATTCGTGCTGGGCGAAGGTGCGGGGATGCTGATCCTGGAAGAACTGGAACATGCCAGGGCGCGCGGTGCAAAAATCTACGGCGAGGTCCGAGGATACGGCTCCACTGCAGACGCGTTCCGCATCACAGACATCCATCCTGAGGGTCGCGGCGCGATTAGCTGCATCAAGATGGCTCTTCGAGATGCAGAGATGAACCCGGAAGAAATCGGGTATGTGAATGCCCATGGAACCAGCACCAAGGTCAACGACCACGTGGAAACCATGGCTATTAAGGGTGGTTTGGGTGAGCATGCGTGGAAAACGCCTGTCTCCAGCATCAAGAGTATGATGGGCCACCTGATCGCAGCGGCCGGCGCGGTCGAAGCGATTACATGTCTGCTGGCCATTCGCGATGGAGTTTTGCCTCCCACGATCAACTACGAAACTCCGGATCCGGAATGCGATCTGGACTATATTCCTAATCAGGCCCGTCAGGTGCGGATTAAAGCCGCGCTGTCGAACAGTTTTGGTTTTGGCGGACAGAATGTGGCTCTGATTCTTTCAGAATTCAAGGGCTGATCACGCAGGCCTTCCAGCGTTTCTGTGACTGAGCGCCTGTGTCTCTCGCTGATGCGGAGTTCAAGTGGTGGTGATCTATCTGGTCATCGGAATCATTGCCTGCACGTTGCTTTTGGAACGTGGCTTCCGAAGATACGTTTCACCGCAAATTCGCGACATCTTTGAGAACGTGCCACCGTTCAATGTTAAACATGAACCTGAGAGCACTACTGCGCGCCGTATTGAGTTTACGACTGCTGATGGTATCCGGATTCGTGGCAGCCTGCTCAATGCAGACGTCAAAGATGTGGTCGGACTGGTCATGTTTTTCCCCGAACTGCATGGCAATCACTGGATGGCTCAGCGGTATTGCGAAGCGTTCATTAAAGAACGCTTCGTGGTACTGTCGTTTGACTTCAGAAATCAGGGCAAGAGCGATTCCATGGAAGGCTATTCGCCGATCCACTGGATGACCGAATACGAAATGGTCGACGTCGAAGCCGCTCTGGAGTTTGTAGAGTCCGATCCCGAACTCGCCTCATTGCCGATTGTGGCTTTCGGTATCAGTCGCGGCGGAGTCGCAGCGCTTCTGGCTGGTTGCAGATATCCCCGCATTCGAGCCGTCATCGCGGACAGCGCATTTGGCACCATGGCCATGATTCGCTTCTTTGTTGACAGGTTTGTGAAGCATGTTATTCCGGAATGGGTCTACTACTTCCTTCCCCAATGGCACGTCGACATGACTCTTCGACAGGGCGTGCATCTCAGCGAGAAAGGACGCAACTGCCGGTACTGCCATCTTGAACAGGAAGCAAAGGGATTGGAATCCGGAAGCGTGCTTTTGATTTCCGGAGCGCGGGATTCGTATGTCACCCCGGAGATTGCACAGCGGTTGCTGAGTGTGATCGGAGACCAGGCGGAACTCTGGATGGTACCAGGCGCGAAACACAATATGTCGCGGGCCATGATGACCGAGGAATACGATCGACGAATTGTTGCTCACGCAAAGAAGTGGCTTGCCGTCGAACCTGCTGGACCAGCCACATCGATCTCAATCCAGACCGACCCACAGCGACCGCAAGCTACACCTCACGTTGCCACTCATCGCCATTGATACGACGAGTACGAATCAGCCGTTCGCAGTGAATGGGAAACGGCGAAGCAAGATCGCTCAGCAGATGGACTAGACCACGGTAATGTACATGAACAGTCCGACTTGATACGAAGCCACAGACGTTGTGACGGGAAATACCAGGCGGCTGCGGTAGAGCCACATGGAGAAGAGCGTGGTCAACACGCAGAGAGTGCCGGCCAGTTTTGTGCGGATAAAGATGCCGATTTGTCCATCGCCCACTTTCAGCAGCCAGCAACCCAGAGGGTTCTCTTCCATGCTGACAATCTCTGATTCAAAATAGTAAATCAGATAAGTGTCATACAGGGATACGGCAGTTATCAGGAGCATGGAAAGCTGGAACCAATAGGTCTTAAGAAAATGGTTCCGAGCAGCACTGCGGGCGATTTTACTGATCATGGCTCAATTCCTTTTGCAATAAGCAGATTCCATCGGATGACGGAGTGACTGCGGATCACTAAGGCAAAGTTCGAGCCAAAGCATGCCACTGAGGGGCAGGTCAGCGCATGGTTTCTCACTTTCTTTCTGTGTTCTGGACAGTTGTTACGAAACTTGAAGGTGAACAGTGTCACCAGTCGCACTTCACCAGTGCAGCACTGCCTTTTCAAACAGCGGCACGATGTTCAAAGCGTCATTAGGGTTTCCAGCACGAGGCCGTCGCGATCAATATCGCGCCAGCCTCGGTCGCTGAATCCGGAAGCAGCGTTGATCAATCCTTTGGCCACGCTCCGTCAATCATTTCCTTTTGTACAAGTTTTGACGGATCCAACACAATGTGAGTCATTCTCTGGCGTTTCCATGTGTAGGTCACATGAACCATCCCATCTTTTGACTGAATGACGGCCGGATAGGAGAACTCTGCCTTCGGTTCGTTGTCGAGTGTCAAGGCGGCCTTCCAGTGGATTCCGTCGTCGCTGAGTCCGATGTTCATCATTTCGCGTGCTTGAGGAGTTCCGGATCGACGATTTGTGTGGTTGTAGACAAGCAGATGCCGCCCATCAGCCAGCGTCACACCATCGATCCCGCTGTTGGGATTTGGCAGATGAATCGGTGTCAGCTCGGACCATGTGAGTCCGTTGTCCGTTGAAGTCGTGGTCAGGATTTTCCCCGCGCCGTCCTGATTTCGGCACAGAGCCTGAATAGAGCCATCTGGGTGTCTTAATAATGTTGGCTGAATCGCGCCCACTGTCTTGCCGTCATGAATGGCCGGAGTTCGCGTCCATGTTCGGCCCTCATCGGATGTCAGTTCGAAGTGTACTCGCCAGCCTTCATGTTCTGTGCTGCTTCCACAAAGCAGCGAGCCGTTGGAAAGCAGCACAGGCTTATTTCGAACCGGGCCGTCGATGTGTTCGGGAAGACGCTCGGCTACCGACCATGAGACGCCATCGTCTGTTGAACGTGACATCATTCCCCACCAGTTGTCGGGGCGTGGGCCGCACTTCCAGAACAGTAACAGCGGGCCGCCCGGCATTTGAAAGAGAACAGGATTCCATGTGGGATGTCGGTGCACCTTGCCATCGGCCAGGGTGTATTGAATCCCATTTGCGACTTCGACCGATTCTGTCCATTTCCCGTCGACGTGTCGTGAAACCCAGATTCCAACGTCCGGAAACTTCTCACCGGTTCCGCCGAACCATGCTGCGATAAGTCCTTTCGGAGTTTCCTCAATCGTCGATGCATGGCATTCCGGATACGGGGCTACGTCGTAGATGAACTGGCGAGAAACAACTCCGGGACCTTCCTGAGCCACGAGAATTGTAGTGGAGGTCGCTGTAAGCAAAAGAAGTGCGACCAGGAATCGCTCTGCGTAGAAGAGCGACAGGGTGAAGTGCCGTGGGATACGCATGAGAACTCCAAATCTGGCGGGAAGGGAGCAGCCAAAGTGCTGGCTGCCTCAGGAAACGATCGACAGCGGGCCAGTGTAACGAAGACATTTGGAAACTCGACAAACAGCCAATCGTGTTGCCGAGCGAATCTTCACTCAGGAAGCCTTACAGATTTTAGAGCCAACCCAGTGCCCGCACAGGAGTTCATGTTTCACAACCCTGCGGAGGAAATCCGGCCGGCGCGGGGGTTATTCTGTCAGTTTACACGGGCGGATGGGGTGCGGTTGACGCAATTGCTATGACGGTCGATTGGAGCGTGTTGACGGGGACATGCTGATTCCATAGAGTGATTCGGTGAAAAAAAATCGCGGGGAACGCATCGCCATTCGTTCCCTTTGTGTCCTGCCGCACGTGTTCTGCTGGTCATCTCCGTCAATGTTTCAGAAGTGACTGACAGAAACGCAGGATTCTTATGAGTGGCGAATGATCCTGGAAATGCACTGGAAGTTGTGTTGACCACTACGTTCGAACAATTGGGGCTCAAGGCCTCCACACTGAAACAACTCAATAAGATCGGCTACGAAAAGCCAAGTCCGATTCAATCGGCCTTCATTCCGGTGGCGCTGACCGGCCGTGACTGTATCGGTCAGGCGCGCACGGGTACCGGAAAGACGGCAGCGTTCATGCTGCCAGCATTGGAACGCGTGGACCTTTCCAAGCCGAAGGTTCAGGTATTGGTGATGGCACCGACTCGCGAATTGAGCGAGCAGGTTTATGCCGAATCCAAGAAGCTGGCCGGTGGCGAAAAGCTGCGGTTCGCTTTGGCCACGGGTGGCCGTCCGATTGGGAAGCAGATCGAAGACCTGGAAGCAGGCGCTCAGGCTGTCATCGGAACACCAGGTCGCGTAATCGATCTGCTCCGTCGTCAGCATTTGAAACTGCAGCATCTGATTGTGGTCGTGCTGGACGAAGCCGACCGTATGCTCGACATCGGATTCCGTCCCGACATCGAACGCATTCTGAAATCGTGCCCTGAAGAACGCCAGACTTTGCTGCTGTCAGCCACGCTGCCGGCTCCCGTCGAGAAGCTGGCTCAGAAGTACATGGTTCAGCCACAGATGGTGGACCTGTCAGAAGACGGAGTCGTTGTCGACACCATTGAACAGTACTACATCACGGTTGATGAAGATCGTAAGACAGCGTTGCTGCTGCGCGTGCTCGCGAAAGAAAAGCCAAGTCAGGCCATCGTATTCACTCGCACAAAACGCGGCGCTGACGCTCTGCACCTGAAGTTTTCCAAGAGACTTAAGTCTGATCGAATTGCGGCGATACACGGAGACCTGCCTCAGCGCAAACGCGATCGAGTCATCAAGGCATTGCGGGCCGGCGAGATTCGCCTGCTGATTGCCACTGATGTTGTTGGTCGAGGGATCGACGTGAGCGGCATTTCTCACATCATCAACTTTGATATCCCTGAATACTGCGATGACTACGTGCATCGTGTGGGGCGAACCGGTCGTCTGTCCTCCGCGGAAAACGGACGCGCGATCACGTTTGTAACTCTCCAGCAGGGCGGAGAGCTGACCAACATCGAAAAGCGGATCAACACCGTTCTTCCCGAGTATAAGGTTGAAGATTTCGAAGCCTTCCGCAGCCGAAACCGACCGACTCGTACGATTCGAAAGTTCGGTCAGGCGCAGGAATAGTGGATTGTGGATTGTGTAATCCCGTTCAAAAACGGCCTGTATGCGGGATCTTATATCGTAATGAATCGCGCACCCGGTAGCGTCAGCTTTGAAGTTGCGCGTATGCGACTGTCCCAACCCGACGCGTCAGAGAGGGATTGCGTTTTTGTGATTCGGCAGTGTTTCACAAAATCCCTCGCTGACGCTTCGGGTTGTGATAGATCACTGTGTTTCTGTGACCAAGGTCTACTTCATGCGATAAACTCGCAACTTTCAAAAGCGCGATTGCGTGGTCCGTCATGCTGAGCCTTGCACGATGAATGTCGCACATGTAGTCGCTTAACGCGAGAGTCTTCGGGACCGATCGCATTGCTCAGGACGATGGCGTGCACGCTGCGTCACTCGCCAGCTTTCTCCATGGTGCGTTGAGTCTGAATGAGCAGCTGGCTGAGATGGTTTGGGATCTCGTATCCCTCGGCGAGCTTCATCTGCTCTTCATCAACCGTTTTGCAAACGGTCTGCAGATCCAGAGCACTGCAACTGCGTGCGACTTTGACAAGAGTCTGAAAGCCGTGCGGTGATTGCCGCAGCTGGTCGGGCAGCAATGATGCCAGTGCGACGGGAAACAGCTTGAAGAATTCCGCGTTCGGTTCCTGAAGCGTCGATTCCAGTGAATGATGGAAAAAAATGGCGCACAGCAGATCGTCGGGAAAATACCATTGCGCCGCAAAGTAAGCGCCGGCGGAGGTGTGGTCCCAGCCGAACACTCGTCGCTCCCAGTCCACAATATCCTCCGTGGGATTGTCGGCGGCAGCAGAGAGATACTCAAGATAGAGCTTGTCGTGCGTATTGGTCAGCACGGGCAAAATGTAGTCCTGCAGCAATCCGCCGAGAAACGCGAGATTGGGATCCAGACGCAATCGTTTGGCGATCTCTCTGGCGAATAAGGCCTTTTGAAGAGATTCATTCCAGAAGTTACGCTGATTAATCAGCTTGGTCTTCAGGGCTCGTGTCGCCGCCTTCATACCTACCGCCAGCAGATGCAATCTCGCCGGGTTGATCCCGATGTGAACAATGGCGTCCTTCACGGAACGAACCGGCTGCTTCATCGAGTATATCGCGCAATTTACGTGCTTGAGCAGTTCGACGGTCAGCGTGGAATCTTTTTCCACGATGGCCGCAAGTTCCGCGACGTTAAAGTTAGGATTGGCGGACCGCTGCACAAACTCGGTGACGGCGTGAGGCAGCGCGGGCAGGTCGACAGCCTGGGGAAGCAGTTCTGCTTTCACCGAAGCCACCGAACGGGCACTTAATGCTTTCCAGTCAAAAGTGGGTGTACTGCTTGCCGCCACGGTCGTCCGTTAAACCCAGTGGTGAGATTGCGTGCGATGAATCACCCAGGGAAAGTGATCGCATCAGCCCTTATCGGAATACTGAATCAAAACTTGCGAGATTTAGGTGCCGCGTCCGTTTAACGTCCTCGACCGAACCAGACATCCCGCAGTTTCCGGTTATGCCGATGACATCCACGGTAACGCCGGAGTGGTCAGGTTGCATTTACCGCTCGGAGGGCTTGGATTGCAGTCTTGGACAAGCACTGACCGAAACTGCAACAAGAGACATTGCACTTAAATTTACAAGGGGACGGCTATGAGTTCGACAGGCACCAAAGACATGCGGCGAATTTTCGCGGAGTGGCCGGTCAGCATTCCGCGCACCGGCCTGATTGTGACAACATTTGGTGAACAGATTCAGTTCGTCAGTTATATGTTGTCCGGCGATTTGATCCTGATTGAACGAAAAACCCCTGACGCGATGGGGTCACGTCGAGTCATCATTAGCTTCGACTCGATCATCGCACTCAAGATTCTCGACGCCATTGAGATGGCACGCTTCACGGCCATGGGCTTTCAGGGCGTTGCTTAGGAACAGTCCCGAAATAGCTTCCACTTACTCAGTTCCGTTCATCACAACCGGAAGCGTCAGTTTTGTAGTTGTGCGTTCGCGACTATCCCAACCCGCTGCGTCAGCGAGGGATTGCGTATTATGGTGTGGCGAGTGTTCAAATAACTCCCTCGCTGACGCTTCGGGTTAGGTAAATCCCAGTGTTTCCAAACGTTGGAATAACCAGGGGCCGAATGTCGCAACTTCAAAACTGACGCTTCGAGTTGAGATTTCAAGTCGCGAAAAATGGGGGATCTTCAATCAGTGAGGTTGTCTCACGTCAGCCATAACTCGTCTCGGCCGAGTCCGCCGAAGAGCCGGTCGATACCTCGCAGCCCGATGAGCTGATCGTCGCCCTTGTTGCCGCGCAAGATATCGGCATCAGTTCCTCCATCCAGACGATCGTTGCCGCGGCCTCCAAACAGTTTGTCGCGCCCACCTTCGCCGAACATGCGATCCTTACCAGCCCCACCGCGCAGGATGTCGTTGCCCGAGCCCCCGTAAATATCGCTGTCGACAGAAACGGTGGTTAGAATAATCTGATCATTGCCCGCACCGCCATCAACCACGATAAGGCTCAATGGTTTCGCATCGAAGCGGCCGAGTGTTTTGCCGTTGATGGTGACACGAATCTGAGTTCCCACATTCACGATGCGAATGACATCTGAGCGAGATGTTCCATTTACAAACAGTTCGTTCTGCACGACTTGGGCCGTTGCTGTTCCGGACACTGGCTTCAGGAAGTTTTGCGCCACAGCGAGCCCCAGGCGGCCGCCCGACTCAAGCCCCGCTTCATTGTCGAAGCGAAAATGAATTCCTGCATAGATGCGGCTCATGCCCGACTCATTCGCGGCCTGAGAGAAGCTGGTAAACGTGCGATTGGCAATCCCGGGCGTCTCGGACGGTACTTCAAACCGGATCCGATCGGTTCCGAAGAATGCTTTCAAAACTTCAGCCCCGGCGCCGCTGAACGTGCTGTGGCCCGAGGTGTAGGTCGGGAACGGTGGCGTCACAAGAAGAGGCGACCATGCGGCATCCGCAACAGTCGAAGCGTTGCCATCGGTGTCGGCCTGATGGATTGCCGTGACAGGCCTCCAAAGGTCGAATTCGTACTTGGCATCCCAGCAAAGAATGGCCGCGTCGGCCATGGCAAGATTCAGCAGCGCGAACAAGCGAGCGTTCTGTGCAAGCGAATTCTGTTGCGACTCGGCAACCGTCTGAGCGACGATATTCCAATGGCCTGGCGGAGTGGACGATCCAGAACCGTTGGCCCAAAAGCGCGCGATCGCGGTCTGGTCGGCCGTGCGCAACAGGCTGTTGGTTGAACCTATCCGCTTCACCTCGTTCAGGTCTCGGGCGTATTCCGTGCTGCCCATCGACGGTGGTGCCTGCGGGCGAAATTTGGCAGCATCTGACATTGTCCACGGATCTACATCCGGCCATTGAGGAAGCAAAGGACTGACGAACGCGGGCGGAGTCGGCTGCCAGTCTCCGGGAGCTGTCCCCGGGGTGTATTCGACGATCGCGTCTACCCCGTCGTGGAGACGGGCCGCAAGGATCGCAGCGGCTGCGGACTTACCAACGTTGATTCCATCAGTCTCCGATCGCCCATTGGCAATGGTCTGAAGTGAAGCGGTTCGGAATGAATCGAACTTAGATTTCCCGGCTGGAAAAAGTGTGACGAGACATTCATAAGCCGCTGACACCACCGCTGCTTCCTGGGACGCTCGCGGGTGGACGTTGATCATCGACAAATACGGTGCGTACTGCCGATCGATCGAATTCACAGCGTCAAAGACGGCCGTCTGGACGATGGCCATCGCACGTGCTGCCGTTGGCGGAGCGGTCTTGTCGATTCGAATGGCGTCGAGTAGCACATCGTTCCACTGCAGAACCATATCTGCCGTTAGAAGCTGGCGAGTTTCGAGTGATTCGAACTGGGCCGCAATGGGCCTCGGGCAGGAATCGAAGCGACGTCCCATGCAGCGATGTTGCCGAGAAGAGGTAACGGTCCGGATCAAGGATGTCTCCAAATCAAAAAAAAGATTCTATGTTGCTGCGTTTCGCAGTCCGAAAAATTCAGGTTAGTCTTCCCGAATTGCGGTCTGCAAGGTAATGTTGTAGAGATAGTAAGAAAAGTGGCTTGGAGTTGCGTAGTGCCCACATTGATTCGATGTCTCATGCTCCTGACGATGCTGTTGCACAGCGTCTTTGGATGCACGTGGCATCATTTTCACATGTGTCACGCAGCACGGACTTCACCGACAGAGACTTCGACGCAATCGAAGAGTCACTCGTGTTCGCGTCACCACCGGCATCATTCTAAACGCTCTGTGTCTGAGAATTCGAGCCCAAACGGCATCCCGGCCGAACCTGTGAGTGCGCCGTGTGATCCAACATCCGGCTGTGATCACTCCGTGTGCAGTTTCATTGTGTCAGGAATTAACAGCGAATTGTTCCAGTGGGACGTTCAGCTTTGCATTGCGACTGAATTCGTAGATGTGCCTGCGTCCGGAGCGTGCCAACGAGAATCCACCGCCCCAGGATGGCAGTCGGATGGCTGGTGTGCCGCTGAATTCTGCGCTCACCTTCAGGTTTGGCAGATCTGATTGCCTGTGATGGCTCCTGTTTAAGTCGAGCCTGGTCCGTGTCAGCCGTTGCGCTTTGATCACGGTGTTCCTCTGCAGATCCTGCGGAGATGTGCTGATCCACTGCCATCCTCATATGGCAATTCATTCGAGAAGGAACGTCCCCGTGTCACACTCCCCGCTGAAGTCTCGCGCAATGTTATTAATCACAGTGGCTCTGGTGATCGCGGGTGGCTACGCGTCTCGCCATCTGGGGTTGTCTCGCGTCGGTTCCGAAATAAACAAGCTGTCCGGAACGCCTGCGAAGTCCGCCGATTCACATGGCGAAACAGGTCAAGATGATCACGCACATGAGGATCATGGTGGTAACTCGGAGAATGAATCTCTGGAATTGTCGGCACAGGCGATGCTGAATCTGGGGCTGACGGCCGAATACCTGAAGCCGATCCAAACAGGCCACTACTTCAAATCGATTTCGATTCCGGCCATGATCGTGGAGCGGCCTGGGCGATCGATCATCCACGTTTCCACTCCAATGACCGGAGTGGTCGTACGAGTTTCTGCGGTGTTGGGATCCGCGGTATCCCCCGGCGCAGCGTTGTTTCAAATTCGACTGACTCATGAAGAACTCGTCACTTCGCAGACGGATTTTGTGCGAGCGCTCGGCGAACTGGATGTCGAGAATCGTGAATTGAAGCGTCTGCAGTCGGGCGTTGACAGCGGTGTCATTCCACCACGCTCTCTGCTGGAACGACAGTATGCCAAGGAAAAGCTCGAAGCATTATTGGGAGCCCAGCGCGAAGCTCTGCGACTACACGGGTTGTCGGAACGCCAGGTTGCAGGCATTGAAAAGGATCGTCGTCTGCTCAGCGAACTCAATGTAATCGTCCCTGCCCAGCAGGAATCGACCAGCGAACTCCGACTCTCTGAAATGTCGCACTTCCAACCTGTTTCTGCATCAACGGTCGACACGACAGGCACTCAGGACGCTGCGGTGGAAGCGACCGAGACGCCGCTGATTATCGAAACCGTAGACGTGTCTCGTGGGCAGTCGATCGATCAGGGAGGACGACTCTGTTCGTTGGCAGATTACAGCCGGCTCTACATCGAAGGCTATGCGTTTGAGCAGGATTCTGGAATTATCAGCGATGCGGCAGCCCGCAACTGGAAAGTCCGTGCGCTGTTGTCTGATGGACAGTCAATCGACGAGCTGCCGATTGCCTTTGTTGCCAGTGAGATCGACGAGCAGGCTCGCACGTTGAAGATGTACGTCGATCTGCCGAATGAGATCCTGCGTGACGAAAAAGATTCCGATGGCCATCGTTTCGTTTCATGGAAGTATAAGCCCGGCCAGCGTCTGCAGTTGCTGATTCCGGTAGAGCAGTGGACCGACCAAATTATTCTTCCGGTGGACGCCGTTGCCCAGGAGGCGACCGAGTTCTTCGTGTTTCAGCAGAATGGTCGCCACTTTGATCGAATCCCGGTGCACGTGATTTATCGCGATCAGATCAGTGCTGTGATTGCGAACGACGGAACGCTTTTCCCGGGAGACATTGTTGCACTTCGCAATGCTCATCAGATGCAGATGGCCGTCCGAAACAAGGCGGGAAGCGGTGTGGATCCGCACGCTGGCCACAATCATTAAGGCGGGCTCGGAAGTCCGGCGGCTGACACCACGCATTTGCCTCTCATCTGATAATTCTTCTCATGCTAAACGCCATTATTCGATTTGCTCTGCATCAGCGACTGCTCACACTGGCGGTCGCAATTTTTCTGCTGGGTTATGGATCCTGGGCGGCGATTCACATGCCGATCGACGTCTTTCCGGATCTCGATCGGCCGCGAGTCGTCGTCATGACGGAAGCGGCCGGGCTTGCACCGGAGGAAGTGGAAACTCAAGTCACCTTCCCGCTCGAAACGGCGCTCAACGGTGCGCAAGGCGTACAGGCCGTTCGCAGTACGTCAGGAATCGGCCTGTCGATTATCAATGTCGAATTCGATTTTGGTACGGACATTTATGTAGACCGACAAATCGTCAATGAACGACTGGCTGCCGTCAGCGAACGCATGCCACCGGGAATTCGTCCGCAGCTGGGCCCTGTCTCTTCAATCATGGGGCAGATTCTGGTGCTTGGAATTTGGAGCACTGATGGCGTTACGGACCCGGTTGCTTTAAGGACGCAGGCCGACTGGGTTATCGGCCAGCGTTTGCTCACAATTCCCGGCGTTGCTCAGGTCTTTACCATGGGAGGCGGCCGCAAGCAGTTTCAGGTGCTGATCGATCCGTCGTCGCTGCAACGTTACGGAGTCACGCTCAGCCAGATTCGTGAAGCTCTGCTGCGCAGCAATCAGAACGCTACGGGGGGCTATCTCGATCAACAGGGACCCAACGAGTTGCTGGTTCGAGGACTGGGAAGAATTCAGACGCTGGAAGATCTGCAACGAATCGTAATTACGATCCGTGACGGTCGACCCGTGGCGCTAGCGCAGGTGGCTCGCGTTGTCGAGGCGCCTCAGGCCAAACGCGGTGACAGCAGTGCATTCATCCGACAGCCCGAGGCGGCATCCGATAGTGCCAACTCTGCCTCTGCGGCTAATCGATTTGACGGCGGACCAGCGGTGGTACTCACCATCAGCAAGCAGCCTGGCGCGGATACACGAGCGATCACAAAACAGATTTTGGCGGCGGTGGCGGAGCTGAAAACAACGTTGCCTGCCGACTTTCGCATCGAACCCATGTACTCGCAGGAATCATTCATCGACCGAGCGATCCATAACGTGATTGAAGCCCTGCGCGACGGCGGCATTCTGGTCGTCATAATTCTGTTCCTCTTTCTGATGAACTTCCGCACCACCTTCATTTCGCTGACTGCGATTCCACTGTCGCTGGTCATGACCGTAATCGTTTTCAAAATCACTGGCATGTCGATCAACACGATGACGCTCGGTGGACTGGCCGTCGCAATTGGTGAACTGGTCGATGATGCGATTGTCGACGTCGAAAACATTTTTCGTCGGCTTCGAGAGAACCGGGATCTGGCAAATCCACTTCCGCCGTTGCTGGTTGTTTACCGAGCCAGTACGGAGGTGAGAAATTCGATTGTGTTCAGCACCTTGATTGTCTGTCTGGTCTTCGTGCCACTGTTCGCTTTGGAAGGCATGGAAGGTCGCTTGTTTACGCCGCTGGGAGTCGCGTATGTCGTTTCGATTTTCTCGTCGCTCATCGTGTCCCTGACTGTGACTCCGGTGCTTTCGTATTGGCTGCTTGGCCACGCCACTGGCGGACACGAAGAAAAGGACGGACCGCTGCTGCGACGCCTGAAATGGATCGCCGAACGAGTAATCCGATTCAGTCTTGCGTATCCGCGATTGAATCTCATCGTCGTGATCGTTGCTGTCGCTGTATCCGGGTTATTCGTGATACGACTCGATCGGGACTTCCTGCCACCGTTCAATGAGGGGGCCGTGCAACTGAATGTGCTGTTACCGCCGGGGACCTCACTTTCGACGAGCACTTCCATCAACCGAACCATCGAACAGAGGCTGCAAACAATCTCCGATGTCGTTTCTATCGTGAGACGGACCGGTCGCGCGGAACTGGATGAGCACGCAGAGCCGGTCAGCGCGAGCGAGTATATTCTGGAAATGGATCCGCTGTCCCCGCGAAATCGCGAAGAGCAGCTGGAGGAATTGCGGGAGGCGATGGCCGATATCCCCGGAGTTGTCACTGCCGTCGAACAGCCGATTTCGCATTTGATTTCCCATATGCTGTCCGGTGTGAAGGCTCAGATTGGCATCAAGATTTTTGGGGATGACCTGGAATTGCTGCGGCGGAAGGCTGCGGAAGTGCAGGCCGCGATTTCGGCGGTGCCGGGCGTGAAGGACCTGATCGTCGAGCAGCAAACCGTCGTACCTCAGTTGCGGATTGAACTGGATCGTGACCGCCTGCTGCAGTATGGGTTGAACACTGCAGATGTGAATGAGTTCATTGAAACAGCAATGAACGGTCACAGTGTGTCTGAAATCCTTCAGGGGCAGCGATCTTTTGATCTGGTGATGCGGCTGGAGGAAGATGCCCGAGAAAATCTCGACACGTTGCGTCGACTGGCAATCGATCTGCCAGAAGGTGGTCAGGTTCCGCTGGAGGCTGTCGCCAGGATTTATGAATCGGGTGGACCAAACACGATCAACCGCGAAAAGGTTCGTCGACGAATTGTCGTTCAGTGTAATGTGGCTGAACGAGGACTCGTCGATGTCGTGCAGGAAATTCAGCAGGAACTGAAGACGATTCAGGAGACATTGCCGCAGGGTTATTACATCGAATTTGCCGGTCAGTTTGAGAGCCAGCAAAAGGCATCGCGAATGCTGGGACTGCTGTTTCTGGTCGCAATGTTTGGAGTGTTCCTGGTCCTGTTCACGATGTTTCGATCGGTCAATCTTTCACTTCAGGTCATGGCCGCTCTGCCGATGGCATTCATCGGTTCGGTCGCTGCCCTTGTGCTGACTCATCAGACTCTGACGATCGCAGCGATGGTAGGCTTCATTTCGCTGGCGGGGATCGCTTCTCGTAACGGAATTCTGCTGCTGAATCATTATTTGCATCTGGTGAAGTTCGAAGGGGAATCGTGGTCGAAAGAAATGATCGTCAGAGCCGGACTGGAACGGCTGGCCCCAGTACTGATGACGGCGCTTACCGCGGGCATTGGTCTGATTCCGCTTGTGCTGGCCGCTGACCAGCCCGGCAAAGAAATTCTTTACCCCGTTGCGACTGTGATTCTGGGCGGCGTCATCAGTTCTACGCTGCTGGACTTCTTCGTTCATCCGGCTTTGTTCTGGCTGTTTGGTCTGAAGGCTGCCGAGCGAGTCGTTGCGGAAGCCGTGACGGCGATCGAACTCACCGAAGAACATTCCCACGCGGTTTGAGCGTTGTCCGTCCACTTATTCAACTCTGTTATCTACTCACAAAAAGCTCTGGTTTACCTTAAAGGAACGCGTCTATGAAAATTCCATCGTCTACTGTTGTGTCTCTGTCGCTTGCGACGCTCTTTGGTTTCACCCTTGGCTGCAATGAAGGGCCCGGCACCGACACGGCTGCGACTCATGATGAGCACGCCGACCATGATCATGCTCCCGGTGAGCATGACCATCCGACGGAAGGACCGCATCACGGTGCACTGGTTGAACTGGGTGCGGAGGAATTCCATGCCGAGGTTGTGCATGACGACACAGCCGGCGTGCTGACTGTGTACCTATTGGATGCTAAGGCTAAGGAAGCTGCAAAGTCCGAATCCGCGGAGGTGCGAATCAACGTGAAGCTGGGCGAGAAGCTGGCTCATTTTACGTTGGCGGCAAAAACAGAAGGAGCAGAAGGCGGATTCAGCGAGTATTCTTTGGCCAGCAAAGAATTGCTCGAGGCCCTGCACGAGTCTTCGGCCGCCAAGCTCAGCATTACCATCAATGGAAAACCATACTCAGGTACCGTGCCTCATGACGATCACGAAGCTCATGACCATGCTCACTGATCGCTGATAGGTGACCTTTGTTGACAGCGAATATCAGCCCGGGACAGATCCTGTCCCGTTGGCTGAAATCGGACGTCAGTATTTGTTTAGAGATCAAAACGCAGGTTGGACATGTTTTTCCGCCTGTTTTCGCCTGTGTTTCCGCCCGTGTTTCGCCGGGCAGGAAGGCCCGTGCTACCTCAAGGTCAAGTCTTGGCAGGCCACAAGTCAGAAGCCAATTACTGATCCTTCTGCGGTGCTTCGGGTGCCGGATCTTTATTCGCGTTCACCAGTCCCACAATGTTCTGCCATTCCGCATGTTGATGCAGACTAAAAAGGTCTGCGTCTTTAAGCATGTGCTCCGAATCATTGAACTTCAACACGGCCGTTTGCCGCAGCAGTTCGATGGCTCGGTCCGCAAACTTCTGACGGTCCTCGGGCGTGGGCACTTTGCTTTCAGTTGCGCGTGCAAACGTGCATGCTCCGTTGTACAGACTCGTCCAATCCTGAGGAGCCATTGCGATCGTCTCTTCGGCAAACTGCAGTCCGTTTGAGATGTCGTCCAGCCGAACCATAACGAGTCCGATCATGCTTTGCACTTCGATGTCTTCCGGAGACAGCTGATCGGCCATTTTCAGATCGACCATGGACTCCGCGAATTGTTCCGCGTGCATCCGCATTGAAGCACGACGCACATAGATTTCCGGCAGCAGCGGGTCCAGATCCAGACAGTCATTCAGAGTCTGATCAGCTTCCGCATTCTTACCGTCGCGACGTTGCTGAGTTTCCGTCAGCATGAGTCGAAAAGCGGGTGACCGTCGGAAAGAATCGGCTTTCAAGCGCGCCGCTCGTTCACTCACATAGACGCTGGCATTTCGAGACATCCGATTCACCACTCGCCGACATTCCGGATGAACAAACATCGACAGATGTACCATCAGCGTCTGAAAGAAGTGCTGTCCTTCTACCGACGCATCTGAGGTCCCTTCGAGACCCGCGACGTAGCTTTCCAGCCGATTCCTCAGAATCAACAGTGATTCTTCCGATGCATCCTGAGCCAGCAGTTGAATCACTTCACTACAACGTTCGCTTGGCTTAGTCAGGAGTTGTGCCGCGTAGGTTCGCCAGTTCGGGTGATTGGTTCTTGCGAGATGTTGAAGCAGTTCGGCCCTTTGGTTAACGTTGAAGTCGTCGAGTTTTTGCGCAAGCTTGTCCAGTTGTTCGTTGGAAGCACACTCCAGAGCCGCGTGGAAGAACTGCGGAGACGCACGATTATCGTTCTTTGCCAAGGTGAAGCCGGTCAGCAGTGCATAGGTCCATGCAGGATCTCGGTACACCGCCGCAGCGCTGGCAACGACTGGCGATATTTGTCCTTCATCCAATCGCGTCGTGACGCATTCGCGGATGATGGCTTCATTGGCTGGTTGATTCGTCTGCATCAAATGCTGCAGAAAGATATCCTGAATGGACGGATTACGAACATTCAAAATCTTTTTCCGCACTTCTGCATCTGTTGTCGCACCTTCACGTTTGTGGAGAAACAGCAGAGCTCCGGCGATAGAATCGACCGGGATCGTTGCTGAATCCGGTTGAGTAGCCTGCTGGAGGAAATCAGAAACATAGTCAGCAACCAACGGTAGCCATCGGTCGTCCAAAGATTCGACGATGGCTTCCACCATGGCTGACTGCAATGCGGGCGTCGTCCTGCCGGCTTTCCAAATTTCCGCCATCGCGTCTTCCGCAGATTCATCGCGACTTTGGGCCAGCGACCTCAGTGCCGCCGCCGACACTTTGGCATTGTCGCCCAGACACATTTCGCGAAGAGCATCCACTGACGCTCGGCCGGGAATCAGGTTCAGATAAGAGGCCACTTCCAGCTGCAGACTTTCGGAACCGCTATGAGCCCTCTCGAGGATCGCTGTCGCCTGTTCGGCCGTCAGTCGATCCACCGCTCCGGCCATTGCCGCTCGACGGATCCCTGCATGCGAGTTGCTTAAATCCGCGATCGCCTGTTCCACAGGAACGAAGCGATACAACGGAGTCAACGCAGTACTGACCGCATCATCCACATTGCGAAACTGCTGCACTCCGCGCCGACCTGATCGAAAAGGTCGGCCGGCCACCTCTGGAAAGCTGGCCAGAGACACGGACTTGAAAGTCATTTCGGCACGTGGCATAAGCACAGGCAACGGCTGGCCCTGTGTCGCCGCCCCGCCTTCGGTCATGGACGATAGCCACAGCGAGAACTCATCGGTCACCGCAGGCTGAGTACCGGAGGCGGGCACAACCAACAATCGTTGAATTCCACCCGCGGACAGGTTCTTGAGTTCATCAACAATCGACCATGCGGCAAGCACATCGAGATCGCGATGTACGGCCAGCACCTGAAGTTCACCATCAGGACCGATGCGCCACTTTTCCACGGCGTTCAGCTTACGAAGTTCCTGAGTCAAATTGACGGTCACAGCGTCCGCCGGATCCGGCTGCGTTTCTGATTCTTCTTCTGGCTCTTCAAGATCTGTTGACGAACCAGGTTCCGACTTCGCATCGAGCGTTCGCGGTTTCGAAAGCGTCCACTGCAAAGTTAAAGGAGTCTCTTCGCCGTTCAGGGGGATGCCTGAAAACCAGAGCCATCCGGAGGCCGCTTGCTTCTGCTGCACGGTCTTCTGCACAAAGTCGTCACCAGCTTCAGGAGCAGCTTCGGTCACCGTCTGGCCATTTGCGGACAGTTGAAACTGGTTCCTTACCACCGTGATCGGTTCAACGGATTCATTCGTCAGCGACACTCGCAGCGCAAGTCGCAGCAGTCGAGTGTTGCGGTCACTTCCCAGCACAATGGACGAATTGACTTCGTTGATGATGATCCGGGCACGCGGTGAGGCCTCTTGCGGAGCCGCGTAGACTCCTGTGCAGAACAGGCTGCAAATGACAGCATACACGACACGATACATGATTCGCTCCGTGATCAATCCAACCGCTGCGTTGTCCGCAAAACCGCAGACAACGACTTGCACATTCCTCTGGCCGGTCTCCGGAATCAGCCAGCTCATCATAGGGAAATCAGGCCCGCGACGACAATAAGTGTCGGCTGAGAATCCGGCTGACTCAGGATGATCGGTGAATCGAATGTCGCACGAAAGATTGTGAGACTGCGTATGTGGTATCCGTGCAGGGAGACCTGCACGGTGGTGAAAAGGCAACATTTGTCCCCGTCGAGCAACGCCGTATCGCAGCGTTTACACATAAAACACAGCGTTTTACCAGGTTTACACTCTTGCCGAAGGTGTGGCACCCTTTTTGTTCTACTGAAGAATCACTGTCGCGGAAGCAACTTCTGTTGATGGATTGCAACATTGAACGATTTAAGAGGTGCCGTAGTGAAGGCTTTGGATGTTGTCTTGATTTGCAGTGGGTCCCCTGGATTCCTCCGCAATGTGGGAACGTTGATCGCCGGCCAGTGCCGGCTGATGGAGTCTTATTCTCTGCCCGAAGCCACTCAAATGATCCAGCTTCACCAGCCGGATTTTTCAGTCTTCGACGTCCGATCGGCATCGCCACAACAACTGGCTCGCACCTTTGCAGCAATCAGCCACTTGCGAAACAGCGACTGCGTGCTGGTGGCTGTTCCCGGTCAGCTTACGAACGAGAGTCTTCCCGAGGAAGTGCTGCACTGCGCTCGCGTGGTCGCACTTGCCAGTCATGACGAAAATTATCACGAACTCGTCGAAGAAATTCTTCGGCCCTCGAAAATGTCGTCAGCTCTGCATAGTCCTGAATCGTCGTCAGCGGTTGCGATGGAGCCGCAGTCTTTGAACTTCGGATTGGACGCTCCGCAATCGATGCCGACTGCGCCTCGTATCAGCGTTCCACCAAAGACACCGCCGAAGAATATCGACCGGCCGACTGCAGTTGATCCCCATTCCGGCAGTCAGATGTGCGACAAGTTTCGCACTCGCACGCCAGAACTGCGGACCATGCTGCGGCGTCTGGAAGTCGCCGCACGCCACAACGTCACCATTCTATTGATCGGCGAGACCGGAGCTGGCAAGACTCATCTCGCGAGCCTGATCCACGAAAGCTCCACGCGCTCCCATGAACCGTTTCTGCATGTCGCCTGCGGTGCGTTGCCGGGCGAGTTGATCGAAAGCGAATTGTTTGGCCATGTGAAGGGTGCGTTTACCAGTGCTCATGCAGACAAGGATGGCAAATTCCTTGTTGCAGGCAATGGAACGATTCTGCTGGACGAAATCGATGTGCTGACTCCTGATCAGCAGGTCAAACTTCTGAGAGTCATCGAAAAAGGAGAGTTCGAACCGGTCGGTTCCAACAAGACTCTGCACGTGAAGGCTCGCATCATTGCAGCCAGCAATCTGCAGCTTCAGCCGCTGGTGGAATCCGGGCGGTTTCGTCCCGACTTGTACTATCGTCTGAACACATTGTGCTTCTCTTTGCCGCCCCTCAGAAAACGACTGCCCGACATAGAGCCGTTGGCCCGATTCTTTGTGCATCATCATGCAACGAATCTGGGAGTGGAAGTCACAGAGATCACGCCCGAGTTCCTGGAATGCCTGCTGAGCTATCCGTGGCCGGGGAATGTTCGAGAAATGGAAAACGCCATCCGCAGTGCTGTGATCTACAGTCAGAATGGACGCATGACACTCGACACATTACCTATTCACGTCATCGAAGGCACCGCGGGACCGGCCAACGATCCGTCCGTGACGGCATTCTTTTCCGTCCGCCGTGGCGAATCGCTCGAGAATCGCATTGAGCTGACTGAAAAGGATATTATCGAACAGGCTCTTGTGAGCAACAACTTCAGCCGGACAAACACCGCAAAGCATTTGGGTGTCAGCCGCGTTACGTTGTACAACAAAATGAGGAAGTACGGGATCATGCCGGAACGCTAACGGCGAAGTCCGTGATGGCGATGGGCGATGAACTCAACCGGCGCGAAAGACGCGCCAGTCGCGTCCATTCCTGGTGTGTCTGCATGGTGGGTCTGAGGTGTTTCACGAATTCTGCAGACGCCGGGCTGACAGGAATTCAATATCCAGATGCGTCCGTCCGCTCTCAATGAGTTCGGCAGTGACTTCCCCAAGTACGCTGGTGAACTTAAACCCGTGGCCTGAAAAGCCGGCGGCAACGACAACGGGCAAATCTGAAAGTCGATCCAGCAAAAAGTGACCATCCGGGCTCATCGAATACATGCACACCGCAGATCGACAGGCTTCTGCATGCACTCCGTTCAGTCTGTTGGTTACGAAATGATCGGATGCCGCGGAGTCATCAAGGCTGATGCTGCGATCCAGCGTTGATGCATCTGATACAACAGTACCGCCAGTATGCAGTCCGATCTTTACTGTCTTGCCGTCGACACTGCCAGGACCGTAAAACTGACCTTCGGGCAGGTCCAGCAGAAACATCGGAGCTGTGCCGGCTTTCGTCCATTCTGGTGCAGTGGTCGGGTACCAGAAGAGTGTCTTCCGCAACACGGAGATGTGTTGTGTATAATCAGGCAGCAGCTGACCTGTCCATGCACCGCAGGTCACGACCGCTGATGCCGCGGAGTAGGTTTGCCGATCGGTACGTACCTCGACGCCGGTTCCGGAACGCTGCACAGACAAGACTGTCTCTCCGGATCGCAGAGTCGCGCCCCAGGATTCCGCAAGCTCCAGATTGGCGGCGATACACTGCTCGGACCACAAATATCCGGCGGTGGATTCCACGGTAACGGTATGGTCGTCCGGAAGTCGGAACATGGGAAATCGTTTGGCGGCCTCCGCGTGGCTGAGATTTTCCAGCGGCAGATTATGAAGTCTGGCAGATTCGTTGGCACCATCGGTCACAGCAGAACCGGGCGGCCCCGACATCATGAGGTCCCGTCGCACGATCAGTTTTCGATTCACTTCATCGGCCAGCTCTTCCCACAACACCCACGCCCGGTGCAGCAGCGGAACGTAACTGGGATGTTCGAAATACGCTTTGCGAATCAACCGAGTCTCACCATGCGAGCTCCCTCGGTCATGCGGCGGTTGAAAACGATCGATTCCGATCACGTTCAGGCCACGACGTGTCAGATGGTAAATGGCCGACGATCCGAATCCGCCAGAGCCAATCACCAGCACGTCGCACGTTGCAACACTCATTTTCTTCACAACTCCTAAGAACTCTGCAACCGCATTCGCAGGCTACGAGACAAACTTGAAACGTCCATACGAGCCCAGACGTCTGTTCGAACCGATGGGCGAGCGATCCACAGCCCGGCCACAAAACTTACTGGGTTAAACAACCCATTCGCCGGGAATAATCGGCGCAGTTTAACAGCACAACGCCTCGGAAGCAGGTCACCCAATGTTGCAAATTCTCAACGAGCCATTCCATGTGCTAGGTTTCAGCAACGGATTCATGGCGCACTTCTGCCAGCTTCTGTTCACAGCCGACCTCAGTTTTACGCCATGGTTTAGTCAAATCACGTTTGCAGGCAGTCTCGCATGGATCCCAGTCATCTGCAGGAACTTGTCAATCTGGAAGACAACTACTGGTGGCATATCGCCAAGCGACAACTGGTCACCGGTCTGCTGACTCAATACTGTCCTGCGCCGGGTCGACTGGTGGAAGGCGGCATTGGCTCCGGGCGAAATCTTGTCGAATTCAATAAGCTCGGATACGACGTGACCGGCTTCGACCTCATGCCCGAATCCGTGCAGCACGTGAGAAATCGCGGGATCGAAGACGTCCGCGTACACGATCTTGGGCAGCCATGGCCCGTCGAAGCAAAATCACTTAGGGCCGTCGTCCTGCTGGACGTTCTCGAACACGTAGAAGATCCTGCGCTGGTTCTTCGCCACGCACATGCCGCTCTGGAAGACAACGGGGCTGTCATCGTCACCGTGCCCGCTCATCCGTGGCTTTACAGTCGCTGGGATGAACAGCTCGGCCATTATCGACGATATACCGTCAAGCAGTTTCGTCAACATGCGAATGCATCCGGCTTTCGAGTGTCCTGGTTAAACTATTGGAACAGTTTCACAATGCCAGCGGCTGTCGCCGTGAGAGGCTGGGAGAAACTTTTCCCGAAGCGGACTCAGCCTGACTTCCCGGCAGTATCGAACTTCACCAACCGTGCCCTGTTGACGGCGGCGGCCGCTGAACGCTGGTGCCAGCAGCATGTCGGCGTGCCGACAGGACTGTCGCTTGCAGGAGTTCTGCAGAAATGAGCACGACTTTGCCCACAGGACGGAACCGGCACTCAGTTGTGATTTCTCTGGTTCTGCCCGTCTTCAATGAGACAGCAATCCTGACCGAACTGACACAACAGATTGTCAGCGTGATGGAAAGCGATTCGTTGCGGTTCGAAATTGTGTACGTCAACGACGGTTCGTCAGACGGATCTCGCGATCATCTCAACCGCCTTGCATCAGCCGACCGTCGGATTGTTGTAGTTCATCTGTCGCGAAACTTCGGCCATCAGCCGGCAGTTCACGCGGGTCTTGAACATGCGACCGGTGATGTCGTGATCGTGATGGACTCGGATCTTCAGGATGATCCGCGCGCCGTTCCTCGTTTTCTGGAACAGTGGGAGCAGGGTTCCGACGTCGTCTACGCTCAGCGATTCAATCGCAAAGAGAACGCCATAAAGCGACTGTTGTTCTTTAGCTTCTACAGAGTCCTGAATGCGATTGCTGACAGTCCTATTCCTGCAGACGCGGGCAATTTTGGATTGATGGATCGCCAGGTCGTAGCTGCTCTGCTGCAGCTGCCTGAGCGTGAACGATTTTTTCCTGGGCTTCGCAGTTGGGCCGGCTTTCGACAAACTGGAATTGCTGTTGAACGCGCCGCTCGCCATGATAGCCAGCCCCGCGTATCCATGAGAGGTTTGTTTCGTCTGGCAAAGACGGCCATCTTCTCATTCTCGGGCTTTCCGCTGAAGTTTTTCTATATCATCGCCGCCCTTTCTGCAGGTGTCTGCGCGGCGTCGATTGGTTTTGTATTGTGGCATAAGATGTTTACCGGGCTGGCAATTCCGGGCTGGGCATCCATGATTATTACCGCTTCGTTCTTCGGAGCATTGAACGCCCTTGGGATATCCATCCTTGGGGAATACGTAATCCGAATCTACGATCAGGTGCGCAGCCGCCCGGTCTATCTGGCCGAACGCGTCGTCAACAGAATCACTTTTCCAGCAGCACCTCCGAGTACTCAAATGGACGGTATCCGAGGGAACGTGGATCGACTGGAAACGCTGCTCGATTCGCTGGAGCGAGAGTATCGTGTTTCAAATCTTGCTCATTCAGACAACTCACGAATTCGTTAGGGCGTTCGAGGCACTCATGAAGATCACGATGATTGGTACTGGCTATGTGGGTCTGGTGACCGGCACCTGCTTCGCTGAAAGCGGCAACGATGTGACGTGCCTTGACGTTGATGTGCGCAAAGTTGATTTGCTGAATAATGGGGGCGTTCCGATCTACGAGCCCGGCCTGGAAGAACTGGTAAAACGCAATGCGGCTTCCGGCCGACTGAAGTTTACAACTAGTTACGAAGACGCCATCAGCAAGGCCACCTGCGTCTTCATCTGCGTCGGAACTCCTCAGGACGAAACCGGTGCTGCAGATCTCAAGTACGTGCGTGCCGCTGCCGAAAACATGGCCCCGTTTCTGAAGCCGAACACGATTGTGATCTGCAAGAGCACAGTTCCGGTGGGAACAAATCGCAAGGTGGCTGAGTGGATTCGCGCCAATACGGACACGAAGTTTCATATCGCTTCCAATCCGGAATTCCTCAAAGAAGGTGCTGCGATTGATGACTTCACGAAACCCGACCGGGTTGTCGTGGGCGTGGATGACGTAGAAGCCTCTGACGTCCTGCAGGAAATTTACAAGCCCTTCCTTCGCACGGAAAAACCGTTCATTATCGTCGGCATCGAAAGTGCCGAAATGATCAAGTACGCAGCCAACTGTATGCTGGCAACCAAGATCAGCTTCATCAATGAGATGGCGAACATCTGCGAACAGGTGGGCGCGGATATCAATGAAGTCCGAAAAGGCATCGGCCATGATGCTCGAATCGGATTCTCGTTCCTGTTTCCCGGTGTGGGTTATGGCGGGTCGTGCTTCCCAAAGGACGTGCGTGCGCTTGCATCGCTGGCTTCCGAGTACGGCGTGGAAGCTCGGATTCTGAGAACTGTGGATCAAACCAACGATCAGCAGAAGCATGTGCTGTTTCGAAAGATGTGCAACTACTTTAAGGACGATCTGAAAAACAAGACGATCGCCGTCTGGGGCCTGTCATTCAAACCGCGCACTGACGATATCCGGGAAGCTCCGTCGCTGGTCCTTATTCGCAGTCTTCTGGAAGTCGGTGCCAGGGTTCGTGTCCACGATCCGGTGGCTCTGGAGAACGTTCGCCATGAACTGGGCGATTCCGTCGAATACTGCATTCATCACTACGATTGCTGTGACGGTGCCGATGCGATCGCGATTGTGACGGAATGGAATGAGTTCCGAAATCCGGATTTTGACTACATCAAACTGAAGATGAAGGCTCCTGTGATCTTTGACGGCCGTAATCTTTACGACCGCAAGAAAATGGCCAGCCGAGGCTTCTTCTACAGCGGTGTCGGCCTGAGCCCTTTGCCGATAACCTGAGCCACATTACATCAGGTTGCGCGCTTTGATGCTGAGGTATTCATTGATCAGCCGTTCGGTCAACAGATCGGGCGGAGTGTCGATCAGCATGATTCCCGCTTCACGCAGTGACGCGGCTTCGTGGGATTGACCGGTCAGAATTTGTGCCGCCGAGGCCGTGTGATACGCGTCCAGATCAGTTTCCGGAATGCGATCTGCCAGGGCGCGAAGTCCCACGTCCTGAAGCAGCACGCATAGAGGAAGATAGGGCAAAGATCGCAGCTTCAGGCTTTCGCCGATGACTCGCAGCTGAAGCTCATCAGTGACAAACGTGATCAGAACAATCAAAGCCCGCTTTCGCTGAACTCGAGTCAGATATTCCAGCGCCATGCTGTAGTCAGAGACATTCGTAGACGCCTGAATGTCGTAAGTCGATCGCAGAATCGACTGAATCCCCGGCTTGCCTCGGACCGGTCGAATGAACCGTTCGATCTTATTCGAAAAAGCCAGCAGCGAAACGTTGTCGCCCTGCCCGAGCGCGATGTAGCTGAGCATGATGGCCGAATTGAGTGCTCGATCGAGATACGAAATACCGTCCGTCTCATTGCGCATAAAACGTCCGCAGTCAACCATAATCACAATGTTCTGATTGCGTTCGACATTGAATTCACGACTGACTAGCTCTCGTTGTCTGGCTGTCGCCTTCCAGTCGATCTGCCGGATTTCATCACCATAGCGGAATTCACGCAGTCGTTCGAATTCACGACCCTGCCCGGGCATTCGGACCATGCGAACACCGATTTCCGACAGGCGATTCTGACGAGCCATCAGTTCGTAGCGATAGACCGCTCGAATGTCCGGATAGATGCGGATCGGCGTCTTCAGTGGACGAACCTGCTGACGCATCCATAAACCCAAACGCGTCGGAAAGCGAAGATGCACGGCCGGCATCTCGGAGGCGCCCCGGCGATGAGGCTTCACCGCATATTGAAGGACCGCTTCTTTTCCCGCCAATACTTCAATTGTCTGCGGCAGACGATCGACTTCGCAGAGCGGCCCCGGGTCATCATGCAAAGTCAGCTCGAGACGTACCTGCGACCGATTGCGAACCGTGAGCGTCGCCGGGTTGGAGGCCCCGACGCTCAGGACTTCGGAAACTTCCCGATGCACGGCCACACTGCCTGGTCCCGGGCTGATCAGCAAATCCGCGCAGGCGACCGCGACAAGAACCAGGTTCAGCAGCAGCGCGATATCTGCGGCGGAACGATTCAGGCCGGACAGCATCAGCGGAATTGCAAGGAAAGCAGCAATCAGAACCAGTCTCCGCGTCGGGATCATGAGCGTGGAGCCTCCACACTGTCCATGATCGCGCGGATTGTTTCGTCAGGAGTACTGCCTTCCAGCTCGGCTTCCGGACGAAGTCGCAGTCGGTGTCGCAGCACCCACGGAGCAAGCTCTTTCACATCATCCGGCGTGACAAAATCGCGTCCTCGACTGGCCGCCATTGTTCTTGCAGCCAGCAGAATATTCACGCCGGCACGAGGGCTCGGGCCAACAGTCACCGACCCCCATTTGCGGGAGGCGTCGAGAATGTCGACGATGTACTTCAGAATCTTTGGTTCCACAATCACCTGCTTGACGACCTGCTGAATTCGCAGGACGTCGTCAGTGTTCAGAATAGGTTTCAGATCAAAATCTGACAGTCGCCGTGGGTCTTTTCCGGACGCATAGTGCTCCAGAATCTCCACTTCATCGGCCGGCGACGGATAGTCCACCAGCAGCTTGAACATGAAGCGGTCGACCTGCGCTTCCGGAAGCGGATAAGTGCCTTCATGCTCGATCGGATTCTGCGTCGCGATGACAAGAAACGGCCGCTGCAGAATGTGTGTTTTGCCATCCACACTGACCTGCTGTTCCTGCATCACTTCCAGTAGAGCCGACTGCGTCTTGGGCGGCGAGCGATTGATTTCGTCGGTCAGAAGAATGTTAGTAAAGACTGGGCCCTGATTAAAACTGAAGGCCTGCTGTTTCATGTCGTAGATGCTGTGACCCGTAAGGTCGGAAGGCATCAGGTCGGGCGTGAACTGCACTCGTCGAAACTGGCATGAAACAGTCTTCGACAGCACATTCACCAGCAGTGTTTTTCCCAAGCCCGGAGGGCCTTCGATCAAAACACTGCCTTCGGCAAACAATGCGATGACCACGCCTTCGACAAGCTCGACCTGGCCGATGACCACTTTGCCAATCTGTTCAACCACATCGTCAAACAGCCGCTTTACTTCGCTCAGTTCCATAGGTGTCGCACTCAGACAGGTTAGAAAAATATTGAGTTTCGATAAACGCACAGAATTCAGATAGTTGCGTTATTTTGCATCAAGGCCGCATGGACAAACATCATAGCTGGTTCCTGTTTCCCGACAGGCGTTGTTGAAGACGTGCCAGCCAGCGAATGGAACTGGCCGCACGGGCAGAAGTTAGCTGTGAAGATCCCGCCATCTGCTGAGCCTCCATCAGATTTCTTTGCACTTCCTCTGGATCCATGCCAGCTCGCGCTGCAAGTATCGCTGACTGGTCCAGTCGCAATTGACTTCCGTAACGACGTCGCAAATGACTGTTCATGTATTCCAGATATCCACGGACCACAACACCGCCATCGCGCAGACGGTACTGAAGATTGCCGACCGCCTGAGCACTTTCGGTCAGAGTTCGACGCTGAGCGTTCGAAACGTCGGTTGCGGGGCCAAATCGGTGAAAGGCCATCCAGATGCCCAGCACCGCCACCAGCAAGAGCTGCAAAGTTCCAATTCGCAAGGCGGGGCTGAATAGAATCCCGGTGCTTTGGAACGAGTCGCTTGCATTGAAGTATTCGCTGACCACGATTGACGTATGTTCTTCGGCGTATTCGTCCGTCGGATTCGTCGCACAATATTCGACCAGTCGAACCGCCAGCCGACGCGAATCCTTGTACAACAGGCTACGATTCGAAAACAGGTCCGCACTGGAACACACCAGAACTCGCCCGTAGCCGATCGTCCATGTCGCTGCCTCCGCCTGCCCGGTGGACGACGTAAGAAGCGTCTCTGTACTAAAATGTGTAGGCAATTCCAACGTCGCCGTGCTGGTGAAATTCACTGGTCCACTCACCAGATTACTGGTCGCATCAATTTCATGCCCGATGGCTTCTGACTCGTCAGGGGCAGCTGTCGTGCCGGGGACGGGACTAACCACAGGAGGGCCACCGTTGGGTGTCACTGGCAGTGAATCTGTCGCATCGGGTGCCAATGCAGCAGGATCATTCGCCGTGCTCGATGTGGAAGACGCACCATTCTGCGGATCAAGGCTGCCAGCGTCAGACTCAGCGGCTGGCGTGCTGTTCTCTCCACTTCCCGTTGCCGGCGGTGTTGCTGCCGGCACAGTCGGGACGGCCGGAGCGCCAGTCGTTCGACCAAAGAATCGAGGGCGGTATTTGAGGTGAATGCCGAGCGGTGGAATCGTGATGTCGGGGTCTGTAAGTTCGCCCTCTTCGAAAGTGGGTGACATCCAGTTGGGGGCGAACAGCAGGTTGCCGCCTGCATACACGAATTCATACAACGCCTGCTGCTCTTTGGCGTTGGGGTAACGATCGGGAGCGACAAGAATCAGCGTCGCTGAATCTTCCGGCACCACACGCAGGGCTTCTCGTTCGACATGCGGAAACAGCTGACTGAGCGTGCGATACAGGCCCAGTTTTCCGTCAACAGTTGTGCTGTAGCTGTCTGCGGCCGAACCGTCTTCACCGGGAAGCCACCAGAACTGCAGCAGCACCAGCAACGCGGCAGCCAAACCCCAAAAGGTATCAGACTGCAGCAGTCGGCGTTTCTTCTTCATGGAAGGCTTCCCGAAAACTGTTGAGGCATTGTTCGAACATTTCAACTGTCGGCTCACGACGGCCAAAATACACAAATTCGAACTGAGTCGCGGTGGCCAGAAACGCACGTCGCTTTTCATGACGTCGCCAGACCGCCCGCAGATAGTCTCGATTCGTCAGTCCTTTTCGATAACGAATCAATCCGGCCCGCTCGATCCAGCTCATACTGCCCAGCAGCAATTCACGAATCGCCAGGCGATGTTGTCCGTCGCCGGCCAGATTGATAGCGCGAGACTCATAAGTCGACGCCGCCAGATCACCCGGTGGAGTCACCACATCTGAAAGCACGTCGGCCAAATCGCTCAGCAGATTTTCCTTCTGCAGTTTTCGAGCGTCCACGGATTTCACAACCATCGCAATGATGACTACCAGAACCGCCACAATCGCAAGGATCGCCGTTGCCGTCAGCAACTGGGAAAACCCATCACCACTGCCCTGCGCGGAGGAACTTGTGGCAGGCGTGGTGGCCGTGTTCGGCTTCGATGAACTCTGTCCGCTGAACAGCCACTGGAAGAAGTCTCCTATCGCGTTGAATACGTCTCCAATTCGATCGCCCAGCCACGTGAGCGAAGTTCCCAGAAAGCCTTTGTCAGCATCGATTTCCGGCAGCTGCTCAAGCACTCGCCGCCGAACCGATCGAAACTCCTGACCGTTCATCACCTGCTCGCCAATGCTGTCGATGGCATCGTCCGACAACAGGCTTTTTTCTAATCCCGATCCGTCCTGCGCCACAATCCTGCGCGTTGCGGCCAGCGTCGAATTCGAAAATAACACCAATGTGCCAATGCTCACGACGAGAGGCAGCAACAGGCGACTCCTGTGGGCAGCCCATGCACCGAATACGCTCATGATCGCGAGAAAAGATGAAATCCACATGCCGTGAATCATGCGAGTTCCTCCAGGCGAACCGCTTCCGCTCGGTACTGCAGCTGCAGATCCCAGCACTCATTTCGAATTCGCTGATCCAGATAGCAGAAGAACCATGCGAGACGGATGACCGGATAAGGCAGCCACATGGCCAGCTGGATGGTTGTCAGAAACACCGGATCATCGTGAGTCAGCTGCAGAAAGACGTCGCTGGATTCACGACTGCCCTGCATCATGATGGAAAAGAAGATCGGCCGGTTGAACAAGTTTGTGCATAAGAAATCGATCAGCAAAAACAGGCCGAACGACATCATAAACCAATAGGCCAGCAGCAGGAAAATTCGTCCCAGATTCCGACTGTAGCCCCCTCCGCCAGACAGCCAGTTCAGACGCGATATTACGCTGTTCATGGATGCCTGTTCCAGCAGCAGAACCTCCGGCACATGGCCGGCAAAGGCCGTGACAAACACAGACGGAAACACGAGACAGAATCCGGACAGCAATTGAAAGAAGCGAGTCACTGACGACAGCACCAGCCAGCCCCAAAACCGATGCCGCCACGCTTTTACTGCCGAGCGTACCGAAATGGGAACTCCGAAAACCTGCGGTCCCATACACGCGACCAGCAGAGAACTAAAGACTGCGCTGAAGAACATGAACACCATGATTGACGGAATCAGCATGTCCGTCTGGCGCGAAACCATCAGCCACACAACCGCGCAGGACGGTACGGCGCACAGCAGCCACAGCCGAGTCAGAGGTCCCGCAAATTCGCGAGCGAAGACGAAGGCCAGATCCAGGCATCCGCCCAGCGTACGCCGCTCCACGGAGACGATGCATTCTTCAACTTTCATGGATCGTTCGCTCCCGTCCGGACATCGTCAGATAAATGACGACGAGCAACCACAGGAACGTGCCGGTCACATACTTGTAAATCGACGGAATCGGTAGAGGAGAAAAATAGCCTTCCAGCATCGCCGCCACAAACAACATTCCGCCCGCGCCGAGTGCCAGTTGGAGAGCTTCTTTGCCGTGATGCCGCAGCGAATCAATCCGCGTCCTCTGGCCGGGCATCAGAATCCCCTGCGCAAGAATCAATCCTCCCGCTCCGGCAATCACAATCGCAGTCAGTTCGAAAGATCCGTGAGATATGATAAAGCTGAAGAAGTTGTCGGCGGCCGGATCACCTTCCGCCAGAATTGCACCTTTAATAATTCCTATCGAGATCCCGTTGGTGATCAGCACATAGCATGTGCCTATCCCCGCGAGCACTCCCATTGAAAACGCCTTGAACGCAATGCCGGTGTTGTTGTTCACATAGAAACCGAACATGCGGCTGCGTTCGCTGGAATACCGGGAGTCGGTCTGTGTGTAAAGATCCTTACTGTAACTTTCTACGGCCCCTTCGATCTGTTCTTTGCCCATCATCAACTCGGCCAGCTCTGGTCGCGTGTAGCCGACCCAAATCGATGCCAGCAGTGGGACCATGAACAACGCCAACGCAAGAAAGAATGGCCTGCATCGCCGGCGCAGCAGCCGCGGAAATCCCGTGGCAAAGAAGTCCCACACAGACCGTACCGATTGAGGGGGAGATCGGTACAAACAATTGTGTCCCTGCGCGACCAGGTCATTCAGATACTGTTCCAGTCGAGCGCCCCATTCGCGCGACTGCACAAGCGACAGGTCATAGCAAATCGAGCGATACAGTCTCGAAAGCGTCACCACGTTTTCGTTGCCCCATTTGGACTGTCGAGTATTCTTCATGACGGAGAGCAGTGATTCGAACTGCTGCCAGTCCTGCCGACGGTCTCGAATAAAGCGTTCACGATTCACCGCGAGGCCCTCCTGACGGATTTTCCGGACGCCGCCGAGGCTCAGGCACGACAGATTCCAGGGGCTCAAAACCCGACGGAATCCCGCTTGCGGTGACGGTCGCATTTGCAGGTCGCATCCCGGCAGTGCTCACCGTTTGTTCGGGGCCATTCAGAGCCGCTGGATCATCATCCGGGCCATCTTCAACTCGCTCAGACCGAGACGAACGCCGGCCCGGCTTTGGCAACGGCGCAATTGCCTGCGTCTGTGTGCCTTTGGCTCCGGAAGGGTCATCAGCAAACGTTTTCAGGACTCGTAGAATAAACTGAGTATGCCGCAGTCCCTGAGCTTGAAAGAAAGTATGCGGATTTCGCGGATCAGGAGGCGGATCCTGATATCCAAGCCGTTGACGCAGCGCTTCGCTCAGCGGACGAGCAATTTCTTCGCGCCGCGCATCAGAGATGATACGGTCGGTTTCAAACAGGCGTTCAATCACGGCTAAAGTTCGCTCGGGAACACTGAACCGCTTCGGGCATTCCGACCTTGCGAGCGGTTCCGCTTTTGCTGTCAACCCGCCCTTGCGAGTGATCCAGTCGCGACGTTCGTCGATCACCATCGTGTCAAATACAAGGTCGCCCAGTCGCTGCATGCGGCGAGTCATCAGCATGGAAATTAAACCGACCGTATAGAAGAACGGCAGTAGATCGGCCGTCCGCAGGAAATTGCGACCAATGGCGCTGGTGATATCAACAGGCGTTCCGTTTGTCCGTACGACTCGCAGTCCAGCGGTCTTCTTTCCCGGCGTCTGGCCGTTCATCCACGATTCAAACAGACTGCCATAAAACCAGTCCATAATAAAACCGGACAGCAGCATCAGCCCCTGAACAAAGTTCGCTCCGGCTTCACTGAACGCCCCGAACACGGAAAGAAGTGTGCCCGCGAATGCAAGAATTCCAAACTTCAACAGCGTATCGATCAGCCAGGCATAGGCGCGCGTTCCAGGGCCGGCGATCACGAACTTAAAGTCGACACCCTCCGGCGTCTCCACGACTACCCTCGTATCAACTTTGCGTTGTTGTGTTGCAATCATTGAAGACGACGCGTGGGCGAGTTTGGGAAACGTTTTTTCGCGGCAAATCGCTTCGCCTACGGATAACATGCGAATACTCCGCAAACATGACAGAAAACTGTCCCATTTGCAAGTCGATCATTCAATGGAGCACTCGCATAAAAAGCGGCACAACTTCCCGTTTGCCACAGTGCGTAAGCTCGAAGACGATGATCGTGACTTTGCCTTGTTCGAAACCAAACGGTTTGCTGAATGTGTTTGGAACAGAAGGCGACGAAAGAAACAACGTTAGATAAATACCACTGTTTTCGCGAGCTTGATCAACCGCCCGGCCGAACGTCGTAACTTCAAAATTTACGTTTCCGGTTTGGATAGTGGAAAACGGGCGCGGCGTTTGGATCAGCGCATCGCCCATGTCGGAGGTTGAGTTGTTACTCGGCGTGGTAGCCGCGCCAGGTCCAGATGAGCGTATCAGCGAGCGTTTGCTGGAAGACTTTTCCGTCACAATGATTGGTAGCGCGGCTGAAGACATAACGGTAATCGTATCCCTTCGCTTTCAATGCAGCCGCGGTGCGTTCGTTGGCCATGACCCAGTTGTGGTAGGTTTCTTCCGGGTCGTTCGCCCGATTGTCGTTCTCGGCCACATGGGTGAAAATTCGCAGCGGCTTCTTGTCTGTAGTCTCGATCAACTTCATGTTGGAATGATACTCCCAGGCTCCCAAAGGATATGCGGCTTCTTCAGGTGCGTCGTCATCCTGCTGATCCACGAAAGTGCCCGAATAGGTGATCAGCCGTCGAAACAGATCAGGCCGAAACCATCCCATCGCCAAGGCCGCAGCTCCACCGGAACTGCATCCCATGGCCGCTCGTCCCCATGGATTTTTCGTAAACGCAATGTTCGGGCAGGCCGCTTTGATCTCCGCATGATTCAGTACGGCCGGCAGAACTTCGTCGTTGATAAAACGAGCCAGCCGATCTGACATCGTATCGTATTCAAGACCACGCTGGCTTCCATAACTGTCGTCGCCACCGTTCTCTACGCCGATCGCGATAAACGCAGGCAGCTTGCGATTGGGGTCTTTGGAAACCGTGAGATTGTCCAGAGCATTGCGGACCAGATTGAACTGGCTGGGCCCATCATGCATCACCAGAATCGGCGCCTCTGTGCCATCTTTGTATGCGGCCGGAACGTAGACGAAGATCTTTCGTTCTTTGCGAACAGGCTTCGTCAGATCCAACGTGGCATCATCGCCACGGTAAATCTGACTGTCTGCCAGCGGCATGGAGAACTGAAAGAATTTGCCTTTGGGATTTCCCAGATCGGTTAGATCAGGATCCATCGTATATTCCGGGCCGATGACAATGTTTCCATTGCCTTCTTTGCCGGGATTCTCGTGATAGCCTTCATCCGCCACCGCACTGCCAGACGTGCAGGATAAAGTCACCAGTGACATCACGCCGGCGAAGCAGCCGGATCGGAAGTGAACCATGAATCGCATCAGACACCAGTCAATCAAAGAGAGTGGAAATACAGGAAACGCGTTGAATCTTACACCAGTCAGTTTTTGAAAACGTTAACACTTCGCAGGTATCACTGGGCCACGCGGCGCAATTCGATGCCGGACAAGACGGGCGTCCCTTTTTTGGCTGCGAGTCGAATCTTGAACGAAGCACCCAGCGTCGCGACAGGCAGTTCACGAATCTCCGTCTGCCCGTCGGCAATTTTGACATCACTCAGGACGGTGACGTTATTTAACAGAACATCGAACTGTCGCTCGCCGGATGTTGGACCGCCGATCGGCGAACCAAAGAACAGTCGAATCGTGTACGGCTCTTCCGATGCCGCTTGAATCGTCTCTGACTCCGACGGACTGCATTTGTCGTCTTTGGGGGCCTTGGCAGCGGGTTCCGCTTTCTTTCCGCCGATGGTTGTTCCAATCTGAATCTCCACGGCACCTTCCAGCCCGGACGAAAAGATCCACGGGGAATCAGTCCCGGAAATCGCCGAAGAATGCCGCCGGAAGTAACTGACTGGTTCCGTGATTTCCACTTTCAATGGCGACACATCACTGGCGGCGGCCGGCCATTCGATCCAAAGAGTTCCGGCCGGATCACGATGCTGACCGGGGGCACCGAAGTTGATGCCAAGCGACTGAATCTGCCGTTCTGTGTCGCCGGGATTCGCCAGAATTGTCACGGTCCAGGTTTCAATGTCCGGCATGTGAACCATCGCGAGTGAAGTCTGGTTCTGATAGGAACAACTGCAGGTGCGAGTGTAGTCGGGAGCATTCAGAACTCCTCCTGCCGCAATGAGATTGCCTGTGCAGCCGGATTTGAAACCACCAAAATTCCCCGTGCCACTATGAGTCTTCAAGTCATAATACCCAGCGGCACCCGATCGAAACGTAAGCATGTTCTCGCTGGCCAAAATTGTATTGCAGCCATACGAGCGGGAGATTTTCCATGGTGACTCTTCTCCGGTCAGCGGATTCATGATCATTTGCGGCTGACCGGTTCTCAGATAAAACGCACCGGCCGATTCGCTGTAAGAATTTGAATTCGTGATGATCAGATCGTTGTGCAAAATGCACGGTCCGGAATACTTCAGGTCGGGCTGAGTCCACACAACAGATCCATCTTGCCCCTGATAAACCGTCATGCCTCGATCTGTTTCGCCGGCCAGCCGATCGCTGGCCGCCGCGCCTGCCTGCAACAACAGCTTGTACTGCTGTGAGTATCCCAGCCACGTGCCAAAAATTCCCTGTTCGGTTTCCCAGTCCGTGATTCCTGTGGTCGCATTGATTGCCATCAGGCGATACGTGGAAGGAGCCGCAAGGCCTCGCCGAGCCAGCTTTTCTTCAATGGCTTTGGGATTTCGATCCAGACAATAAATTCGACCGTCGCCGGCCACGATCGCGTTGTTCCAGAAGCTGTGCCGCGAATCTACTTTCCAAAGCTGCCGTCCGGTATGCCGATCAAATCCCACCAGCGCGCGACTGCCGGCTCGATCGAAGCTCTTGGATCCAAATCCCGCTTTGTTGCCTTTGACTTTTTGGTCTTCTTCTTCGAACGAAAGATTTAACCGCTCGCGAAATTTGGCAAAGCCGAGTCCTCCGATGAGCACATCCTCATAGACGCCGATATAGCTCCATTCACGAGGATTCTGTGGGTCTTCCTGAGGCATCTCGATCGTCTGAAGCACGTCGCCCGTTGCAGGATCCAGCAGACGGCA
The DNA here is from genome assembly GCA_947085455.1 of uncultured Planctomycetota bacterium. GTDB lineage: Bacteria > Planctomycetota > Planctomycetia > Planctomycetales > Planctomycetaceae > SXXK01. Next base: position 109,243 of record CAMTWR010000005.1, on the reverse strand, counting down.
GGCGGCTCCTTCGATGAGATAGATGCGATCTTCGGTCACGACATAATTGGTGCCTCGCGCGTTGGCGCCGGGAATGTGTACCTGATTGTACGCGGGATCCAGCGGCGTCTCTTTGTACGTCTCGTCGAAGTAGACGTCATACGTTCCGAGGTCTTTGAATTCTTGCTTCCAGAGCACTCGCCCCGTGTAGACGTCGCGAGCACTCAGTGAATTCATTCCCTGAATGATCAGTCGGCCGTTCACGACCTGCTGTGGCGGCCCGTGCCCGTGACGAGGCAGCACATCCATATTGCTGCTGCCGCCGAACCAGAGCACTCCCAGCGGCAGCTTCACTCGAGCATCGTTGGACTTTCGAGTGTTGCCGATGTCTCCATGCAGATGTGTCCAGTCGGCCGAACCCGGCAGCGAGCCGACTCGAGTGACCACCACCGCATGATCGGTGATGGAAATCTGCGCGTTTTCCAATTGTGCACCAGCCACCGCATCGGCCAGCTTTTGCCGATCGTCTCCAGTGGCCAGCAATTGCATCGTCCCGCCGTAGGGACGGACAGAATCGTAGACTTTTGCCAGTTGCCTGGCGTCAGTCGACAAAGAATGCGAAAGTTCCTGACCAACGAAAATCATGTGAGCCACATACGGTGACGCATCAAAGCCGGCAGGACTGCTGGCGTGACCTGTCACGCGACCATACCGACCGGCGTGGTCCCAAAGCCGACGCAGGCGATCGATTCGAGCGGCATCTTCATCCACCACCGCCAACTGCACGAACGGAGACACCGCAACCATCGCGGACACCAGTGATTCCTCAGCCGCTCCGTACCACAATGCATAGCCCTGCGCATCTCCGGCGGAGAGCAAGGATTTGGCGAGCGCCGCATAATCTGGACTGACCGTGACTTCCTGCGTCGGCACGGCTTGAGCGGTCTCTGGCAAAGCTTGCGAAGCCGCAGGACTTCCATAAGCGTGAATGACGCCATCAGCCGTCACAGCGAACAGCTTTTCATCGGCCGCGAGCAGACGTTCGGTTTTCTTTGGTGCTGCCGTCGTCCAGACAACAACGGGCATCGCTGGATCAGCGGCTGCAGCAGGCAGTTGAATGACCGACAGTGTCTCTGCGCCGGCGGCAAACAATTTGTTGCCCGCCAGGATTAGATCACCGGTTCCGTCAGCAGCGATCTCCCACACTACATCGCGTTCAGCGTTGTAGGCGCGCACGACGTTCGCGCCTTCCTTTGTCGTCTGGGCCGAATAGACGAAGTCACCGTCGAGCACCGGTTCATTCGGCATGAACGCAGTTTTCAGGCCATCGGCCAGATTGAATTCTCGCACGCCCTTGAGTCGCGTATGAACAAAGAACGCGGAATCATTCGCGACGACAAACGAGCCGCCCGATCCTTTGCCGCCGGCATTGAGCTCAAAATATTTCAGCCGCCCGGTCGCGCGATCGAACACGGCCGGAACCGACCTTCCACCCGGAACGATCAGATCATTCTGCGTTGCCACGAGAGCTCCCTGTGGCCCAACGCCGGCAAACGACGGCGCGCTGTGCGGCTGCTTGATGTACGAAGACCCCGTGGAATCGTTGACCCATTCGACGGAACCCGTTTCAGCATCCAGACAGTAAATGAACACTCCCATAAACGGCCAGATGCTGGATGCAAAATAAACCTTTCCATCACGGATCACCGCACCACCGCGCGCGGGCCACGCAGAGACCAGCCGATGATTGCCGACAACTTTCCGCGGCCCTGGTGAACCTGCGAACTGCCACTTGAGTTTTCCGGTCGCCGCTTCGACGCAATACAGTCTTCCGTCGTCGCTGGTGAAGTAAACGTGCGACTGCCAGCCGACGGGCGGAAGTCGCACCGGTGCATCAGCGTAAACGGACCACAGTTCGTTGCCCGTGGCAGCGTCCAGAGCGACCACTTTGTCAGAGTCGCTGTGTGCGACAAACATTCGACCGTCCATGACGATCGGCTCGAACAGGCGATCGTAAGACATCAGGTCGAGATTTAAAGGATCATCCCACGCCTGAACTCGCGGGGTTCCTTCGCGGGTCCAAAGCAGATTCAGAGTGTCCGGCAAAGATTCGGGCGACGCCGCCGATCTGCCCGCATCATATCGCCACATCGGCCAGTCGCCGCCAAGCCCGTGCGACGGAGCAGCGATGCAACTGATCATCCCCAGCATCATGGCCCACCAGGGATGAAGCCCGCGAGAACTCAATCGCGCGACTGATCCGTCGTGGCTATCTGGCTTCATACCTCGTCCGTTCGTGAGAGAAGAGACAGATGTGAACGCTGCGTTTGAAATCCGACCGTTACATCCAAGCGTGTTCATAGTGCAGAATGACTTCCTGTTCATTGCAGACGAATCGTATCAAACCGCATGGATCGTAAATCGATTCGCAGCATGCGGTTTACCAACGGCTCACCAAATCCTGAGATCAGCTTAATGACTTCCATCGCCGCCATGCAGCCTACAGTGCCGCTGACCGCTCCAAAGACGGGAAACCGACGCTGCCAGCTTTGGGGAACTTCCGGCACCAGGTCTCGGAAACGCAGAGTCCGCGGCGGATGGATGACGGTCAGCGACGCTTCCAGTTCGTACATGGCCGCTTCAATCACAGGCTTTTTCTGTCGTTCAGCTGCATCGTTCATGGCGATTCGCTCCTGAAACATCGGAGCTGCGTCCACAACATAGTCGGCCATCACGACGATACGCTCAGCGTTTTCTGCTGTGATGTTTTCTTCAATTGCGACGATATCGAGCCGAGGGTTCAGTTCCTTCAGCCGGCGTGCAGCAGACTGAATTCGTGGCTTCCCAATGCCCTCGTGCGTCATGAGCAACTGGCGATTCAAATCGGCGGGCTGAATGTTGCCGCCGTGAGCCAAAATCAACCGGCCGATTCCTGCGGCTGCAAGTTCGTAGGCGACTGCCGATCCCAGCCCGCCGACTCGACTGATAAGCACCGTTGCATCTTTGAGCTTCCGCTGGCCCTCTTCGCCAAAGTCGCGCACGCCAAGTTGCCACGAATAGACCTCGCGTTCTTCATCGGTCAGTTGTGGCAGCGATCGAGGAACCGCGGCCGTGTCTGCAAAGGCGGTGACCTGTTTGGGCAATACGGACTCTTCTGGCATCATCGTTATCCACCACTGAGCATCGGCAGGAGTGTCAGGCGCTCGCCGCCGGAAACGATGGTCTCCAGTCGTGATGGGATCGTCACTGCATCGCGAACAATCAGCAGTCCAGGCGGAAGTGGTCCGCTGTCGATACGGTACCGTTCAACGTCGCCCAGAACTTTCGCTGCGGACGGACAGGCTTGAAGAAACCGCAGGAGCACCGTCCCAAGATTTGAAACACCCGCGCACGGAACAACCATACAATCGCTGGCCGCCGCATGCTGCAGAGGCCCGGTCAGCTCAAGGATGATTTCCTGTTGATTCATCAAATACTCAGCCTGCGCGAAATACAACTCTGTGGGGGCCGAGTGTACGTGACGCCATCCGAGCCAACAAGTACTCCAGCTGGGAGCATTTCGCAGGGAGGCCGTGAATCTATGGCCCACGCTCGTCCGATCACGAAAATATCCCATCATGCTGTGAAACCCGGCACTCAGAAGTCGGCCTTTTTCACCATCCTGTTTCTGAGCATCATTCACATAGTCGCGGCCGCGTTCGGAGATATAAAATGCGTCCGGGAAAACCGAACAGAACTAAGCAAACGACGCTTCATGTTTCGCTCGTTCTGCTTCATCCACCGGCACAATCAGCAGACGGTCTACTGAATCCAATTCTTTCCTGTCTGTATCGGCGGCGGGTTCAGATTCGATCATCAGCGAGCTGCGATCGAATAACTGGCGATGCGCGGCGTACTGACGATTGTTCCACAATACAAACGGCTGCGATCCGTTGTGATTACCTTCAATGAGCAGGCTCGAAAACTTCGGAACGACTCGACCACGAAGATCATTCACTTCGTTTCGCAGTTGAGCACATCGATCACGAACGTCCGCCGCCTGAGCTTCATCTCGAGGAATGGCGTTGCACTTCTGTTGCAGCCATACGATCGGCCCAACAGGATGTTGAGTGTCCGTCAGAAGTGACCACACAGTTTTCAAGTATCGAGGACTGATGTGTTCGGCCGCGGCGACTTCATCCAGCGTTGTCGAACCGGGCGAAGCTGTTTCTCGGCATTGAAACAACCATGCGGCGTAGAAGTAGTTGGCCAGATCTGTCGGCTGTTCCTGATAGAACTGCACGATGCGCTTCACGCAGTACTTGTCTCGATCAGTGTCGGTCACGACGGGATACGGCGCAAATGCAATCCCGCTGGGTGTCAGCAGCATGTGGTCGACAACATCGCGCGCGGCATCCAGATATTTTTTTAACAGCGCGGGAGACATCGCCAGTGATTCGCCCGTGTTATCAAATCCCGCTTCATTCGCCGGATCGACAGGAAAAGTTGCCGTCGGACGAATGTCGGCACCCGTGAGATCGCGGATGGAATAGTTGTATTCTTCGTTACTCAGACGACGCGCCAGCACAGGACCGGGATCACCGGCATTACGATTGGCTTCCTGATCGCGGGCCGCCTGAATCCATCGAATCACGGCCGATCGCTGTTCGGTCGTTGGCTGAGATTTCGCATCCGCCGGCGGCATTTCCCCGGCCTCCATTCTCTCCAGCACGATCTCCCAGATCTGATGTGCGTCTGCCACGTTTTTGGCCGTGTTGAAAGGGCTCAGATCCAGCTTTGCTTCCTGCGTTTCGGCCCCGTGACAGTTCAGGCAGTACGTCTTCAGAAAAGGAGCGACGTCATTCTGAAAGTGGCCTTCCAGCTTCGCATCTTCCGCCTGCAAATCCACTGGCGCATGGTCTGGCGACTGCGCGTAGAGCGATGCCGATCGCAGACCGGCGATTGCCAGCAGTACGACATTCCGGCACAGGGCACTTCGAGAAGAGACCCCGAAGCGAACACCGCGACAGACAGCGCGAACAAGTGCCTGAAAGTTTCGAACATTCGACATGCTATCCTTCTTTCTCGGCGATCACTCGCTGCTACTGACCCAGTTCTTTGAATCGCTCGTACGATTGATTGAGCGGATGAGCGTCCGCGCGACCTTCAATCAGGCTCGCTGCCCATTCCGCTAAACGCAAACCCAAGCGCTCACACGCATGCTGCTCACGTTCCTGAACTGGCGGTCCGGCACAGATCGCGCCGTAGTGTGCGGAGTACTTGACGCCGGTGTAGTCGGTCAGTCCAAAGACCAGAAAACCGTAGTTGATCAGAATCGAAAACAGAGTCATGCAGGTCCATTCCTGCCCGCCGCCCCACGCGCCGCCGGAACTGAACACACAGCCGATCCGACCGTCTCGTTTGCCCCAGTTTTCGATAGGCTGCTGATCCCACCACTGTTTCATTTGCCAGCTGACACTGCCATAATTCGTGGGTGATCCCAACGCTATTCCGTCGCACCATTCCAGGTCTGTATGATCGGCTTCCGTGATGGATCGCAGCCGCACGTCCGTGTCCGCCAGCTGCATGGCACCGGCGGCTACGAGTTCCGCCATGCGTTGCGTGTTTCCGGAATTGGAATGATACAGAACAAGAATCCTGGCCACGATCGGCGTCCTTTGCGTTTGTCAGACTCAGCCGTTGAACTTGCATCAAGAGCGTACGATAACGCATCCGACTCTTCAAATGCAGGCTGCCGAGGGCAATAGCGAACAGCGTGGCGGGTTCCGCTGCGAGGCTGCGAATTTTAATAGTCGCCTTTTGCTCCGCAAAAGAAGCGTCGCTCTTCGAGTGTTTCCATACGAGCACGAAGCGCCAGCGAGTGGGCTGTCATTGCGCTCTAGCCGACTCGCTGCCGCTTCGTGCTTGTAGAAATTCACAGCCCTGGAGCGAAAGTTGCGAACATAAACGCTTCTTTCGCGGAGCGAAAGGCGACTATTTGACTCGCGCGAGCTTAGTCGAGTACCGATTCTTCGGAGTACTCGGAGTCGTTTTCGGCAAACACTGAACGGCCGCTGGTGATGTCGAGTTCCCAGATGGAATCCATGCGGCTGCCGTCCGCATCATCATCCAGAATTGCTGCACCCTTAAAGAGGGCCGAATCCTGCGACAGAGGTTTCGGGGGTGCCGTGACAGCGCGCGATTCCTCACGTATCAGCAGCAGCCCTGAACACAACACATCGTGTCCTTTTACCTGCACCTTCAGTTCAGGCCAGACATCGGATCGTGTCAGCGTTTCACTGCCGCCAGGCAACACCAGCACGGTATCACCAGGCATCGCGGCCCCGACGGTCGGATGCCAAAATACAGCGGTCGGTGCCTGCAGGTCAAAGTCGGAAGTTGGAGTCAGCTGGTGCTCGCAGGCACGATAGCCCAGGACGTCCGCCTGATCGCTCAGTTGCCATTCAGACGACAGACCGAACTTGTCATAAATGCGTTTTACCTTCGGCCAGATGTCTTTTAACTGTTGACCATGGCGTGAAAAATACAGACCGGTCGCGTGCATCAGCACGGCCTTTTGGTGTGCTTCCCACAAGTCCTGATTGACACTTCCGATGCAAACCGTGCGGGACACCGCAACATGCAGTCCCCAGCGTCGCGCGACACAGGAAACCGTCGCATACGATTCGATGGGATCTTCCCCAAAACTCCAGTGACGATATCGAATGTTGCGTCCATCAGCGCAGACTTGAATTCGCACCGGCTGAACAGTTCGACGAATCAGACGATTGCTCAACTCTCCCGCCACTGCCGCTTCCGTCACCCCTCGTCGAATATGACCAGCAGTGACCTCGACGGCATGCACCAGCACCTTGCTTAACAGACGCAGTCGATCAACTTCAAGGCTGGTCAGCGGCATGCGCAGGCGATTGATTCGTCGTGCCGTGTTGCGAGTTCCCTCGATGCCCGAATCACTGATGACTTTCCTGCCGCGGCACAGGTCTTCCACCAGTGAGCAATGAGGCTGAAACCATTCTCGCTGCTTTAACTGAAACCCCAGCCCGAAAGCTTCTCTTTCAAACAGCTGCGCTGAATCGACCGCGTTGGTGGCAAACAGCCGAGCGTCCTCGGTGACAAAGACGCTGGTATGGCAACTATCCGAACCGCAGCGAGTCAGATCGACGCCGGCCGTGAACCAGGCGATACTTGCGGCATCCTGCAGCAGTAGCGCATCCGCGCCCGTTGACTGCAGCAAAACTCGAATACGCTCATGCTTTTCCTCCACGTCAGCGAGGCGTCGTTTGTCCTGAATCAGACAACGACGAGGCGAGGCATCGTCCATGCTGCTTCCTGAATTCATTCCGACTTATCTCCGCAACAGCACTCGGATCACTGGTCACTGGTCATTGGTCATTGGTCACTGGTCATTGGTCACTGGTCACTGGTCATTGGTCATTGGTCATTGGTCATTGGTCATTGGTCATTGGTCATTGTGACACTTCACAGTCAGCGGACTTCACAGTCAGGGCAGTCCTGATTCTTTGGTTGCGGACAAGTCCCCATCCGATTTTCTAACCGGAAAACAGATTCGCAACAATGCTCACGTACCGACCGTTAGCGGAAATATAGTCCGCTCATGGCGCCCGAGTGAACGAATTTCAAGAATCTTTGCCTGAAACGGCGGACTGCCGCCGTCCGTTGCTTTCCCCGCTCACGAAAATATTCGTCACAGCGAATCGCCGCGGTCGATTGGCATGGCTTGCGGAGCGTGGGTGGCCACACGCAGGACATTAAACGACCTTCCCGGTTTCGCTGCGTGCGCAATGCTTCAGGCCGGCGGGTGGGCCGGTGTAGACGACTTCGCCGCCGAGGTCGGCACTGTCGGGTCCAATGTCGATGATCCAGTCGCTGCTGCGAATGATGTCCAGCTGATGCTCAATCACGATTACGCTGTGGCCCGCTTCGATCAACCGGCGCAGATGAATCCGCAGTCGATTCACATCGGCAGGATGCAGGCCGCTGGTGGGTTCATCGAGCACATATAACGTGTGTTCATTGGAAGGAGCGGCCAGTTCTGATGCCAACTTCGCGCGCTGGGCTTCTCCACCAGAGAATGTTGTTGCCGGCTGACCGAGCGTCAGATAGCCCAGCCCCACGCTGCAGAACGTTTCCAGAACGGCTCGCAACTTCTGGAACTCCGCAAAGAACTGAGCCGCCTCGTCCACTCGCATTTGCAATACGTCAGCGACCGACTTACCACGAAAGCGAATGGCCGATATCGCTTTGCTGAATCGTTGCCCGTGACACAGCGGGCATGGCACGGTCGCGTCCGGCAGAAAATTCATGCGAACGTTTCGAGTTCCCGTGCCACGGCATTCGGGACATCGCCCTTCGCCCGAGTTGAAGCTGAAGCTCTGAGACGTGAGTCCTTTCGCACGCGCGTCGCGAGTCTTTGTGAAGAGACGTCGAACCTCGTCCCACAGTCCACACAAGGTCGCAATACATGAACGTGATGAACGGCCGAGCGGCCTTTGATCCAGCGAAAGAATTCGACGGACCTGCTCCAATCCGTCAACCCCTGCACATCTCGCGTCAGCGGCAGCGGTTTCCACATTGCGATTTTGCAGAACAGACGCGGTGACCACGGGCAGCAAGGTGCCAAAAATCAGAGAACTCTTCCCCGAACCACTGACTCCGGTTACGCAAACCATCTGATGCAGAGGAATCTCAACAGAGACGTTACGCAGATTGTGGAGCCGCGCATCGCGAATCTTCAAGACGGACGTTGTCGTGGACGATGCATTCGTCAGACTGGACGCTCCTGCAGAAGCCGAAGATTCCATCGCCAGGTTGCCACGAAGATAGTCGCCTGTGGGAGACTGTGCGTTCTGTTCGGCGTCAGCGGGAGTTCCCGAGAACAGCAAATGACCGCCATCCGCACCTGCTCCTGGGCCGAGATCCACCAGCCAGTCGGCAGCTCGCATGATGTCGCCATCATGTTCCACCACAATCACCGTGCCGCCAGCATCCCGCAGCTCGAACAACGCACGCAGCAGCCGCTGAGTATCTCGCGGATGCAGCCCGGCTGTGGGTTCGTCGAGCACAAAATGAGCACCATACAACTGTGAAGACAATGACGCTGCGAGACGCGCCCGCTGAAACTCACCGCCAGACAAAGTTCGAGCGGGACGATTGAGAGTCAGATATCCGATGCCGATGTCGCTCAAACATTTCAAGCGGGATCGCACATCCGGCAAAGTCCGCGCGGCGACCAGTCTGGCTTCCTGACGCAGCGAACCGTCCGCCGATGTTTGCTCGTCGGTGTTCAAGCGGTCTATGGAATTCAATTGCTCGAGCCACACGTCTACTATCTTCAGCGCGGAGTCGACGCTTTGCATGGAAAACTGAGGCAGCGTGATTCCCTGAAACGTCATGGCGCGAGGAAAGGGCTGCAGACGTGTTCCCGCGCACGCCGAGCACGGCTGTTCGTGAAACGTGGCGATCGGCGCATCGGCATCCACGGCACCCTGCACCCCCATTCCGCCACATTCCTGACACGCGCCCCACGGCGAATTAAAACTGAATCTGCGTGGTTCGGGAGTCGGGAAATTCAGATCACAGGTCGGGCAGCTGAAACGCGTGCTGAAGAGTTTCTCCGACCATTGACCGTTTGTTTCATGACTGATGATGCACGTGCCATCACTTTCTCGACAGGCCAAATCGATCGATTCGCGCAGTCGCGATTCAATACCGTCCTTCATGACAATCCGATCGACAATCGCTTCGATCGTGTGCGATTTTCCAGGCGAGAGCGCACCGGCTTCTGCGATATCCACGAGTTCGCCATCAATTCTTGCTCGCACAAATCCGTTGCGAGCGATCCGATCCAACACATCCCGATGAGCACCCCGCCGCCCGCGCACCATGGGTGACAGAATCATCAGGCGAGTTCTCTCGGGAAGCAGCAGCGTCTGCTGCAGAATCTGATCGACTGACTGTCGTTGCACCGGCTGACCACAACCGGTGCAGTGCGCCGTGCCACCGCGAGCGTACAGCAGTCGCAGGAAATCGTGAATCTCTGAAGTGGTCCCCAACGTGCTGCGAGCCGGAACCGAGGACACTCGCTGATCCACACTGATGGTCGGTGCCAGACCGGTGATCTCGTCCACATCAGGTCGAGGCAGCTGCTTCAGCAACGTGCGAGTCTGTACGGAAACGCTTTCCAGATAACGCCTTTGGCCTTCGGCAAAGAGCGTATCGAAAGCGAGCGAACTTTTTCCCGATCCACTGACACCCGTCATTACAATCAACTTGCCGGCCGGCAGGTCAACGTTCACATTCTGAAGATTATGAGTCCTCGCTCCACGAATGCGGATCAGCGAGTTTTCGGCGGATGGCGTTATCGAATTCATGGACGCAGTGTAGTCGTCGCTGCAATATCAGCCAACGCTGCAGCACTCGAGTGAAGTGGGAGACGGGATTGTGTCGGGTATAAAATCGGCGTTGGACCCGGGAAAAACCCAGCTCGCCGAAAACATGACTCTGGCGTCTGAATGCTTGTCGCCCGCTGACACAGCGAACGTCGCGCCGATCCGAGTGGTTTTGGACAACGGCACAATGCCCGGTTCGCTGGCAGCACTCATCGAGTAGCTGGAACTGAAAAATGTGGAGATCCTGTCGTCGTCGCTGTCTGTTTCAACGCGGACCGAGGTTCCGCAACTGACGATCCTGGTTCGCACTGCGGCCCCGAGAGTGGGAGACACCAGCGCTTATGCGGCGATGGTAATCGTGCAGCGTCCGGAACTGGCCGTCGCCGTGCAGGCAGCTGCCGGCAAACTGACACTGCGCGCCGTGGGACATGCAGGCGTGATTGCTCTGACCAAATGTCCTGTGGGTATCAGATCACTGCAGGCGCTGTTGCAGGCCGGTCGGTAACGAAGATCTGTGCGTCTAGTACTGGAACGTCACGTATTGAAGATACGGTCGCCGGCGTCGCCAAGTCCCGGGACGATGTACTTCTTCTCATTCAGGCAACGATCAATCTCGCAGGTAAAGATTCGGACATCCGGGAACTGCGAGGTGACTCGCTGAATGCCTTCAGGCGCGGAGATGATGGACAGCATCAGCACCTGAGGAACTTTCCAGCGCTGCAGAGCTTCCAGAGCCATGCAGGCCGAGCCGCCGGTGGCCAGCATCGGATCCAGCAACAGAGCCACATCCGGCGGATTTGCGGCCGGAAGCTTGTCGTAATAATGAACCGGCATCGCCGTCTCTTCGTCTCGATAAAGACCCAGATGCCAGACCTCCAGATCGGCGATCAGGTCTGTCAAAGGAGTCACCATGCCAAGACCCGCGCGCAGAATGGGAACCGCGGCGATACGTCCATGAAGCTCGTGACACTCCGTGGTCTCGATGGGCGTCTCGACAGACACCGGGCGGAGCTGCAGATCACGAGTCGCCTCCATCGCTAACAGTGTGGACAGAATTCGCACATGCTGGCGAAACTCCACCGGCCGCGTCGCCTTGTTTCGCAGGCGACTCAGATGGTGCTGCACCAAAGAGTGATTGAGTTCCACTACCTGCATACCGGCCTCAGTCATATTCAGACAATCCCGTTCAGCTCAAAAAAATGCCGTGAACCACTCTCGCCGATTGCCCATGGCTCCACAATTCGACTCGCCCACGGACCTCGTGTCAATCCGGGCCGGTCTGCGAATCAGCCGACGAGACTCGCAGCCCCGCCGCTTTCACTTTGGGAAGCCTGCTTCAACGCTGGAACAATACTCTGGGATAAATAGAAAAGATATAATGTCCGCCGACAAAAATGAATTGCAGGACTGGTCTATCCGCCGTTCATCAGACACGGGAAAATTTCGGCAAAGCGTCTGGAAGACGGTCTCGGATTGTCGATCAAGAGACAGATCGACGTTGCCGTTCTGGCACCTGCCACGACCAATGTCCCATTCAGTGAAGGGAACTCATATGTCTGATGACAATCACTATCGCCTGACTCATTCGGAAGAGTACGAAGAAATCAGCAGCGAGGAAGTTGACCGCGTTGTTGAAGCTATGGATCGCCTGATTGAAGGCGTGCAGAGCGAAAACATTAAGCACTACCTCGAAGAAGCGGCGAGCAAAATTTATTACCTCGTGTACGAAGAGGAAGAAGAATCTTCCGGCGACGCGTACGAACAAGCCGCTTAGCCGATTCGCAGGTCCGCGAACCTATCTGAACATACCTCAAGACATCGCCCGGCGTAACAGCTCGGCGATGTCTTGTTTGTTGGCAAGGACCGCCCTGTGCTCGCATCCATCCGCAGAGGCGAGATTGCCGCGTTTGCAGATTGGATCCCAACCCGACGCGTCAGCGAGGGATTGCGTTTTTGCGTTTCGGCAGTGCTTCTAAGATTCCTCGCTGACGCAGTTTGAAGTTGCGCGTCTGTGACTGTCCCAACGCGCTGCGTCAGCGAGGGATTGCGTTTTTGCCTTTAGGCAGTGTTCCCCAAGATCCCTCGCTAACGCTTCGGGTTATGATAAACATCAGTGTTTTCGCGACCACGCTCTAACTCGTGCGCTAAACGCGCAACTTCAAAACTGACGCTTCGGGTTGTGAAAATCCAATATGCCAACACTCGAGCTGCCCCGTGTGTGTGCCGCGTGTGCGTTTGGTGCACGTCACGCCCACGGCAGGGGATCATTTTTTGGGCGAGGTGTTCCCGCTATGCTGCTTCGCTTACTCATCGCGGTGCTGTGCTGCGAGTTCGGTTATCAGGAGGGAGCGGGTGTCCGGTCTTCGTTTCATAGAGCTGGAAGGTGTTCGCGTTCATAACCTGCGGAACATCAGCGTAAAAATTCGGCATAACTCACTGACGGTGCTTTGCGGAGTCAGTGGATCAGGCAAAAGTAGTCTGGCCTTTGATACGCTGTACGCTGAAGGCCAGCGACGCTACATCGAGACGTTCTCCCCGTCAGCCCGCCAGTTCCTGGATCGCATTGAGCGGCCTGACGCTGATCACATCACCGGGCTTCCACCGGCCATCGCCATTCGTCAGCAGCTGCGAGCCGACGGCATTCGAGCCACCGTGGGAACTCGCGCGGAAGTCCTTGATCCGCTGCGAGTGATCCTGTCGAAAGCGGGACAGCTGTTCTGTCCGGACTGCCAGGTGCCGGTCGTTTCCACTTCGCCCGAAACGGCGGCCGCGGAAGTCGTCCAGCAACGCGATGGAAGCCGCATTTTGATCGTGGCCGAAGTGCAGCCTGACGTGGAACAAGAATCACCGGACGCGTTTCGACATTCCATTGATGAATGGATTCGTCAGGGGTTCACGCGGGCGATTGTGGATCGAAAAACAGTTCGACTGGAAGAACTCAACAGCAGCGTTCCTTCCACTCTTCGAATTGTCGTTGATCGCCTAAAAGCAGATCCAGCAACGGAACCACGTATTGCGGAAGCGATCGCAACCGCGATGCGTCTTGCGAATGGTCTCGCATTTGTCCTTGCTGAGAACGCGAAAGACAAAACTGAATCCGTGGAAGTCGACGGTGTCGCCTGGCAGCAGCTCACGTTTTCCAATTTGCGAACGTGTACTTCATGTCGTCGCGTTCTTCCGGAACTCACCCCGGAACTGCTCAGCTTCAGCTCACCGCTTGGCGCATGTCCCGACTGCAAAGGGACCGGCCTGCTTTCCACGAAGACAGATCGCCGCCGGAAGTTGGAAGTGCCGACGACGGAAGAACTGTGTGCCACGTGTTCCGGGCAGCGACTCAATCGTGATGCCGCGTCCGTGCGTTGGGCCGATTTGACGTTGCCGCAATTGGGCGACATGGAACTGTCCGACCTGCAGGTGTGGCTGCAGGCGCAATTCGGTCAGCTTCCGACCGCTTTGCAGACGGCCTTGCGTTCACCGATGGAACACGCACAGCGACGATTGACGTTTCTTACGGACTGCGGCCTCGCGTATCTGTCGCTGAACCGCAGTATGAAATCGCTGTCCGGCGGAGAAGCTCAGCGAGTCATGCTGACCAGTGCTTTGGGTTCCGGCCTCATCAACACGCTTTACGTGCTCGACGAACCCACCGCCGGCGTGCACGCGAGCGATACCCAAAAGATCATCACCTCCGTTCGGCGGCTGCAGAGTGCGGGGAATACGGTTGTGGTCGTGGAGCATGATCCGGCATTTATCGCAGCGGCCGATGAAGTGATTGAAATCGGTCCCGGCGCAGGTGATGGAGGTGGGACGATTGTCTTTCAAGGGACGCCGGCCGAGTTGCTGGCGGGGGAGACTCTGACCGGTCAGAAAATGCGATCCGCGATGCCTGCGACTTCGCCACAACGGAGTGCACAAAAACGAACGTCCGGAGCCTCACGTAAAGCCGCAAACAAGACCACGACAGTTTCTTCTGACGAATCTGAGATTGTGAGTTCCTCCGCGGTGAGCGATCGCAAACGGCGTGAGCCGGAGCAGTGGCTGGACTTGCAACAAGTCCGGTGCCATAACATCGATTCGGTCGACGTCGTTCTGCCTCTTGGTGTCTTCTGCGCTGTCATAGGGCCCAGCGGCAGCGGAAAGAGTTCTCTAATTTCCGATGCCCTATTCCCGGCTCTGTGCCACGAACTGAAACTGGCCAGCCCCGTGCGTGCGGAAGGTACCATCCGCCGAATTGTCGGCGCACAGCACATTGAGAATGTGTTGTTGCTGGATCAAAGTCCGGTACAGAGATCGCGACGCAGCATTCCGGCCACATGGATTGGCGTCTTTGATGACATCCGAATTCTTCTTGCGGAAACGCATGAAGGCAAGAAGCGGAATTATTCTCGAGCGATGTTCAGCTTCAACGCGTCGTCCGGCGGTCGCTGCCCTCTGTGTGAAGGTCGAGGAGTGGTGACGGTAGCGATGCAGTTTCTGGCCGACATCGAAACTGTCTGCGAAGAATGTCATGGACGCCGTTTTCGTCCGGAAGTGATCGAGATTCGATATCGCGATCGATCAGTCTCGGACATTCTCGACATGACCGCCGATGAAGCCTTCACATTCTTCAATGGGCATCACCGCATCCAGCAGCGACTCAATGCCGTCCGTCAGTCCGGACTCGGTTACCTGCGACTCGGGCAACCGTTGAGCACCGTTTCCGGCGGCGAAGCGCAGCGGTTGAGGATTGCTGCCATGCTGGCCGGTGTTCCATTGACCGACGGAGACACCGCCGCGAAAAATCGACAGGCGTCTCAGCTGACAAGATCGGGACGCACGCTGTTTCTTCTGGATGAGCCTTCCAGCGGACTCCATCTGCAGGATATTGACCGACTATTGAACTGCATCGACTTCCTGCTTCAGATGGGACATTCGGTGATTGTCATTGACCATGACGAATTCCTGACGTCGCGCGCCGACTGGCATCTTGAGATGGGCCCCGGCGCTGGCAAACTGGGCGGCCGCATTGTCCGCTCGGAGAGGAATTAGGGACCCGTTCGGAAACAAGTTCGCGACATTCCAGAACTGACGCTTCGGGTTGGGACAGGTCCTTCGCTTTCGTACTGTTAATCAACCGCAGACGCGAATTGCGCGACGACAACCTGGGCACGACGTCGACCGCGTTCTCTTGTGAACGGCTGCTTAACTTCCGTCCGACTTCAGTTCATTATTTCTGAAGCGAACCAGTAACGAACAGCGAACTCGAAGGCTGCGCACCGGATTGAATGAATGCCAGCAGGTCGAGAATCTCATCTCGACTGTATGTGATCAGCAGACTCATCGGCATCGTCGAAATCGGAGACGCGTCAAACTCCTCCACATCACTTCTCGACAGTGTGATTCTGGACTCCTGCTGCAGCGGATTCGGCAGCAGAGTGACCGCTGAGTCCGACTGCTCCAGCAACAGACCGGCGATGACACGTCCGTCATGCAGCGCGGCGACCCACGTTTGATACTGCTTGTTGATTTCGGTCGAAGGTTCCAGAATCTGTTGCAGCAGCTTCTGACCCTTAAAACGCTCGGAAACTTTTGTCAGATCCGGTCCCAAAGCTGTCCCGATGTCGTTCATCTTATGACATTTGCTGCAACCGGCTGTCTCGAAAGTTTTCTGTCCCTGCTCGAATGATCGACTGGCTAGCGAATCGGCGTCGGCAGCCAGCTCAGCTACACTCCACAGCTGGACAAATTTTCGAACAGACGCAGTGGCGATTTCCGGCAAAGGCTCACCGTCCGGAATCACAAACAGACTGCCCTGCATGACTCGCCAATGCCCGGGGTACGTACAGACCAACCGATATTCTCCCGCCTCTTTCGGCGCTTCGAAGAACAGCGTGTACTGGTCACCCGACTGCAGAATTGGCGAAAAACAAATCTCCGCCGGATCATTGGGAACATAATGCGTCGCGATGGCTCGCGGATTGCTGGCCAGCTGCATCGACTGTTCCCCAAACTCGTCGATATGGTCGGCCTTCACGACAGCCACGTTGTGCGGCATACTTGGGTCACCATTCCGAAACGCCAGGGAGACCCGAGTTCCCGGAGCGACTCGCAGCTGGCGCGGTTCAAACTGCAGCCCCGCCGAAGCACTCACAGAGATCTTCAGAGAACTCGACACCCAACCGAAGTCCGTGCCGAATTTTTCCTGCTTCACCAGGCGTGGATCCTGCTCGTACTTTTCTGCGATCGGAAAATCCGGGGCTCGTCGCTTCGCCATCGCAGCGTATCCTGGAAACTCCGTGAAGTCAGAACGCAGTTCGTAAATGGATGCCAGCACGTCGGGCGAAAATGCATGCCCGGCAACCGTCTTCAGACGAAGATGCACATGAAACTGCATCACGGGATGCAGCGTCGGCACCTCCAGAAAGATGGACTGTCCATCGGGAAGCAGACGAACGGACTTCACGTCCACCAGATCATGGCCCTGCCTTCCGGGCTCCTTCACAGAGAATTCTGGTGAGCCGTAACCCGCGCTGTACAGATAATTCCATTGCTGGCAAAACGTGTTTTCCAGAGTAACGGACGCAGGATCAATCGCTTCGTTGAATCGCACGACGACTCCATTGTTGTGCGCCTCAATGGCAGTGGGCAATGGCAGCGGTTTCCCGGTCACGCGGACTCGATGCAGACATCCATCTTCCGCTGCGTAGCTTTGCCAGCCCTCAGTTCCGGCCAGATACATTCCGCCATCATGCGAATTGAAGGCCACTCGACAAATGCCGCTGAGATAATCGCCAGGCAATGGCACAATGGCTCCCTGCGCCTTCCCGTTCACGACGTCACGCAACACAAGGTACGTTTCACAAGTGCCATACGAAGTACCCACGGCGGCGCCGCTGAGTGCTCCCAGACGATTGTCGACGGGCAGAAAACCGATTTCACCCGACGAGTTGTCGATGCCTCGCGGAAGGAAGACCAGTGGCAGGTCGTAGCCATACTTGCCATGGTCGGGTTTCGGACCTTTGAGCCCGTGATAACTTTGATCCCGCACTTCAAAGATCGCGGAAGCCGGTGTCCATGTGCCTTCCTGAACCGTGGCCAGCACCACTTTTCCGTCATGTGACACGCCGATCCCGTTTGAATTGCGAAGGCCGTTGCCCAGCGATTCAATGGTTCCCGAAGAATCCATGCGAGCGACGCCAAAGTCTCCCGAGGAAATCGCCCAGTACAAATGGCCGGCGTCGTCCTGCTGCAGCGACGTGCAAAAGTCATGACCGCCCGTCGTTGGGAAATTGTTGGTGACGCATTCGTAGAAGTCCGTTTCTCCGTCGCCGTTTGTGTCGTGAAGACGAGTAATCTGGTCCGAGCCGAGGACCAGAATATTTTCATTCTGAATCACAATCCCCAGAGCCTGATAGAATCCCGCCGCAATGCGCTGCCAGCGAAGAGGCTTTGTGGCCATGTCATCAATGCCGTCCACGATCCACACTTCGCCCATCAGGGTCGACACGACGACTCGCCCATCGTTCAAACATCCCACGCCGCCAATTCGCATGGCCGACTTGAAAGGATTGACGGCGGTTTGAGGAAGCGTGATGCTGTCGATCGCGATGCCACCGGATTCATCACCCAGAATTCCCTGAGTTTCCGCGAGCCGCGTTGTCCATTGTCCTGTACCACCCGCGAGATAATTGGCAACCGAAGGAGCGGTCGGATCTGGCAGCCCAAGGGCCGCGTCCATCTTTTCCGCAGGGCCGTACGCAATCTGCAGTTGAACGGGCTTTGAGAGTTTGGCTCCGCTGAAGGATAGCCCCATCGCTCCTTCGACGACTGCCAGCTTCACGCCTTCGATGTCGGCCGGAAGACTCAGTCGAATTGCCAGGCCATCCGGGGAAACTGCGATCAGTTGCGCGAGGTCCGACGGGTTCTGCTTGACCACTGCATCTGCTGGTGGCACTGCAATTTTCAGAAACGATTTTGGCAGCTGGCCTTCCACCTGGAGCGTTCGGACCAGATCATTCCGAACGACAGACATGCTGTCAAAGATCTTTGCGTTCCCAAGCTGACTGACAAACGCCACGGACTGGCCATGTCGATAAAAACCATGATAGCGGTGCGGAGTGTTATCGGGTAACTGCCATGCGGATTGACTCAGGTCGCCAAGTCGTGAGCCCGCTGGTTCAACTCCGCCCATCAAACCAAAACGAACAAAGCCCCATTTCACAAAACCGCCTCGCCAGGCATCGACAAACGTCATTCGCACCGGATCGTAAAGCACTGTCGTATTCGATGCCGGATCAACCAGCACATTGACGCCTTTGAAGGTGGTCTGTCCAAAATGGCGTGTCAGCTGACAAACGACATTTCCGGTGTCGACTTCATTCAGGCTGTGGTCAAAGCTGACGTCTTCAGGATTCTGCCCCCAGTGTCCAAACCCGCCTCCGTCAAGTCCTGAAAACTTTGGCAGCACGTCCACAGCCTTCGTCGGTCTGTGATCAAGGAACTGCTCCGCCTGTCGAGAATAGAAATTGCGCACTCGATTCTGCGGAAACGGCAGGTTCGGATTCGATTGGCCGAATGACACGTTTGTCAGACAGACAGGAATGACGACGAACCACAGGACGGACGCAATCAAACGGGAGACGTGGAGCATAGATGGCCTTTTAGGGGGGTGGCTGCCAGCGGCCGTGACTTTCGAAGTACTCAGGCAGACTTCTCATAAGCCCACTGATTCAGACTCTGAACCAGAAAGCCGATCGGTCAGTAAGACGCTGGCGGACGGAAGTTAAACGAATCGCCATCGACCTGTCTATGTTCCGGCCGGCCGAGAGCCCGTTCTTGCTGTAGTCGCGGCTTTCGGTAGGTCCTCCTTGCCGAGGAGGACTTCGCCGCTTGCTGCGACCTTGTGTGCACCTTAAACACGGTATCGAGCCGATATCGTAATGGCACGTTGCACAGTGCGTTCGCCTTGCGGCGAAAGTTCTTTCCGGCAGAAAGGACCTACTTTGAAAATCATCCACAAACCAGCCAGCTGTTGCTTCAATCACGCAAATCTCTCACGCGGGCTTTCAATTCAACTGTGCCATCCCGCGCAGAAACACGCACACCGAGGTCCGGACTTCTTCAACTGGCGGAATGATGATAGGTGCAAACCCCGCACACATCGTTGGCAGCGGAGGCATGACGATGCCAAACAGTTTCATCGCGGCCCAGTCCGAGTCGGGAATTCGCACAACACCGCGATTGTTGAGTTTTGTCAGATAAAGGGCCATTTCCCGCAGACCGCGGCCAAATCCCAGCTCATAAATCAGACGTGCATTTTCCGGAAATCGCCGCCCTTCTGACATCAGCACAAAGCACATGCACGCGCCGTCCTCGGAAAGCAGAATCTGCGCGAGCGCGTGAAAGTAGACGGTCAACATTTCTTCCGGATCTGCGTGTTCTGGATCCAGTTCGGGCAGCGATGCGAAGACGTCTTCTGATCGCGTGCGGACGGCTTCTTCAAACAGCTTTTCCTTAGAAGGAAAATGGTTGTAGACCGTGGCCTTGGAAACCCCCGACTTCGCCGTCACCTGATCCATGCTGGTGTCGGCAAATCCCTGAGCCATAAACAGCTCACGCCCCGCATCCAGAATCTGGCGACGCTTTTGTTCAGATCGTGACAGCAGCGATGTGTCGCTCATCGTTGGTCCCTTTGTCTTGATGGTGGTTGTGAGAATCGCTTTTCGAAGAGGCGGCCGTGAGATACCCGTCTTGCATTTCAATAATACGATCGGCGATATCCAGAACTCGAGCATCGTGAGTCACCATCAGAATCGGCCTCTTGTGCTCACGTGCCAGCCCTTGAAGAATGTTGACCACTTCGCGTCCTGAAGTTCCGTCCAAAGCGGCCGTGGGTTCGTCGGCCAGCACCAGCTGCGGTTCGCCAACCAGAGCTCTGGCAATGGCGACTCGTTGCTTCTGACCGCCTGACAATCGAGACACAGGATAGTTCATTCGTTCGCCGAGCCCAACCTGCTTCAGCATGGTTTCGGCCCGCTGACGACCGTCGCTCGGAGTTACATGCGGCTGAAGATCAAACATGACCTGCACATTCTGCAAAGCTGTCATGTACGGAAGCAGATTGTGAGCCTGAAAGATAAAGCCAATTTTACGACGAAGCTGAAGCAGGTCGTCCGGTGACGCCTGATGCAGCGCATGCCCAAGCACCGTCAGACGGCCTTTCTGCATCCTTCGCAAACCGGCGATCAGCGTCAACAACGTCGTCTTACCGGATCCTGACGGGCCCGTGAGCAGCACAATTTCGCCCGGCTGAATGGCGACACTGACGTCAAACAAAATCTGCTTGCGCAGTTCGCCCTGACCGAATGCAAAGTTGATGGCTTCGCCGGAAATTACGGGTTCGTTGATCAAGGGGCCGGGAATGGCCGGAGTGGGAGATTGCATCGCTCGAAAACTTTCTGAGGTCGCTTCTTAAAACACATCCGCCGGATCAGCGGCACTCAATTTGCGTACGGCCAGCGTCGCAGAAAACGCACACATCAACAGCGTGATGACGGCCAGCAAGATGCCGCGAGTCGGCTCCAGAGACAGAGGCAGCAAAGTCACCTTTCGCAGACCCGCGTAGAGCAATGCTGCCATCAAAGTTCCGGGAATGTAACCCAGCGTCGCCAATTGAGCGGACTGCTGTATCACCAGCCGATAGAGGTAGCCGTTCGAAAATCCCATGGCCTTCATTGTGGCGTACTGAGGCAAATGGTTGATCACGTCTGTGTAAAGAATTTGATAGACAACGATGAATCCAATGAAGAACCCGACGACCGTGCCGGCAGTAAAGATGATGCCGATGGGAGTGGCCGATTTCCAATAGACGAGTTCCAGGTCGGCAAACTGATCCCGAGTCAAAACCTGAACCTCTTTGCCCAACATCAACTGGAAATCCTGTTGAGCGGTTGCAATGGAAACACCAGGCTTCAGTTTCACAACACCCACATCGATCGCCCCTGACTTGCGTTCCGGAAACAGTCGCAAAAAATTTGCGTGACTCACGAAGATGTTTCCATCGACTCCGAACGAAGCGCCCAAATCCACGATACCGGCCATCATCATTTTGCGACGATTGATTTCTGGTTCAATCACTTCTGCAGCTTCAAAAGCGCCGACCACATTTCCGAATCGTGGACGCCCCATACGATCGTAAAGAAAAATATCTGTCTGACGCAGCTTTGAAAGCTGATCGCCAAAGCCCGGAAGGTTCAGTGACGGCCGGTCTGTGTCGACACCGTAACACTGCATGGAACGCATTTCACCGTTCCACGGATTCTTCCATTCCACCGGGGCCAGATAAACAGAAAACACGTCGGAGACATCCGAACTGCCTCGCAATCGATACAGCAGCCGACTGGAATACGCTTTGCTGTGCAGCAGATGTTCATACTGGCTGTGGATGACGATCAACTGTCCGTCCAATGAACCGTGGAATACTACCGCACTGGCGAACAGAGCCTTCATCAGTCCCAGTTGCATCCACATCAGAACGACGGAAACCATCACGCCCGAAACGGCGGCGAACAGTTTCATCTTCTCATGCTTCAGTTGCAGCCATGATATCGGAATACGCTGACTCATCAGTCTACTCCTTATCCATTGGTTCGTATTCCGCTCGCTGAAGCTCGGGTTTCTTGTCCGCGCCGGAAGATTTTTCTGACGTCTGAATCGTCACTTCAACCCGTGCGTACGACATTCCGGAAACTCGTCTGCCGTGCTCATCATCCAGCCGCACGCGAACTTCCACGACGCGCGCATCCGTGTCATCCACCGGATCACTGGAAAGTACATCTTTGCGGCCGACAATGCGGCCCACTTCGATCACGCGCCCGTTTAGCGTTTGATTGAGATTTCGCAGGAACACAGTGGCCGGCTGATGCAGCTTCACTTTCAGAATGTCAGATTCATGTACTTCCGCAACGACATCCATTTGGCGAGTGTCGCCCAGATCGAGCAAACCATCGTCTCCAATGCGTTCACCGATCTGACAATGGATCCGCAGGATCTCCGCGTCAATTGGACTGCGAAGAAAAGAAATCTCCAGATCAGCCTCTGCACGGTGCAACATTGCGCGAGCTCTCGCGACTTCTGCTTCTGCATGTTCAATGTCCACCGGACGAATTTCACGAAGCGCGGTCAGTGTGGATTCATACTGCCGCAGCTCACGTTGCAGCACATCCACATCGGTCCGGCGAATATCGAGGTCATCTTCTGACAGGGCCTTACTTTCACGCAGCTTGCGGTATCGGTCAAGCTGCTTTTCGGCCAGCCGCAGACGTTCGGTGGTGCCAGCGATCAGGGCTTCCTGAGCGGCGATATCACCGGCCTTGGCTCCCGCCTTAACCTGAGCCAGTCTCCGTTCGGCCAGCAGGACCGAAGCCTTCGCACCTTCCACGTCGGCCTGCTCACGCAGATGACTGTCGAGAATCGCCAACACCTGTCCCGTATGCACGTGATCACCTACCTTGACCAGAAGTTTTTCCACCACCGGCGGTTCCATGACGGACGGCGCATTGACGTTGATGACTTCACTTTGCGGTTCGATACGCCCCAGCGCACCGACATCAAAGGAGTCCGGCGACGCTGCGGCAGTGGAAGTTTTCTCTGCGGTCGTCGACCTACTGGCCGCCACCCCGCCCGCCAGAAGCAGACACGCCAACAATGCAAACAAGAGCACTCGTCGCATAAACGACACCTTATCTAAACTCATGAGTTCATTTTTCTAAATAGTAGATACTGAACGGTACAGTTTCGATAAAATTTTGCATTTTTCACTGAATAAATTCAAAGGTCAGTCTGCGGGCGCTCCCTCAAACGGTCATTTTGTCCGACGGATTTTTCTGAGCCGGCTACGTAGTCCCGCCGTTCCGTGGTCAGGCATCGGTTCCAGACATTTGACGTATGATCACGCAACGGGGTTTCAACTGCCCATAACCGAGATCGCTCAGCCATGTAGCTACAGTTTCCGGCCGGCGGAGCGGCCGGGCTACGTAGTGCCGCCATTGAGTCAGCACGGCCACGTTTGTTTATGGCGGGCTGCGTTTAAGGAGTGGCAGGCACGGCGATCATATCGAGCGTCAGTCCAAATTCCGGACGACCGACGGAAGTCACAGCGGCTTTGGACGCGGCAGGTGGCCTCATAGGATCGTAATAGTTCGGGCGAAGCTTGTTCAAACTGGCGCTCGTTGAATCAGTGGCGACGTAATAAGTCGCTTTCGCCAAGTGCCGAAAATCGCTTCCCGTTTGCTTTAGGATTCGCTCGAGCGATTCGAATACGCTAAGCACCTCCACGTCACCATTGGCATCACGCTGCGGATGGGCGACGGTGTCGTGCTGGCTGTGAAGACCGGAGACATAGATCAAACCGGGACTGTTAATTCGACAGACTCGACAGTAGACCGGAGACGCCGTCATATCGGGCGGTGTTAAAAATTCCATCGACGGTGCGCCAGGGTTAAAGGCACCGCCTACCGCAATCAGTTCGATCTCCACAGGGACCGTTTTGCTCGACTTCCATTCCACCAGGACCAGCGGCGGAACCGTTCTTCCGTGGAAGAATTTCGTCACTTCGGCAGACACGACTGCGTGATCCGACAGCGGTTCGACAAACGCCTTTAGTTGCACGATATCGTCATCCGAGCGGCCAAGGAATTCCAGAGTCTTGTGCAGACTCAGCAGAGTCCCCGCGGTGGCCTCCCCCAGCGATTCGCTTTGATGAGCCTGTCCCGAAATGTAGATCCTTGAGCCCTCAGGCAACACGGCCGCCTGACTGGAACGTTGAACGCTTTTAGCCTGCTGCGCGTCGATGAACGCCACAGCATCGGCTGCCACCAGAGCTCCCTTAACGGGAAGTGATGAGACAACAACCGCCACTGCCGGTTGCTGGCCGTCAGGGAAATGTGCTGGCAACGCCTGAAGGACCTCAGCCGCGGCAGCATCGCTGACCACATAAAGATTCAGTTTGACGATTTCGGAAGCGCCGTTCTGCGAGATCGTGTTCGTCATTTGGCTGACGACATTCCCAAACTGATCGGACGCCGCCATAGACAATGCATCGGCCGCTGGAAAAATCTGAGTCGTGTGCAGCAGGCCACCGCCGGAGACGACGACCGCTGACGCAGTTCCCGCTGTGGTGTCTGGTTCAATGCGTTTGATGTCATCCGCTGGCACGGCACGCCCCTGAAGCAGCAAGCAGCCGAGCATGTTGAATAGCAGGATCCTGCGGAACGCTGAACCTGAACAAGCACAACGAAACACGGCCGGACGAGGCATGGTGTCAATCCTGAAAACTCTCACAGGCGCAATCCACAAATGGAGCAACTGTATTCAATTCGCAGTCGTGATCTACGCAGAGCGTCTCACTGCCGCTGCTGATGATCACTCGCCTGCTTTGTAAACCATTTTCACAAAGATCATCCGTCCGGCACTGCTTTGCAGAACGCTGGCGACGATCACATTGATTTCTTTGCCAAGCAGACCGGCCGCATTTTCGCAGACCACCATCGTTCCATCATCAAGATAACCAACGCCCTGACCCGGCCCTTCGCCCTCTTTAATAACCTTCATCAGCAGACGTTCGCCTGGGATGTAGCGAGGCTTCAACGCGTTCGAAACGTCGTTGAGGTTAATAACCGGGATGCCCTGCACGCTGGCCACTTTATTGAGATTGAAATCGTTGGTGATAACGCCACCGCGAATTTGTTTCGCGAGAGCCACGACCTTTTGGTCGACGGTCATCATTTTGAAATCGGTGCGTGATGTCTCCATCACTTTGACATCAACAATCGTGCTTTGTTGCAGCTTGGCAAGAACTTCCAGACCACGTCGACCGCGGATGCGTCGGTTCTTATCGCTGGAATCGGCCACGTCCTGAACTTCGGATAGAACAAAGTCGGGCACGATCAACTGCGATTCAATAATATGGGTTTCCACGACATCGGCAATACGTCCGTCGATCAACGAACTGCTGTCGACAACCAATGGTCGACCGCTCTTGAGATCGCGCTGGAATTCGACATAGGGGATCACGAACCGGAAGTCATCCTTGGTCTGCAGCAGCAGCGTCACGCAGATGTAAGGAAGAATCAGAAGTGTCAGCAGGACCACCGCTGTATGATACGCGTTTGTCACAGGAACAACCGGAGTCAACGCCTGAATCATCAGATAGGCCAGCAAAACGCCGACCAGGATTCCAAAGTAAATCGCAGAAATAATTTCGATTCGCTTCTTTCGAACCAACAAGTCAGCAATCGTCACCAGCTGCGAAATAAGCAGCAGTGCGAAGAAAGCCAGCCCCTTGTTGTTCTCGACAATTCGAGGTAACTGTGCGGGTTCGCCGGCGACTGTTTCTGTGGTGATGTATGCAAGAATGGCTCCTGCACAAATCAGCAGGTAGGCCACTCGCAAAATCATTAGCAACATGGTTGATAGGACTCGCTAAGAAATGATTTCTCGTGGAGTATTCTTAAGGAAGGTGCTCGTCAGGTGGCTCGGATTTTCGCAGAATTCGAATGTGAGACAACCCGGTCTGCAGCGATTGATCAGATTCTCAGATTGATTCCCTGAATCATGACTCTCTTCGCAACTCCGGGGCTTGGGGCATTCTATATGGACTGCAAGGCCTCTCTATGCAGCACGCGCTTCACTCGTTTTATCTCAGTGTGATTTTTGAGTGCTGGAGTTTTTTCTCGCGGATTGTTAGAACGGTGCCGTGAATGGACGCAAGCCTTGTCCCAGGCAGCGTCTCACGGCTCGTAATGCCTAAATGAGGAGAAGCGTGATGTTCTGGCGTGCAGTGATCTGCTTTAGTGTGATGTCGTTTGTGGGCGTCAACAGCGATTTGAACGCTGATGAGATGTCAGAATCTATAAAGATCCTGCAGAATGTTCAGCCTGGCGGCAAAGGAACCTCCGTGGCTCGACAGGCCGTCGATCACCTCGCGATGGCCGGCGAACCGGCGATGTTGCCAACACTGAAAGGCTTTAGTGACTCAAACCCGCTGGCGGTAAACTGGCTGCGGAATGCTTTTGAAGAAATTGTCAGAGCTCAGCTGCAGGTCGGGAAATCCCTGCCCGCGGAAGCTTTGGAAGCGTTTATTCTGGATCGTAGCCAGTCACCAACAGCCCGTCGTCTGGCTTATGAAACTCTGAAAGTCCAAAACGCCGAACTTGAAGCGAGACTGATCCCGGAGATGCTGCTGGACCCAAGTCCAGAGTTCCGACGGGACGCTGTCGCGCGGCTGATTGCAGAAGCCGGTAAGGCTGGTGATGCCGCCGCGGCTACTCCACTCTTTCAGAAAGCGCTGTCCGGAGCCGTGCATGAAGATCAGGTGAAGGAGATCGCAGAAGCGCTTCGCAAGAACGGCGCCACTGTGGATGTGCAAAAGCATTTTGGATTTTTGCCAAAATGGATGATCGCCGGACCCTTCGACAACAAAGAAGAAAAAGGATTTGCACTCACCTACGCACCTGAAGAACAGGCCGCAGCCGGGACGCCATTGGATGCTGCCGCTGAGTACGATGGGCAATCCGGAAAAGTGAAATGGCTGCCGGTCACAACAGAAGATGACTATGGGGTCGTGGATATCGCCAAGCAGATTGAGAACTTCAAAGGTTCGGTGATGTATGCCACCACGACATGGGACAGTGCGGACGATCAGCAGGTTGAGGTTCGCCTGGGAACTCCGAATGCCTGGAAGCTTTGGGTGAATGGCAAGCAGGTCTTCGAACGTGAAGAATACCATCGCAGCTCGGCTGTCGATCAGTATAAGGTGCCTGTCACTTTGAAAGCCGGTGCGAACGTTCTGTTGTTCAAGATCTGCCAGAACGAACAAACTCAGGAGTGGGCTCAGCGATATCAATTCCAGCTGCGTATCTGTGACAGCACAGGTTCGGCCGTGCTCCCGAAAATGGTCACCGCTCAGAATGAACGTCAGTCAGGAGAAACACGATGAGACGATTAACTCAATTACTGCTGGTCGGTGTTTTGGGGATCAACATTGCTTCCGTTGAATCGGCCGATTGGCGTCAGTTCCGCGGCAACAATGCGAACTCGGTCGCTGCGGGTGAGTCACTTCCAACCGAGCTGAGCGGTGACACCATTGCCTGGAAAACACCTTTGCCAGGCCGCGGCCTTTCGGGGCCCATCATCGTCGCTGACAAAGTGTTTGTCTCCGCCAGTTCAGGATACGCTCAGGACCGTCTGCATGTGGTATGCGTTGACAGTGGTTCAGGAAAGGAACTTTGGCAACGGCAGTTCGATGCCACCGGCCGCACGCTGACTCACGATAAAATGAGTAACGCGACTCCGACAATGGCCAGTGACGGAGAAAGAGTCTTTGCGTTCTATTCAAGCAACGATCTGATCTGTCTGGATCTTAATGGCAAGTTACAGTGGTTTCGCGGGCTGGGCAGCGAGTTCCCGAATGCCAGCAACAGTCTCGGAATGTCGTCTTCGCCCATCGTCATCGGCAGCACAGTGGTCGTGCAGGTTGAAAGCGATGCAGAAGCGTTTGCCTGCGGCGTGGATACCGTCTCGGGAGAAACCAAATGGCAGATCGAGAGACCTCGAGCGGCTAACTGGACGTCACCAACAATGCTGCCGGCGACGGGTGATCAGCCGGCATTGGCATTGCTGCAGTCTTCAAAAGGCATCGCGGCTGTCGATCCTGAGACCGGTCGAGTCGTCTGGAACTTTGACAAAGGCGCATCGACAATTCCTTCGGCTACGGTCAGTGAAGGTGCCGTTGTGATTCCTTCAAATGGCCTGACGGCAATTCGTCCGGCGGGCGACAGCTTTGAACAGCTTTGGAATTCCTCGGGGATGAGTCCTGCCACGTCCAGTCCTGTGGTCATCGACACCATGGCCTTCGTGATGAACGGTGCAGGAGTACTTTCCGCCGGCGACACAAAGTCGGGAGAACGACTCTGGCAGCTGCGCCTGCGAGGCAGCTTCAGCAGCACTCCGATCGCGGCCGGGGGATACCTTTACGTGTTCAATGAAGCGGGTACCGCTTTTGTGGTGAAGCCGGAAGCCGACAAAGGGATCATCGTTTCCGAACTGGATCTGGCGGAAACAATTCTCTGCAGTCCCGGTGCCGCTAATGGCGCACTTTACGTCCGCAGCGATCAGCATCTGTTTAAGCTTGCGAAACAACCCTAAGCCTCGTGCGGTTTTATAGTCGCCTTTCGCTCTGCGAAAGTTGCGAATACGCTTCTTTCGCAGAGCGAAAGGCGACGTCGCGCTGCGTTCCGCGGGTAAGTGGGAAACAATTGAAGTTACTAATGTGCACACACGCCGTTGTGAGGTTTGTGTGCACTTTTTTCTAAGATCATGGGAGTTCTCGTGCGAGTTCTGGGACTGGATATTGGCGGCGCAAATGTAAAAGCATCGAGCGCGGATGGCGAATCGATCAGTATCAGTTTTCCGATCTGGGAAAACAAAGACAGGCTGCGACGGCTCCTGGAAACTTTGCCAGTGATGAAAGGCGCAACTCCTGAAATTGTGGCGATCACCATGACCGCGGAACTGGCCGACTGTTTCGCCACCAAGGCCGAAGGAGTGGAGTTCATCGTTCGAGTCGTCGCGGAGGTATTTGCTGAATCTATCATTCGCGTGTGGCTGACATCTGGTGAGTTCGTCGAGCCGGATGATGCGATTGAACTGCCGGAATTAGCCGGCGCCTCAAACTGGCATGCGCTCGCCACCTGGGCCGGGCGTGCGGTTCCTTCCGGACCAGCGATGCTCATTGATGTGGGCTCCACCACAACGGACATTGTGCCGCTGATGGATGGACTGCCGATTTCGGAAGGCCGGACAGATCTGGATCGCTTGAAGTATTGCGAGCTGCTCTACACAGGCATCCGCAGAACTCCAGTGTGTGCCATGGTCGCGACCGTCCCTTTGCTGAGCATTGATGACGACGAAAATGTCATCGATCAGGTCATGCTCCCGTTGGCAGCCGAGTTATTCGCAACGTCACTCGACGTGCACATCTTAAATGGTGACATTGCGGGCGATGACAGAGACCTGGAAACCGCCGATCGTCGACCGGCCAACGTGCAGAATTCGCTGAACCGTATGGCACACATGTTGTGCTGCGACGCAGGCGAACTCACAGAGGGTCAGCTGAAGCATATCGCCGCTTATGTTTCTGAAAAACAGGTGGCACAAATCGCGAAGGCGATTCGCAATCGTTGTGAATACCTGCGAGCGTTCGCCGGAGCCAACAAGCCGATTCAGGTACTGCTTAGCGGAAGCGGTGCGTGGCTGGCAGAACGCGCACTTCAGGAGCCGGGAAATTCTTCATTTGCGTCGATCAGCCACCTGTCTGAAATGTTCGTCCGCAACGTCAGCGGTTGTGCACCGGCATTTGCCGTCGCCCGACTCGCCGCCGAACGGTGTCTGGATGACCTGCTGCCAGTTGTCCCGTTTTAGACTGGCCATATCCCATAGATCGCAGTCCGCAAAGCACGTGAATCTTGTGGCTTTCGAAAGCCTTTTCGTGGGTGTTTGAATCCAGCAACGATTCGTCAGTGGCCGTCCGTCACGACATTCCTCAGGCGAGTCAAGTTACCTTCGAGTCGTTCGATTAGCGTGGAAGCGGGCGTGGCGGGGAACTCGCAAAGATCAATGCGAACAACCTGCAGTCCCAGATCGGCAGCGAACGTTTCTGCCTGTTCGGACTGACGGCTGCTGATCAGAAACAGCCGGTGATGGTCGGCCGGCAGATCTTTCATCGCAGTGGTCAATTCCTGCTGATCGATGTCTGACAACTCGCCGGTTTCCGACCAGTGCATATAGTTCAATTTCCAGCCAAGCCGCTCGGTCAGGTATTGATAAAACGGACCGTCCGAAAGGATCGTGAGTTTCATTTCGCCGGTCAGTGTCTGCAATTCGGAAACTCGCTGATTCACGCTTTCCAGCTGTGACTTCATCCGAGCCGCATTGGCTTCCAGTTTAGTCTTTTGATCCGGCGCGACTTTGGTGAGTGCACTAGTGACCTGAGACAACTGGGAACTCGCGAGGTCAGGATTTAGCCACGTGGCCCAGACGGTGCCGGGATGTCCGTGCTGGCCTTCTGGTCCATGTTGATGCGTCACTGCGTCAGGAATTCGCACCAGCTGATCGTAGTAGCCGGCCGCTGTATCAATCAGGCGAGAATCGGGAAGCGAAAGGCGAGCGGTCCAGGGTTCGTACCCAGCGCCGTTGATCAGAATCAGCCTGGCCTTCTGCAAGGTTCGAGCTTCTTCGCGGGTCGGCTTCCAGTAACGCGAGGACACCGAGTCGGAAACGATCTTCGCAACCGGAAATGTCTCCGCGGCCACGGCCTGTGCCATTTCCAGCAGTGGCTGACTGGAGACAAGGATCTGGTCGGCAGCGGCGGATTTGGGAAGAACAGTTTTCGGCGACGTTGGGCTTTCGCAACCCGCCACCACGAACATGAGCATCAACGTTCCGGAGATCCACCGCATGTGAGCACCGCTGAATTCGGACTGCTCCTCCGAGAACACTCGAAGGAGCGAATCTGGCCGGGAAATATTCTGCGACCGAACGGGCCGCGGCTACTTGTGATACTTCGCCAGCAGCTCTGCGATCTGGACTGCATTTGTCGCGGCCCCTTTGCGAAGATTATCTGACACGCACCAGAAGGTGATCGCATGATCGTTGGAAAGGTCCTTGCGGATTCGTCCCACGAACACATCATCTTTTCCGTCGCTGGTGGACGGCATCGGATATTGACCAGTGGTCGGATCGTCGACCACCGTGATTCCCGGAAATGCCGCGAACAACCGGCGAGCTTCTTCGACCGACAGCGGACGCTCGGTTTCGACGTTGATGGTTTCGCTGTGGCAGTTGGAAACCGGAATGCGAATGCATGTCGGACAAACCTGAATGGAATCGTCGCCAAGAATCTTGCGAGTCTCATAGACCATTTTGAGTTCCTCACTGGTATAGCCATTGTCCTTGAAGCCGCCGATTTGAGGAATCGCATTGAACGCGATCGGATGCTTGAACACTTTGTACTGGTAGTCGGAACCATCCAGAGCGGCGCGTGAGCCGTCCAGAAGGTCGGCTGTACCCTGCAAACCCGCGCCGCTGGTCGCCTGATAAGTGCTCACGATCACGCGCTTCACTTTTGCGGCGTCGTGCAGCGGCTTCAGAGCCACTACCATCTGCGTTGTTGAACAATTCGGGCTGGCAATAATCCCCTTCGCATTTAAAGCGGCTTCGGGATTGATTTCCGGAACGACGAGAGCCACGTCGGGATGCATTCGCCAAAAGCCAGATTCGTCGATTACTTTGCAGCCCGCCTTCAAAGCGGACGGCAGGAACTCGGCCGCCGTTTCATCCGGCGTGCTGGCAATCAGCAGATCAATCCCTTTAAAACAGTCGTGCGTCAGTTCTTCAACCGTGATCTGCGTGCCGTTAAACTCCACCTTCTGGCCCGCGCTGCGAGCAGAAGCGAGGAAGCGAAAGTTCTTTGCAGGGAATTTTCGATCCTGCAGAAGCTGCAGAATAATTCGCCCTACGGCACCAGTCGCGCCGACAACGGCCACGGTGTTAAACACGGAAGAGACCTTTCGATGGAACAAAAAACAGAAAAATCGCCACACAGCACTGTCTACTTAACAGCCCTCACCAGAGACACATTTCGCGGCAGAGCGGCCGGTAGGGTACCCGAAATCCCGCAGTGCCGCTGGATTTTGATGCACAAAGTACCTGCGCTGTTCCTTTTGCGGGCGGGAAAATATCCTTCCTGCATGAGAATTTCCAATTCCGGCAGACAAACTGACCGTCGTCCCGACTTTTGACAATGCCGTGAACCATACAGACGCCCCTGATTTTCAGCTTTTGTTTCGAGCCTGCGTTGGTCGGCTGACGCTGGAGCCTGAGCGCGCGCTGACGGAAATATTCGACCTGGTGGCTCAACGGTTGGTTCGGTTTGCCATGACCATTACGGGAAATCAACCAGACGCAGAAGATGCGTTGCAGGGAGCATTCTCCAGAATTGCGTTTCGGCCGCGATTGCTGGCGAATGCGGATGCTCCGTGGCCCTACCTGATTCGAGCAGTTCGAAACGAAGCACTAAGAATTATTCAAAAGCGTCGAGGAGTTGGTAAGGAATCTGCGGAGCGTGGTTCTGGTGAAGAGAGCGTTGAATCGCAGATCGTTCAGGAAGAAACTGCCGACAGTGTTCGACGAGTCTTAAATTCGCTTCCAAGGAATCAGTATGAAGTGGTCATTCTGAAGCATTGGGAAGAACTGACATTTGCAGAAATCGCCGACGCCCTTGGATTGTCTCAGAATACGGTCGCCAGCCGGTATCGGTATGCGATGGAAAAACTTCAGAGAAGTCTGGAACCTCTTGTGAAATAAAATCTCCCGCCCCATGTTGCATCCCGCCAGTGCCTCTGTTTTTTTGTCTCGGACATGTGAACGTTATGACTGAACCCCATCAACCTATTAACAGAATTCCGGAACCCCTGTTACCGGAGCACCAAATGCTGCGTGACGTGGCCACCATGCCTCAACTTTCACGTGGACTTCGCGATCGCGTCATTGTCGATGTGCGTCGTCAGGTTCGTTTTGGTTGGTGGTCCGATCGACTGCGGATCGCCGCAGCCGCGCTGGTCGCTTGTGCGCTGATCTGCCTGGTCTGGAATTTCCGGTGGACCGGACAGACGCAGGTGGCTGAGCGACCTGCCGCAGTTTCGGAGCCGCAAATTTCCGCCCCTTCAAAGACAGGCAGTTTGTCAGCATCGGACACGATGCCGAAAGACGAGGCCACGCCTGTGCTGCCACAAGGCGGTCCGGCAAATCGGCCGGAGATGAAGGAACTGCAGCAGCTGAATCGGCTGATTGAAGACATTCAGGGCCGCAATAACGTGCTGTGTGGAACATTGCCGCTGTGGTAGCCAGCGACGTTGTCAGGCCGGCCGAATACTTGATCCCGGAAGTTTGATTGTCAAAGTGGAATCGTGCTTCATGCAGCGGTCATCAGGGTTTTCAGAGTTCGCTGCGGCGTTCAACAAACTGTCATCACGCTCCGATGATTACGTTCCAGAGATCGTGCGAACAATTCTGCAGGAGGCTCGAGCGGGGCGCGCGAGTGATGTGCACCTTGTGCCATCGGAATCCCTGCTGATGATGCACTGGCGTATCGATGGCGTGTTGCATGCCATTTCCGGATTTGATCGTGAACTGGCCGCGCGCGTGATCGCTCGATTAAAAGTCATGTGCGGTCTGCTGACGTATCGCACTGATGTGCCGCAGGAGGGCCGCGTTGCGAGGGAGTACAGCCAGACGGAGGTACGAGTTACCACGTTTCCAACTCTGTACGGAGAGAAAGCGGCGATTCGAATGTTCGCCGAGAACGATCAGCTGCAACGACTCAGCCAGCTGGGACTTCCATCGTCCGTTTTGTCATCGCTTCGCAATCATCTGGATGCGACCGCCGGCGTCATTTTGCTGACCGGTCCGTCAGGCAGCGGAAAGACCACGACCGCGTATGCGTGCCTGCGAGACATCGTTGAAGAATGTCATGGTGGTCGATGCATTATGACTCTGGAAGACCCGATCGAAGTGGCTGTTCCCGGGGCGACTCAGTCCCAGGTTCGGCCTTCCGCAGGATTTGATCTGGCTACCGGGCTGAGATCTCTGATGCGGCAGGATCCTGATGTCATTTTGGTCGGAGAAATTCGCGATCCTCAAACGGCTGAGGCCGCATTTCAGGCGGCACTCACCGGACATTTGGTGCTCACCACATTTCATGCAGGCAGCGCGGCGGAAGCAATAACACGGCTGCTTGATATGCAGATCGAGCCCTATCTGATTCGCAGTGGTTTGCGAAGCGTGATCTGTCAGCGACTGCTACGAAAAGCATGTGCGGAATGTGCGAACGTCGATGAGTCAACGGAACTCGTTGATGAACCCGCAGGAAGTTTTCTAAATCAGATAAACAAAACCGACGCACATGCGACTCGTAGGAATCAGTGCCGCAGTTGTGGTGGTACCGGCTATCTGGGACGACTTGTACTCGCTGAGATGCTGGATCCGAATCAGCCCGAGGTGGCTCGAGCTGTTCTGGAAAAAACGGATGCTCGGCAGATCGCGGCACTGGCCGCCGCAGGCGGAATGCAAACGTTACAGCAGGCCGCTGATCAGGCAGTGCTTGAAGGACTCACAACTCGTGAAGAAACTCTACGAGTTCTGGGCGGGCGTTAATTTTTAAGCCTGATGATTGCATCGTAAGCTGCATTGTAAGCTGAAGCGTCAGTTCTCGTTGTATCACCCATCATTTTCACGCCCCCCATGAGCTCGCCTCATGGGTGTCCTATTCTAACTGACAAAACTTTGGCTCATGCCAGCAAGCTGGCATGGGGCTACGGAAAAAAGATGTGTGGCGCAACTAGAGCCCTGAGCCACCGGCTAAGGATATGCCAGACCCACCGGGTCTGAGTTTCGCAACTTCTAAACTAACGATTCTGTCAGACGATTTTATGACACCACTGTCGCTCGAAGATACTCAGCATTTGGCTGAAGAAATCCGTCATCTGGTTCGTGCCGGCATGCCTCTGGAAGAATCTTTGGCCGAAGCTGGGAAGGGCCGTGGTCGTCGATTTCAGGCAATGGCCCAGGCCGTCTCGGAAGGACTCAACCGTGGTGAATCGCTGCAAAAGTTGGTAGAAGTCCAGGCCGTTGGTGCTCCGCGCATGTTGGCCTCGGCGATTGGCGCCGGAGTTCGTTCGGGAGATCTTGGACTGGCCGTCGAGCTGATGGGTGACTTCGCTGCGGATGTTTTATTGCTGCGAAATAAATTATTTCAGTCGGCCATGTATCCGTTAACTATCCTGGCCGTGGCAAGTCTGCTGATCGTCATTGTGATTCAACACGCGCTGGAGTTATTTCTGGACACGATTGTTTCGTGGAACATTGCAATACACCCGTGGCTTCGCTGGTTACTGGAATTCAATCGAGACGTTCCGTGGTGGACATTAATTTTTCCTGCGGCGGGATTTCTGCTGATCACTCTGTGGATGATCTCCGGCAGAGCGGCCTCAATGAACTTTCGTGGCCCCGAACGTCTGTTGTTATTACTGCCTGGCGTTCGATCACTGGTTCGTGATCTTCAGACCTATACGGCCGTGCGAATGATGTCTCTGCTGATTGAGCGTGGATTGCCACTGCAGGAAGCTTTGATTCTGGCGGGAGGTGCCTCCGGATCAGGCCAGCTTGATCGTGCGTGCCGTGAGTCCGCAGCGCGAGTTGAGAACGGGCAATCGGCCGTGGGCACCGTGGGCACCGCAGTTTCGGCCAGAAATCAACTTCCGCCATTGCTGCGAGTTTCGCTGAATCAGGTCGAACAGAATGAAGAGCGACTTGTGCATCGTCTGCGATCGGTTGCTGAATTCTATCGCAATCGCATGGAACGAAATGCGACCTGGATCAGGCTCACCATGCCTGTGTTGATGTTTGTGATGGTCGGCGGCGGCACGGTGCTGGCGTACGGAATGATGGTGTTCTGGCCGATGTCAGAGATCTATCGCAATCTTGGAAATTGAACCGTATGACCACATTCAAATATCAGGCTGTCTTAGCGACCGGGGTTTCTGTCTTCGGCGATGTCGAGGTCGAAGATCTCAACGGGCTTGTCAGGTATCTGGCAGCACGAAATCTGACGCTGGTCAATGCGTCAGAGCTGAAGATCAATTCCGGACTCACGGGAAATAACGAAGTGCTTCCCCGTATGTTACAACTGCGAGTCGGTGATCGTCTGCGAGAGGCGCTGTTGACCGATATGCCGGCTCACGAAGCGGTTCTAGCCATCGCCGAAGAGCCTTTCGAACATCCTGTGCTGCTTCTAATGCCATGGTTGTTCTTTGTCAGTCTGGTCAGTTCTCTCGTGATGTGCCTGCTGGCCGTAGTGATTCCACAGGGACGTGTCGGGTTGTGGATGTTTGCTGCTGTGAGTCCCTTTTTTGTGGCGATGCTGTGGGCCAGTAGTCACTATTTGTTCGTCACGCGTCCTCGAAATGTCCTCAGACGGATCGCAGCCCGCATGGAACGAGGCGACGATCAGTCTTTCACGGGGCTGGGAATTTTGCCTCTGGAGCTGCGCGCTGTGATCGATTCCCCGGTGGATTCGCAGAGCAAGGCCAGAAGCATCGCCGAGATGACTCCTGCGTTTATTTCTATGCATATGAAGTCGCATCAGTTCGCGGCGAGAATGCTGGCTCCGGTGATTGCAATGGCCGTACTGCTGATCGGTATCCATGTGGTGCTGTTGAGCGTTGTCCCGCCGCTTACAGAAACGTTTCAAACTTTTGGAATTGAAGTTCCATTACTGACTCAGGCGTTGATGACACTCAGTCATGGGGCAACGACGCTGGGTCTGCCCGGTGTGTTCGGAATGGTGGTGTTTTTGATTTCGTCTCTGGCAGTGTTTTATTTTCTGCTGGTGATGCCTCAAACGGCAGAGATCTGGGAGTCTGTTCCGGGACTGGGATGGTCAGTGCGATGGTTGATGCAGGCGCGTGTTTCCCGCATGCTTGGCATCCTGATTCGAAATAATGTGGATCCGGCGAATGCCATTTTAATAGCGTCGCGTGCCAGCGGATTTCGATCGGTGGCGGCGGATGGTCGAGAACTTGCTGCCGCCATCAACAAGGGAACGCAGGAATTCGGAAGCACTCGCCAGTTGTCCGGCTTGCCGCTGTCGCTGCTGTTAAGAGCGTCTGAGGGAGATTCAGAAGCCGGTCGCCAGCAGACAGCTCAGGCTTTTCAGTCGTACGCGGTCGCGCTGGAGCAGGCATCAGATGGCAATGGCAGTTTCATCGCCGTGCTGTTTGAGTTGTTTATTGTGCTGATGTCCGGCATGTTCGTCGCCTTCGTGGTGCTGTCGTGCTTTCTTCCGCTCATTAAGCTATTGAATGATCTGTCGCTGTGCGTGTGGTGGCTGCCATGAAATCGACGACTCAGATGAACAAATTGCGGAGTCAGTTTTCCAGAGAGGCGGTCAACGAATGAACCTAATTCAAACCTGGCTGTTTATGACTCATCGGCCGGAGCCACTGCGACAAACTTCCTTGCTGATGATTCTGGGCGGCAGCATTGGTCAGGGAAAAATGTTGGTCAGCGGGCTGCGAAGGTACGCTGCCGAAAGCAGTGGATTGTGGGCCGGTAAGGTCGCTCATCTGCAGGGACTGATTGAACAGGGCCATTCTTTGTCACAGTCGCTGGCGATGGTTTCAGACCTGCTGCCGGCTCAGACGATTTCTGCAATTCGTGCAGGAGAGATGACTGGCACACTTCCGGATGTTCTGATCGACGAAGCACGCCGCATCAGCCAGAACGCTCAGAAGACTCACAGCGTCGGAATCAGCATGGAGTCACTGTGTCTGATGATGATCGTTCTCGGGACGGTGATGTCCTGTATCGTATCGTTCCTGATGTATTTCATCGTGCCGAAGTTGAAACATATCTTTAATAGCTTTGGAGTTGCTCTTCCGAATTCCACGCGACTGCTGATGGACGTTTCAGACGTCTTCATGGGTTACTGGTATCTCTACTTCATCCCGCTCTCAGGGACCATGGCGTTTCTGCTCTGGTGGTGGTACTCATCGTCGGTCCGCAAATTGACTCACGGCTACTCCCGCTTTGCCGAAGCCTGGCCACGATACTGGGTGCCCGGGGTACTACGTCAGCTCAGCCTTTCGGCGGCCACCGGTCAGCCGTTGGGACCGGCTATTGAGACGTCACTCATCGA
Organism: uncultured Planctomycetota bacterium; assembly: GCA_947085455.1. Taxonomy (GTDB): domain Bacteria; phylum Planctomycetota; class Planctomycetia; order Planctomycetales; family Planctomycetaceae; genus SXXK01. The sequence goes on along the minus strand of CAMTWR010000005.1, from coordinate 71,065 downwards.
TATGCCGCCCGGTCGAGCGTCGCGGGCAGTTCGTCACGTGAGGCATCGCATTGACACGGGCGAAGATCTGATTGTGGCCATGACGGACGTCGGTCTGCTGCGATCGCGAGAAGCCGCGTTTCTGCAATCTTCGCTGAAGACTCGACATCTGGACTGGGGCTTGCGGCATCTGGCGAACGCGATGGAGCTTCGGCGTGAGCGATGGATCAGCAGTCTTCCGTCGTTGCTGGCCCCGGTCGTGATTCTTTTCGTGGGCTGTATTGTTTTGTTTATTGTCGTCGCGGTGTTTATGCCATTGCTGGAACTCGTCATTCAACTTTCATGAGAAACGCCACCGTGCAACGAACACATTATCCAATACGACTGCGTCGTCAGGCATCACCGGATGCTCACGCGGTGTTGACGGGGCATCCTCGGATTCGCCGAGCCAGCGTCCTTATCGAAGCCGTTGTCGGGTGCATCGTTCTGGGCGTCGCCATTTCCATGTTGTTGCCAGCGATGGCCGCCGTTCGAAGTCAACGACATGCTCTGCGTTTCGAATCGCTCGCGATGCTGGAACTGAATAATCTGGATCGGTCGATTCCGTCGAGTCTGGATCCATCTCACCTTCCCGAATTATCGGAATGGTTTCGCCGTCGATACGGAAAGGCTGAACTAAAAACGGAGCTTCTTCCGGAACCCGCAGACGCCACTCTGCCACGCGCATTGCGAATGACAATTCATCAGCCCTCCGTGGAATTTATGCCCGAACAAAGAACGACCATCGTAATCTGGCGGCAGCTTCAGGAGACGGCACCATGATGAGAACAACAAATACCGCAGGACACAGTTCTTCGGCACGCCCGATGCAAAAAACGCGTGGCCGGCGAGGAACTCTGTTTCATTACACACTGGTCTACATGACGATCGCATCGGCCATCTTGTCGGTGGCGGGCGTGATCCTGCACTCGGTGTTGAAAGCCGACGCGTCGGATCGCCGTGAGTCATTGTTTCTTAGCAGTCTTGGCCGGGCCGAGCAGCAGTTGCGAAAAGATTCGCAGACAAACGCGTTCAGATACCGGTCTGAAACATGGATCACAACAGCAGGCGGGGATGATTCTACAATCGACTGGGCGATTGACCTGGGGATATTGAACCGAAAGGTCAGTCGCGGTGACGCTGTCATTGCGACCGATCGATTCATCTTTCCCGCCGGCAGTCAGCTTCGATTTCAGCAGGCATCCTCTGACGCCGTCGTTGTGGTGATTTCGGAACCATCAGCGCTGGTGAAGTATCAGGCGGGCGCAAACGGAGCGACTCTCCGAAACAAGCCACTCTCGGAAGCTCAACCCGCGCCGGCCGCAGGTGTTGCTCGTCCGGCCAGTATCGAAATTTGGCTCAACGGAGCACAGCCATGATACGATCTCAAGGGAACTCCCGAACAGTTGCGACTCTGAATTTATCTTGCAACTTTAAATCGAACTCGCCTCCTGCGGCAGGCCGCGCAGTTTCAGGTCGGCGTGGTGCCGTCACCATCGTAGCTTTGTTGGTATTGCTGGTGCTGGCGGGAATGATCGGCCAGTATGTGCGGCGAGTCGTTATGGAGCGACGGCAGTTTCGCCAGGAGATGATGCATCAGCAGGCTGAGAAGTTGGCCGACGCGGGTCTGCAACTGGCAAAAGCTGCACGACAAAAGGACGCTGCCTGGTCCGGACTTCAGTGGGATGTTCCACCGGGCGAAATTCATCAGACAAATTCCGGAGCGGTCGTGATCAGCATGCAGGGAGACATCTGCACGGTGGTCGCACGCTATCCAAACAATTCACCTCTCCCGTTTCAGGTCACTCGGACCAGAAAGCTGACACCATGAGTTCTGCTGCTTCCCCAACATACATGATCCGGCAAAGACGCGGTCTGTCGCTCCAGAGTACTTCCCAGCGTGGCTTTACGCTGATTGAACTGCTCGTGGTGATAGCCATCATCGCCATTCTGGTGTCGCTGCTCTTGCCTGCTATTCAGCAGGCAAGAGAAGCCGCCAGGCGGACTCAGTGCAAAAACAATCTGATGCAGATTGGGATTGCGATGCACAACTATGACATGTCGTTTGAGATGCTGCCTCCGGGGTGTGTCAATGCATCGGGCCCGATTCGGAATCTGGAAGAAGGCTATCATATGAGTTGGATCGCTCAGATTTTGCCGACGATCGAGCAGGCAGGTCTGTTCGGTACCCTTGATTTTAATGGCGGTGCGTATAGTGCGAGCAATGCAACGGCCCGAGCCACAGTAATACCAACGCTGCTGTGTCCGTCTGAAGTGGCACCGGTCCCAGGATCTGTGAATTACGCTGGCTGCTTCGGCGGAGAAGATGTGGCGATCGACACTACGAACACAGGGTTGTTGTTTTTGAACAGCAGCATCGGGTATCAGGCGATTCGCGATGGTGCTTCCAATACGATTCTGGCCGGAGAGAAGCGAATTTCACGTGGGATGAAAGATCTCGGCTGGATGTCCGGCACGATGGCCACACTGCGAAACACAGGAGTACCCATCAACGGCGGTTGGGATGTCGGCGGGCGTGGGGCTGGAAACCGTAATGGTGGTGTACCGCAGCCCGCACCGTCGGATACAGCCACCAGTGGGTTCAGCAGTTATCACACAGGCGGTGGTCAATTTATGTTGGCAGACGGTTCCGTTCGTTTCCTGAGCGAAAACATTGACCCGAAGATCTATTCATTTCTGGGCAGTCGTGAAGACCTGCAGCCTCTGGGAGATTTCTGACAATGTCTGGAAAATCTGTGCGATGGCGGCTTCGCAGCGGATTCACTCTGCTGGAACTGCTGTTTGTGATTTCGATCATCGCATTGCTCATTTCACTGTTGCTGCCGGCGATTCAGCAGGCCCGTGAGAATGCGCGACGAACGCAGTGCAAGAACAACCTGATGCAGTTAGGCGTTGCGCTGCGTAATTATAACTCGACGCATTCCTTTCTGCCGCCCGGCTGCGTCAATTTGACTGGCCCGATACTGTCGATTACCGGGGAGGTGGATTCTGATTCTCCTGTTCCGCCGCTTGCGATCGGCGCGGGCAATTATTGTGTAGGCTGGCTACCGCAACTGCTTCCGTTCATGGGCGAAGAAGGGGCATGGCGGCAGATCGATTTCGTGGATCCCCGATTGTCGTTTCTTGATGAAGCGGAACGAGCGACCTATGAGCAGGACATGAAAACTCGGACGGAGTTCAACGCGGCACTCGTATCGGACCCAACGGCCGCCTCGGTGGCACCGCAGCCGGAGCAAACAGGGCTGGTCGGCGAATCTGATCAGGGCATGATGGGCATGGGCTCAGGTATGGGAACGGGCAGTCTGTATGATCCGGCTCTTGGTCCGCCCGTGCCGCCTGTTTTGTCCGGAACTCGCATGCCTCAGTTTTCGTCGATTCACTGTCCATCGGAACCCAACAGTGGACCTGGTACGACAAATTACGCGGGATGTCAGAACAGTTTCGAGAAGCCTATTGATACGGACAGTGACGGCCTGTTGTATTTGAACAGTTCCGAATCGCTGGACGGTGTACCCGACGGATCCGCGTCCACTCTGCTCGTTGGAGAAAAAATAAATACTCTTGCCAGCGGACTCTGGCTTTTTGGAGATCGAGACACTTTACGCAACGGCGGTCCGTTGCAGAACAATTCCTCCAGGCAACTGAACTCGACCGGCCTCGTGGGCGATTACTCTTCGCTGACCGAAGAAGAACGTCAGCAGAAGATTTTGATTCGCCGTCAGGCTGTCGGAACGTTCGGAAGTCACCATGGCTTCCAGGTAGGATTTGCCTTTGCCGACGGCAGTGTCAAGTTCCTGAGCCGGAACATTTCCAGCAAAGTCTTTGCTGCTCTAATCAATCGGAAAGACTGCCTGTCATCCGAAGCCCAGCCGAACACCGCAGAATTTTGAGTCTACCACGGCGTCCGCGTTTTGAGGTCGCGTGCTCGCGACTATCCCAACCCGACGCGTAAGCGAGGGATTGCATTTTTGCGTTTCGTCAGTGTTTCTAAAAATCCCTCGCTAACGCTTCGGGTTATGATAAATCACTGTGTTTTCGGACTATTAATCGACCATGGGCGCGAATTGCGCAACTTCAAAACGTGTGCGACCGGCAAACTGTCTCCAATCGTGTTCAAACTCCAGAATTCTGAGCCTTGCTGCTGCCCAGTGACTCGCACACGGGAACACAGTGTCTACGATTTCCCGTGGTGTGAATTCAGGGTTACGGCGATTTTCATTACGGAGTGGGGAACTGATGGACGGAGAATTTATTCTGGCTCTGGTGTCACGCTGGATTCACGTGGGAACAGTGATCGTGCTGGTGGGCGGCACCTGCTTTATGAAATTCGTTGCAGGCCCTGTTTTAAAAGGGCAGGCTCCGGAAATCATGGACGCAATGCGTGGCCGCTGGAAAAAATTCATCCACGGTGGAATCGCTTTGCTGCTGATCTCGGGGTTCTACAACTATTTCAAAGCGATGCCGTATCACAAAGGTGATGGCCTGTACCACGCACTGATCGGAACCAAGATCATTCTTGCATTCGTGGTCTTCTTCTTCGCATCCGTTCTTGTCGGACGTTCGAAGGGAACTCAGAAGTTTCGCGACAACTCCGGCAAATGGATGGCGGTCGTTCTTGTGCTGTCTGCTCTGATTGTCGCCATGAGCGGAGCAGCGAAGGTCCGCGGTATTCCTGCAAAGAAGGCGACAGAGAATGTTCCAGCGGTGAACGTTCCAGCGGTCATTGCACCGGTTGCGGAGTAAGCGACGATGGATCTCGTTCCGCCATCAGTCCCGGAAGAAATTCGCGTTGCTCTCAAGGATTACACCACGATCACGGTGCTGCCTGTGCAGTGGGGCGAGCAGGACGCGTTTGGCCATGTGAACAATGTGGTCTACTTTCGCTGGTTTGAATCGGCTCGAATCGATTTGCTGCACGAGTTCCCCACGTCGGTGACTATGTCCGGTTCCGGACTGGGGCCAATTCTGGCTTCCATCAAATGCGACTATCGCAAGCAGCTGCGCTTTCCAGATACGGTTTACATCGGCTCCCGAATGACGCGAGTTGGTCGCTCCAGTGCAGACATCGGGCATTCCGTAATCAGCCATCAGCAGGGACAGGTGGTGGCCGAAGGCAGCTCGGTCATCGTCATATTTGACTACACCGCTCAACGAGTGACCCGCATCCCGGAAGACCTGCGAACGCTTTTTGAAGATTCCATGAAGACCGTCTGATGTTTAAGCCATTCATCTTTTCGCAAATGCAACAAAGCGCAATCTGAGCCCGGGACAGCCGAGAACCCTGCAGGATTCCACAGGTTCTGCTTGCACAGTCGCGTGATAACGAGTGCAATCCGTCCCACTGGGCAATCAGAAAGCTTCTTTGTGCGGCTTCCGACACAGATAAAGCCAACAGTCTCGGTGGAAAACCGTACTGCAGGGTAGTTTCCTGTGTTGAGCGAAGCTTTACTGGCGATGTTGTCCGCCCAGGCTTCGTCCGGTTGTTTCAGAATGCCTTAAAGCCCCCTTTTGGAACCCAGGCTCTCTCGATGATTGAAACGCGAAATCTGACCAAGCGATATGGTAATCTGATTGCAGCAAATGATATCACTCTGAAGCTCTCTGAAGGCGACGTGTTTGGATTTATCGGACCCAACGGATCCGGTAAAACAACCACCATGCGCATGATCGCCACGCTGCTCAATCCCGATCATGGCGAAGCGTACGTCTGCGGAAAATCGATTTACACGGACCAGGAAGAGATTCGCCGGCTCGTCGGTTTCATGCCCGACTTCTTCGGCGTCTATGATGACATGACCGTCATCGAATATCTCGAATTCTTTGCAGCCGCCTATCGCATCAACGGACCCAGCCGTCGCAAAGTGTGCGAAGAAAAGCTTGAGCTGGTGGACATGGCGTTCAAGCGTGACGCGATGGTTAACGAATTGTCACGCGGACAGACGCAACGCATCGGGCTCGCACGCACGCTGCTGCATGACCCGCAGGTTCTGCTCCTTGACGAACCCGCAAGCGGACTCGACCCACGCGCTCGTATTGAGATCCGCAATCTCCTGAAGCGGCTGGGGGAAATGAAGAAAACCGTCATCGTCAGCAGTCACATTCTGCCGGAACTGGCCGATGTCTGTACGCGTGTCGGCATGATCGAAAAAGGGCACATGATCGTCGACGGCAACGTCGCCGAAGTCATGCGCAAAGCGCGTCAGCGAATCATGCTCAATATCCGAGTCAAAGATCGCACAGACGCGGCCGCAAAACTGTTCGAGCAGCTGGATGTGGTAGAAGTGGTCAACATCACGAAGGACGCGATGTTGGAAGTCACCATGAAGCCAACCGTGGAAGACTACAGTTCGCTGCCAACAGCTCTCGTTGAAGCCGGATTCGCAATCACTCTGTTCCGCGAAGAAGAAGTGAATCTCGAAACGGCCTTCCTGCAACTCACCAAGGGCCTCGTGCAGTAGTCGTACTGGATCGGCGGAGCCTTGAAATCATTCCCGAATTTCAAGGTTCACCGAGATCAGCTCGGTCATTTCATCCGACTCCATCGGCGACAGCAGCACATTCAGTTCATTGAACGGTTTGAGCGCCCCGGATACATCAAAACGCTGGAAATAGATTGCCGTCTCCGGTGGCACGCCAGGCTCATCCAGGCCGTTCTGTGAGTCTTCGGAAACTAACCGGCCATTCAATCGAACCTGAATGACACGGCGACTGACTTCCAACGCAACGCAGATTGTTGTCTTCTCTGAAATGCCGGTCGGACAATGAAAACGGCGCACTAAAGAAATCGGCAGGCAGCCGTGGTCCTTGACGAATTGGAAAGGCAACTGGCAGGTCTGCCTCTTTGATCGGGTTTGAGCCTCTGTCAACTCAGAGGGCTCTCCGCTGGAGTCGACCGGGCTCCATTCCCACGGCCCGGCGAGTCGAATCTTGTGAACACTCATCGAACGATCATTCGGTGGTAAAACTACGGATTGGTCTTTGGCGGAACAGCGGCCGCAGCAGCTGGTGGCGTGACCGGAGAACTGGCCAGAATGGTCAGCGTCTTGTCCGGAGCCAGCGAAAAGATCGTTCGAATATGAGGATCCGCAATCAACAAATTTGCCCCGCTGCGGCATAGTCCGACGGGGCGGTCGAGCGGAGCACCGCTGACAAATTTCTCAGACTTACCGTCAGTGGTGATCTTCCAGACGGCATGTTCGTAGTTGTCTGTGACGAACATGGTTCCATCGTCCAGGCGAACGATGTTGTGCGGCAGATTGAAGGGATGATCCTTGATGAATGGTGCAATCTTTCCGTCCGGCGTGACCTTCTGAATCTGACCGTCTTTGCTGGATGTTGAAAGAACCCAGAGGTTGCCTTCCGTATCAAGCGTGAGTCCTCGAGGGGAATTGATCACGGCGAATTCCGTCGGCATCGCCGCACCTTCCGCCGGCATCTTCCAGATTCGATGCAACTCCAGATCGGCCGTGTAGATGGTGCCGTCCGGCGCGACGGCAAGCGCCATCGGAATTCCGATCCAGCCTTTGGTCAGCGGTTGAGGCTGGCCGGCATCATCAAAGCGAAAGACTTCGCGCGTGGAGGAATCACCAGCCAGCAGCTTTCCCTGATGGTCGATGGCCAAACATCGCACCGCATTCAATGGCGTGCGAAACTTTTTTGAACCCTGAAAGAAAACCGATTTCTGGCCGTTTTCGACCTTCCAGATTCCAGGCAGGTTTCGGTCGGCGACGTACACAATTCCGTCCGCAGTGGCCGTCACCGCCAGCGGATAATTGAACTCCGTCGCAGCAGGAGCAGCCTCCTGAGCAACACTCACACTGCTGGCAGCCAATATCAGACAAAAGAAAAATCGCATCACAATGCCGCTCCTGGCAAACTCAATCTGAATAAAAACTGTCCGCCATTTCCCAATTTAATGTTGGCAGAGCGATAGTTTTGCAAACCTCAGAAGCTTTCACAACGCCGTGCAGCGTTGGAGTGCTGAAACATGTCTGAATCAGCTTCGCCCCGACGTCCGGGAGTTTGGAAAATGGAAGACCTCTCGGGAATCCAAAATTTCGCCATTCGCCAATCATGCCATTCCTTAGGATGCGCGACTGTGCCAGAATCCCGCCCGCGCAGGTCGAATGTTCGAACTTTCGACCTGCTAAAGACGCGGAAAACGCCCGATTGAATCACAGTCATGCGGTAAAGACGGCCCCTGCATGAGCAAAATCTGATAAATCGCCTGCATCGTGAAAATCAAGGCTCGGTGTGCAATTGGTTACCGCTAAACTTCCCGATTCCCTCTGTTGACGTCTCTTCTTTTCTGTTTGTTCATCCCATGAAACGCATTCTCCTGAAGTCCAAGATCCACCGCGCCACAGTGACCGACGCCAGCCTGCACTACGAAGGCAGTGTGACGATCGATCCGCTGCTGATGGAAGCGACCGATATCGTGGAATGGGAACAGGTCGACGTCTACGACATCAACAATGGCAATCGGCTGACCACGTACGCCATCAGTGGCAAGCCTGGATCCGGAGTGATCTGCCTGAACGGCGCCGCCGCGCGACTCGTTCATATCGGTGATCTCGTCATCATTTGCAGCTACGCCCAGTACACGGAAGACGAACGCCGTCGCCACGATCCTAAGATCGTGCTGGTCGATGGTCACAACAAGATCGTCCGCCCCTGCGACAGTTGACAATCCTGCTTGCTAAGTTGATACGCAGTGCTCGTTCACAACTGCACATACGCTGCGTTCATCGAAATTGAACGCTGCACTTTCACATCGCATCTCTGCAAACTGACTGGTGCTTAGCGGCCTTCTCGCACACTGGTATTCCCCAATAAGCGTCAGAGCACTCGACTCCAGCCGTCACGCTCCGCCGCAACGGCGTTCTAAAAATTCTTTGAAGCACCCCATTGACGATAAATGTAGCCAAGGCTACATTTCAGTGCCGCGGGATATTTTGAAGAGACGCGGAGTGAGTATTTCTATTCGATGACCGCAGCGGCGGCAGGGGGATTGGCCATGGGGATCCATCGCAGAGTGCATGCAAGAACGACCGAGAGAGCGGGACGCAGTCGCGCGTTCACCTTGATTGAACTGCTCGTCGTTATTGCCATTATCGCGATTCTGATTTCGCTGCTGTTGCCCGCCGTTCAGCAGGCTCGAGAAGCCGCACGTCGGACGCAGTGTCGCAATCATCTGAAGCAACTGGGTTTGGCTCTCCACAATTATCACGACGCGCACAATGTGTTTCCGCCGGCATATCTGGGAAGCCCCACAGCGTCGGGAACGGCCTTTGGAGTGATGTTTCCTGACGACAACCGCAACGGTCCGTCGGGCTTTGGCTGGGGCCTGATGATCCTGCCATTTCTCGAACAGAGTGCTCTGTATCAGCAGTTTGATGCATCGCTGCCGTTGTGGAGCCCTTCGCATGTGACGCCACTGAAAACACGTCTGCCTGCGTTTTTATGTCCCAGTGCCGTGGGAGGTGACAGTGGTTTTGATTTGAGACGGTACACATCCGGCAATAACGAATCACCTGGCAACCCGCAGTCCTATTCTCCGTCAATTTTCCTGAGTCACTCGCACTATGTCACGATGGCGGGAACTCAGGGCCCGTGGGCTCGACCGGCTGCCTACGCTGTGGATTTCTCTGTTCCCGAACCCATTCCCGGCTTCGGATCGGCGACGATTGACGGGGTCTTCTATCGCAACAGCAGGATTCGATTTGCCGACATCACCGACGGAACTTCCAACACAGTTTTTCTCGGCGAACATACCTCACGACTCAGCGACAAAACCTGGACCGGCGTTGTGCCGTTTGGGGTCACATGTCGCAAACGAAACGGCACGCTGACAGATGACTGCGACAGCGGCGGAGCACTCGTCCAGGCTCACAGCGGTCCCGATCGTCACGATCATCCGGAAGTCATCATTCACCAGCCCAATCATCCGGCGCAACACGCGGATCAGCTGGAATCTGATCATCTGTCAGGTTGCCACTGCCTGCTGGGAGATGGTTCTGTCCGCTTCATTTCGCAATACTCGGACGGCTTCGTCTGGGCTGCCTCATGCACTCGCAGCGGCGGTGAAGTCACAGGAGACTTTTGATGCCCACTGTTTCGTTCTTCCTGCCCGTGGCTCGAATGCAGACCACTCTGTTCGCGTGGCTGCTGTTTGCGATGATCTGCGGTTGCACTCAGCCGGCTCCTCTGGAATCCCCGGAGGCCCATTCGTCAGCCGATGCACTTTACACGGCGATCACTTCGCGACGTCAGGATTTGATGAGTGAAGTGGAGACGCGTTTGATGTCGCTGAACAAATCGGGCAAGTTGTCGGAAACCGCGTTGAACGAGTTGACTGAAATCATCAGCATCGCGAAAGCAGAAAAATGGCAGAACGCCGCCGAACGACTGGACACGTTTATCCGCAATCAACCACCGCATGATCATGCGCATTGAAGATGCGCTGCCGCTGATTGTCGAACGCTTAATCCAGCACGTCGTTCAGAATTCGCATGACGCGGCGTGTGTTGGTCTGCTTCAATGGAACCAGAGTGACACCTCGTGCGCGATTGGTGGCGGCTGATTCATCCAGTTGAGTGACCAGTTCGGATAGTTCATCCATCAGATTCTGCGGCGCTTTGATCACCAGCGAATTTGTTTCTGACTGAACCTCAATCGTGAGCAGCGGTGCCGACGAAGCCGCGTTAATCTGACGGAGCACGTTCGCGACAGACGAATCAATCCCGGCCGGAATCTCAATGGCTCGTCGAGTTCCCCCGGCGGTCATCTCTGTCCGATAGATGCCCTTGATCACCGACTCCAGTTTTTCCGCATCGGCGTGCTTCACCGGAATGACCTGCGTTTTAAAGATGCGTCCCGAGTCCGGCAATTTTTCTGTGTCCAGAATTTCCAGAAGCTGTTCAATCCGGTCTCGATCGGACCGTCCACCGTACACAATCAGAGCATTCATACGAGCCTCAGGCACAATGACGACTGACCCAAAGGCCAGCATCCCGGCTCGACTTTCGTAGATCGACTCCAGTGTTTCCGCAACCTCTTCAGCGCCCGCATTTCGCAGCTGGTACACCGAGAAATCTCGGTTGCGGCTGGCGATCGCTCCCGGAGCTTGCGACGTTGTAGCTCGCAGGATCGATTCCAGTTGATCGAGCGCATCCACATCATCGGATGCAATCGTGATGTGATCAGCGCCAGGAATAATGACAATATCAGCAGGCAGTTTATCCGCCTGTGCCAATGCAGCGGCCGTTGCTTCCGCCGCGCCTGCTGGCGAATCGATGACTGCTTGTGGCGCCGCCGATTTGTCCTCGGGGCTGACAGGTTCATCAACATGCAGGCTTTCCGCGGGTACCGAAAACTGCCCGGCCTTCGACGCATCTGGTACGGCGCGCTCGTCTGGAACAGCAGGACCCTGCGGACTTTGCGGAGCCACCGGGGTGACTTCCGCACCAGGTCGTAACACGCGAATAGGATTATTGCGGACTCGTGGCCACAGGTCCTGAATCTTTTTCAGAGTCGGTTCAACATCGCCCTGGATCGGGATGACTCGCAGGTTTCGATTGCCTTCCCCGATTGTTGTTCCGGTCGCAGACAAGCCCGTTTCACCCATCTTGATAAGCAGCGTGCGAATATCCTGCAGCTGCTTTTTGGAGCCTCGTACCAGCAACTGCTGAGAATCTTCGTCGGCCTGAATCACCGGATAGGAGTCGTCCTTTGTAAAGCTGTCGCCGTAAAGCCCTTCGATGGCGTTCTGCGCGGCAGAAGCACTGAGCATTCGGAGCTGAATCACATCCATTTCTCGCGGGTCACTGTCCTGAAAGCGAGCGAACGCGCGAGTGACTTCCTGCTGACCGGCCGGAGTTGTCGAGACGATCAGCTGTTTAGATGTCTTCTCCCATGAGACCGTTGCTGCGGGATCCACAGACCGGAGCACTCCTTCGGCCACTTCGACAGCCGTCAGCCCGTCCATGCCCTGCAAAGCATAGACTTCCAGTGAGCGAGGATCGGACGCACCTTCTGCGGGCTCCAGCTGTTCGATCAGTGCCTTGATGATGGCGTGCTGATCGGGACGAGCGACCGCGATCAGCGATCGCGTTCCCGAATCAAACGAGACTCGCACATTGTCCGATCGTCGGAACATCGCGTCGAAAACATCGACAGCATTTTCACCGTCAGCCGATCGCAGAGGATAGGCGATCGCCTGAGGAGCATTCTGACTCGGCGCGACGCTGGTCATCTGTTCGACGACTTTCGCGATGGTTTCATGCTGCGGCACGGTCGCTGTGGCAACCAGAATTTCCTGAGACACATCGGTCACAAAAGTGGCGTCGGCAAACAGGCGAGTCAGCACTTCCTGAGCTTCGTCCGCCTCAAACGGACGCAGTCGATAACTGCGCGTCTCCAGCCCTTCGGACTGCGTCGATGAGTCCAGCATCTGCTGAACCAATTCCCGCACGGCAACCATGTCTTCGGCAGGCGCACTGACAAACAGTTGACGGCCAATGCGATCGGCCGTGACCTGCGCGGATTTGGGCAGCAGCGGCTGCAAAGCCTGCTGCACAGCAAGCCCATCCATCTGCGGCTTCAGGCGAAAAATCGCCAGTTCCTGCTTCACAGCCGGTTCAGTCTGGCCGTCCAGTTCTTCAATCAAAACCCGCACAGCCTCCTGCTGTTCCTTCCGCGCCAGCACAATCAATCGTCCGGTTTTTTCATTCACGGATAAGCGAACATTGTCAAAACGTGAATACATGGACAGCAGCAGAGTCTGCACTTCTGTCGCGCTGGTATTTTTCAACGAGTAGACCGCGGGGACAGGCCGATCGCCGTCCAGAGGATTGCCCTTCATCTGTTCGGCAATCTCACCGATCGTCGTATGCTGCTCGGCAGTTGCTGTCGCCACGATCATCTTGCGATCCGCATCCGTGACAATCTTCGCATCGGGGAAAAGAGCGGTCAGAACTTCCTGAGCCTCGTCCGCATTCGGAGCTCCGATCAGATAAGTCTTTGTGGATCGCGCGCCGCGTGCGGCAAGAGTCGCAGTGATCTGTTCCACTGCGGTTTTAATCTGCTGCTGCTTATCTGCAAACGCGCGAACAAAAAGTTGCTGACCTGCAGGATCAACCGTCAATTGAACGTCGGCATCAACGAGCGGCTGCAGGACCTGCAGTACGGAAGTCGGCGTGATTCCTTTGATCGGATACACGACCAGTTCTTTGGCGGCCGGGGTCGTTTTGGATCCCTGCAACTGCGACAGCACCGTCTTCAATTTTTCATGATCCGCAGCAGTCGCAACAATAGCCAGCTGATCGGCTCGCGCGCCGGTGGTGATCACTGCCTTGGGAACGGCCTGAGCCAGAACGGTGGAAGCGGACGGCCCCAGATCGGTGATGGAATACAGTTCCATCGTCCGAGTGGACTCAAATGGCTGCTCCTTCGTCAGCTGTTCCAGCGTCGCCAAAATCTGCTGATCCTGGTCGGCGGAAACCCACGCCATCACTTTCATTCCATCCGCGGTGGCGACGAAGCTTACGTCCGTGTAGGTCGTTGTCAGCAAGGCTCGAGCATCCGCACCGCCGATGGTCGAAACGTCATAGAATTTCAGGCTTCTCTGCAAATCTGCAGCATTCATTTCCAGCTGCTGAAGTGTCGAAGCAATCGCCGCGTGATCGTCGGGAGTTGCAATGATACTGAAACGCTTTCCTTCCGGCTGAAACGTGATCTTCGCGAGAGGAGCGATGGTCTGCAGAACCGGAAGTGATGTGGGCCCGGCCAGTTTTGTCAGCGGATAAAATTTCAGCAAAGGCTGAATCCCGACGGCCTCCTGCTGGACCTGAGCAATCACCTGCTCGATCAGAATGTGCTCCTTCTCCGTCGCGGCGATGAGCAGTCTTCTGTTAGGCTCATCCGCCGTCACACCGGCCTTCGGCACCAGCGTGGTGAGCAGCGTCGTGATCGTGGCAGTAGTCATCTTTGGCTGCAGAGGATAGGACTTGAGCGGGCGAAGAGAATTTTCTTCGGAGGTTTGAACCTGCTCAAGCACAGAGGTGACTTTCTTCTGATCGTCCTCCGATGCAACCACCAGCAGCCGTTTATTAATCGCGTCGATCGTGACAGCAGCCTGAGGCGTCACGGTGGTCAGCAGCGCTGTCACACTGGTCGTGTCGACTCGTTCCGCATCATGAATCATCAGCACGCGACCGCCAGTTTCTGCACTCACCAGAGACTGCAGCAGGACTTCAATCTGCGTATGCTGATCGGCGGTTGCCATAATCAGCAACCGCTGATTAGCGGTGTCAGCAAGAACCTGTGCACTCGGCACGGCGGTGGCCATCAGAGTGACCATATTGGTCGAAAGCGTGCCAGCGGCCGGATATGTCTTCAGCACTTTCGCGGTACCTGCAGTTTCAGCCTGCTGTTCCAGTTGCTGAATCAGGGCACGGATCGCTTCGTGATCGGTCAACGTTCCAAACGCGACAAGGCTGCGAGTAGGCGCATTCACGGTGACTCGCGCGGTGGGCACGACCGTCAGCAGAATTGTCGACAGAGCTACGGGATCCGCATTCTTCAGTGCATAAACCTGAAGCTGACGTCCGCCGCCCTGAGGCTGCTCGGCCTGAATCATTTCGAGAGACTCGGCGATGTGAGCCTGGTCTCTTTCCGACGCCCACGCGATTAACTTTCCCGACACCGGATCAATTCGATACTGCCCATCCGGAGCGACCAGCTTCAATGTTGCCAGCATCTGTTCGGCGTCGGAGACCTGAACCGAATACAGCTGCAGTTTAGGCTGCAGGTCCGGGCCCTGATTGGATTCCAGCTGCCCAATAATAATCTTTGCCTTTTCCTGCTCAGTCGGGACCGCATTGACAGAAATCTGCCCGGCTTTGATATCAACCACCACGGTGCCGACAACAATCGTCTTCAGGACTTCGCCGGCCTGCTCCGGATTGGCGTGCATGACCGGATACACGGTCAGCACAGGCTTTTCAATGACGGCAGGCAACGCCGGCGTCTCCGGAACCGGGATCTTCTTGACGATCTGTTCAATGACACGAAGATTGGACGCCGTATCAAACACCAGCAGTTGCCTGGTCTGAGCGAGCGCCTCGGCTTTGCCATAGCTGCCGAGTAACGGCTTCACTTCCAGCAGTACCACTTCCGCCGCGCGTCCTTCCAGCGGAAGCAGCACACTGACGAATTCGTAACGGCCTCGAGTCTCCAGTTCTTCCGGACTGATGCGTGGGATCGTGCCTTCCGGAAGGCCAGCTTTCAGATCCAGAACCATCAGCATACGTTCACGGCGGACGAGCGCAAAGCCTTTGGTCAATAGCCAGCCATTCAACAGATCGATACTTTCTGTTGTGGTGTAATCGCGTGAGTCCGAGTAATTAAAAGTTCCCGGCGGCGGAGTTTCCATCACCAGTGAAAGGTCCGCTTCCTTTGCGATCCAGTCCAGAACCTCGGCCCATTTCTGATTTCGAAAATTGAAACGCAGAAGTTTGCCGTTGAAGAACGTGTTGAACAGTCTCAGCTGATCGGGCGTGAGCGAAGCTTTCAGTTTTTCATTGTACGTGGCGATGATCTCCGGACGAGCAGTCTCCTCCGCAGCAGCAACCGCGGCGTCGCGTTCTACGATCGTCTGCAGGACGACAGCCTTTTGTTCGTCCGTCAGCTGCACAGCGGAGCCGACTTCGGCACGAGACAGCTGAGAAAAATCAGCGGGCGGTGCCGGCGCGCCGGTAGCAGGAGTCTGCGCATGACTCACGGTGCCCGATGCCAAAAGCAGCGTGACTGTGATCATCAGAGAACGAACCCGCTGTCGAGCGTGGTCAGAATGCGTCATTATTTGGAACCGGGAACTTCGATCGGTCATCAGAAGTCTCAATCGAATATCGAGAGTACAGGCGAGAGTAAGCTCACGCGACGCGACGCGACTTCGGGATCGGAGTGGTCAAAACATCAGCCGGCGTGCGTGTGAGGCGGGGCCTGAACTTTAACCGGCCGCTGCAACAAAAGCCACAATATTCAGCAATTCCCAGCAGATCGCAAGGTCCTTATCGACGAGAAACTGGAACAGGCCGCATAACGCAATATCCCCAACTCACGTCTCTCTGTTTCAGAAAAAAAGAGCATCACGGGAACCGGTTTGTATTTCGGCCAATCAGAATGAAGGCTCGGCTGCACGTTGAACGAAGCTGCCCCCGGTCCGCAGTGGCGATCAGGGCATCCATGCAACTACTGCACGCGTACTGTCGGCTCTTCAGCTTCCTGAGCCCGGATTTCGCCCAGTCGAAACGCGGGGAACTCCGGCGTGGAACAGGCCGCCTGAACAGCATCGGCGACTGCAGGCGGAACGGTCAGCACAAGACCGATGCCCATGTTAAAGACGTTGAACATTTCCTGTTCGGCGACGTTACCGAGTTTCTGAAGCCACTGAAACACAGTCGGAATCTTCCACGCGGAACGATTCACAATCGCCTGCACATGCTTGGGCAGGACTCGTTCATAGTTGTCTGCAATTCCGCCACCGGTAATGTGAGCGATCGCGTGAATGTTTCCTTCGCCCGCAGCTTTCTTTGCTGCCGTGACGACATCAGCATAGATGCGAGTTGGTCGCATGAGTGCCTCGCCGACAGTGCTGTTCAACGCCGCGACATGATCGGAAACTTTCAGACCGGCATGCTCAAACACGACTTTGCGAACGAGGCTGTAGCCATTGGAATGAAAGCCGTCTGACGGCACACCAATGAGCACATCGCCCGCGACAACTCGATGTCGTCCGTCAATCAAATCGGCTCGTTCTGCAACACCCACACAGAATCCGGCCATGTCGAAATCACCTGCGGCATACAGATCCGGCATGATGGCCGTTTCTCCGCCGAGCAATGCTGCGCCGGCCTGACAGCAGCCGTCACTGACTCCGCTGACAAGCTGTTCCAGCAGATTCGGATCGTCTTTGCCCATGGCAATGTAGTCAAGAAAAAACAGCGGCTGTGCGCCAAGGCACAGGCAGTCATTCACACACATCGCCACCAGATCAACGCCGATCGTGTTGTAAGTCTGAGCGTGAATGGCCACTTTAATTTTTGTGCCCACACCATCGGTGCCCGAGACAAGAACTGGGTCTTTCCACTGCTTTTCTGCGTTCAGGCGAAACAGTCCGGCGAAGCCACCCGGCAGCTCCATAACGCCCGATGTAAAAGTCTTCTGCATGAGCTTCGGCAGCTTTTGCATGCCCTGCTCGTACAGTTCGAGATCGACGCCGGCGGAACGATAGGTCAGTTCTGACATGGATGTGGGGACCGTGAACACGTATGGAGACTAAACAGAGCCGATGAAGAATGCTGAATTGCATGAGTTGCCGCGTCCACTGTCAAGCGGCGGAAGCGGCAAGGTGACGGAGACTTTCGATTTGCCAATTCTGAGCCAGGCCCAGATTGCCATGATTTGCCTGAATCAGTCCCGCTGATTCTGCCGATTGTACCGAACAGAGCGAGCAGACGGTCTCCCGATCGGCTCTCGGCTTCAGATTCTATCCTCAAAGACGAAGGCATTCCGAAATGTTCGGGCATCAGACTCAGTCAGAATGGTTCTTTGACAGTTCGGTGCACCTGGAAGCTGTCAGCCGTCTGCTGTATCTCGTGGAAAGCCACGAACCGTTGGGACTTGTGCAGGGCCCCGATGGCAGCGGACGCTCCCGAGTGCTCGGGCGACTACGCGAAGAACTGACTCGCACGGGCATCATGACGGTGCCACTTCCGCTGAGTGGTATGGACGAAGAGTCGGCACTTTGGCAACTTGCAGAAGGCCTGTGTGCTCGGCTTCGACCATCCATGCGACGTCACGAATTGCTGTCGCTCGTCCGCGATGAGCTGTCGGGACGCGGCCGATGCGGAGTGCAAACTGTGATTCTGCTCGACGATTTTCATCGTGCCGCAGGTGATATGAACATGCTGCTGCGAGTGCTCCGTGCCATGAGCGATCAGAGCGATGGAATGCTGACGGTAATTGTGACTTCGGGAAAATCGATGCCCGTCGAATTCTCGGAGACTTTGGTTCCCATTCATTTGTCGGAACTCGACAGTGCCGAATCGTCTGATTTCGCGCGCCACTTGATGACTCATCAGTCTGTTCGTCCAGCGGCCGTCGATGAATCAGCGGTGCGCGCCATCTCGCTGACTTCCGTCGGCAATGCAGCGAAAATCTCCCGCATTTGCGCGTTGCTGCAGGTGATTCATGAGACATCGCCCGAGACGCATATCACCGAAGAAACCGTGTATTCTCTGCTGTCGGAGTTTGCGACTGGCAACGGTTCACCTGTGATGCGTGCCAGCTGAGACACAATAATTTATCATAACCCGAAGCGTCAGCGAGAGGTTTTTAGCAGCACTGCCGAAACGCAAAAACGCCATCCCTCGCTGACGCTTCGGGTTGGGAGAGTCGCAAACGAGCAACCTGAAAACTGGCGATTCGAGCTTGTAAATTGGATAACAAAATCACGCTGGCCGCGTGGAAATCTTTTCCCACGCAGCCGACGCGAATTGCGGCTACGCCGTGTAGGCTTCGAGTGCGGCCTGGCCCTTGCGAGCACAGAAATCGCCGAAGGATTCTGAGCTGCGTCGTTCTGCCTTGTATCCGGTCAACAGTGGTGTCAGCGTCGGTACAATGTCCTCAAGCGGCACCATGTCCTTGAAAATGAAGCACAGCCGAGTTCCTTCGGGATTGCCGCCCAGAAACAGCGTGTACTTGCCAACCGCCTTGCCCACGAGTCCTACGTCAGGCGTGTAAGGTCGAGCACATCCGTTTGGACAGCCGGTCATGTGAACCGCAATCTTATCGGCTAGCAGCCCCAGCTTGGCGAGAGCCACTTCCATTTCGTCGAGCAGTCCCGGCAAGGCTCGTTCGGATTCCGTAATGGAAAGTCCGCAGGTAGGGAACGCCGGGCACGCGATCGCATATCGTCGCAGAAGTGTCAGCTCGTCGGCGCCCTTAATACCGTGCTCGGCCAGAATCCGGTTGATCTCTGCCTTATCCTTCGGATCGATATCGCACAGAATAACGCTCTGCAGCGCCGTCAGACGAGTGTTCATGCCGAACCGCTTCAGGATGGCTCGTAGCCCCGACTTGATCCTCAGGCTGTCCTCGTCCTTGATGCGACCATTCTCGATGTTGATCCCCAGAAACAGCTTGCCGTCGCCCTGCTCGTGCCAGCCGATGTGGTCATCGACGCCGGTGACTTCCGCAGGATGCGGATCAGGAAGTCCCTTTCCGTAGTACTGTTCCACCATCGCCTTGAACTTCGGAGTGCCCCAGTCGGCAATCAGATACTTGAGACGAGCTCGTTTGCGATCTTCGCGATTTCCGAAGTCGCGTTGCACCTTCACGATGGCTTCGCTCACGCCCACAACTTCTTCCGGCGTGGCAAAGCAAATCCGCTTAGCCAGCGCAGGGAAAGTCTTTTCGGCAGACGGTGTTCGCCCCATGCCGCCACCGGCCAAAACGTTATAGCCGATGATTTTGCCGTCCTCGACGATGGCCATCAGGCCCAGATCCTGCGTGTACAGGTCGACGCAGTTGTCGTCCGGCAAACCAATCGCCATCTTGAATTTACGCGGCAGGTAGCGAGCGCCGTAGATGGGTTCTTCAACGTGCTTGAATTCCGTAACGTCAACCTCTTCGCCGTTTTCGTCCTTCAGCCAGATATCAAAATAGGCGGTCGTCTTCGGACGGAAATGTTCGGCCAGTTCCTGAGACAGCTCCTGGATCTGGTCGTAAACGTCCGACTTAATCGGTGCCGGGCAGGCCATCACGTTTCGATTCACGTCGCCGCAGGCAGCAAACGTTGTCAGCTGAATATCGTTGATGGTTCGAATGGATTCTTTCAGGTCGCCTTTCAGGACTCCGTGCAGCTGAAATCCCTGGCGGCTGGTGATTCGCAATGTGCCGTTGGCCAGCTTTTCGCACAGATCCAGTTCTGCCAGAAACTGACTGGCGGTGACTCGTCCACCAGGAATTCGAGTTCTGACCATGCAGGAATATTGCTTGCCGAGCGCCTTGCCGTCTTCACCTTTGGCCTTGCGCGAATCTCGGTCGTCCTGAAGATACGAGCCGTGATGCTTCAGCAGTGTGGCCGCGTCATCCGAAAATTCGGCTTTACCATTCAGCAGTTCTTCGGCCAGCGTTCCACGAAACTGGTGAGACGCTTCTTTCAGCAATTCGACCTTGCTGAGTTTCATTTCTTCCGACATCTGAGTCTGTTCCGGTGGTGAATCAATAATGAATTTTGGACGAGCGGAATCAACAGCCAACGAAAGTTGCCTACTTTCCTCGGTGTGTCGTCAGGTTAGACACGGAGTCGAGTATAGAGGGAGCCGTTTTCCTTGAACAGCCGTCCTGAATTTTCCATTCCCACCTTGCGGAATGAAGGCGTCCATCTTTTCCCGCGTTTCGTACTTACGCGACGCATCAGAACCGAATCAGAGGACTCAAGATACGGGCTCTGCCTGACATGAAAGTCGGTCATTGACGCGATTGTTTCCGTCGAACTTGTTGCAGTAGGTCTTCATCAACCGATAACCGCCAGCGAGGATGCATTTCCCCGCTGGCGTTTTTTTATGACACTTCATGCTTCCAGAGACTGCCTTCTCCGGTGTTGTGTTCCTCAGCGTGTGCCATGCAGCACTGTCGCCCGTCATTCGGATGCGATTAGCAAAGGATCTGCCGGGTGCTTTGACAGTCTGTAAAACAGGGGTTGCGTGTCATTCCCGCGGGTACATTAATGACGACAGCCAAACCGTAGCTCAACTTGTGAATGCTCAGACACCCATCCACATTCTCGCGAATCCGGCTACTCACGACAGTTTTGTTGGGCGTTCTTAGTCGTTTTTGTAATCCGAATGGCAGTTGCTGCAAGTGGTGGCGATCTTGGTCAGAGCGGACTCATAGGCCGCGAAGTCATTGGCTTCTGCGGCAGCCTTGATCGCCAGTGACGCATTCACAACATCTCCGGCGTATCCCGTGAACTTGGCGTCGTCGCCATAGCCATACCCAGGCGTGCTGACAATTTTCGCCATCATCGCCATCATGGAGGCCTCGTGCAGGATGAGCTCCTTCTTTGATCCCATCGCGCTTTCGGTGCCGGCTTCTGTCTTCATCTTCTTTTCTGCTTCTTCCATACGCATCATCAGCAGACGCATTTCAGAGACTTCAGCAAAAGAATCTGTTTCCGGCGGCTCTTCCAGACCAGCGGGCCTTGATCGATTGAGCGTATCTGAGATCGCCTCGAAAAGTTCCTGAACGCGTTTCTGATCTTTAGCACCTCGCTGAAGCGGCGCAGAATTGATCTTCTTGGACAGGTCGCGAATGTACTTCGCGTCGTCTTTCCACGACACAGTTTCAGAGTGCTCTTTGACAACTTCTGACAGAGCCCCCAATGCGGCAGCCTTGGGAGGAATCATCAGCATTGATGAATTGAATGTCCCGACGGACTGCACGTTCTCCGTCATAAAATTGCGGATCGATTTTACTTCTTCATCGATCGTCGCCATCGAAATCAAATCGGCCCAGGAATCAGATCCTGCCGCAGCACCAGCCGGAGTCTCCGAACTTGCGGGCTCAGCCGGCGGAGTTCCATCGGCCATTTCCGGTTCTTTACCCGCCGGAGCCACGACAGGTTTTTCATCGCCTGCGTTATCGCCGGCCGATGCAACCTGAACGGTTCCGCCACCTATCGGAGTCTGATTGCTGGCGACTTCGTAAGGATTATCAAAGAACGCATCCATCGGAACATTGCCGAACCACTTCTGGCCTTTTTCATCGACCCACACTTCGTCACGCCGATGTTTTGTTTTGCGAGAAGAAGCCGTCGCAGTGCCTTCTGACGTCGAGTTGCCCGCAGCGGTGTTTGCATTTGCATTCGTTCCAGAAGATGCAGACGCACCATCTGCAGGCGCCGTCACGGTGGATTCAGAACCCGCCGGAACAACGGGCTCACTACTTCCACCACAGCCAGAAACCGACAGGCCCAGTATCACAGAACACGCAACTCGGCTGCCGGAAATCAGAAGTGGCGACATTGAACGAGAAGCGAGCATGAAAGTATCCAGTGAATCGGAAGTGGCGTACCGTGGACGACCTGCAGACTGATTATAGTTCGTCGCCCCGGTCATGTCAGCTGAAAAGGCGAACACGAATTGTACTGATCCGCCTTTAAAAGCGTCGTTCAGCGATCTGACGAATTTCCGATCGTTCAACAATCTGGTCATCATTGGCGTCATAGCGGCCGAAATGCGTACGAAGGGCGACGGGTGCCTCGAGCCGACTCAGGATTCCGTCGCCATTTGTATCGAGTCTCTCAAAAAACTCGTCGACGAATGCCGCGATCTTCTTCTCCCGCAACATCGCATCGTCGCTGGAATCTGCGGATGAAGTCGACGGTTCCGCTGCCGCAATCGATGCATTTCCACCGGCCGCTGCCGTATTCTGTGGCTCCAGCGGTTCCGACACTTCCAAAAACACGACGGCCATTTCTTCCCACGTCTGATCGCCCCAATTGACCCACTGAGTCGGGTCGGGATTGAACGGATTCTTCTCAGAATTGTCGAACGTCGTTTTGAACGTGAACTGATCGACGGAACTCAATGGCAGCGGCTCGGCCAGCACGTAGGAATGCTGCCAGTTGAAATCATATTGCGGCACGTGCAGCAGCGTTTCGGAATGACCATCCTTCTCTGAATACAAATTGAACGTCTTGCCTCGCACATGCATATGCGGCGCGATCGCCAGCAGCTTTCCGTTCTTTGGCATCCAGCGAACATTTCCGGACACTTCATGACTTGCGGCATGTGGCGGAATTTCGAACTCCTGATCGATGCCAATCAGTGTGATCATTTCATCAGTCACGTTCTGTCGATCTGTCAGCACGATGCCCACCTTCGACAAATCTTCCTGAGGTGTACCGTTAGTGGTGTAATGCATCTGAAACACAAATCGCGACCCCGCGGGAACTCGCCGCGCATGTCCGGCAGGCATCGGAATCATGCGCTGGCCCGGAACGTACGCCGTAAGCCAGCCAACGCCACGAAATCTCTGATCGTCCGGCGGCCGTATGAACACGATCGCATGATGCAAAACGCTGCGGTTACCGGGAATCACCTGTGCCGCCGTCACCCATTTCTCCTCTTTGAAACCCGGATCCACGACAAAATACTGATACTCCACGATGCCTTCTGCTGGAATTGGATACGGTCGCTCACTTATGCTGAACTCGAAATCCGGCTTCTGACCGGTCTGCCATCCGCTGGCAAATACGGCGGGTTCCGGCAGTTGATTTTCGTCGCCCCTCGGCAGCCCGGCTGCAATCCAGTCGCGAATGACTTGCTTATCTTTGTCCGGCATCTGCCTCGCATTAGCGAAGGAGCCGTGCTGAGAATCCGCATGCCACGGCGGCATTCGACCGTTATCAATAACTTCCATCGAGGTCTCGGCCCATCCGACGACATCATCAAACGACTCCAGTGAGAACGGACCGATCTCGCCGGTTCGATGGCACTCGACACAATGCTTCTGCAGCACTCGACTGACCTCCTTGCAATAGGTCACGGAGCTGGCGGAACTCGCGGGCGTGTTCTTGCGAACCTTCCCGATCATGCAACCCACCGGTTCGTACGATGCAACGGCGACCGGCTCGTTCTTCAGAGTCTGTTCAACAGCGGTGCGCAGCTCCTGCTGACCGACCGCCGTGCGATTAATCCCCGGGGCGTACTGATCATCAATGCGGCCGTGATAGACCGTTTGAAATTGCGAATCCAATACGAACACTTCGGGAGTTCTCGTCGCCCCGTATTGATCGGCCACGACATTTCCGTCGTCACGCAGATAGGGAAATGGAAGCGAGTATTCTCGGAGGTAGTTCTGAATGTCTTCGACTGTATCCTGACGATTGCTGTTCACGGCGACGAATCGAACACCCTGTTTTGCAAACTCCTGCGACATCGCAGTCAACCGCGGCGTGTAAAGTTTGACCAGGGGACATTCAGCGCCCAGAAAACAGACAACCGTTGCCTTCGTGTTTTCCTCCGGCCGAATATCCACCACAGAGCCATCCAGAGCGGGAAGCTGGAAAGCTCGTTCGTGTTTCACAGTTTCAGCGGGCGCATCCACAGGCTTCTCATCTGCCGCCACGACAACAGCCGTCGATAGTAACACCACTGACAAACAAAGTCGGACCAGATTCATAACAGAATACTTCCAGCACAGATCCGAAGTCGAGGGTCGCGAGGTTCCGAGATCGGAACTCAGCCAGCAGGCGGTCCGATCGGTTGCCGATAGTATAGACACGACCGACCGAACAGCCAATTCGAGCCATCTTCGGCGTCCGCAATGCGGTGCACAACGAGCGCACAGTTGTCGTCGCAAACACCGCAAACAAAGCGCGGAACAGGAAAATTCCACTACGGCACGCGGGAGCACAGTCGGTTATCATGCGATGACTGGCCAAGCAATTGTGAACGAAGTCGATCGCCATTTGTCAACGAATCAACATTACGACAAGCGTTGCAGGATCTTGCGAACAAGGTTTTGCACCGCCTTTTTGGAAGCGAACTCTGCGTCTGTCTGCTAGACTCAGGGACCTCCCAAGGAACACGTGTATGCTTCGATTCCTCAATGCACACCCCACCAGCGCTCATCAGAGTTCGCGCCGAGAATGGTTGCGCATTGGCGGACTGGCCGGCCTGAACTGGGCACTTCCAGGGCTGATACCACAACGAGCATCAGCAGATTCTTCAAATAATTCGACAGCGTCGGGATTTGGAAAAGCGAAGTCCGTAATTGTGGTCTTTGCCAGCGGCGGGCAAAGTCAGATCGACATGTGGGATCCGAAACCCGACGCTCCAAAAGAAATTCGCGGGGCCTTCAGTTCTATCAACACGGCCATTCCGGGCGTTCGATTTTCTGAGCACATGCCACAGATCGCAAAAGTGGCCGACAAGCTGTGCATCGTCCGCAGCATGGCTCACGAAGATCTGGACCACGGGTCGGCTTTTTATCTTTCCATGACGGGACGCTACCATCGCCGCCGTTCCGGAAATCCACTGCCGTCGCCGGAAGATATGCCATGCCATGGCGCGGTGTTGCACCGCGTACGTCCGAATTCCGCTTTCGCACAGACAGCCATTCACCTGAACGGGCCGGCCGAAGTTCCGCTCATCATCGCGCCCGGTCAGTTTGGCGGATTTCTCGGACGAGGCTATGACCCGCTGACTCTGGGTGACGTCACAAAGGACGAAATCGCAGTACCCAGTCTGCTGCCGCACCTGGATGTGCCGTCTATTCGGATGCAGTCGCGTCAGTCGTTGCTGCATGCGGTAGAAAATAACATGCGAGTGATGGAGCACCAAAAGCTGGGGTTAGACAAATCAGCCTTGTATGAGCAGGCCTTCAACATGCTGGCTCGTCAGGGCGCTCGCGAGGCTTTTGATTTGTCGAAAGAGCCGCACGAATTGCGAGACCGGTATGGACGCAATCGATCGGGTCAGGCGTGCCTGCTGGCTCGTCGCCTTGTCCAGGCCGGAGTGCCACTGGTGACTGTCATCTGGTCGCATAACAATCGCGGGCAGGACATCGATCCCACAAACACAGATCTGTACGGCTGGGACAATCATAACGACATCTTTGAAGGCCTTCAGCATCACCTGCTGCCTCGCTTTGATCGTGGCTTTTCCGCATTGATTGAAGATCTCGATCAAAAGGGAATGCTCGACGACACGCTTGTGATCTGCATGGGTGAATTCGGCCGTGCACCTCTTGTGGCATTGGAAAGAACCTTCGCCGGCGCGACTCCGGGCCGCAAACACTGGAGCTGGGTGTATTCAATCGCCATGGCCGGCGCCGGCGTGCAGCGTGGCGCGGTCGTAGGAGAATCCGACAGTCGCGGCGCGTATCCTCGCACAGAACAATTCGGCCCGTGGGACGTCATGGCCACGATGTTTTCCGCACTGGGAATCGATCCTCACCAGCACTACTTTGACCCAGTCAATCGTCCGATCCAAATTTGCGACGGCCGAGTCATGGACGCGATCTACGGCTGATCGAACTGGAATCTAATCGCAACCCCCGGTCGCACGGGTGCAGTCGCGGATGGTTGTTAAAGTAGGTCCTTTCTGCCGGAATGGACTTTCGCCGCAAGGCGAACCCCGTGTGCAACAGGCGACAGGATATCGGCCCGGTACCTTGGTTGACGTGCACACAGGTCGCGGCAGGCCGCGAAGTCCTCCTCGGCAAGGAGGACCTACCGAACTCCGCGACTACACCCCGGCCGCACCGAGCTTGTATGGGAACTTTTTTTGCGAACAAGCTGCGAGATTAGTCGCTTTGTCGAGTAGAACAGGCGAGGGCTTGTGAAAGAAAAGATCCTGTCCGATCGCCTCGACCCGGCGAGCGGCAGGACGTAAGTCCTCCGATCCATGAAGGGACGTGGTTGCTGGCGAATCGCCCGTGGTTCAGTCACGCGTCGTTGAACGGGTTTGTTGGCAGGGGGTGACGGATCGGGCGACTGACGTCGCTCCGCTCGCCGGTTGATTTACGGCCTCTACCGCAAAGGAGTAGCCGCGACTGTGCCACTGTGATTCGTCGTCACCCACCAAACGCGGGCAGGCTTCATGCACAAGAGCCGTCGGCTGCATCGCGTTCATTAATTTCAGTCCTCGGCGATGATTATTAGCAAGCAGGAAATGCTCTCAAATTGTTTTGTCGGTCGAGCCACACCGCGAACGGCACGACGATTCAGGTGGGACAGAATGAATTTCTCGTCGAGTACACTTCGGACTTGTGCTCGCAGGCATTAGATTACGCGAACGAACGAGACAAGGTCACCAGAAGTGCGGTGTCTCGCCTCTGGTTTTTGCTTTGATGGTCATTCTGCTGGACAATCCCTGGTGCAACTTTCATCACACGACATTCTGCTGATCACCGGAGCCACGGGGCTTGTAGGCAGTCATGTGGCCGAGCAGGCTCGCCAGAAAGGTTTCACCGTCCGAGCGCTGGTCCGTCAGGGGGCCGACACCAGGCTGCTTCAGCAATGGGGCTGCGAACTGATTACCGGAGATCTGGACCAGCCGTCAAGTCTGAAGGCCGCGTGTGAGAACGTATCCGTCATTATCCACTGCGCGGCAAAAGTCGGTGA
Source organism: uncultured Planctomycetota bacterium (assembly GCA_947085455.1). GTDB lineage: Bacteria > Planctomycetota > Planctomycetia > Planctomycetales > Planctomycetaceae > SXXK01. Next base: position 43,827 of record CAMTWR010000005.1, on the reverse strand, counting down.
CTGGGGACCAACGGACGACTACAGACGCGTCAATGTGGAAGGCACAAAAGCACTGCTGGATGCGGCTCTTCTGGCCGGTACTTTGCGACGCTGGGTTCAGATCAGTTCGCTGGGAGTTTATGAAGGGCGAGATCACTACGGCACCGATGAGTCCACACAGCCCAGCACCTCTGGAATCGACGGCTATACGCTCACCAAAGTGGAATCAGAACTGCTCGTGTGCGACTACATAAAGACGCGATCATTGCCCGGCGTCGTTCTTCGCCCGGGGTTCATCTATGGCGCTCGCGATCGCACCGTAATGCCTCGACTTCTGGATCGCCTTCAAGCCGGCAAGTTTGCGTTTTTAGGGGCTCCGGACAAGCTGATGAACAACACCTACGTCGGCAACTTGTGCGAAGCCATCTGGCTGGCCGTCGAACGTGATGACATCGTCGGAGAAGTCTTCAACATTCGTGATCCCCGCGCCGTAACGAAGCGAGAATTCATCGACACGGTCTGTGATGCGGCCGGCCTGAAACGTCCGACAAAAGTGGTGCCGTTGCCTGTGGCTAAGTTTCTCGCGAAGGCGATGGAAGCCGTCTGGAAGTTGCTGAAGAAGAAGGAAGCGCCCCTGCTGAACAGTGCCCGCATAAAATTTCTGGGTTTGAACCTGGACTACAGCATTGACAAAGCTGTTCGGAAACTCGGCTATCATCCTTCAAGTGATTTTTGCGACGCGATGACGGTCTCTGTAAAGTCTCGTTCCTGACATCACCCCGCTGCAACCGTTCCTTTGCATGACAGACGCTATGACTTCACCACTCACAATTGTTCTGGCCAGCCGCAATCATAAGAAGGCTCGTGAAGTCTCCGAGATCCTGGCGCCGGCCGGCTTCATGGTCATTCCCGTTGCCGAGTTCCCGGATGTGCCGGAGGTTGAAGAAGACGGGCTGACGTTTGCTGCAAACGCGGCCAAGAAAGCATCAGAGGTCGCTCGCCAGTTGAACCGGTGGGTCATCGGAGAAGACAGCGGACTGCAGGTCGATGCACTCGGTGGAGCCCCTGGGATTTACTCGGCACGCTACAGCGGTGCGGGAGCGACGGATGAAAAGAATAACCAGAAACTGATCGCCGATCTGGCAAATGTTCCTGACGAAAAAAGAGGCGCCGGATATCTGTGCAGCGTCGCGCTGTCGGATCCGAACGGTGACATTCGGATCGCCTGCGAAGGGACCTGCAGAGGACGGATTCTAAACGAAGCGAATGGCGAGGGAGGTTTCGGATACGATCCCTATTTCCTGATCCCCGAGTATCATCTGACGTTCGGTCAGCTCAGTTCGGTGGTTAAGCATCGTCTGAGTCATCGAGCTCGAGCGTTTGCGACGTTCGTTCCAATGCTGCGGAAGATTCAGAACGAATTCTGAATCAAAAGCAGTTACCAAAATTGAGCTAACGGGATCGAAGTGAATGCAACAGCTGACAGGCTGGCTTCTGGCACTTTTAAGCATAGCCGGACACACGGAATGGTGGATCATTACGGTCAATCGTTCGCACGCACTTCCGATACGTTCCCAGAAGCTTCGGCAATTTCGGACTCTGCACGACATTGCAGTTCTCGGATATCCATTCCTGCTTCTGTGGCTTCTGGGTTTTGATGCTTCGAGCCTGCTCAGGGGCGGACGGATTGCCGATCAGACAAATCTTGTTCAATGGCTGCTGCTCGTCACGATCTGCGGTTGCATTCCATTGTTCATCGGGCTCATTCGCTGGCACTGGATTCGCAGCCATCAGTTTCATCATGCGGATCATAAACAACGCCATGATGTCGTTCTGACGGCGGAAGGTTCGACTGCCATCAGCCATGTGAAGGGGCCCCGCCGGCACATATCACAGCTTTGGCCCTGGAATCAGATTTATCATCTGGAAGTGAATCAAAAGACAATTCGACTGCCCAGGCTCCCTGGCAATACGCAGAGCACTGGCCGGCCTTTGCGGATCGTCCATTTTTCTGACCTGCACTTCATCGGCTCCCCGGGCATTGGTTACTACGAATTTATGGTGGCACAGGCCGCGGCAATGAAGCCGGACATGTTCCTGTTTACGGGTGACCTGATCGACAACATGGAGTTGCTGGACACCGCCGTCAGCACACTGCGTCCGTTGACGGAAGTTGCTCCGTGCTACTTCATTCTGGGGAATCACGACTGGAAGTATCAGTACGAAGCAATTCGTGCGGCAGTTGCAGCGTCAGGCTGGAAATGTGTCACTGGCAGTTACGATGTTTTGACCGTCGCCGGGCACAAAGTGCTGCTGGCGGGTACAGAGCGCCCGTGGATGGGCGACGTTCCTCCGGCCGTCCGGGATGCCGGCTGTGACGTAAGAATTTTACTCAGTCATTCGCCCGACCAGTACCGCTTCGCTCAACGATCCGGATATGACGTGATGCTGTCCGGTCATACGCACGGAGGTCAGGTGGTCCTGCCGCTGATCGGCCCTGTGTACTCGCCCAGTTTTTACGGCGTGAACTACGTGTCCGGTCTGTTTCAGCTTGGAGAACTCACAATGCATGTGTCGCGCGGAGTCGGCGGCAAGGACCCCATGCGATGGCGGTGCTCACCGGAGCTAACGTGTCTGGAAATCTATTGCTGACCTGCGCTCTGCGAATGGCCTGGGTTTTGCAAGACCTCAAGATGCAGGTTGGACATTCTTGTCCGACTGTTTTCCGACTTCGACTGTGTTGCAACGGGCAGAAATGCCAATCCTTCGCTCGGACGAAGTTTTGACAAAGCATCCCTGGGAAGTCAGTCGTTGTTTTAGTCGAATGCATTGAGCAACAATGAGAGTGCCTCGCAAACGAAAAAAGGCATTCCCAAACGAAGCGTTCAGGGATGCCTTTTGATTGAAACACGTCTGTCGTGGACAGACGAAGTTATTTCTTGCCCTTGGCGGGTGCTGCTGCTGCAGGAGCGTCTTCAGCTGTTTTCTTCTTCTTCTTGCCGAGCAAAGCCTTGGCAACTCGCACCTTTGGTAGTCCGAAAGGACTTCGTCCTGTTGCGAACCGATCTTCTTCAGTCAACTGGGCAATCCGTTCGCCGCGAGTCAGCACGTTGCGAGATCGAGAAAGGCCAAGTCGAGTCCTCAGGGTCTTGTCAATTGACACGTCAACACTCCAATCGCACTCGGAATTCAAAAAACGTTTCGAAACAAGTCCTTGCTTCGAAGACAACATTGTCAGCTTAATTTCGCAACGGGTTCGACCTGGGTCTGTCCGGGAAAGTTTCGGAGTGTATCGACAAAACGCAACGTTCTCAACCACCGCTTTGCCAGTTTTCCTCACGAAATGCTCGTTAGGGCAGACAAAAACGCCAAAATTGGCCAAAATCTACTTTGCCGAACGAACCAGACCCCGCATTTTCGTGCAGTCGGGACGGTTTATTTGTCCGTGGTCGGTTCGCCAGCGGCAGCACTTTGTTTTGGTTCCGGAGAATCGATCACCAGGATTTCGATCGTAAACGAGCCCGAGCTGCCTGCCCCTGCTCCTGCCCCGCCGGAGAAAGCAGCAGCGCCTCCAAATTCACCACCGCCAGCGGCCCCTTGAGCGTTGCCGGTCGCGGCCTGGATAATTACATCCAGCGATCGTTTCGTGCCTGACGCTGCGGTTTTCACTCCGTCCATCCACAGAATTCCTCGAGCCTGATCAGCTCGACGTTGACCACTTGTACGAGATTCGTAGTGGTCCGCCAGATCTTCCTGATCCTTGGGACGCTGCGGAGTGAATGAAGTGCGAGCGTAGTAAACGTTTATCGGAGACGGTGAGGACTCCTTCAGGCTTGCACCAAAAGTCCCCGGCAATGTCAGCATTCCGGAAAATTCAGCAACCGCGTTCTTATGCAGCCGAACGGGAAATGATTCCGTTACGGGTGTCAGCTTGCCGGGCTTGGCCGACAGCGCACGCATACGGTCTCGAAGTGACAACACCAGATCCTGACTGGCAGTAGTCCATGTATCCGGTGTGGGGGCCTGTTGAGATGCTGCGCGAGCAGTCTTTGGCCGTGGGAGTGACTTGAGGGTTACCAGCATCCCCGGATCGTGAACCTCTGTCGCGAAGAATCCGGCGGAGTTCAAATTTGCTACGCCGGCAGCATGACACTTCTCGAACAACTCGCCCACTGCCTGACGAACCTGAGCGTTTGGAATTGAAGCTGCCACGCGGACAAAATCTCCGCCACTCACAGGCACCAGTCCATAGCCCAAATCTGCAGACGCATTCAGTTGCTTAACGAGCGCGGAAACGAATCCGGGACTCCAGAGGAAACGTGCTGCGTGAATCAACGCGGCCTCTGATTCCGCAGGCTCGGTGGAAGTGACGTTGGTACCTGCGACGCCGCCTGCAGCACCGGACCCTGGCATTCCTGGATACGCAGCGCCTGCTGTGAAAGCCCCCGCCCCGGCGCCGCCTTGCGAGGAATCGCCGGGCATTGAAGTACCCGGCATGGAGGCCCCGGGCATCATAGCTCCGGTCATCATTCCCATGCCCATTCCGTTGTTCGATGCTCCGGTTCCTCGGAACGCAGGTGGCGGTTCAAAACCGGTGAGTCGATCGGCCGCTGCCGCGGCAGTGAGCGCTGTGACTCGCAATGCGGCGGCTCGGCTTTCCGGCGGGATCTGAGCTGTTCCGTCGACGAACGACAGCAGTACAGGTTCAATCATCGCGGGATTTTTGTCGATGTGTCGATAGAGTCCTCGAACAACCAGTTCAGTCGCTTCGGAAGGCGGCAGCGGAGTTTTCACCGTTTGAGTTGTTATGCCGTATAAAGCTTGCCATGCCTCCGACGAGCCGTTTTGAAGGAGACCGTCAATGATGCGTTCGACAAGCTTTTTTGTATCCAGTCCACCGACGGAATTCGCTCCTGCTCCCTGATAGCCACCGTCCTGCGGCGTTGTTCCGAGAGACTGCCCCGCCGCGTAGCCGGGCATTGCGGATGATCCGGCGGGTATCGCACCCGGTGGCATCATCGGAGCTCCCGCCGGCGCTGCAGCTCCGGCAGCTCCGGCAATGTCTTTGCCAGCAATTGCCCCAACAGCAGGAGCCTGCAAATACGCCGTTGACGACTCTGCAAACATAATCGCGAGCGAGTCAAAGGCCAGATTCGGACGTGGATGACCGAGAGAACTTTGTGGCGGCAACGCAGTTCCGGGTGCTGCACTTCCTGGCGGCATTGCGGAGCCGCCTGGTGGAATAGCAGAAGAGCCCGGTGGCATCGCTCCCGGTGGCATCGCAGAGCCGCCAGGTGGAACGTATCCGCCGGGAAACGTCGAAGTACCAGCGGCCCCTCGATAAGATGCCCCGGGCACTCCATTTGCAGTCGAATTCGGTGCGTTGACGGTCATCATCGCCGTCAGCATATTCGTCAAAAACTGGGCAACCTTGGGATCTCCGGGAGCCGACTTGACCTTGCTGTCAATTGCTTCGAGAAGGCGTTCGTCTTTCGCTTGCAGGGCCTCAAGGTAATTTTGCTCCGTCCATTCCGAAACGTTCGCCGGGAGTGGAGGAGCCTGCGGGATTCCGCCGCCCGTCCCGGGCGCACCCGCATAGCCAGGAGCTCCGCTGTATCCGGCTCCGGCAGCCATGGCCGACGGGTCGGCCGGCTGGCCGCTGTAGCCGGCCGGCATTCCGGGTGCAGCTGCAGGCGCAGATCCGGCGGTTGAAGATCCCGCAGCCATGTCGGTGGGAGGCATCATTCCGGGCATCATGCCCGGCGGTCCCGTCATGCCGGGTGCTGCTGTCGCCCCGGGTGCTGCTGCGCCGCCTGTCGCAGAAGCGTCAGGCGTGGTGACGGTCGCACTTGATTCCTCGCCGCCCCCACAGCCCATCAGGCTGATCAGCAGAGCCGGATATCCGATGAGAAACGCTGTTCTTGATCGCGACGACAGGAAAAAACGGGGCACAGGAGTCTCCGACCAGAAGTCGTTGAGTAACGAAGAACGAACATTGCAGCAGACAGGATTTATCGAGGGTGTTTGATAGCCTCTAATCACAGGCTGAGCGTAAACGGCTGAAGATTGGCTTGCAAGCGGCAGCCATCAGTCCTGTCCAGAAAGGCTTCGGGATTCCGCAGTCTGCCGCAAATGCTGCCTGAAATGAAAAGTACACATTCGAAGCGCCTGTTTTGAAAGGATCAGCATCGGAGCTTGGCCGCCTCGAGAGGCGGATACACCCGGCCGGATCGACCCGCAGTGACCGGGAGAAAACCACGCCTCGGGAGAGATCATTTGGTCATTGTTCGGAACAGGCGACCAGTATGCGTGCATTTGGCACAGTGAATGCTAAAACTCAATTCGCTGGCGTCTAACCACGATAGAAGCCAGTGTGCTGCTCAAATCGGAAGCAAGGATGCTTTTAATAATGGCAACCCACAACACCTCGGTGGTTGGGGTTGCAGGAGTGAGACGGGCGAGAACGATTTTTCTTGGTGTCGACGTCAGGCACCGCCCGGATAATTTGGCCAGGAGGTCGCTTCAGTCACGGGAAGCATGAGCAGTACGAGCACTGGATTCTTTAGCAGCATCACGCTGGCTGACGTGTCCTTGTTCCAACGACAGATCCGTGTCAAAACAGATTTTCCCGGGAGGAGTAAGCAGAGAATGTCGAAGTCGAAATTGGAATACATCTGGCTGGACGGTACCAAGCCTACACAGGTACTGCGATCTAAGACCAAGATAGCTAAAGACTTTGGTGGCACACTTGAAGAATGTCCGGTTTGGTGCTTCGACGGAAGCTCCACCAATCAGGCGCCTGGTGGTTCCTCTGACTGTCTGCTGAAGCCTGTTGCAATCTTCGAAGATCCAGCCCGCGCAAACGCGTTCCTGGTGATGACGGAAGTTCTGAACCCAGACAATTCAATCCACGACTCCAATGGCCGTGCGTCCATTGAAGACGATGATGATGACTTTTGGTTTGGTTTCGAACAGGAATACTTCCTGTGGGATCGTGAAACAAATTTGCCACTGGGCTTCCCAGTCGGCGGATATCCAGCTCCACAGGGACCGTACTACTGTTCCGTCGGTGCCAAGAATGCTTTCGGTCGCGAATTGATCGAAGAACATTTGGATCTGTGCCTTCAGGCCGGTCTGAACGTAGAAGGCATCAACGCAGAAGTTGCGACTGGTCAGTGGGAATTCCAGGTCTTCGCAAAAGGTGCTAAGCGCGCCGGCGACGAAGTTTGGGTTGCTCGCTACCTGTTGGAACGTACTGCTGAAAAGTACGACCTGTCAATCAACTGGCACTGCAAGCCACTGGGTGATTCCGATTGGAACGGATCCGGTATGCACGCCAACTTTTCGAATGACGTTCTGCGAAATTGTGGCAGCAAAGAAACCTACGAAAAGATCTGTTCAGCATTCGCTCCGCGAATCAAAGAACACATCTCCGTGTATGGTGCTGACAACCATTTGCGACTGACTGGCAAGCACGAAACTCAGTCAATCGACAAGTTCAGCTTCGGCGTTTCTGACCGCGGTGCGTCTATCCGTATTCCGGTGGCGACAGTTCAGAATGGCTGGAAGGGCTGGTTGGAAGACCGTCGTCCGGCGTCGAACGCAGATCCCTACAAGGTTGCGGCCGAGATCATTCGCACTGTGAAGAACGTAAAGCTCTAGTCTTTGGTAGGTGTTGATCGGAGAGATGTTCCGCGGGTGAAATACTCGCGGTCTTTCTGCACAGTCGATTCTTCGGCCGATGCTGAAACTCTGCTTTTCGACACTTTGATAAGACTGGTTAGATTTGAACTCGCAGTCGGCCTCTTCTTCAGGAGAGGCCGACTCGATCATCAAGGTCATCCGAGTTCTTACGAAGCTGGCTGCATAGAGAACTGTAAATGGATTCGTGAGAGTTCAGAATCACGTCCGAATTCTCAGAAATTCGGCTCCGGATTCATCCGCATTCTAACGAATCTGGCGACACTCCATTTTCTTCGTCATTACAAGAATTTTATGAAGCCAGTCACCTGAAGGCGTTTCGGGTTTCCGCACCGTTTTGACGGTGGCTGGAACGGGAGTCACTGCTGGTTGACGGAGTAATTCTTCAACCAATCCTCCCTGGCTGTTCGATGGTAACATCGAACAGCCTTTTTTTTGGTACAGAGAACGCTGTCCGTGTCAAAGTGACGTCCGTCCTCACAGTGGCGTTTATCTGGAAATATTCAAACGTCTGGCGCCCAGCGATCAGCGGCCCAGCAACATTCCCAGATACTCTTTAACGAACGCCGAGGTGCTGCCGAATGCGGCTCCGTTTGGAATCAGGGATTCGATCCGTTGTCCAACGGTGGGCGTGAATCCGGGTGGAGGCGACCGAAAATCGGACGGCAGCGGCGTCACGTTCAGGCCGTTTCGATTGGCCAGCCGAGTCGCTCTTGGCAGGTGCCAGGCAGAGGTGAGCAGTCCAATCTGCACAGGCGTTTTGCCGAACTTCCGGCCAAGGTTCTGCATTTCCTCGGAGGTGTTTTTGCCTCCGACCAGTTCGATAGAAGATTCAGGAACGCCAAGCCTTACCAGAATGTCGCGCGAAGTTTCCGCAGGGTCGACGCCGGTCGAGTTCATTGACTGAATTCGCTGGCCCGTGCAGAGAAAACTTGTCGCCGGGTGTCGGTGATACAACTGGGCCGCCAGGATCATGCGGTCACCGGACATATTTCCCTGCAACCGACCATTGGCGCCCAGGCTGCCGCCACCACCGAGCACCACGACCACATCCATTGGCGGTTCCTCGAGTGGATTGATGCCCACAAATGGCCTCTCGAGTGAGATGGCCATTGTTTCAGAAATGTAGCCACTGCCTCCCAGCGAACATGCCAGGAAACACAGAAACGCCGGAATGCCTCCTGAAGGCCGGCGCTCTGCGGAGCAGAAAGGCCACAACTGAATCGTGAGCGCCAGCAGCATCAGCCACAGCAGACCGCTGGGCATGAAGAGTGCTGTGCCGATTTTTTCGGCAGCGTCGCGACCCAGCGTTCCAAAAATCGCCAGAAGCGCGACGCCAACGACCATGAACACGACAAACACGACTTTCCAATAGGGAGACGCGGTTTTCATCGTTATTCGCCCGTCGAAGGCTCGTCTTCAGGTTCGGAGTAAACCGGTGCTGCGTCCGGTCCGAGATCAATCACCTGTGCGGCAATTTCCTGCAGCAGGGTGGTCGCATACGTTCCTGCCGACAGCACAAATCCCAGCGTCATGCTGCTATCGTCGTTCAGAATCGCAGAGACCTCTGAGGGGAACTCCACCATCTTGCGGCGAACTCCGGACGTCAATTTCGCAAACCGCTCGAAATCTCGGGGTTGCAGCCCCATCGTCAACAACGCCGCAGCCTCTATTTCTGCGACGGCACCCTTTGCTGCCGGCATTTCCGGTCCCGGCATAGGGCCGGCCGGAACAATGTTCTCGGTGTCGGCACCTTCTGGATACAAGTAAGGCTTTGTCCCGTTTTTGCGAATGACGACATCACCGGGCTGCGGTGTCGAGGCAGTTCCTGCGGTCACTCGTGATGAAGCGACAAGATTGAACACAGCTGACTGAACGGAACTGAGCGCCAGACGACGCAGAGTTCTGGAGCGACTTTCCGGCCAGTGATCTTTAGGCAGCTTGCCCTTGAGCAGTCGAAGACCGTCGACCACGGTATTTCCGCCGTGTCCAAATCTTTGGGGGCCGAAGTAATTGGGGATTCCAGATGCCACAAGTTCATTCAGTCGCGTCTGAACTTTCTCAACGTCTGCAGCGGTGTAAGGCGACTCCGGATTTCGCAGCGTGATCTGGAACCGATTTCCCTTGAGATGGCCGGTCTTCAGTTTATTGTTGTGCGGGGTAACGCTCAGCACCTTGACATCGTCGGAGTTCAGTTTTTCCGTATTGATGGCAAGTCGCTTGGGGATTGAGCAAAACTGCCGAGTCACCGCGTAGCGATCTTTCTGTCCGGCAAGGCCCACATCCTTGGAAGGAACGCCCAGCGTTTTGATGATGCGGTTGACGAGTTCCGGTGACGCTACGCCACGTTTTTCAATCCACAAATAGGCATGTTCGCCGGCGCCGGTAGGCTGGTAGGCTGGGATCTCTTCGACCTGAAAATCGTTAACGGTCGTTCGGATCTGGCACGCAGACAGGACCGGCTGATGGAGTGTCGGAGGATGAATGATCCGGGACAAGGTCTCCGAGGGGAGCGACATTGAAGGCTTACTTTGATGATGTTTCAGTGGAAAATCGAACAGACACCGGCAGCCGTGAGCTCTCTCCGGGGTAATGGGAAGCGCAGAGTGTACCCAAATTCGAACGCGAGGGCGCTCAGAAATCGACACAGTCTCCTTCAGGATAGCTTTCCGGGCATCTGTGACCAGTTTTTCCAGGCTTTGCTTAGTTCACACGCCAGATTTCGCGGGTTCGACGGGAATCTCCAGTGAACGCGTTTCTGCGATCAGAGAAAGCGTCAAATCCATCAGCTGCCGTCCATGAAACGGCTTTTTCAGGAACGCGGCTGCGGCGAGGCCCGGCTGCTCGGTTCCGATCTCGTTCCACAGGAGATAGCTGCGATGGGTTCTGCGAATCGCAAAATGGGAGGTCTCATGCCGGCATCCAGCACGGCGCCGATCGCATAAGAAGAATCGACCTTTACTGAATCGGGCTCCATCAACTCCACAAACAAAGTCCCGGTGTCATCGTGGGCCAGAAGCATACGATCCGAGATCATATCATCAACTCTCGCGTGAACTCGAAAGAAGCTGGCGGCTCCTCGAACCTGCGGAACCAATGTCAGGTCACTGATTCGCGTTGCAGGCACGCCATCGCCCGACGAATCCTGCTGCAGCACCGTCACATCGCTGAGTGCACCCAGCCACAACTGAAAACCGATCAGTTCTGAAGAATTGCCCAGACGGACTCCTGCAATTCCCTGAAGTGTGAGCTGCTTTCCCAGCATCTGCCTGAGCCTGTCGGGCGACGCAAGCGACTGATCGATCAACGCACGGAATCGTCCGCCACCCACTGCATTCATTTCCAGCACGGTGTGATTATTGTCGTTCGAAACGCTGACCAGCTGGCCTTAGATCTTGACATACTGGCTGTCGTCTAGCCCATCGTTTAATCTTTGAAAGTCACCCTGTTTTGGCGGGAGCAGAGCGATCCTGTTGTCGGACAACACCAGCGAGTAGTCGATAATAAACCGGTTTGGCCCGATCACGCCTCGAACACGTATCAGAACCACTGGGACCATGTTCGCCCAGGAACTCAACCCGGCCGTCGCGCTCCCGAGATGATTGCCACGAAACCCGAAGTCGGCACTCGTTCATAGGCCGCTTTTCTGTTCGACTGCATGCTCAGCGTCGTCTGGACGTAATTCTCTTGTAGCGGAAGTCGTCACGAGTCTCGGTTTTCCCGATGGAAACTACGGGCCTGTGCGCTCTCTCAGGTTCGGAAATTGTTGCCAAATTGGTCCGCATCGAACCAATCCCTGTGGTCAGGTCATCCGGGTTTGCGATACTGTTTCCGGGCAATGTGAGATTGAGTCTCACTCCACGCTTGCTTTCGCGGAGTGACTCCACCAAGATCTTTACAGTCCCGGTGCTTTCCATTATGAGCCTTTCCTGACTTTTGGGGCGGTACTGCTGTGAACACCCTTCATTTGGCTGATCTGCGACCAGGTTCTTCGGCGATTGTGACTGCAGTTTGCGGTGCCAGTCGCATTGCATCCCGTTTAATGGAGATGGGATTTGTCCCAGGCGCAGTTGTCGACGTTCTTCGGCGTGCGCCCTTTGGTGGCCCTGTTCAGTATCGCGTTCACGGCGTTTCTGTCTCGATGCGAGCCACTGAAGCGTCCTGTGTGTCAGTGGAAGCCGCGACCGAGCGGGCTCAAGTTCGCTCCCAGGTCGCCGGTCGACTTGAACTGGCTGCCCATTAAGTTCTTCACTCGAGCTTCTCAGTGCTGATTCCGTGATTTCTTCACCCCCCCAAGGTTCTCCCGCCTCCCGTCCTCTGCGAGTTGCTTTGATCGGCAATCCGAATACGGGCAAAAGCACACTGTTCAATGCGCTGTCGGGAATGCGTGTTCGCACCGGAAATTACCCGGGTGTGACCGTTGAGCAGCGCGTGGGTCGCGTTCAGTGGGAAGGCCATTCAATCGAACTCAGCGATTTGCCGGGGACATACAGTCTCTCGCCCAAATCACCCGATGAAATGGTGGCCGTGCAGGTTTTGACCGGGTGCTCCGACGAGCCTCGACCAGACCTGATTATCTGCATCTGCAATGCTGCCGCACTGGAGAGAAATCTCTATCTGGTCACACAGGTTCTGGAAGTGGGCCTGCCGGTTGTTCTTTGCTTAAACATGTGGGACGCAGCCAAGAGCTCCGGGGTTTCGATTGACGTTGCCGCTCTGTCCAAAGAACTTGGAATTCCGGTGATTCCTACCAGCGCGAGTCGTCGCGAAGGAATGACCGAGCTGAAGCAGGCGATTGTGAAGGAACTGACGGAGTCTGGAAAAGCATCCTCCAGGTCTGTGGAAGGTTTTAGTCGCACGATTCTTCAGCCGCCATTTCAGGCTGAGGTGACGCGGTTGTCTAAATCGCTCAGCGATGCAGGAGTTCCGCCTGATCAGCGCTCTGGGTTTTTGGTCTCCAGAAGTCTGCTTGACCCCGGCGGTTCTGTCGAGCTGATGCATGTGAAAACTGCGGGCCATTCTTATCTGGAAGCTCTTCGTCAGTCGCGACAGACACTGTCCGGCCAGCATTTGGAAATTCCGGCCGCTGAAGCTCGCCAGCGTTACCAGTATATTGGAGATCTGCTGAGTCGCGTGCAGGTGCGAACTGCCGACCTGAGGACTCGTCTGACCGATCAGATTGATTCTGTGCTGACTCATCGTTTTTTTGGTTTTCTGATCTGCCTCGCGGTATTGATGCTGATCTTTTCCACGATCTACTGGTTTTCGGCACCGTTAAGTGATGGAGTCGAATTCCTGTTGAGTCAGCTGACCGGCTTGATTACTGACACACTTCCCCCGGGTCCGTTTCGCAGTTTGCTGACGGAAGGCATTATCTCGGGTGTCGGCTCGGTGCTCGTCTTTCTGCCTCAGATCTGTCTGTTGTTCCTGTTCATCGGATTGCTGGAAGACTGCGGCTACATGGCTCGCGCGGCATTTATGATGGACCGACTGATGGGCCTGCTGGGACTGAGCGGACGTTCCTTTCTGCCGCTGATGTCTTCTTTCGCCTGTGCCGTGCCGGGGATTATGGCGACTCGCGTGATTGACGACCGTCGGGATCGTTTTGTGACGATTCTCATCGCACCGTTAATGAGTTGTTCCGCGCGTTTGCCGGTGTATGTGCTGATGATTGGAACCTTCATCCCGGAAACCCGGCTGCTCGGTGGATGGCTGTCGTTGCAGGCGGTCGTGTTGTTTGCGATGAGCACGCTGGGGCTGTTCGTGGCGATTCCAGTGGCGATGATCCTGCGCCGAACGTTGTTTCGAGGCGAAGCGTCTCCGTTTCTGCTCGAGCTGCCCGACTATCGAGTGCCATCGCTTCGTGTGGTCATCGAACGCGTCTATGAAAGCGGTCAATCGTTCGTGGCCCGAGCCGGGACGCTCATTTTTGCAACCAGCGTTCTTGTGTGGGCGGCTGGATCGTTCCCCGGTGATCAGCAGGAACGTTATGCACTTTCTGCAAAGATTGAATCGCTGGAGAAGCAGGATGCAGAAACCAACCAGGCTGAAATAGAGACATTGTCTTCGCGTTTGAATATCGTAAACGGGGAATTGCTGCGAGGCAGTATTCTGGGCCAGGTTGGTCAAACCATCGAACCCGTATTTCTGCCACTTGGATGGGACTGGCGAATTGGAGTCGGTGTTCTCGCATCGTTTCCGGCTCGCGAAGTGATCATTGCGACGATGGGGACAATTTACAGTCTCGGTGGAGATGTGGACGAAGAAGACGAAGGGCTGCGTGGCACGTTAAAGGCTGCGAACTGGCCGGACGGTCGTCCTGTGTTTTCCATTCCGGTTGCCCTTTCGATTATGGTATTCTTTGCTTTATGTGCTCAATGTGTGTCAACGCTGATGGTCATCCGAAGAGAAACCAACAGCTGGCGGTGGCCGGTGTTTTCATTCGTCTACATGACAGTCCTGGCGTGGGTGGGAGCGTTCTTGACGTACCAGATTGGAATCCGGATGTGATCTCATGGCATGGCAATCATTCGCGACAATAGTTTTCATTGCGATCGCAGCATTCATCGTCGGGCGAAAAGCCTGGGCTATGGTGAGTCACCAGGCCGGCAGTCCGTGCGGAGGATGTAGCGGCTGCTCGTCGAAGAGCCCTGCGGTGCAGGTTCAGGTGACGCCGTTAATTCAGCTGGGCCAGTCTTTCGGTCCGTCGAATTCTGCAGCGACAAAACTCTCGAGTCCAGCGACGAAGCCATCGGCCGCCTCTGTTGGAAAGTAACGCTGCGATTCAACTATTGACCGCCGCCGTTCGCTGTCAATCGGACGTAGTGTGCAGTGAAATCGGCGAGGCTCATTTTATCCAGGCGAATTCCGGCCTGCTCAAACAGGCCCTTTGTGCGACGGCTCTGCTGCCATTCTGCAGGATCGACGAAGCCATCGCTGTTGGAATCCAGACGCTGGAAGGAGGCGGCAGCCATTTGGCCGGGATCTCCACTGCCCCATCCGCCTCGTGACTGGTTGTTCTGAGACGCATTCGGATCGCCATTGGGCTGTTGGCCTGCTGGTGCTGCCGTGGACGCTTTTGTGGGAGTCGCGTTGACAATCAGAAGCCGTTTGCGTTCTGTCGAAGCAACCGCCGCTGTACCGGCCGCCGCAGTGTCCGCCGCCTGCAGTTCTTCGGGGATCAGAAATCCGTCGTGATCCAGGTCCATGGCGTCGAATTTTTCAATATCGGCGCGGCGGGTCAGCATCCATTCATGCAAGCCAATCTGTCCATCCACGTCGCTGTCAATTTCACTGTAAGCCGGAGGCAGCGTGAGAGTCATCGGCTTCTTTGGCTTCATCTTGTAGGGTGTCAAAACCTTGACGGTGTTTGGAGAGCCGTTCGGCTGGTTCGGGCTGTTGGGCTGTCCGTTGTTCGTGCTGTTGCGGAAGTTGTTCCGCATCTCGTCCAGCGTGATGCCCGCTTTCAATTCCACACCGCGGGCCTTCATCATGTCGCGAACAAAGGATGGCATACGATCGATCTCTTCCTGATCAATCTTGCCGTTTCCGTTGCTGTCCATCATGGAGCCAAATCGACTGCTTCGGTCGCCCGAATCTCCGCCGAATCCGCCACCGAAACCGTCCGGGGCGCCACCAAATCCACCCCCAAAACCGCCCGGCGGTCCACCGAATCCACCAGGAGGCCCGCCTGAACCGCCACCAAAACCTCGGTCGCCCCGGTCCCCGCGATCACCTCGGTCCCAGCCACCTCGTCCGCCCCGATCCCCGCGATCCTGGCCCAAACCCACCGTTGACCATAAGATCACGGCGGTCAAAGCGAACACACATTGAGATGACAGTAATTTCATGAGAAAACTCCGGCTCTAAGCCGACTGGGAACAATCAGCTTAGAGGTTTTCAGGCAGGATCAGCGGCAGTGCTGACAGGTTCTCGGTTATGTTGATTAAACACTCGCCGGATATCCTTGAATCGCCATCTTTTGTCATTTTCGCAGACTCCTTCAGCGATTTTCTGGGTTTCAATCCTCAGATCTGCATTAGCGGAAAGAAACACAGATACGAATGTGCAGTTAATCCCGTGTGTTCATGTAATCGTTAAGTTCTACTCAAGTTTCCTGCACTTCCTTATTTGTCCAAATTCTCTTAAGAGAATCGAGGAAATAAGGACGACCCTGCGAAGAATGGAGGGTTGCAATGAGTTCTGGCCGGGCAGCCTTCGTCTGTTCGCCAGAAGTTTTCCGCCGAAAAAGCACCTGAGACTGTTTCTTTGACATGTTGCGTGACGCAACGGAATAAAAAGCATGAAAACTCCCGGACTCAGCATGGTTCACGCAGGCGCTTCGCTTGTGCTGTCGCTGGCATTTGGCGTGCTTTCGTTCGCTCAGGAACCAGCTCGAACGGGAAATGAACTGGATCTGCTGCGTAATGACGACATTCGTCAGCAACTTGGGCTCTCGGCGGCTCAGCTGGAGAAGTTGACCGAAGCATCGAAAGGCGGGAGTCCTGGTCGGGAAGTGTTTGATCCGTTCCTGCAGCGGATGAAGGATACCAGTGACGAAGCCGAGCGGACGAGGATCCGTGAAGAGATGCAGCAGGCGATTGCAAAGGCCAAGGAAGACGCTGGTGGCCGCGCGCTGACGATTCTTGACAGCCGGCAGTTGAATGTACTGCGGTCACTCTATTTGCAGCAGGCTGGCGTACGAGCCTTTTCGGATTCTCGCGTTGCCGCCGATCTGATGCTGACAGATGAACAAAAAACGCAGATGGAAGCTCTTTCTGCTCCAAGACGCGAGGCCGCATCAAAGCTCGGTTTTGATTCCACGCCCGAGCAGCTTGCGGCTTTCAATAAAGAATGGGAAACAAAATATTTTGCACTTCTGACGGACGCACAGAAGCAAAAATGGACCGAACAGGCTGGCGTTGTCGCCGGTGCCTCAGCGGTCGCTTCCACTGACGAACCTGGCACGCTGCCGGGTAAGGACGATGTTCCTGCGGGTGCGGAAGTTGTCTCCAGTTTCGGCGGGGCTGCGGACACGGTCGATGGTCAGCAACTAGTTGAAAAGTTTTCGTTCAATTTTCGCTTCGCACCGTGGGATCAGGTACTGGAAGACTTTGCTGCCGGCGCTGGATACACGCTGGATCTGAATCAGGTTCCGCCCGGTTCATTCAGCCATCTGGATGGAAAAGAATATAGCGCGAAACAGGCGATGGATATCCTGAACGGTTATCTGCAGCGGAAGGGTTTTGCGTTGGTGCTGAAAGACGGATTTCTTGTTTGCGTAAATGTTGACAAGGGGATCCCGCCCAATCTGATTCCTGATGTGAAGCTGGACGATCTGCTGAAAGTTGAGCAGGGCCTGCATACTGTGGGCGACAACGAAGTTGTTCGAATTGAGATTCCGCTGGAGAAGCTGGACGTCGGCGTGATGGCTCAGGAAGTCGAACAACTGCTTGGTCCGCTGGGCACGATGACCGCGTTTACTCAGACCGGTTCACTGATTATCGCCGACACGGGTTCCAACCTGCGGCGTATTCGATCCTACGTGGATGCATCGGTGGCTCGTCGAAAAGGCGATCTAATTTTCAAAACCTATCCGCTCGTGAATATCGACGCAGAAGAAGCCGAGTTCATGCTGCTCAGTCAGTTCGGCATGCGTCAGGGTGTCGCGAACGTCAGTGCCGGCGGTGGTGGTGATCGTCGAGGCGGTGCACCGACGCCAACTCCGGCGACTCCCGCCAGTGCGTTGCAGGTGATGTCAGACGCGCGAACAAACAGTCTGTTCGTAACGGCATCACCCGATCAGCAGACATTGGTCGAAGAGATTATCAAGGCGATTGATACTGCTGAAGGACCGAACGGGGAAAAGCTGACTCGTACCGGGAACAGTGGTCCTTACCTTCGCGTTTATCGAGTGCCCGGTCGAGCCGATCAGGTCGCACAAAGTATTACAGCAATGATGCCTGGTGTTGTCGTCAACGAAGATGGCCAGGCCGGCACGGTTCATATTTTCGGAACCGCAAAACAGCATGAGCAGGTCGAAGAGTGGGTTCAGGCCTTCAGCACCGGCAGCGGTGTTGCGGGCTCAGTGGCCGTCATTTCTCTGGCCAAGATGGACCCCCTGTCAGCCGCCGCCACATTGCGGAATCTGTTTATCTCCGAGGGCGCGAATGCACCGACCATCGAGACAGATCTTTACGGCAATCGGATCATCGTAAAAGGCACGGCGACGCAGGTTGATCAGATTAAGCAAGTGCTTCTGGATCTTGGAGAAGATGGGACCGGGCTGAAGAAAAAGGGCGAAGGCGGAACGATCCGACGGTACTCGCTGCGTGGCCGCGATCCCGCCGAATTTATCCCTTATCTGCAACAGGAATGGCAGGCCAACGAGAAGACTTCAATCCGGATCGTGGTGCCGAAGAAAAGTGGTCCGATCAAGGGTCTGAAGACGCCTTCTGAAAAGATGGAATCGGAGAAGGTTCGAGAAAAGAATCCGGAGGCCGAAACCGAAGTTTCGCAGCCAACAACTTCGCTCAGCCCGCTCAAGTCGAAATTTCGGAAGCAAAGTGGTTACTTCGCGATGGCTCAGAAGACCGGAGACGAAGCCGGTGCTGCTCCTGCGGCTGGCCAGGAAGGTGCTCGCGGCCCCGCAGACGAAACAGCTGACAGTCACGAGAGTGACGGAATTCAGATTGTCGTCGACGGTGATGAACTGTTGCTGTTATCGCGTGATGAAGAAGCGCTCGATCGTCTTGAAGAAACCATGGATTTTCTGCAGCAGTCCATTCCCCTGCGAACAAAGTGGACCGTGTTTTATCTGCAGGCCGCAGACGCGACGGAAGCCGCGGCGCTGCTGGAACAGTTTATTCCCAGCAGCAGTGTTTCCAGTACTTCATCGACCAGCAGTTTTGGTCTGAGTTCGATGTTCAGCCCGCTCACGAATTCTGTCTCTGATCTTACGGGCCTGAGCGGTCTGGGGAACAGTCCGCAGACATTGCGAATCATTCCTGATACACGTTCCAATTCTCTGTTCGTGACCGGACCGCAATCGCTGGTGGAAGAGGCCGAAGGGTTTCTGGAAATTCTGGATTCAACCAACATTCCAGAATCATTACGCGAACTGCAGCCGCGACGTATCCAGGTGGAGCATGCCGAGATCGAAGATATGGCGACTATGGTGAATGAAACATTCAAACCGTATCTCGAACCGCCTGGTGGTCGTCAGCAGCAGCAGAACCCGCTGGCTCAAATGTTCGGTGGCGGTAACAGCGGTGGAAAAGCTGGTGAGCCTCAGGGAATTCAGATGACCGTGTCAGTGGACCGGCAGACAAGTTCGTTGGTCATTTCTTCCAGTGAAGCGTTGTTTCAAAAAGTGGAGACAATGGTGATGGAGGCGGACGAGGCTGCAAAAACCGCCAATCGAACGATTCGAGTGGTGCAGCTGAAGCATTCGGATCCGACTCAACTGCAGGAATCTTTGAAGTCTCTGTTTCCTCGCATCACTTCCAGTTCGACTCGCCCCACGACGTCTTCCACGAACAATCAGCAACCTGCGACCAACAATAACGAGAACCGCGGCGGCGGCGGTGGCAACAATCAGCAGCAGCAGCCGGCGGATCCGTTTCAGCAGATGATCCAGGAAAGAATGCGTCAGCAGGGCGGCAATATGGGCGGCAATATGGGCGGCAACACGGGCCGTGGCGGAGCGAACCCGTTCGGTGGCGGAGCATTGAATCCGTTTGGTGGTGGTGGCGGTGGCGGCGGCAATACCGGTGGACGCGGCGAACGTGGTGGACGTTAAGTGAATCCACTGTCCGTGCGGTCGCTTAAGCACGAATGTCACTCACCGACCTCGTTGCGACATCGCTGCTAAACTCCGTTCTTCTGTTCCTGTTCTCAGAAAAAGTCCTGCAATGGAACTCGGTCAGCTTCTGGTTAACGAAGGCCTCGTCACTCGCGAACAGCTGCAGCAGGCGCGCGAGAGTCACGTGGGAATGCGCATCGATCAGGCGCTCGTAAAATTGGGCGTGGTGACCGAAGACAAGATTCTGCGCACGTTGTCCGCTGAATTCGGAATGCAGTATATCGATTTGAAAGATGTCGAGATTGATGCAGACCTGCTTTCGAAGTTTCCGACGTCTGCGATCTACCGCCATTCCCTGCTTCCGCTCTATCGTCAAAATGGCCACGTGGTTGTCGCGACATCCGATCCGCTGAATCTGGAAGGTCTGGACGAACTCAGCACGGTCAGTGGGTTCAAACTGGAACCTGTACTGACTCGCAGCGGCGAACTTGGCAGCCGAATTCACGAACTGCTGGGCGTCGGTGGCGATACGATCAACGAACTGGTTCGACGCCGCACCGAAGAAGGCATCGAACTTCTTGAAGAGATCAACGAAGACTTTGGAGAACTCGCCGAAGGTGCTCAGGCTCCGTCTGTGATCAAGCTGGTCAACGAATTATTGATGGAAGCCGTCAAGCTGCAGACCAGTGACGTGCATATTGAGCCGCAGGAAAACGGCATGCGAGTCCGGTATCGCCTGGACGGAATGCTGCGAATTCAGCCGACGCCGCCGGAGATTGCTCAGTTTTATTCGGCTATTGTGACTCGTCTGAAGATCATGTCGCATCTGAACATTGCAGAAAAGCGATTGCCTCAGGACGGTCGAATTAAACTGCGAGTCTCCGGGCGTGAAGTCGACGTGCGAGTGTCGATCATCCCGATGATGCACGGTGAAGGCGTGGTGATGCGATTGCTGGATAAAGCACGCATGAAGTTTGACCTGAAGGCGGTGGGGATGCCGCCAACGGTTTCTCGGATCTTCAAACAACTGATCGATCTGCCGCACGGAATTGTTCTGGTCACCGGTCCCACAGGCAGCGGAAAATCGACGACGCTCTACAGTGCGTTGAATGAGATCAAAGATCCGACCATCAAGATCATTACGGTCGAAGATCCGGTGGAATATCAGATGGACGGGATCAGTCAGATTCAGGTCCACAGCCGTATCGGACTTACTTTCGCCGGTGCATTGCGAAGCATTTTGCGACATGACCCCGATGTTGTGCTGATCGGAGAAATTCGAGACGGTGAAACCGCTCAGGCGGCGATTCAGGCGTCTCTGACAGGACATCTGGTTTTTAGTACTTTGCATACAAACGATGCGCCGGGAACATTCACTCGACTGATTGACATGGGAGTGGAACCGTATCTGGTCGCCAGTACTGTCGAAGGTATTCTGGCGCAGCGACTTGTGCGTCGACTTTGTCCGCACTGCAAAGTGGCAACTCCGGTCGAGAAGCTTGAGATTCCCGCTGACTTTCCCAAGCCGCTGCCGGATACCGTTTTCGAGCCGGCTGGCTGCCGCGAATGTCGCGAAACGGGTTACTCGGGACGAATCGGTGTGTTTGAACTGCTGCGAACGGACCCCACAATTCAACGCATGTGTTCCGAAAGTCGCAGCAGCATGGATATTCGCGACTATGCGACGAAGGCTGGAATGACCACACTTCGCAGCAGCGGCTGGGAGCAGGTTCTTGCGGGCGTTACCAGTATTGACGAGGTTCTTCGTATCACTCGTGGTGACATCGTTGCGTAAATTCCTCTCCAGGCGTTCGCTATGGCGGACTTACTCGGACTCAATTGAAATTCGTCGACACATTGTGACTTGATTTGCCATGCCCGATTATAAATATCTTGCTCGCGAACTGACCGGAAAACAGGTCACAGGAACGCTGACAGCGTCCAGCGAAAAAGATGCGCTTGCAAATCTTGCGGGCCGAAGTCTGTTTCCGATCAACGTTGTGCAGACGGAGCAGTCGAAGCAGCAATCGTCCGGCGGATCGCGTCGAGTTCCCGCGAAGTTTCTGACGGTGTTTTATAATCAGCTGGCCGACCTGTTGAAGTCGGGCGTGCCGTTGCTGCGATCGCTTCAGCTGCTGGAAGACCAGACTTCGCATCCATCGCTGAAGTTTGTGATTCAGGATGTGCGGGAGCAGGTTGCCGACGGGACTCGGCTGAATGATGCCATGCGGCGTCATCCAAAGGCCTTCAACTTTCTCACCGTCAGCATGGTGAAAGCCGGCGAAGAAGGCGGATTTCTGGAAGACGTGCTCGCCCGCATCGCGGCGTTCAACGATCACCAGGAAGAGCTGAAGGGAAAAGTCACAGGGGCGATGGTGTACCCGGTGTTCCTGTTGATCGTCGGTTTTCTGGTTGTCGCGGCGATGATGGTCTGGGTCGTTCCCAACTTCGCACCGATGTTCGACAGTATGAAAAAGGATGGCACTTTGCCATGGGCGACGACCACACTTTTTAGTATCAGCGACACGGTTCAGGAATATGGAGTGCTGATGGCGCTGGCTGCTGCAGGAGCCAGCTTCGCATTGGGATCTTATCTGCAATCCGATAAAGGTCGACGAGTTCTGGACGAGTGGAAATTGAAAGTGCCCGGGCTGGGCGGGATTCTGCAAAGCCTCGCGGTCGCGCGTTTTTCGCGAATGCTGGGGACGTTGCTGAAGAACGGTGTTCCCATTTTGCAATCGCTTCGTATCGCTAAGGATGCCAGCGGTAACATGGTTTTGGCGGAAGCAATCGGGAACGCTGCCGACAATGTCAGCAGCGGCCAGTCACTGGCTGCTCCATTGCGATCCAGCGGTCAGTTTTCGAAGGATCTAATCGAAATGATTGCGGTTGGGGAAGAAGCGAACAATCTGGAAAACGTACTGATCGGAGTGGCGGATAATCTGGAAAGAAGAACCAGTCGCCGCATCGACATGGTCGTACGACTTTTAGAACCCATGATGTTGCTGTTCATGGCAGGCATCGTAGTATTTATTGTGATGGCGTTGTTGTTGCCGGTCATGACCATGTCAACCAGAGCCAATTAAAGGCGGAAAGCCAAAGCGAAGATCGGCAATCTTTCTCAGCGGCTGTGGTTTGTGCAAAATGAATGGAAAAAACAGGCGAATTTACGGACACTTACGATCTGTGCGGCAGCAAGTGGTGTTCAAAGGCTAAGTTGAAGAATTTGACCTCCGAAACCAGAAGCCGCTCTTTTCAGCATTCAATTTTTGCCTCACCAATCGGCAAAAAATAAGAATCAATTTGAAGGACAGGAATTTAATCATCATGCAGAAAACTCATCTGGCAAATCATCCAATCAGTCAGCGTTCCGGACATCGTTCGGGCTTTACATTGCTCGAACTTCTGATCGTGCTGGCCATCATTCTGGTCATTGCGGCGATGGTTGTTCCTAACCTGATTGGAAGTCAGCAGACGGCCAACGAAAAGGCCAGTCTGGCAACAATCAAGCGTCTGGAAGGAACTGTGGGCGCTTATGCGGCTGACCATGACGGTACCTATTTCAAGGGCACCGGTCAGGAAGCCTGGCAGGCGATGATCAGCCCGGGTACTTACAAAGGTCGTAAGCTGCGTCCCTACATGGAAGAAGCACCGACGGATGCGTGGGGCAACGTTTTGCAGTACGAATGGAATGGCGATGGTCATAGCAAGAGACAGAATGCATTGAAGCCGGCACTTTGGTCCACAGGTCCTGATGGACAGGGTGACGGAACGAACGCAGGTGGCATTCCGTTGAATAACTGGACGCCTGCGAGTGCAAATACGGATAAATAGTGTCTTGGCTGCCACAGATGCCGAAATTCTTCAACGGCGAACTTTGTTCAGTTTAACCCGTGGCCGACAGGCCAGGAACAGAGAAAACCTGGCCTGTCGGCCACGGGTTAAACTAAAGAATCGGTTGGATGCCACGCTCGCTTGTCGAAAGAACGGCTGGCTAACGCCGGTGAAAACGGAAGACTGTGCCGTCCTATGAAACAACGCCGCCGTATCACTCAGCAACCTTGTCGTTCGAACAGTGGATTTTCGTTGTTCGAGTTGCTCATTGTGCTGGCGTTGATTTTGACAATCTCGGGACTCGCGGCACCCACATTAATGGATCGAGTTCAGAACGGCCGTATTCAGGAAGCTGCTGAGAACGTTCGCGAAGTGCTGGCCAACGCTCGACGGTATGCGATCGATGCCGGAGTGGATTATCACTTTCGGTTTGAGGTCAACGGGCAGGCCGTTGCCGCGATACCAGCGGAAATCAATCCTGCCCCAGCGAACAGTTCTAGTGCGGACCCCGCTGACACTCGCTCTTTGTTGGAAGCGCTGATTCTGGATGACAGCCTTTTCCTGCGAGCCCTCAAGGATGAGAATCCGGGCGGCGAGCAACTGGAGCCGAAGTTCTTCGACACACTGGCCGAGGCTGGCGATCTCGCTCAGCGAACCTGGTCCTCTCCCATTCTGTTTCGATTCGACGGCACATCCGAAGACCGAACATTCCGCGTCATGGATGAAGAAGGTCGTGAGTGTAAAATTTCCGTGCGAGGTCTGACCGGTGCTGTTCGCGTGACGCCAGTCTTCATCATGGAGCAAGACTGATGCGTCGAACTCCACGGTTTCAGATCGGGCGGCACGACGGCGGAAGAAGTTTTGATTCTGGCTGTGTGGGCCGTTCTGGTTTTACGCTCCTGGAAATCATCATCTCGGTCGCCATTTTCCTCGGCGGTCTGGCTGCCATCATGCAGGGACTGGCCATCGGGCAGCGGTCGGAACTTTCGGCCCGATTGCAATCGGAGGCCGTACTGCGCTGCGAAGCGAAGATGGGTGAGATCCTTTGCGGGGCGGCTGAAGCGACAAGTTCTCAAGGCAATCGTTTCGATGACGATGAGATTGGCAACTGGGAATGGTCGGCCGAATCTGTCGAATCAGGCACAGCCGGGCTTTTGCAAATTACGGTATTGGTCGAACACAAGCCGGGAAGCGAAGAGCCCAATGCCGCATTCACTTTGATTCGTTACATGCGAGATCCTCAGCTCTTTTTGGATGCTGCTCTGCAGGAGAGCAGCCCATGAAAAACGCTTCTCGGGCGTTCGTCAAACGCACAACACGCCGGTCTGGTTTCACGCTGCTGGAGCTGCTCATTGCAGTCGGCCTGACGTCACTGTTGATGATTTCTCTGTTCTCGGCGCTGCAGATTTATTTTGATCTTCAGATGGACAGTCACGAAGAGATCACTCGGCAGCAGGTGGCGCGCACGCTGCTTCGTCAGATCACTCGGGATGTGCAGTCGGTTGTGTTTGTAAAGAAAACAGTCACCGACGATGAGACAGACAACTCGAACAGCAGTTCCACGAGCAGCAGCACTGGATCGAGCGTCGGCAGTACTTCCGGCTCTACGGGCAGTAGCAGTGGCAGTACAAGTGGCAGTGGAAAAACTGGCGCATCCGGCAGCAGCAGCGGCGCATCCGGCAGCAGCAGCAGCTCGAGCGGTACCAGCACTTCCAGCGGCAGCACTTCGTCGTCCGGTTCGCTGGACGGAAACTCGTATGGATCGTCGACCATTGATCCTGAAACGGTGCTGACCACTTATACGAACGGGCTGATTGGATCTTCAACCGATCTGCAGCTGTTCGTCAGCCGTCCGGATCGAACATTGTCCTATGTGACGGCTCAGGAACTGGCCTCCACCTCCGATCGCACCAGCGATCTGATGATCGTGAGATATTTTATGGCAGACTCCGGCGGCGGTGGGCTGTCCGCGAAAGTGGCTGAACGCGAATCTCTGGGGAACAAATCCGGCGCCATCGGACTGGCAAAAATGCAGGGCGATCTTTACGGGCTCAGCACGGCCATGGAAACCAGTGAAGAATTGCCCCAGCTGAATGCCTCAGTGCTGCTGGCGAAAGAAGTTTCCGTCCTGACGTTTCGCTATTACGACGGAGTTAACTGGCAGGAGTCGTGGGACAGTAATGCATTGAATGAAATGCCAAAAGCGGTCGAGATTACTTTGAGGCTTCGTAATCCTGAAGAAGCCGCAGACGCTCTTGCCGAAGAGGAAGAAGATCTTTACGCCGTGCCCGAGACGACTCATCGCATGGTGGTTCCCATCCCGGTCGCCGAGCCATTCGTGACGGAGTCGGCGCTATGAAACACACAGGACCGGCGTATCACTGCAACGGAGCTCATCGGGGCAGAACTCATCGTTATATAACAGCAAAGTGCGAACAGTCTCGTCGCGGCTTCGTGCTGCTGGTCGTGACCGTTGTCATCATTCTGCTGTCACTGGCCGCTTATGGTTACATGGGTTTGATGGAAACCGAACACCGTGCGGCATCGATGTTTGGACGAGATGTTGAAGCCCGACTGGCGGCAGAATCCGGAGTTGAATTTGCGGCTTCGCAGATTGCACTGAAGGAATTGGACCCCTCTCTGGATGTCTTCCACAATCCATCCATCTTCAGTCATCATCCGATGAATGAAACAGACAATCCTCGAGGCCAGGTCCGTTTTTCCATCGTGGTGCCGCACGTGACCGGAACCTCCGGGGGAGTTCCTCGTGCTGGAATGATGACCGAGAATTCAAAGTTCAACATCAACCGTCTGATGGAGTTTGAAGACGACACCGACGACGTTACTGACCCTTATACGGCCATTTCGTATGTCCCCAACATGACTGAAGACATCTGCAATGCGATTCTGGACTGGATCGACAGCGATGAAGAAGCACGTATCGGCGGTGCGGAATCAGTGACATACGAGGGCCTCGCGGTTCCCTACTCGGCCCGTAACGCTCCGTTGGAATCCATCGATGAGCTGCTTCAGATTCAGGGAGTCACTCCGTATCTTTTTTACGGCGAAGACAGCAACCGTAATGGGCTGCTGGATCCCAATGAAGACGATGGTGCCGACAGTTTGCCGAATGACAATGCCGACGGTGTGCTGGGCCTTGGCTTTCGCGATTACTTCACCGTGTCCAGTCGAGAACGCAATACGATGCCAGGTGGAGACAAAAAGATCAACATCAACAACGGCATCGTGGCGGAGATGTTTGACCTGCTGGAAGAAGAATTCGACACTGAAACCGCCACCTTCGTCACCGCCTATCGTATGACGGGAGATGAGAATGCGGATTCGCTGGCTCAGGGCAAATTGACGATCGAACAACAGCAGTTGGTCGACTGGATCGCAAAGAATATTTCCAATGGAGAGCTGGGCGAGGTCACTCGCGGCGGCATCGATCTTTCAAATCCGCCCACCGCGCAGTTTCGTTCGTTGTACGATTTGATTGATGCCAAAGTGACGGTTGATATCAATGGCGCTCCGACAACTCTGACCAGCCCATGGACATCGGATCCAGGCACGCTGTTGTCGACTCTGCCAATGCTGGAAGAGAAGCTCACGGTTCTGAATGATGAATTCATCGACGGCCGCATCAACGTGAATCAGGCTCCGCGAGAAATTCTGCTGGCGATGCCCGACATGACGGAGACCATCGCCGATGCCGTTATCATGTCGCGTCCTCCGATCGAAGCGGGCGGAATGTCAGAGTCGATGATGGCCAATCGAGTGTCGCCGGTCTGGCTTCTGGCGGAAGGCGTCGCGGATCTGGCAACCTTCAAACGATTGGGCCCGTGGCTAACAACCGGTGGGGATGTGTATTCGTTTCAGGCCGTCGGATATTTCGATCAGGGCGGCCCGACAACGCGTCTGGAAGCGATGATCGATGCCACAAAAGCGCCGCCTCGAATTGTCTTTCAGAGAGATCTCACGGGGCTCGGCAGAGGATTTGATCCTGCACTCCTGAGCAATTCAACGGGGCGATAAGCGAATTGTTGTTCCGCGTTGAAGATCTATGCAACGCTCGCGAGCCACTGGATCAGCTCTGAAAAGATGGTCTCGCGCTGCGGTTCAAATTCCAGCGTATGTCTGGCGTTGGAATACATCAGCGTGGTGCTGTGACGCGAACCAAATTCATCGACCTGATGGCGAACCTGAAGGTTGTCGATGATGGCGTCGTCCTTCGCCAACATCACCAGCACTGGCTGCTGAATTCGTGATGCATGGACTTTCACAATTCGGTCCAGCTCACGACCGGAATTCAGAAAGCTGCTTGTGACGGTGTGCAATGCCAGAGGATCGTGTGCAATAAAGGACTGCCACTCGGGCACTTGAGTGAACAGTGCCGGGTTATCCAGCGGAATTGGAATGTGCTTTTTCACGATCTCGAAATCACGTGCGATGTTCAATCGAAATCGCTGCCAGAGAGAAAGCTGCAGACGCGGGGCCAGTCCGGGATACATCAGAACCAGACGCTGGAATTCTTCAGGGAACAACCCGGCGGCGGCTGAAGCAATCTTGCCGCCCCAGCTGATACCCTGCAGTGTCACCGGCAGCGAATTCGCAGAGGACGACGATGTTTCCGCGATCGCCAGCTGGCGAAGAGTCCTCACGTCATTGACAAGCCGCATCGCGTGAGCCGCATGCCCACGCTGAATTCCATTCAACCCTGATCCGCGTCGATCCGCAAAGTAGACAGCAAAGCCCGCTTCCGCCATGCGCCTCGAGGAGTTCTCATACCAGCCCGAATGACTTTGAATTCCATGCAGCGCAATCACGATACCGCGGCAGGCGATTCCGATCGTTTCCGGATTCCAGTGTCGGAAGTGCAAACGGTAGCCATCGGACGCGGTGACTTCGCGAATTGCAGGCTCGATCATCGCGGCACGACTTCTTCAACAGCGCGAGCGAAAGCGCCGAATGCCCCCTGATCGAACAAGACAAAACGGACGACGGCCGGCTTCTGATGCCACCGCACAAAATCCATCGTTGTCTTGACCAGATTCGCGGCAGCCAGATCCAGAGGATATCCGTAAGCACCAGCACTCAATGCAGGAAAAGCGATCGTGTCGCATTTCATTTCTACGGCCAGCTTCAGGCAGGCACGGCAGGCGGCAGCTAACTGTTCAGCCTCGCCCTGCCGACCGCCTCGCCAGATCGGCCCGACGGCGTGAAACAGATACTTGGCCGGAAGCTGCCCGCCACCCGTCGCCACAGCATTGCCCGTTGCACAACCTTCGGGATACTTCTCGCTGGTCTCTTTCATAATCGAAGGACCGCCAGCATCATGAATCGCACCATCCACGCCGCCTCCGCCCGCCAGCTGACTGTTGGCCGCGTTGACGATCGCGTCGACGTGCTGCTGAGTGATGTCGCCCTGGACGAGTTCCATGCGACAGGGTCCAAGTTTCACAATCATCGAAGAGTCCGGAAATTTGAAAGAGGAGCCGAATGAGTCGCGCATTCTGACGCAATTCGTTGCTGGTACACTGTTCACACGCTTACAATGTGACTCGACACCCGACAGGATTCAATCGGGTCTCTTCACTTTCCGTTTTTGATGCAGCAGAACGTACAGGAATACCGGTTTCATGCGTGGAATCCTGTCAATTCTTATCATGGTTGCCGCCGGTGGCGTTGCATTTGGGCAACAGTCACCCGATTTCGAAGCGGACATTCGGCCTTTGCTGCTGAAACACTGCAGCGAATGCCACGGCCCGGATACTCAAAAGAGCAGCCTTCGCCTCGACGCACGTCACGCAGCCTTCAAGGGCGGCGACAGCGGCCCGGTGATCGCTGCCGGTAACAGCGCAGACAGCTTACTTCTGCAACGCATCACCAGCAACGTTGAAGACGAACGGATGCCTCCCGAAGGTCCGGCGCTGAACGATCGGGAAGTCGAACTGATCAGACGCTGGATCGATGCAGGAGCCGAATGGAAGGAAACTGAACACGACAGTGAAGCAGCCCGTGATCCGCGACTGCAGCACTGGTCCTTCCAGCCTTTGAAACCTGTCGCCGTACCGGACATTGCTGGGAAAGATGGAAGCGACCGCGCGGTGAATGAAATCGATCGATTCGTTCTCGCAGGACTGCACAGTGCCGGATTGACGATAAATGAGGAGGCCGATCGTCGCTCACTGATCCGCAGGATTGCGTTCGACATGACGGGTCTTCCCGCGCCGCCGGAACGTATTGCGAAGTTTATCAGCGATCCGGATCCAACAGCATGGGATCAACTGATAGAAGAGATGCTGGATAGTCCTCGGTACGGCGAACGGTGGGCGCAACACTGGCTGGACGTTGTTCGTTATGCGGATACACACGGGTTTGAAGTGAACACGCCGCGCGACAACGCCTGGCACTATCGCGACTACGTGATCCGCGCGCTGAATGAAGACAAACCGTACAATCAATTTATCCGCGAGCAGCTGGCGGGAGACCTGTACTACGCAGATGAAGCGACCGGATTTCTGGTGGCATCGGCGGTACTGTTACCCGGTCAGATTGGGGCGGACGATATTTCCAAACGCCTTGCGCGTCAGGACGCTCTGGATGAAATCATTGTCGGCACAAGTTCGGCCATGTTGGGGATGACCATCGGATGTGCCCGCTGTCACGATCATAAATTTGATCCGATCACCGCCAAAGATTACTACTCCATGCAGGCTTTCTTTGCAGGAGTCGACTATGGCGAACGCCCAATGCGAGACGCTCAGTTCCAGCAGAAGCAAAAGCTGGCCGATGAACTGGGAGAACAGATCGCGACATTGCAGACGAAGCTTCAATCGTACGAGACTCTGGCGAATGCCGGCGTAACGCTCGTTCTGGACGAAGAAGATCGGTCGCGAGTCACCTACCTGCAAAAAGAGAACGGGCCAGGCGTTAATCCTGAGGGATCCAAACCGGGCTACAGAAATGAAACTGGTTCAGTCGAACGGCTGGGCAATATCAGCCGTGGTCGGTATACGTGGTGGAACAACGTGCCCGGCCAGGATGTGATGACGTACAATCCGGGCGTCGAAGGACGGTATCACCTTTGGCTATCCTGGGGAGCTCATGGCAGCGGGGTCCATACACGAGATGCTCGCTACGTGCTGGATCGTGATGGTGATTTGACAACGAAGGACGACCAGCAGGAAGTTGCCCGGATCGATCAATACTTTCTTGCCGGCGTTTCCACCGGTCAGACGGAACAGGTGCCGTTGTGGAGCGGTCTGCAATCCGTCGGCGAAGTTGAACTCACCGCGACTTCGAAATTGATCCTGCGAGGGGGCGAAACCGGCAGTGGTATCACAGCCGATGTGGTCGTGTTGCAGTCTGCGGATGCGGCGCAAAAGTTCCCTTCGCTGCGAGCTGCTGTGACCGCTGCGCAGAATGTCGAGCGATTCGCTTCGGTTGACGCTCGGTTCATTCGGCTCACGACGCTGGAAACCATCAACAGCAATCAGCATGAGCCGTGCATTGACGAACTGGAGGTCTATTCGCCTTCGTCCCCCGGCAGAAATCTGGGACTTGCCTCTGCAGGTGCAAAGCCATCGTCATCCGGGAACAGTTCCGAAACCGGAATTCATCAGCTCAAACATGTCAACGACGGTCTGTATGGCAACGATCACAGCTGGATTTCCAATCAGCTGGGTGGCGGCTGGGTACAACTGGAACTGCCGGAAGTTATGCCGGTGGACCGCGTTGTCTGGGGACGCGATCGCCTTGGTAAGTTCGGCGATCGACTGCCCGTGCGGTATGAGCTATCCACTTCTGTGGATGGCATCGTATGGACCATGGTCGCCCGAAGTGATGATCGAGTTTCCATGGCAACTCCGTTTGATCCGATTCCGTCGCTGCTTGCGAAGGGGTCGTCGGATGCCGCATCCGAACTTCCGGAACTCCTTGCTGAGCTGCATCGCTTGCAGTTAGAAAAAGACAAACTGCAAACGACTGCGGTGGCTTTTGCCGGAACCTTTCGCAATCCCGATAAGACTCAGGTGCTGCGTCGAGGCGATCCGGAGCAGCCGATCGAAGAAATCGGTCCTGCTGTTCCTGTCGTGCTGGCCAACGCGACATTCGTTCCGGAAACCTTCGCGGCGGTATCATCAAAAGGGGACAGCGCCGTTTCCACTGATGCGATGGCAGCGATGACGGCCGAGCAAAAACGAAGGCTGGATCTGGCCGATTGGATTGCATCGCCGGGAAATCCGCTGACGGCACGGGTGATGGTGAATCGCATCTGGCTGAATCATTTTGGACGAGGACTCGTCGACACTCCAAACGATTTTGGAATCAACGGAACTCGCCCATCGCATCCAGAGTTGCTCGACTGGCTGGCCATCGAATTTATCCGCAGCGGCTGGTCAGTGAAGCACATTCACCGATTGATTTTGCAGTCGGCGACGTACCGACAGTCCAGTCATATTCCGGCGCATGCGGCGGAAGTCGATCGTGACAATGTTCTTCTTTGGCGATTTACGGCTCGTCGTCTCGAATCCGAAGCGATTCGAGACTGCATGTTGGCGGTCAGCGGCGAACTGTCTCTGAAAATGGGCGGACCGGGTTTCAATTTCTTCAAGACTCGAGGCGGGCTCGACGGTTTTCCGCCGCTTGAAGAGTTCAGTCCGGAAGAGATGCGCCGCATGATCTATTCTCACAAGGTACGGATGGAACAGGTTCCCGTGTTCGGCGCTTTTGACTGTCCCGATGCGGGGCAGTCGATGCCGCGGCGAGGTCGTTCAACAACCGCCATTCAGGCGCTCAATCTATTCAATAGTCCATTCGTCGCCGGGCGTGCCGATCGATTTGCTGAAAGAATCAACCGGGCGTCTCCCGGCGATGCAGAGATTCAGGTGGACGCTGCTTTTGAGCTGGTCTTTGGACGAAAACCGTCGCAGACGGAACTGACGGCATCTGCCGCAGTGGTGAAAGAACATGGACTGTCGACATTGTGTCGAGTGCTGTTCAACAGCAGTGAATTTCTTTTTATCCCCTAATTGTCGCATTGCGGTCGTGTCTGGTTGCGTCCATTTTTCAGGGTTGCAGCGTTCAGCTGTTTTGATTCGGATGTTTTTATGTTGTCAAGAAATTCAGTACTGACTCACGCCGGACGCGGTCTTCTGCAGCGTCGCGATTTTTTTGGTCAGACGGCATCGTCGCTAAGCGCCATTGCACTCACGCAACTGCTGAACCAACAGGGACTGCTGGGCGCGGAGGCCGGGGAAAGTCCGCTGATTGATCCCAGCCAGCCGCATGCGCCGCGGCGCACGCATTTTGAGGCCAAGGCGAAGAATGTGCTGGTCATCTTTTGCGCTGGGGCATGCAGTCAGCTGGAGACCTGGGACTACAAGCCGGAACTGATAAGGCTCGATGGAAAGCCGATGCCCGGTGGTCCGACGGTAACTTTTCAGGGACCCGCGGGAAATCTCGCTCGGCCACAGTACGCGTTTCGTCCGTATGGCGAAACCGGCAAGATGGTATCCGACATGATTCCTCATCTCGCTCGGCAGGTCGACGATTTTGCTTTCGTCCACACACTGACCAGCAAGACGAACACTCACGGGCCCGCGGAGAACTTTCTTTCGACCGGCTTTGTGCAGGATGGATTCCCAAGCATTGGCGCGTGGGTCACCTACGCGCTGGGAAGTGAGAACCAGGATTTACCTTCATTCGTGGCGATTCCGGATCCGCGAGGGATTCCGCAGGCCAGCATCAACAACTGGGGCCCCGGTTTTCTGCCGGCGGTGTTTCAGGGAACGGCGTTTAATTCCAGCCAGCCGATTCGAAATTTGAGTCCTCCCTCCTCCATTGGGAAGAACGCGGACATGGCGGCCCGTGATCTGCTGCAGCGAATCAATGGCGAACACCTGCGTCAGAACCCCGCGGACAGTGATCTTGCGGCCAGAATTGCAAGTTATGAACTGGCGGCCAAAATGCAGTTGTCCGTGCCGGAGATCAGCGATCTGTCGACAGAACCCGAAAGTATCCTGAAGATGTATGGAGCTGACGATCCAACAGACACTCTGAAAGTCGGCTACGCTCGCAACTGCATTCTCGCGCGGCGACTGATCGAAAAAGGAGTTCGGTTTGTGCAATTGTTTAACGGCGCTTACGCCAGCGCCGGTCGTTTAAACTGGGACGGTCATCAGGCGTTGCGAGAGCAGTACGACATTCATGGCCGCATTATGGATCAGCCGTCTGCCGCGTTGATCTCGGATCTCCGTCAGCGCGGACTACTTGAAGACACGGTAGTCGTCTGGTGTACGGAGTTTGGTCGCATGCCTATGTTTCAAAAAGGTGCGTTTGGCCGCGACCACAATCCGAATGGTTTCACGGCCGTTCTCACCGGGGCCGGAGTAAAGCCGGGAGTCAGTCATGGAGTTACTGACGAACTGGGATTCAAGGCCGTCGAGAATGTTTTGTCGGTTCACGATTTGAATGCGACCATCCTGCATCTTCTCGGCCTGGACCATACTCGACTGACATTCAAACACAACGGAGTCGCTCGCCGACTAACCGATGTCCACGGACACGCGATCAAGGAAATTCTGGTCTGACAATTCCGTCGTGAGCTGTATTGGGATGAATTCAGTTTTCACACATGGGTGCAGCCTCGGGCGATTGCGAACGTCCTTGCATTCTGCCGGAAAGAACTTTCGCCACTCGATGTTGCGGCACCAAGGCGTTGTCGAAGATATGTCTATGTGCTTGTCATTCGACGTGCTGTATCCGCCTGTTTAGACTAACGCCCGGTCGATCCGACATAGTCGCCTTTCGCTCCGTGAAAGATGCGTCTGCGTTCGCTGCGTTCGTGGAGCGAAAGGCGACTATGGGCCGACAATCGGCTGTGTATTTTAGTCGATGGGAGTGAACAACGATGAGCGTGAACATGCAACACCTGACGCTGGCCGCGCTGCTCTTTGGGCATTTGATGGCGTCATGCCCGGCCCTCGCGCAGCCACCGCAGGATGCCGCGGAAAGCCGGTCTTCCGGAGCGTTCGATAAAGACCAAACGGACCTTGCTGTCGACCGAGCCATTGCGTTTCTGTTGACGAAGCAACGTGAAGACGGGGCAATCGTTGACAAGGGAATCGACACGACCATGACGGCGTTGTCGATCATGGCGATGGCAAGCGTCGGCGTCCAGCCTTCCGACCCTACTCCTGAAGGCCAGGTGATGCAGAAGGCTCTGGCGTTCGTCCTGAAGGACGATCGCATTGACCAGAAAGGTTACTTCGGAGACAAAGACGGCTCCCGCATGTACGGGCATGGCATCATCACGCTGATGCTGACCGAGATGCTTGGGATGGGCACAACACCCGAGCAGGACCAGTTGATTCACGATCGATGCCAACAGGCCATTGATGTGATTCTAAGTTCTCAAAAGGAAAAGAAGGCGACTCACTATCGAGGCGGCTGGCGTTATACGCCGAACGCCAATGATTCGGACCTGTCGGTTTCTGTATGGCAGGTGATGTCGCTTCGGTCCGCAAAGAACGATGGGCTGCAGGTTCCGGCAAGTGCAATTCGGGATGCCGTGGAATATCTTCGGCGATCGTATGCGTCTCCGCTGGATGCAAATGGCCTGCCCGACAAAAAGGCCAGCGGCTTCAACTATGAGCCGCATCAGAATAATCCGACGTTTACGATGACGGCCGCGGGCCTGCTGGCGATGCAGGTCTGTGGCGAGTACGAATCACCGCTCGTCGCCGGCGCGGCCGACTGGTTGCTGGAGCATCCCCCCAAGTGGAACGAACGCTTTTGTTCGTATGGCACTTATTATTACGCGCAGGGCATGTATCAGCGAGGTGGAGATCACGCCACAACCGCCCAACGGCTGGTTCAGGAAATGCTTCTCGCCAAACAGGCTGGCGACGGTTCATGGACTGCAGAAAACGGTTCCGAACAGGGCCACGGCGCCGTCTACGCGACGTCACTTGCCGTCCTGAGTCTTTCCGTCAAGTATCACTATCTGCCAATTTATCAGAAGTAGGTTCTGCTGTTTTTGAACGATGTTATTTGGCTGTCAGTTCGCATCTGCAACTTCACATTTGAAATCTCAAATTTCAAACATGAAGTCTGGCGACCGAAATACACAGCTATTCGTCCTTCTGCGATTCCAGCACGGCGAGAAACGCTTTCTGTGGAATCTCCACTTCGCCGAACTGCTTCATGCGCTTCTTGCCCTCTTTCTGCTTCTGCAGCAGCTTGCGTTTACGCGACACGTCGCCGCCGTAACATTTGGCTGTCACGTTCTTGCTGAGAGCGGAAATGGTTTCGCGAGCGATCACGCGAGAACCAATGGCTGCCTGAATCGCGATTTCGAATTGATGCCTGGTGATCTCTTCCTTCAGACGCTTCACAAGCGATCGGCCGCGGCGATCAGCATTGGATCGATGCACGATCGTTGACAGCGCGTCGACTTTCACACCTTTGACCAGAACGTCCATTTTCACCAGGTCGGCTGCAGTGAAACCGATGATTTCATAATCCATCGTGCCATAACCGGACGTGACACTTTTCAGCTTGTCGTACATGTCGTACACGATTTCGCTGAGCGGCAGTTCGTAAACAATCTGGGCTCGTTGAGGCCCCAGGTATTCGGTGCTCTTGTAAATGCCGCGACGGTCCTGGCACAGCTGCATGATCGTGCCGACGTGCTGAGACGGGACGATGTAGCTGACCTTGGCGATCGGTTCCTTAAACTCTTCGATGATCCCGGAGTCCGGAACGTCCTGCGGATTGTCGATGATCATGACTTCACCGTCACGCTTCACGATCTGGTAGGTTACGTTCGGAGCGGTCTGGATCAGGTCCATGTCCTGCTCTTTTTCCAGACGCTGTTGCACAATTTCCATGTGCAGCATGCCCAGAAATCCGCAGCGGAATCCGAATCCCAACGCGTCGCTGGTTTCCGGCGTGAACGAGAAGCTGGAGTCGTTCATCGACAGCTTCTGCAGTTCTTCGCGGAGCGCTTCAAAGTCCGTGGCGTCAATCGGGAACATCCCGCAAAACACCATCTGCTTTGGCTTCTGATAACCAGGCAGCGCTTCAGTGGCGGCATGGTGAAACAAGGTGACCGTGTCTCCGACGGTGACTTTGCTCAGTTCCTTCAAGCCGGTCAAAAGATAACCGACCTGGCCAGGGCCGAGCTCATCGCAGGGGGTCATGCCCGGACGGAACTGGCCAAGCTCCAGAACTTCGTTCACGACGCCTTCACGCATGAAGCGGACTTTGTCGCCCTTCTTCACAAGGCCTTCGAAAATTCGAACGTACGTGATGACACCGCGATAATTGTCGTACTTGCTGTCAAACACGAGCGCTTTAAGTGGCTGCTCGCGAGTTCCCTTTGGCGGTGGAATCTTTTTGACGATGGCTTCGAACACGCTTTCAATGTTCAAGCCGACCTTCGCGCTGACTCGCAGCGCATCGGTCGCGTCCAGCCCCAGCACAGTTTCGACTTCTTCCAGAACTTCATCGACACGGATCACCGGCAGGTCGATTTTGTTCACAACCGGAATGATTTCCAGGTTGGCTGCGATCGCCGCAAATGCGTTGGCCACGGTTTGAGCCTGCACGCCCTGAAACGCATCGATCAGCAGCAATGCGCCTTCGCACGCGGCCAGACTGCGATTCACTTCGTAGTGAAAGTCCACGTGGCCGGGCGTATCAATCAGGTTCAGCTCGTATGTATCACCATCCTGCTTCCAGTTGATCGTGACGGAACGCGCTTTGACGGTGATGCCGCGTTCGCGTTCAATATCCAGATCGTCCAGAATCTGAGACCGAAACTCACGCTGCGTGATGGTACCGCTTTTCAGAAGCAGCTGGTCCGCGAGGGTGCTCTTGCCGTGGTCAATATGAGCGATGATGCTGAAATTGCGGATGAACTTTGGGTCCATAAGTGCACAAACACGAGTTCATAGGGTAGGAGCAAAACCTGTGAAGGTTCGGCCCGGCTGAAAATCCGGAGCACCGCTGACAGCGATGAGACGATCGTTGAAATGTCAAAAATGCGGCGACGGTCGCAGATGCGGAGAAAGAAATCCCCGGATTTTCGGACAGTGCGGCTTCTCAACGAGCCGCGTATCGTAGCGCAAAACAGTCGGTTTGGTCGAGCCCTGAGGCGCCGGATTCGCACCGCTGGCAAGAGTTCCTCCACGGAAATCGGAATTTCTCAACGCCCAACCGCCGGATTGTGCGGCAATGACATCCATTCTGCTGCCGGAGAGCCGGATTTTCGGTTCTGCGCGAAATCAACTTGCGCGAGCGAGGATCAAAGTTGCCGGGCCTGCGTGGATCCCAACCCAACGCGTCAGCGAGGGATTGTGCTTTTGCGTTTAGGCAGCGTTTCCACAAATCCCTCGCTAACGCTTCGGGTTTTGATGAATCTCACGGTTTTCGAACGCTTGATCGAACGCAGGCGAAAGCCGCCTCGGTTATGTGCCCTGTCCACGTCAGTGTTGATTCGCAGTACCACAGATTCTTCGCGAATCGCTCTCGGTGACACGCACATCGCGAAAAAAATTGCTCACCGGACGACAGTGTGGGCTTTGTGGGAGATAGACTTGCGAGACTCCTCGTGTTGTCGTTCCGTTCCCGCGGTTGTCGCTCCGACAATGATTTTCGGTCAACGTGCCGTCCATGAACCCACTGCTGCCGGGCAATTTGACTCCGGACGATCCTGACGACACCGGCTTCCATCTGCTGGGCATTCCCTCAGAAGACGAAACGCATGCGCTGCGTTCGCGAGTTCCCTTCGAACTGCTCGCGACGCAGTTTGTGGAAGAATTGCGAACCGGAAAAGGGCCGTCGGTGGACTTGTATGCCAAGCGTTATCCGCCGCATGCCGAACGAATCCGCGACGTCTTCCCGGTGCTCGCAATGCTGGAAAATGCTCGTATCGACAAAGAAGCGCAGTCGATACGCCGCAACATGCCCGATCGTTTTCCCTTCACTCGGATCGGGCAATGCGAGCTTCTGACGGAACTGGGCCGTGGCGGAATGGGCGTCGTGTATCAGGCTCGCGATCTTCAGTCCGGACATGTTGTCGCGGTAAAAATTCTGCCGTGGCGAATTTCCATCGTCCCCGAATGGGTTCAGCGTTTCGAACGAGAATCGCGAACGGCCGGTCAGTTGCGTCATAAGAACATTGTACCTGTCTTTCGCTGCGGCCAGGAAAATGGATACTGCTATTTCGTCATGCAGTTCGTGAACGGCATCGGGCTGGATCGCGTGATCGCGCGCCTGCAGGAATCTCACGGAGTGATCTCTGTCGACGAAATTCAAAGAGACCAAACTGCCCGACGTCCGGTGACTTTGACCATTTCGGACGAAGACGATGGTCCTCAGTCAACGGTTGCTGCCGACACATCTCGCCGCAAACTCACTCGTACGTCATGGACCAATTTTGCAAAGGTCGCCATCCAGGCCACCCAGGCGCTTCGCGCGGCCCATGCCGCAGGAATTCTTCACAACGATATCAAGCCGGCCAATCTGCTGCTGGACGCCGAAGGTCGTGTCTGGGTTTCTGACTTCGGACTGTCTCAGCCAATCGCGACAGCAGGAGTCAAAGCGACCGATCGAACGGTCGCCGGCACTTTGCGGTACATGGCTCCGGAACGGTTGATGGGACAGCAATCGGCGGCCTGCGACATTTATTCGCTTGGCGCAACGCTGTATGAACTGTGTCTGCAGCGAGCTGCCTTTGATCATCCGGATCGTGAAGAATTGATGCGAATGATCATGGAAGACCGCCCCGCGCGACCTCGCGATCTGTGCCGTGAGATACCTCGTGGACTTGAGACCATCATTCTGAACTGCCTCGCCACACATCCCACAGATCGTTACGCCAGCGCCGACGCTCTGCTAACCGATCTCCTGAAGTTTTCTAAAGGGCAAAGCGTCAGCTCCACGCACCGAGCGACGTTCTCTGCGTTCTTTCAAGCGATTCGGAACACTCTGCATCGCAAATCCTGAATCTGCAAGTCTGCTGTTGACCCAACCCGAACCGTCAGTGAGGGATCATGCTTCGGTGATTTGCGTCCCGTGCTCATGCGCCGCGTGCTGACACAGCATGCTCTTGTAAACCTGCCAAATTCTCTTTCAACGAAAAACTCACGTGCACGCGACACGAATCATCGCTGTCAATCCGAGTCATCAGGGCAGGATCAATCTCAGGCATTTCTAAACGAAACAGCCGTGCACACGGTTTAGCGTTGAACTGTTTCTCGAACCGCTTCGCAGCAAAGCACGCCATTCGGAACAGCGACTGCGGGCTCAAATCGAGGACTGCAGTTACGGCTTTGAAGGAGCCCTTATCTTTTCAATCATAACCTCCGCGGCCTGCGCCTGTTCCATAAACTTCCGGTTCCGGATGGGGTCTTTTTCTCGCAGTCCTTCCATAAGCAGTTGCCAGCTCTGCTCACGAAATTGTGCGTATTCCATGTACGGTTCAAAATAGTCCTTGTTCGCGAACTTGTGGGTGGAAACGGCCTTCAGTTTGTCTCGATAGTCTTTCCACTCAGGCAGCACCTGCTGTTCAATTCGATTCGCGAATTCAGCCGCATCGATGTCGCCGCTCTCGGCGAGTGTCTGTGCGCTGTTAAATTTTCGGAACACGGATTCTTCAAGCTGTGTAAGCTTTTGGATTTCTGCTTCAATATCTGCCGGAGCTTCGGGCAGAGCCATCATGCCTGCAGGAACCAGAACGATGCCCATCAGAAGCGTCAGACCATTGCGAAACATTCGACCATTTCGCATCCCCGGCAGCATCGGCTGGCTCAGCACAAGACCGCACAACATTCCTCCCAGGAATCCGCCCGTGTGAGCTGCCATGTCGATTCTGGATGCGCTCAAACCAACGACCGTGTTCAGGATTAGGAAATTGGCCATGCTCTTCAGCATCGCCGAACGGACTTCAGAAGGAATTGTATCCCGCCGTGGAAGCGCAAAACCCAGCAATGTGCCGGCCGCTCCAAACACTGCACCTGAGGCACCCGCGGAAATTCCATCCGGATGCCATGCGAGACTGGCGAGTCCTCCCGCAAGACCAGACAGAAGATAGGCGATGGCGAACCCCACAGAACCCACAAACCGTTCTGTCGGCCGACCCAATCCCCAGAGCACAAGCATATTCATGCCAATATGGACGACGCCAAAATGCAGGAACATGCACGACAACAGTCGCCACCATTCCCCGTTCATGGTGCGCGGTCCGAAGTTGGCACCCCAGCCCAGCAGCGTCGCTCCGTCCGGCTCCATGAGATCCACACCCGATCCCACCATCAGAGCGAACACGCCGATATTGGCGATCATGATGGCGATAGTCACGATGGGCATCGCCGGCAGACCGGCCAGAGCCTGAATGTACTGATTTCGCATCTCGGCTTTTTGCAAATCAATCTCGGGTTCAAACTCTGAAGTCGCATCGTGCTGTTGTGCCGTCATGAAACAATTTCTCCGGGCTCTGCCACGGGACAAAAATCTTACTGGTAAAATCCAGAGTCAAAATTCAGCAGACATGCCCCGTCGACCACCACAATTCAGAGGCGCGTTCTACACTTGGAACGCCTGACAAAACTTTCGCGAGTAGCCGGATTCTTGAGAAATTGCGCAGCCGGAATCGTAAATACTCGAGTTGCCGGATTTGTGGGAATTCGGAGGGGCTTCTGAACGCTCACGAGTTCAAATACGGTTTTGTTGGCGTCTCCTGGAGAGGTGGACAAAAAACCCTCTCGACCACTCATCAGTCATCTTGATTTCGGCAACGATCTCGACCAATCGTCAATCGCTATTTCAGCTTTTCGATCTGGATTGAATGTGTCACAGGAACCACGGCCGCTGCGATGGCGTCAGCCAGCGGCTTACGAACGGCTTCAGTTTCGGCCACCGCTTTGGAGAAATCGGCCTTGCCTTCCGCCCCGTTGAAAATCTGCTTCACCTGCGTCGTTTCGTATTGCTGCTTTGCAAAGACCGCTGCATCGACTTTATCGAACGCCGCACAAAATGGATTCTCGGGAAACTCCTTCGCCAAAAAAATTCCCGCCGATAACTGCTCGCCGGTGAACTCTTTGCTCTCACTGCCCCAGGTAATTTTGTACGAACCCTGTTCGGCGTCGTTCACCTTCAGGATGAATCGATTCAGATCTTCTGCAAACGGAACCAGCGTCATCCCCGAGAGGATCGAGTTATCACTGTGCTCATCGCCTCTCGCGCAAAACGGATAACGAGTACTCGTGATCGTCAGCCGACCGTTTTCGAACGAGTCCACTCGATGCCCATCCGAAGCTTTCGCTTCCTTTGAATTCAGGCTGGCTTCCAATGTGCCGATTTCGCCGTCGATCCCCAGTGCACGAAGGAAGCTCCATGCCATGATAACCTGCCCAGCCCAGCCCGGATGAATACCATCGCCGCCTGCGACGTTGTACGGTTTTTCTGCGGTCGCCCCATGCTGCGCTGGAGCAAACACTTGAGCCTGATACATCGGCCAGAAGATGTCAGCAAATCGGACGTCTTCTTTTTGAGCGACCCCGATGGCGATATCTCGCAGAGCACACAAGTGCAGATTGTGATCATCTAAAGTGCCCGCGCGAGGCTTCACCCATTCGGCAATCTTACCCGCGCTGCCCGGTGATCCAACGACAACTCGAACATCTCTGGATTTGAAGTTCCGCACGATGGCGGTGTAGTGATCTTCATACCACTGCCCGTTTGTCACATCGAACGGACGGTAGCGTGAATCGTTCATGCCATACGCCAGAGTCGCAACCGTAGGCTCGAAAGTCTGACAGTCCTGATCCATGCGTCTCAGAAATCCGTCTGTCTTTTCACCGCTCCAGCCATACTGTCGAGCTGTGATCTCGAGCTGAGGCACACATACTGTCAAATACGTTTCAATGATCCGCGAATACATTTTTTGTTCGGTAATGGAGTCTCCGCAGATCGCCAAACGATCGCCCGTTTGCAGCAACAGCGCGCCTGGCTGCGGGGCTTTCCGGGGATTGAAGAGCCGGAAGGCTTCGTCGTCCGGCTTCACTTCGTAGTCATAGGGACCGAACGCCACTCTGCTCGTCGACTCAGCCGTCTGTTGACCGGATGCGGGATGGCTGAGCCACAGCAGACAGGAAAGCATCGTGAGAATTCGAAGCGACATTGGGATCTTCCAGGCTGAGTCAGGAATATGCGATTTACTGATCGTCATCGACGAGCACTTGAACAGGATGACGGCACGGATGTTACGTACTTCGCGTGATGACTGTCGATCGGGTCGACGAACAAACCAAACGCCTTGCAGTCTCGAAATTTGTTGTGAGCGAATTGAAGGTCGACTCTGGGGAGTTTCATCTCGAGTGTTTGCGGCAATCCCCGTTAACGCTTTTTGACGTTGCGTGTTTAGCGCATGAGGTAGACCATGGTCGAGAAAACACAGTGCTTTATCATAACCCGAAGCGTCAGCGAGGGATTTTTAGAAACACTGCCGAAACGCAAAAACACAATCCCTCGCTGACGCTTCGGGTTGGGATAGTCACAGACGCGCAACTTCAAAGATTGCGTGTTCCGGTCGAAGACATTCGAGGCCACTGGAACATCGAAAACAGTCAGCATCATGTGCTTGATGCAATATTGGCAGATGACGCGAGTCGAATCCGAACCGTCACAGCATCCGAGATTTCTGCATCGGTTGCTCAAAGGGCGGTCAACGTTTTGCAGCGGAACAACACGGTCAAAGACAACATTCGCGGCGAACGTTTCAGCGTCGGATGGGATGAGGACGTCCTCGAATGATTCTGGACAGCTTCTCAAGCACTTAACGTGCAGTTAGTCGACTGTTGGAGAGAATGCAAAACGTGTCCATCCCAAGGGCCGAAATGAACTTCCATGACTGCAGCCCGAGGTTACTAACAGAACAAGTAAAGCCGCAAGCCGTTTGTTGAGTTGGTTTCGCATGCTTATGTACTCCTTTTGCACGGCAATCCAAATTCACTGCTGAGGAATAAGCACAACTCATGCCAACGATTTGAAACACAAACATCGGGCGTTAACCTGCAGAAAACGCCTTCAGTTGCCACGCACGCGCCAACACCACCGATCGATCAGAGAGATCCTGCAAACGAACGCCGAACCGCAAGAAACTGATGCCCCGTAACCAGCCACTCCGGCAGTCAACCAATCAAGTGCCAAACATTGACCGGACGCCGCATCGCCAGTCAGTGTTCACGCGTCATCAACGAGCTGCGGCTCTGCGGAAGCTCCAGCGCTTGTCACATGAAGTTGCGATTTTCGTTAAGGCTGACAGCCCGGCGCAACCTCAAGGCCAGCGCACACTTAAGTCGCTTTGATACCAAGGACTTCCATCAGGAAGTCGTCGCTCCAGCCGCAGATTCTGCGTTTCATGGCGAGGCTGTCTTTACCAGGATGTTGCTTCAACAGAGATAATGTGAAGCGTCGGAGCCATGCTAAATTCTCTGCGATTG